>JAIQFY010000013.1 GCA_020072965.1 Terriglobia bacterium | reverse complement strand
CATCGTGGCGCTTAACGTGGCTCCCGGCGCGGGAGTGGTCATCGAGGCCAGGGTCGGCGTACACCCGCTGCACGCCACGTAGCTGTAGTCGTTGTACCACCACGCCCCCCCTACCTCCGACCACAGCCGCACATACACGTTCCCCCCGCCGATGGGCAGGCCGCTGACCGGGGTCGACAGGTTGGTCCCCTGCCCGGCACTGTAAAGCTGCTGCCCGCCCGGCACCGTCCCCACCTGCAGGTAGTACTGTGACGCCAGGCTGGTGCTCCACGTGAAGGTCACCGACGAGGCCGTCAGGGCCGAGCCCGACGAGGGACTCGTCATCACCGCCTTCGTCGCGGTGCACCCGGTGCACGCCGTGTAGGTGTAATCGTTGTACAACCACGCCCCGCCGATGTTGGTCCACAGCCGCGCATACACCGCGTTCCCGTTGGTCGGCAGCATCGGGACTGGCACCGAGAAGTTCGTCCCCTGCCCGGCACTGTAGATCTCTTGTCCTCCCAGGGTGGTCCCCACCTGCAGATAACATTCACTTCCCAGACTCGTACTCCACCAGAAGGTCGTCATCGAAGAACTCAGTGTCGACCCCGGTGCCGGCGTCGTCATCACCGCCTTGGTCGCCGTACAGCCGGTGCAAGACACATACGTGTAGTCGTTGTAGGACCACAGCCCCGCGATCTTCGACCACAGCCGCGCGTACACCGTGCTGCCGTCAGTCGGCAGCGCCATCACCGTGGCCGACAGGTTGGTCCCTTCGCTGACGCTGTACAGCTCCTGTCCCCCCAGCGTCGTGCCCACCTGCAGGTAGTACTCGGTCGCGCCGGTGCCCGTGGTCCACCCGAAGGTCACACTCGAGGAGGTGAGCGTCGATCCCGGCGGAGGCGAAGTCATCGTCGCATTGCCTAGCGTAATGGTCACCGTGTAGGCCCTGCTCCCGGTGCACACATTGGAGTCGGTTGCAGTCACCGTGAATGGAAATGCGTTCGCCACTTCAGGTGTTCCCGACAGAGTTCCGGACGAAGCGAGCGTCAGCCCGGTCGGCACACTCCCCGCTGTTATCGCAAAGCTGTATGGGGCTGTGCCTCCGCTGGCCGTCACCGCCTGGTTGTATACAACCCCCACAAAGCCATCCGGAAGCGTTTGGGGATTGACTGCGATAGCCGGGCAGAAGTTGCAGGTATTCAAAAGAATCGAAACGTTGTTCGCAGCGCTGTTCGCTACGGCCAGGTCCGATTTGGAATCCCCATTAAAGTCTCCCACAGCAGCAAAGATGGGACCGCCACCGGTACCGAAGTTGATTAAACCCTGGAATGTGCCGTTACCATTTCCGGGCAGGATGGACACATTATTTGCACCCACATTCGTTACTGCCAGATCCACTTTTCCATCGCCCGTGAAGTCTGCCACCACCACAGACTCGGGGCGATAGCCGACGACGTAATTCACTGCCGTTTGGAAGGTGCCGTTCCCGTTCCCGATCAGGATCGACACAGTGCCGGCCGTATAATTCGGTGTCGCCACGTCCAGCTTGCTGTCGTTGTTGAAGTCTCCCAATGCCATAACAGTAGGCCCAACGTCAGTTGGGTACTCCACCGAGGTCTGAAACGTCCCATTGCCGTTGCCGAGCAGAATGGACACCATATTCACGTAATACAAAGTCACAGCCAGGTCGGCCTTTCCATCCCCATTGAAGTCACTCACAGCAACCGAATAGGGAATGTCGGGGAGGGTGTGGTTCATTGCGGCCTGGAAAGTGCCATTGCCGTTGCCCAGCAGGATCCAAACACCAGCACCATCTCCCGTGTCCGGGTCTCCCCCGCTCACCACAACGAGGTCCAGCTTGGTGTCGCCATTAAACTCACCCACAGCCATCCAGGTAGGAGCAATTCCGGCAGTGTAATCGACCGCCGCGGGGAAAGTGCCGTCGCCGTTACCCAAGAGGATTGAAACACCTCCGGGATCGGCGGGCGGGTTGCCAGCGTCTGCTACCGCCAGGTCCAACTTGTTGTCGCCATTGAAGTCGGCCACCACAACGGAAACTGGACCTGTTCCCGTCGAGTAATTCAGCGCCGTCTGGAACGTCCCATTGCCGTTCCCCAGCAGGATCGACACATTGTTGGACAGGCCATTCGCCACAGCCAGATCACTCTTGCTGTCACCGTCAAAATCCCCCACCGCGACAATTAACGGAAGTGTCCCTACGTTGTAATTGGCTGCAGTTGGAAACGGGCAACCATCCGAGTTGGTCGTAAACACCCGATCGGCTCCATACGCCATTCCCCCAAGGCTGCTCGCCACCATTCGAAAGTGATAGGTCGTGTTCTTGGTTAATCCGAGCACGAGGGCTGAGGTGACATCAACCCAGTTTGATCCCCCGGCAATAGGCTGGTCCGGTGTCCTGATTCCATATGAAGTGCTCGTTCCATATTCGAAATAGGCCGTCGTACTCAATCCATGGGGATGAACCCGTCCCACCAGCCTTGCGGACACCATCGTCACAACACTCGCGCCCCGGGTGCTTGCAGATGGCGGGGCGGTGCCCGGCGGCAAGACAGTCAAGGAATAAGTCCGACTTCCGGTGCAACCGTTGGTATCCATGGCCGTCACAGTAAAGGTGTGAACGCCTTCGTCAACTGATGCCCCCGAAATTACCCCCGATGCGGAGAGGGTCATCCCGTCCGGCAAGGGCCCACTGAGGGCTACAAAGTTGTAAGGGGACGAACCGCCGCTGGCAGTGATCGTTTGGTTATAAGGCTGTGCTGTGACCGCTCCGGGAAGCATGGCAGGACTGAAAGTGATCGCCGGGCAGGAGGCAGCGCAGGTATTCAGCAGGACGGTCACCTCATTAGAAGACCGGTTGGCCAGGACGATGTCCATCCGGCCATCTTGGTTATAGTCTCCTACAACGATCGCGTACGGACCCGCCCCGCCATTGATGTTCACGGCCGGAAACACTCCATCGCCGTTATTCAAGAAAATCGAAATATCGTTGGATCCAAAATTCGCAACTGCTACATCGAATCCACCGTCACGGTTAAACTCGCCGGGGGTCACCGATTGAGGGCTGGTGCCAACGGCAAAGTCGAGCGGACCTGAGAAGGTACCGTCGGGATTGCCAATCAGAGCTGAAACGTTGTTGCTTCCCGAGTTGGCCACCACCAGAATAGCGTCTCCTTCTTCGGTAATGGATGCTACGGAAGCAGGATTTGTGCCCACGCTGTAATTCACTGCGGCTGGGAAAGTGCCGTCACCGTTCCCCAGGAGGATCGAAACATCGTTGGATCCATAGTTAGCCACAGCCAGATCGAGCTTTCCATCCCAGTTGAAATCGCGCATGGCAATGGATACAGGATTCGATCCAACGCCATAATTCACTGCCGCCTGGAAGGTCCCATTGCCGTTTCCCAGAAGGATTGAAACCGTGTTCGAGCCCCGGTTTGCCACGGCCAGGTCAACCTTGCCATCCCGGTTGAAGTCGCCAGTTATGACAGCGCTGGGTTCGGTCCCCACGTTGTAGGTTGACCCCGTCGAGAAAGTCCCGTTGCCGATTCCGAGAAGGAGTGAGACATTGTTCGAGCCCTTGTTTGATATCGCCAGATCGGTCCTTCCGTCCCCGTTGAAATCTCCCAAGGCGATGGAGCTTGGCACAGTACCGACGTTATAAGTCAATCCTGTCTCAAAAGACCCATCACCATTCCCCAGGAGGAGCAACACGTTGTTTGAGCCGGCATTCGCCACCGCGAGGTCGAGTTTGCCGTCTCGATTGAAGTCCCCCTCGGCAAACGCTTCCGGATTTGTCCCGGCTCCGACTGTTGTGGAAGTAAACCCAACTCCCGGGCACGAGGAGTCACAAGTATTGAGCAGGAGCGACAACGTGTTGGGGACCTGGTTCGTGACCACGAGATCGATCCTGCCGTCTCCGTTGAAATCGCCCATGGCGATTGAGGTAGGAACGTCCCCTACACCGTAGTTCACTGCGGCCTGGTAGGTGCCATCGCCATTCCCCAACAGGATCGACACGCTGTCGGATCCCCGATTCACCACCGCCAAGTCCAGCTTGCCGTCACCATTGAAGTCCTCGATGGCAGCAAACCGGGCCTGAGTCCCCACGCTGTAGTTCACTGCGGCCTGGAAACTGCCATCTCCATTCCCCAGCAGGATCGACACGGTACCCGCACCATAATTCAGCACCGCCAGGTCCAGCTTGCCGTCCCTGTTCAAATCTTCAATGGCACCAAACTCGGGCTGAGCGCCTACCCCGTAAGGAACCATGGCCTGAAAGCTGCCATCTCCGTTCCCCAGCAGGATCCCAACACTCGCAGAGTTGTAAGCCGATATCGCCAGGTCCAGCTTGCCGTCCCCGTTGAGGTCGCCCATGGCAACTGAGTAGGGCGAAGACCCCGATGCATAGTCCCCGGCGGCCTGGAAGGTGCCATCCGCATTCCCGATTAGGATCGACACTGTGCCGGAGGCTTTATTTGTGACTGCCAAGTCGACCTTGCCGTCCCCGTTGAGGTCGCCCATGGCGATCGAACCTGGACCAGTCCCGACGTTGTAGTTCACCGCCGCCTGGAATGTAAGGTTGCCGTTTCCGAACAGTACAGACACATTGTTGGAGGTCGCGTTGGCGACCACCAGATCGAGCTTGCCGTCCCGGTTGAAATCCCCAACCGCCACAAAGGAAGGGCCGGTCCCGACATCATAGGCGACAGGACTCTGGAACGTTCCATCGTTGTTGCCTGGCACCACGTGGACCTTGTTGCTGCCAAGGCTTGCCACTGCCAGATCAAGATTCCCGTCGCGATTGAAGTCTCCCACGGCCACACCCTGAGGAGAGCTAATTCCGCTGACCGGCGTGGTGACCGAGAAGCTCGGTGTGGTGCAACTGGTCGCCGCATTGAGAACAGTTATCCCAACGGTGTTCCAACCGAGGAACAGGATCCCTGCTATCAATGCAAACAGGGCCTGATTAATGCGAAGATGTGATCTCCCTTTGGTCTTCATGTTCCTTCCTCCTGTCGGCCCGGAATTCGGCCCGATTCCAGGTGGCGCACTGATCGATAATCAAAGGATCTCACGCGCTTCTAAAGCCATCTCGTTCCCAGGGTTTCAGCGTTCGACCCCTCAATCTCCAACCTCCATTGCGGGACTAGGCAGAGCCATCAAATGCATTCCCACAGAATAATTTCGAGAGTTGCTCCCCAAGCCAATGAACTCGAAATACGGCAGTCTTTCATTATGCCTCTGCCATGACAAATCCATGAACGCATGAGGGGAATGACATCGCCTACCTCTTGAGCAGATTGGAGAGACGATGTTCAGGGTGGACTGCTGGTATCTTTCGGAGGCGGCTCAGGTATTCCCAAAGGGAACACTTCGTTCGAGGTGCGGTAAATGATCCCGCACGCACAACTCGGGCCTCCCCAGAACTTGCAGAGCTACAGGCTATTGAGTGAACGCCTCGCTCCCCACCCAGTTAAGGGAGCGGCTGAAGGATCGTGAATTTCGTTGTGTTGACTCCGCGTTCTCGTCTTAGAAGGTCCTGGCGCTCTGCGAGTCCACCTCGACAGCCTCACGACCATTCACACGTCACGCACTCCATTGACTGCTTTGCGGAATAACCGGAAAGAAACTCACGAGTTCTTTTGACAGGAAGCTAGAAACCAAAGGCGGGGTCAAAAAAGCGATACTAGAAAAGGCCTACGATGAGTGGCGATTGCTAACCCCACAAGGCAAAAGGAAGAATTGCGATACGACTGTCCCTTAAGACAACGCGATAAATAAGAGCATAACGGTCGGCATCGCGGAAATTGGCATCTTTGGATCTGCAATCAAATGAATTCTATCGTGATTATCTTCACAAAGTCAAATCCCATTTCTGCGGCGAATCCGAGCCCACCCTTTGCCCAGCATCCCGCAAGATGGAGAAGGCCAGGCGGCATAAAGGGGGCAAACAGACTCACCTAGCCAGAAGTCTCCTCCAGCCGTGCTCCGACGCAATGAATGAGTACTTCTCATAGCTTCCTCCTCGTTGAGAACATCCAGGAATTGGATGGGTGGACTTTCTGTATACATGGTGAGGTCATCCCCACTCCGACAACGGCGAATTTCCTGCGATACTCATGCCATCAGGAATTCACGTCTCGAGAAAATAAACACCTATCCTGAATACAATGGGTTATGAGTGGCGATCCGAAGAGGGATGGGACAGGCCTGTAACAGCTCTAGCAACAGTAGCCGGATTCCTTACATCAAGAGAAGCAGCCATGGAATCAGTGAGTAACTTTAGAGGATCACCTTATTTTGCGGAGGCGAATGGGGTCCAGGTGTATCATAAGAGGCAACTATTTTAGAGCGGGGGGGGCCAGCCCCTGTCACCAACGCGCGAGGGCGGCTCTCGAGCTACACGCCAATTACCAGAAACAAAAAAGCCCCGGGATCATGGGATCCACTCCCAATCTCCCGGGGCTGTCATCTTACCCCTTCGAGTAACAACCCACAAAACAAGCCCGGTCAAGCAGACCAGCCAACGGTTATGGACATCCTACGCACGCTTGGTAGGTGTAGTCATTGAACAACCAGGCCGCGCCGATGTTTGACCACAGCCGCACGAAGACCGTGCTTCCATTATTGGGAATGCCCGTTACCGGTGTCGACAGGCTGAGACCCTGCCCCGCACTATAGATGTCCTGTGCGCCCGCTGTGGTCCCCACCTGCAGATAGTACTGCGACGCCAGGCTCGGGTTCCACGTAAAGGTCACCGTCCTTGACGTCAAGGTCGATCCCGGGACGGGAGTCGCCATGGTCGCCTTCGTGGCTACGCAGCCCGTGCAGGCCGTGTACGTGTAGTCATTGAACAACCACGCACCCCCAACATTGGACCACAGCCGGACGAACACGGTGCTGGCGTTGTTCGGAATCCCCAGTACCTGGACTGACAAGCCGGTCCCTTGCCCCGCACTGTAGACATCCTGTCCTCCCAACGTCGTTCCGACCTGGAGATAATACTGCGACGCCAGACTCGAGGCCCACGTGAAGGTCACTGCCGAGGAGGTCAGAATGGAGCCCGGTGCCGGACTCGTCATCGCGGCTTTCGTTCCCACACACCCCGTGCAGGCCGTGTACGTGTAATCGTTGAACAACCACGCCCCGCCGACATTCGACCACAGCCGGGCGAACACCGCACTCCCGTCATTCGGAATACCCACCGCGGTCGTGGTCAGATTCAACCCCTGGCCCGCACTGTAAATCTCCTGTCCTCCCAGGGTTGTTCCCACCTGCAGATAGTACTGCGACGCCAGACTCGCGGCCCACGTGAAGGCCACCTCGGTCGATGTCAGGGTCGACCCCTGGGCCGGCGTCGTCATGACCGCCTTGGTGGCCACGCACCCCGTGCAGGACTGGTAGGTATAATCGTTGAAGAACCACAACCCCCCGACATTCGACCACAGCCGCGCAAACACGCTGCTGCCGTTGTTCGGGATGTCCATGACGGTCGTGGTGAGGTTTAACCCCTGCCCCGCACTGTAGATCTGCTGTCCTCCCAATGCGGTACCTACCTGCAGATAATACTGGGAAACTCCCACTCCCGTCCCCCACGTAAAGGTCACCTCCGTGGAGGTCAGGACAGACCCGGGAACCGGGGTGACCATCTTGGCCGCCGGGGTGTCGACCACTTGGTTCAATACCGCTGAAACGCTCCCGCTGAAGTTGGTATCGCCATTGTAGGTGGCCGTAATGGAATGACTCCCTACGGCAAGGGCTGAGAGGCTCAGCGTGGCGCTGCCGGCAGTCATGGGCGATGTACCCAGTGCCGCAGCCCCATCGCTAAAGGTCACCGTGCCGCTGGGCGTTCCGGTCGCCCCACTGGTCACCGTCGCTGTAAACGTCACTGACTGCGCCAGAATGGAGGGATTTGAAGACGAGGTGACTGCCGTCGTGGTTCCATTCTTGTTCACCACCTGGCTCAAGACGCCGGAGGTGCTTCCATTAAAGAAGCCATCGCCGCCATACACCACGGTGATGGAGTGCGTCCCGGCTCCCAGGGTTGCGATCGTCAGGGTGGCCGTGCCCGCCGTCAACGTCCCGGAGCCGATCGAAGTAACCCCGTCGTTAAAGGTGACCGTGCCCGTTGGAGTCCCAGTCGCCGGCAGGACCGCGCCCACCGTCGCTGTAAAGGTCACCGACTGACCCAGATCGGAGGGGTTCGCGGAAGAAGTGACACTCACTGAGCTTGCCGACTTGTTGTTGACAGTCTGAGTCAATGCGGGTGACGTACTTCCCGTGAAACTGCCGTCCCCGCCATACACTGCTGTGATCGGGTGGGCCCCCACCGTCAGGGTCGAAATCGTCAGGGTCGCTGTCCCTGCGGTCAGAGTCCCGGTCCCAATTGAGGTCACGCCATCATTGAAGGTGACCGTGCCCGTCGGCGTCCCGGTTGCGGTTGTACTCACCGTCGCCGTCAAAGTCACCGATTGACCCACCACCGACGGGTTCACTGAAGATGTCACCGCCGATGTCGTCGCCGCCTTGTTCACAACCTGGCTTAACGCCGGTGAAGTGCTACCACTGAAACTCCCGTCACCGCCATAAACTGCAGTGATCGAATGTGTCCCCACCGCGAGGGTCGAAATCGTCAGACTCGCCGTCCCCGCAGTCAGTGTCCCCGTCCCAATCGAGGTTACCCCATCATTGAAGGTCACGGTGCCTGTCCGTGTCCCGGTTGCAGTACTACTCACCGTCGCGGTGAAGGTCACCGACTGGCTGAAGGTCGCCGGATTGGCCGTCGAAATCACCGCCGTCGTTGTGGCCGCCTTATTGACCACCTGGCTTAACGCCGCCGAGGTGCTGGTCGCAAACGTTGCATCGCCGCCATAGACCGCGGTAATGGAGTGTGTCCCGACCGCCAGGGTGGAAATCGAAAGGCTCGCCGTCCCCGCAGTCAATGTTCCGGTTCCAATCGAGGTCACACCGTCACTGAAGGTCACGGTGCCCGTCGGCGTCCCGGTTGCCGTTGTACTCACTGTCGCTGTAAAGGTCACCGACTGGCTAAAGGTCGAGGGATTGGGCGTCGAGGTCACGGCCGTCGTCGTCGCATCCTTGTTCACCACCTGGCTTACCGCTGTCGAGGTGCTCGTTGCAAAGGTCGCATCGCCGCCATAGACCGCGGTGATCGAATGCGATCCCACCGCCAACGTGGAAATCGTCAGCGTCGCCGTCCCCGCCGTCAGTGTCCCCGTGCCGATCGAAGTCACACCGTCGTTAAAGGTCACCGTGCCGCCCGGCGTCCCGGTCACTGCACTGGTCACCGTCGCCGTGAAGGTCACGGACTGGCCAAAGTTCGATGGGTTGGGGGTCGAGGTTACGGCCGTGGTGGTGCCGTTCTTGTTGACCACCTGGCTCAAAGCCGTCGAGGTGCTTGTCGCAAAGTTCGCATCCCCGCCATAGACTACCGTGATGGAGTGCGTACCGGCTGTTAGGGTGGAAGTCGTCAGCGTCGCGGTACCCGCCGTGAGGGTCCCCGTGCCGATCGCAGACACTCCGTCATTGAAGGTCACTGTGCCGCTCGGTGTCCCGGTCCCTCCACTGGTCACAGAAGCCGTGAAGGTCACGGACTGTCCGAAGTTCGACGGATTGGGCGTCGAAGTGACAGCCGTTGTCGTGGCATCCTTGTTGACCACCTGGCTCAACACCGTCGAAGTGCTCGTGGCAAACGTTGCATCGCCAGCATAGACCGCTGTGATGGAGTGCGTCCCCGGCGCCAGGGTGGAAATCGTCAGCGTTGCTGTACCCGCTGTGAGTGTTCCCGTGCCGATCGCCGCCGCCCCGTCGTTGAATGTCACGGTGCCGCTCGGCGTACCGGTCGCCGTGCTGGTCACTGTCGCCGTAAACGTCACCGCCTGGTTCCGATTCGACGGGTTGGGGGTCGAGGTCACAGCCGTCGTGCTGGCATCCTTGTTTACTACCTGGCTCAAGGCCGTCGAGGTGCTTGTAGCGAAGGTCGCATCGCCGCCATAAACCGCCGTGATGGAGTGCGTCCCGGGCGTCAGGGTTGAAATCGTCAGCGTCGCCGTGCCTGCTGTGAGTGTCCCTGTACCTATCGCTGTCACCCCGTCATTAAAGGTCACCGAGCCACTGGGCGTTCCCGTCCCTGCACTCGTGACTGCCGCCGTGAAGGTGACAGATTGTCCGAAGCTCGATGGATTGAGCGCCGAACTCACAGCCGTTGTAGTTGAATCTTTGTTTACCACCTGGTTCAAGGCTGTTGAAGTGCTCGTCGCAAAAGTCGGATCCCCGTTATACGCCGCCGTGATGGAGTGTGTCCCGGGGGCCAGGCTCGAAGTCGAAAGGGTCGCAACGCCGCCAACGAGCGCCCCCGTCCCGATCGAAGTCACTCCGTCGTTGAAGGTCACTGTGCCAGTGGGGATGCCGGTTACCCCATTGCTGGTCACTGTCGCCGTAAAAGTCACCGCCTGTCCCCGATTCGACGGGTTGGGCGTCGACGTCAATGCCGTATTGGTCGCAACCTTGTTCACCACCTGGCTCAGGATCGTTGAAGTGGTTGTCCCGAAGGTCGCATCGCCGTTATAGACCACCGTGATGGAGTGCGTCCCGGCTGCCAAAGTTGCGGTCGTCAATGTCGCGGTGCCCGCCGAAAGTGACCCTGTACCCAGTGCGGTCACGCCGTCATTGAAGGTCACAGTACCACTGGGGGTGCCGGCTGCTCCACCGGTCACCGTCGCCGTAAAGGTCACCGAAAGCCCGACGTTCGAAGGATTGGGCAATGAAGTCACCGTCGCCGTCGCCGCGTTTTTGTTGACCACCTGGCTCAACGCCGTCGAGGTGCTCGACGCAAAGTTCGCATCTCCGCTATAAACCACCGTGATGGAGTGTGTCCCCGCTGCCAACGTGGACGTTGTCAAAGTCGCTGTGCCCGCGGTAAGGGTCCCCGTGCCGATCGCAGTCACCCCGTCGTTGAAGGTCACCGTGCCGGTCGGCGTTCCCGCCGCTCCACCCGACACCGCTGCTGTGAAGGTGACCGACTGTCCGACATTCGACGGATTCGGTGTCCCAGTCACTGCCGCCGTGCTGGCATTCTTGTTCACCACCTGGCTCACAGCTGTCGAGGTACTCGTTGCAAAAGTCGCATCACCGCTATAAACCGCTGTGATGGAGTGCGTCCCGGCCGCCAATGTTAAAATCGTCAGGGTCGCCGTTCCCGCCGTGACCGGTCCTGTCCCAATGGGCGTCGCCCCATCAATGAATGTCACCGTGCCGCCTGGCGTTCCGGCCGCTGCACTGGTCACCGCCGCCGTGAAGGTCACCGACTGCCCGGAGTTCGAGGGATTGGGTGTCGAGGTTAAGGCTGTCGTGGTCGCATCCTTGTTGACCACCTGGCTCAAGATCGTCGACGTGCTCGTGGCGAAAGATGCGTCTCCACCATACACTGCCGTGATGGAATGCGATCCAACACCCAGCGTGGAAATCGTCAGACTCGCGGTACCCGCGGTCAGTGTTCCGCTCCCGATCGCGGTCACGCCGTCGTTGAAGGTCACCGTGCCACTGGGCGTACCAGTGGCTCCAGTGGTCACCGTCGCCGTGAAAGTCACCGACTGTCCGAAGTTTGACGGGTTGGGTGTTGAGGTCACTGCCGTCGCCGTGCCATTCTTATTGACCACCTGACTCAAGGCCGTCGAAGTGCTTGTCGCAAAGGTCGCATCGCCGCCATAGACCGCCGTGATGGAATGCGTCCCGGCTGCCAGGGCCGATATCGTCAGCGTCGCTGTGCCTGCCGTCACTGTTCCGATCCCGATCGCTGTCACTCCGTCATTGAATGTCACCGTGCCGCTGGGTGTTCCAGCCGATGCACTGGTCACAGTCGCCGTGAAGGTCACTGACTGGCCAACGTTAGATGGATTGGGCGTTGAGGTCACCGCCGTCGTCGAGGGATCCTTGTTGACCACCTGGCTCAAGGCTGTTGAGGTGCTCGCCGCAAAGGTTGCATCGCTGTTGTAAACCGCAGTAATGGAGTGCGTCCCGATCGCCAGAGCGGATGTCGTCAGCGTCGCCGTTCCGGCTGCAAGCGTCCCGGTGCCGATCGAGGTCACCCCGTCACTAAAAGTCACTGTGCCACTGGGCGTCCCGGCCGCCAGAGAGGTAACCGTCGCCGTGAAGGTCACTGACTGGCCAAAGTTTGACGGATTGGGCAATGAGGTCACCGCCGTCGTCGTGGTGTTCTTGTTCACCACCTGGCTCACGGCCGCCGAAGTGCTTCCGAGGAAGGTCGCATCACCATTGTAGACCGCCGTCACGGAATGCGGACCCGCTACCAGAGTGGAAATCGTCAGGGTCGCCGTGGCCGTCGTTAGGGGCACCGTACCGAGTCCCGTCACTCCGTCATTGAAGGTCACCGTGCCGGTGGGTGTCCCCGTCGCTGTAGTACTCACCGTCGCCGTGAAAGTCACCGACTGCCCGACGTTCGAGGGATTGGGCGTCGAGGTCAGCGCCGTCGAAGTGGCATTTTTATTGACCACCTGGCTCACTGCCGTCGAGGTGCTCGCCGCAAAGGTCGCATCGCTGCTATACACCGCCGTGATGGGGTGTGTTCCAACCGTAAGCGTGGAGATGGTCAGGGTTGCGCTGCCGGCGGCGAGCGTCCCTGTCCCGATCGCCGTCACTCCATCATTGAAGGTTATCGTGCCCGATGGCGTTCCTGTTGCAGCACTGGTCACTGTGGCCGTGAAGGTAACCGACTGACCGAAGTTCGACGGATTGAGCGCGGACGTCAAAGCCGTCGTCGTAGGATTCTTGTTCACCACCTGGCTCAAGGCCGCGGAGGTGCTTGTGAGGAAGGTCGCATCGCCGTTGTACAGCGCAGTGATCGGGTGCGCTCCCGCAACGAAATTGGTCACCGCCAAAGTTGCCACGCCCGCCGTGATCGTCCCTGTGCCGAGCGCCGTAGCTCCATCACTGAACGCCACCGTACCGGTGGGAGTTCCCACGCCGGTCGCTGTGGTTGACACAGTCGCCGTCAAGGTCACGGCCTGGCCGACGTTCGACGGGTTCAACGAAGAAGTTACGGCTGTCGTCGTGGGATTCTTGTTCACCACCTGACTCACCGCCGTCGAGGTGCTTGCCGCGAAAGTCGGATCGCTACTGTAGACGCCCGTAATGGCGTGCGTTCCCGCGACCAGGTTGGAAACGCTCAAGGTCGCGACGCCGGCCGCGATCGTTCCCGTGCCGAGCGCCGTCGCTCCATCATTGAATGTCACCGTGCCGGTGGGGGTGCCCACACCCGTCGCCGTGGTCGTCACGGTGGCGGTGAACGTCACCGCCTTGCCGACGGTTGACGGATTCAACGACGAAGTAACGGCCGTCGTCGTCGTATTCTTGTTTACCACCTGGCTCACCGCCGTCGCCGTGCTTGTGCTGAAGGTTGCATCACCGCCGTAATCCGCGGTGATGGAGTGAGTCCCGGCGATCAGGGTCGTGGTCGTCAGGGTTGCGAGGCCGGCCGTGATCGTTCCCGTGCCGATCGCAGTCGCCCCATCATTGAATGTCACCGTGCCGGTGGGGGTGCCCACACCGGTTGCTGTCGTCGTCACCGTAGCCGTCAACGTGACGGCTTGCCCGACGTTTGAGGGATTGAGTGACGAAGTCAACGCCGTTGTCGTGGTGTTCTTGTTCACCACCTGGCTGACTGCCGTCGAGGTGCTTGTGAGAAAACCTGCGTCACCGCCATAGACCGCGGTCAGGGAGTGTGTCCCGGCGATCAAGGTTGAAGTCGAGAAGGTCGCAACGCCCGCAGTCAGGGTGCCCGTGCCGAGCGCTGTCGCCCCGTCATTGAATGTCACCGTCCCACTCGGCGTCCCGGTCCCTGTACTGGTCACTGTCGCCGTCAAGGTTACCGATTGCCCGACATTTGAGGGGTTGAGTGACGAAGTCAGCGCCGTCGTGCTGGCATTCTTGTTCACCACTTGGCTCACCGCCGTCGAGGTGCTTGTGCTGAACGACGCATCGCCGCCGTAGACCGCCGTGAGGGAGTGTGTGCCCGCCGTCAAGGTCGAGGTTGAGAAGGTTGCGACGCCGGCAGTCAGGGTGCCCGTCCCGAGCGCCGTTGCGCCATCGTTAAACGTCACCGTCCCACTCGGCGTCCCGGTCCCTGTACTGGTCACAGTCGCCGTCAAGGTGACCGACTGCCCGGAATTCGAGGGATTGAGCGACGAAGTCAACGCGGTCGTGGTGGTATTCTTATTCACCACCTGGCTCACTGCCGTTGAAGTGCTTGTCGCGAAAGTTGCATCCCCGCCATAGACTGCGGTAATGGGGTGCGTGCCAGCCGTCAGGATCGAAGTCGAAAAGGTCGTCGAGCCGGCCGTGAGGGTCCCCGTGCCAAGCGCCGTCACGCCATCGTTAAAGGTGACCGTGCCGGTGGGAGTCCCCGTCCCTGTAGTTGTTACGTTTGCGGTGAAAGTCACGGATTGGCCGCTGTTCGAGGGATTGAGCGACGAGGCCAGGGCCGTCGTCGTAGGAAAAGGGTTGATCACCTGGCTCACGGTTGCGGAAGTGCTCGGGCCGAAGTTAAAGGTCCCGTCTCCAGGGTAAGAGGCAGTCAGGGAGTGTGTGCCAACTGCGAGTGTCGATGTAATCAAGGTTGCGGTGCCGCTCGAAATCGTACCGACACCGATCGAAGTCGCACCATCACGAAATGTGACCGTCCCGGTGATCGTCCCGGCTGCCGGACTTGACACAGTGGCTGTTAGAGTGACGGACTGCCCGACGTTAGAGGGATTCGCGAACGTAGTCAGTATGGTCGTTGTGGGGTGGGCGCTTACCGTTTGTGTAAACGCCGGCGAGGTGCTCGCGCTGAAATTCGTATCACCGCCGTAGGCAGCAGTAATCGAGTGATTGCCGGCGGTAAATGTTGAAACGGTCAACGAGGCGCTGCCGACAGCACCGGGCACCGTTCCAATGACCGTTGCACCATCTTTGAACGTGATCGTACCCGTGGGCGATCCACCTCCGCCCACCGGGGTCACCGTAGCGGTGAGAGTGACCAGGTCGCCCACAATAGACGGATTCAAGGACGAGGTCACGGCTGTCGTGGTGGTGCCGCATTGATTCAGGAGGATGGAAAGGGTACCCGCCCCGGAATTCGCAACCACGAGGTCGGGCAGACCGTCCGCATTGAAGTCCCCCACGGCGACTCCGGAAGGTGCCAGCCCTGCGACGAAATCTACTGCAGTCTGAAGGGTACCAACCCCCGTTCCGAGCAGAACAGACACGGTTCCACTCCCGGAATTTGCCACGGCGACGTCAAGCTTGCCATCGTTGTTAAAGTCCCCCACCGCGATGAAAATTGGAGCGCTTCCTACGGTTGAAGCGACCCCAGGGGTGAAGGTTCCGATCGGGTTCTGCTCTAAAATGGTCACCGTGCCGGGGACAGCGGTTGAGTCCGTAATTACCACATCAAGTACCGCATCACCGTCAAAGTCTCCCACGGCCACCGCGGTGGATCCGACCGCCGTCTTTCGTACCCCGGCAAACGTTCCCGTTGCAGAACCGTTCAGAAATCCTATACTCCCCAAAGTGCCCCCGCCGAGCGGGACTGCCAAATCGAGATTTAAATCATTATTGAAGTCAGCATTGACAATTTGAGAGGGATTACCATTCGTTGAGAGGAGAGTACCGGCCCCAAACGTACCCAGCCCCGTGCCAAAAAAGACGGTAATATCATTCCTGGGGGTACTGTTAATACCGTTCGCCACGGCAATGTCGAGTTTGCCGTCCTTGTTGAAGTCACCGACAGTAACTGAGAGAGGTTTATTTCCTGCCGCGAAGGCACTGGGAGCTGCAAAAGTGCCGTTCCCGTTGCCGAGCAGGACGGCCACATTGCCGGGAATGGGGTTCTTACCCCCCTGAACACCACCGTTCGCCACGACCAGGTCGAGCTTGCCATCCCCGTTAAAATCACCCGCAGCTATACCCAGCGGGGTTGAGCCCCCCGCGGAAGAGATGATCGGAGCTCCAAAGGTGCCGGTTCCGGTGCCGAGGAGGATCGATATAGTGTTGGACACCTGGTCCGCAATAGCGAGGTCTAACTTCCCATCCCCGTTAAAGTCCGCCACGATCACTGCGCTGGGGCTCGCCGAAACAGTCAAGTTCACGGCAGTAGCAAACACGGGCGCAGTACACGTGCCGGCCGCCATCAGGGTCCCTATCGAACCGAGGTTCCACATCAGCAGCATGATTCCCACTACAAACCAGCTCAGTCTCCGCTCGACTTGAAAACGACCCCCCCTGGTAGTGTTCATCTTCGTGCTCCTCTCAGATTGAACAAGCTCTCGTTTTCGGATCCGGACTGCCCGCGGGCACTTAGCACACACCTCGCACTGCCCCCTTGGCTCACTCTTACAGGCTGCATTTAGGTAATTGCTCTCGAAAGGTCTGCTTTAGAGCTTGGTGAAAAGCGAAGTGCGCTCTTCTAGCGCAGCGCACAATTTGCGTTCATTGTCGCAACAAGCAAATAATTTTCCAAAATGTATAAAATTGCACGCTTTTAGTTTTTCCGAGATTCATTCAGTCTCGGCAACTGCCGGCAGCCCCGCATTCATCGTAACCCACTGAAATCAATAGGCCCTCTAGGAATGGTCCAAGAATTCTTGACATGGTTAGCCCAAATTAGGGACCGACCCAGTGGCGCTCAGATTTGGAAAGCCCCAGACACACTTCACGACTTTCTTCGCTTCTTTCGCTTTTTTCGCAAAGGATTAACCCTTTGAATTATGCAGAAATCCTAGCACCACAATCGCGTTAGTGATGGGTCGGCAGTCAATCGCCTTTTCAAGCAAGCTGGTTCGAATAGCAAACGCACTTCCATTGAGAGCTGTTTAACTGCAGCACTTCGAGGACGACGACTGGACGGTGATCGGCAGTAATTCGAAACTTAGAGAATTTGCAGCTGAGATTAGTACCTTCTTAGAATTCCGCCCAATAACAGTTTTTTCGCAAATTCCCTGGCGAAGGGACAAGATGTCACTAAAACCTCAAGGCCGAGGCTACATTTTGAAACAGGAGCGAACTATCGTGGATCGAAATGAAACTTCATGAAAAAAGGAACGAATACTAGTGAAAAAACTTCACAACCAGGCAGATAAGGTAGGTGAATCATACAGTTTTCATGTTCGAGGAGATTGAACGGACCTAAATGACCCTGGACACTGTCCTGTTCGACAAAACAGACGAAAGGATAGGATGGACGCCTAGAACTCATAAAAAAGCCCCGAAATCTCGGAAGGAGTTTCCGAAACCCGGAGCTTTGACTTTCTCAAAAGTTCATGCAGATCGCTGAGTGTTGGCAGCTAAACCCGGACTCCACAGATGAAGCCTCGCATAAGACACCCCCCTCGACCCGCGTCTTGGAAGCTCTTCAGGGGGGCCATGGAAAGATCCCGAAATCTCGTCTCTCTTTTCCTGGAAAGGCGAATGCTGGCCCGAGTTCAAGGCCTTGGCGCCGCCACAGCCGGTTCCCTCTTCGGGGCTGTTCTTGAGCCTCGTTGCCAAGCGGACCCCAATCTCAAATTTGAAATTTCAGATCTTGCCAGCCGATTGGGGGAAGGCTTGTGGCTCCGCCGCGGACGGCCCGCGCCGATCCCTTGCCGCCCTGTTCCCATGGGGAGCAATTCCCTCGACCAACGGGCGCATTGTTGTGGTCCAGGCTCCCCGGAAGTGAAAGAAGAGTCGATCGATCTTTCCTGCAATCCTTTGGAGAATATCCCCGCACTTCCAACTTCGGAATTCAGGTCTAGAGCTACTGATCTCGGAAGGGATTCCGATTTATTTGAGCTTTGGGGTCTGAGAGGTTTTGCTGAGGGCTGGCTGCAGATTGCTGACTGTCGATAGCCAGGCACTGACCAAACAGCCTCAACGAGAAACAAAAAAGCCCCGGGATCTCTATGCGCACCTCTGAGATCCCGGGGCTTTGATTTCTCCGTTCCACTCTGTTTACGAGTGGATGGTATTTATCGGTCGAACAATAAGACAAATAAAATCATACAGACCTGAGACACTCATAGGTCGTAATCGACTCCAGAGCACCCGATGGTCAGTTTCCGTTACTCAGGATCCTTTGCAGTGCCGTCTCAAACTCCAAACCTATATTTTGGCTCAGGACCGACATCGCTGAAACAGGGTATTGTACGGAAGCCGGATGATAAAAGGTGACCGATCCTGGCAACTTGTTCCCGTTGTCGCTTCCGGCAGTTTCATGGGACCGGGAGAGGCGGACTTCGAACTCCATTTTGAAATCCGAATCGGTCTTCTTGAGTCCTTCTCGTAGTTCGTCTGGGAACAGCGAACCTTTCATCACGCCGCAATCATCACAGTCTGATCCCAATGATTCCGCTCGATCACGCTTCTCATCTAAGAGCGTGGGGCAGCTCAAACACGGCAAACTCCACTGCAGAACCTGACGCCCCGGTTCGCCTGTGACCATCTTCCATTGACCGCCGGGAGAAATCGCTGAACCTTCCTGAGTCGGCAGTCGCAATTCAAGCCGCGAAAAACTCATCTCCTGAAGCACGACAGCTACATTCTGTAATAACTCTTCCAGTCCCTGGGCACGGCGCATTCCCTCTCGCATCTTTCCGACGGCGACGCTGCCTGCGATCAGCTTTCGCTGATGCATGAAGCTTCGGGAAAAATGGGCATTCATCTCTTTCAGTTCGGGATACCGCAGCTGCTGGATTCCAAACCACACGCAGGCCCCCAGGATCGCCAGGACGAGGCCGGCTGTTTTCCCCACCGGATTGATGAAGAGCAGAGAAATCAAGCCAAACAGGCCACACACCCCATACAGGAGAATCACCACCCCACGTGTCGTCAGCCCCCGCTCCATCAGGACATGATGAATATGCTTCCGGTCGCCTGAGAAAATCGGCCGGCCACTTACATATCGACGGATGATCGCCATGGCCGTATCCACCACGGGCAACCCAAAAGCCACAATGGGAACAGCGATGGCAAATGCCGTCGGACTCTTCTGTGAATTGCGAATTGCCAACAGGGCCAACATAAACCCCAGCAACTGACTTCCGGAGTCACCCAGGAAGATCGAAGCAGGATTAAAGTTATACCGGAGGAGGCCCAGCGTCGCCCCCGCTAATGCGACCAATAGAACCGGAGAAAGCTGAATGTTATTGGCAATCGACAAAACGATCATCGAAATCATGGCGAACAAGGCCGCGCCTGCCGAAAGTCCGTCGATGCCATCAATTAGATTGAAGGCATTGGTCACCCCCACAATCCAGATGATCGTCAGGGGCAGCGAGAGGATTCCCAGTGGATGGATTGATCCGGCAGAACCCCAGCTTTCCAAAATCCGAAAACCGAGCGCCCAGGATGCCACGGAAAGCACAATTTGAGCTGAAAACTTCTTCCACGCGGAAAGACCCTTCAAATCGTCCCACACTCCCACAAGCAGCATGAGTCCGCTGAGGCCCAGAATCGTAATCGCAGCGATGAGGTTCTCCTTGAGATACCTCGCCACGTTGGTGGGCAGCAGACAGACCAGCGCCAGCGCGATGAGCATTGAAAGATAAATGGCAATACCGCCCAGGCGTGGAATCGGGCCCGGGTGCAATTTGCGGACGGAGTCGGGGAGATCGACCCACCCACGGGTCAGGGCCCAGTCCCTCACCGTGCTGGTCAAGAATAGAGAAGCTGCGAGCGCGACGAAGAAGGCAAACAGATAGCTATTCATTTCAGGATACCCTCTTCCTTTCTGCAGGGAGGGAGGACGATGCAGCTCCTGCCCTATTGTTTTTCTCTCCAACGGTGATCATGGGCGCCCAAAGTGTCAAAATTTTGTCAAACAAGGCTGCAAAATTCCCCAGGGCGACGGATTTCGAATAATGTCTCAAAAACCACTGCCGCCCGGACTGACCCATCTTTTCTCCTTTTTGACGGTTGTTCTGAAGATCTCGAATCGAGCGTAAGAACAGCTCCTTGTTGTGTGGCGCCACGACCAATCCGCACTGGGCCTTTTGAACGATTCGGGCGCAATCACTCTGGATCGGCCCGAGAAACAGGATCGGCCGGGCCGTCGCCATGAGGCCATACACCTTGCTGGGAACCATCAATCCTTCGACCTCAGGGCGCTCAGTCACCAACCCAATGCTGGCGGCGCTCAGAACCTCTTGCAGCCTCTCCAGGGGGACGGAGGGGAGAAGGCGAACATTGGATAAGTGATTTTGTCTGATCGCCTCCTCGATTTCCCCCCTTCGTTTTCCGGAACCGACGAACACAAAAACGATTTCCGGATCATCCTTCAATTCTTTCGCGACACGCAGCACAAGATCAAACTCGTGCGCGAGACCAAAGTTTCCCGCATATAGAATCACCAGTTTGTCCGCAAGCGCCTGCTCCTGGAGGAAGGTGTTCCGGGAGGGCTCGACAGGCTTCAGTTGTCCTTCGTCCGCCCAATTGTGAATTACTCGAATTTCCTTCAAAGCCGAGTTGCCTGCAGAAAGCTTCGAAGCCATATCCTCCCCTACGGCGACGGTCGCGTCGGCGGCGTGAAGGATACGTCGCGAAATGAGGGCACATGTCCGGTACGTCAGTGAGTCAGCCTTCAGAGCACCCAGGGCGGCAGCGATCTCCGGATAGAGGTCCTGCACCCAATAGATGAAGCGGCTTCCCTTGAGCGTTTGAGCCACGCTTCCCACCCAGGCGATCAGGGGGGGCGTCGTCAGAACGACAACCACATCAAACCGCCGCAGGAACAGCACCCGTACCAACACCGAAATGTAAAACGTCAGATAATCAGTGAGCCGTCCAATGGTGGTGCTCTTTCCGAATCGTGTGGACAAGACGCGAATGATGGAAACGTGTTCATGAACTTCCTTTCGTGAATCCGAGAGCCTCCCCCCCTCGCAACCCGTGTTGCCGGTTAAAACCGTTACCTCAAAGCCCCGCCGCGCCATCCCCTCCGCCAGTTGTTCGAGCAACTGGCTCGTTGCGGAGCAGTCTGGATAATAGAATTGATTTATGAAGAGAAGGGAGCTCAAGGAAACATCCGCCATCATATGTCAACGCAAAATTCAGTCCAGCTTGGAGTAATTACAATCTGTGAATTCAGTGTTCAATCGCCATTCGGATCGATGCCTGGACGCGTGATACTTATCTTGGGGTAAAGTGAGGCCAGATTGCATGTTGAAGGAAGATAGGTTTTGTATCACCAAGTGTCTCTCCACCTTCCACTCAATACCCGGAACCCTTCCGAAGCACTCCGAATATATTGGCTCGCAGGCCGGCCGCCAAGTTCGTTGAATTCACGATCCGCTCGTACGCCATGAAGGCCAGAAACAACACTCGAGAGGACATCCCGTAAGAAGGCTCCTTCTCGACCATCCGCAGCAAGTCCACACTCAATCCCGCCGAGGCAGACATCCGACGGAGGGCCCCTTGAGAATTCATCCGGTAAAATGTCGGATAAGGGTCATGCGACCCCGTCGGACAATTTCTGAGGCGATTGGCGACGAAGTCGTGGACCCAGTGAGGCGTCATCGAGGAGACCAGCGAGACGTAGTGAAAACGATTCGGCGTCCGGAAGACATACACGCCCGGGCATCGCAAGATCCTTCCGACCTCCCTCAGATGTGATGCTGGCTCCTGGATATGCTCCAATACATAGTTGGAAACGCAAGCATCAAAACTCCCGCTCTCGAACGGAAATTGATCCCTCGTTAAAAGCTTTGCGCTTTTCAGCGCTGTGTTTTCGTGAACTGCGGGGTCGGGATCAAGCCCGTGGAGCTCCCCCAGCATCGATAGGAATTGTGACGTCGGGTTACTGGGGCCGGCACCAATCTCGAGGATCTTTCCTCCCCTCGGAATTACCGTAGTGCAAAGGTTGTGAAATTCTTCCGTGCCATCAATCCATCCGGATTCACGGTCATAGAATCTCGCGAGATAGCGCTCCTGCCATGTCAGGCCAGGATTCAAATTGTTTGCTGCGGGGTTCATGGCAAAAGACCAAGCAAGGGGTGCAGTTCATTGTACAAGTCCTAAGAGCCCACCGCGGACGAAACTGAATACGGCGTCACGGAACGACTCTTTTGCCACCCGGCCCATCCACCCTCGTCACCACCCAGTTCCCCATCACCAGCCAATCCATCCGGGTTCTGAGAAAGCATGCGACGGCTTCCTGGGGGGTGTTCACAATGGGCTCATTTTCATTGAACGAAGTATTCAGGACAACCGGCACTCTCGTCCGCTCTTCAAAGGCCTTGATCAACTTCCAGTAGAGTGGATTCTGCTTCTTTGAAACGGTCTGGAGGCGGCCGGTCCCGTCGTGGTGAGTCACCGCAGGGATCTCCGCCTGTTTCTCCGCCCGAATCGGATAAACCTTGATCATGAAGGGATCAGGATAAGACTCCTCGAAGTAATCTCCCACGCGTTCTTCGAGGATGGACGGCGCAAACGGACGGAAGGGTTCCCGTCTCTTGATTCGCGAGTTTAAGACCTCCTTCATTTCCAAACGGCGCGGATCGACAAGGATGGACCGGTTTCCCAGCGCACGCGGGCCCCACTCGCTCCGGCCCTGGTACCAACCCACAATCTTTCCATCGGCGATCGCGGCCGCGGTGTCACGACACAGCATGTCCGGATCCTTGTATTTGCGCACCTCAAAAAGACCGCGCCCATTCCCGCCGCCAGCAGATCCGACTAGGGCGGCAGAATCATCCGTTCCTGCAAAGCCGGGGAGGGCCTCTCGAACAGCCGCGAGCATCTCCGTCTCACCAAACTCAGGACCCCAGTAAGAGTGCTCCATAACAAAATCGCGGGGGTTCTCGAGCACCTGATGCCGGACGTAAAGCGCCGCCCCCAGGGCTGTTCCCGCATCCCCCGCTGCTGATTGGATGAAGACGTCTGAAAAATCCGTTTTCTGAAAAATCTTTCCATTGGCCACAGAGTTCATGGCGCATCCACCCGCCAGGGCAAGGGCCTTGAGACCGGTCTTCTTCTGTAACCAGTTGACACGGTCAAAGAAAACCTCTTCATACATGGCTTGAAGGGAAGCTGCCAGGTCCCGGTCCCGCTCCGTCAAGTCCGACCCCGCCTCCCGCGGAGCGCCAAATTCCTCGATAAACATTGCCGACCACAGCGGTCCAAGTGTCGGCTCACCCCCGGACCAGGACATCGTCACCCCTTCTGAGGAATGGATAAAATAATCAAGGTTCAATTCAAACTGGCCCCCTCCTACTGAATGAACCATCTTTCTCATCTGGGGAAGGAAGCGGGGGGTTCCATAAGCCGCCAGCCCCATCACCTTGTATTCATCACCATATTTCGGAAATCCCAAAAACTGTGTCACCGCCGAGTAGAAAATCCCGAGAGAGTGCGGGAACGTGACGGAATCGAGAATCTCCAACCGGTTTCCCCTTCCGACTGCGCTCATGGAGGAGAGAAAATCACCGAAGCCATCGACGGTGAGACAAGCGGCCTCTTCAAAGGGGGAGCAGAAGAAGGCAGACGCCAAATGGGCGCGGTGGTGCTCAGCGTTATGAATCTTTGCCCGGATCCGCCCACCCGTCCGGTCCAGGGAGGCGAGCAACTCGCCCAGACCCTGCACGCTCCGATAGTTTGCAAGCCGGGCCTTGATGGCATCAAAACCCGGCCGATTGCGGAATGTAAAGAGAACTTTATCGAAAAGATGTGCGCCCGGATCCCTTGAAATGGCCACATGATCAATCTCGGCCAAAGACAGTTGGGCCGCCGACAAGACCGTCTGAATTGCCAGAGCTGGAAATCCCGCCCAGTGTTTAATGCGATTAAGGCGTTCTTCTTCCACCCCACAAGCTAGGGTTCCATTTTGAAACAGGACGGCGGATGAATCGCCGTGGTAAGCATTAATCCCAAGAATATTCATTGTCGACCCATTCATTATTCCTCTTTATTCGCCAGCGCCAACCCGAGGACGCTAATGCTTACACTCCACCGCCTCGTGGTCGGGCAACGGGACGTGATCCCCAGCGCAATCTCTGGATTCAACTCCGGACCCAAGCACGGAGTCGTACAATTGCTGAACTTTACGGACAAAGATTCCCTCGGCATAAAGGCTTAGAACACGTTCTCGGCCGGCCTTTCCCATTCGATGAGACAGCAGGGGATCGGAGAGCAGGCTGATCACCGCGTCAGCAATCGCCTTTCCGTCTCCGGCCGGGATGATGATGCCGGTCTTCCCATCGATCACCTCTTCAGGGTTCCCACCCACATCGGTTGCAACGACTGGCCGTTCCATAGCCATGGCCTCGATGGGCACAAGGGGGCCCGCCTCGGTAAGCGATGGCTGCACGACGACGTCCAGCGACGCCAGAATGTCACGGACATCCCGACGAAAGCCCAGGAAATGGACCGCTGTCGTCAATCCATCCTTGATCACGAGCCTTTGAATTCGCGCAAAATAATCCGTGTTGCCCTTCAAGTTCACTTCACCGATCATGACAAAATGAGCATTGGGAATGCGCTGGCGTATTAAGGCGGCGGCCGAGACGAACTCGTGATGCCCCTTGCGGGGATCAAAATTGGCGATCATGCCCACCAGGGGTTCCGTCAGTTCGAGACCGAGTTCTCGCCGAAGGTCCGGTTGCGCACGCCGCGGGTCGAACACTGTCGCATCCACACCGTTAGGAATCTCCTTCAGAAGATCCTCCCTGGCACCCCTCTTCATATAAGCTTGTTTCACAGGCCCGGAACACGCGATCAGTGCATGAGCATACCTGTTCAGAGCGCGGGTCGTAATCCAACCCGCCGCCACGGGAGAGAGCACACTCAATCCATGGAGGTGGCATACGACGGGAACACGGGCCCGCCTCGCGGCCATCAAGCCGGCCCAGCAAGCTTCCGAATTGTTATGAACGAGGCCGATGTTTTCGGCACGGATCAGGTTTTCGAGCTGCCTGGCAGAGGATCTCATTTCCCGCCAGAAGCTGAGCTGCCGGATCGGGGAGATCGACCTCGGAATCGTACTTAGTCCTGGAACGAACCGCACTTCCGCTCCACACCGGATGAATTCCTCTGCAATGTCACCTTGCGCAGGAAGAACCACGATAGGGGTGAAGCGCGACCTGTCCAGATGAGCAATCAGGCCCCGCAACACCCGGTGGGGTCCACAATCCCAGTTATAGGGCTCGATAAAAAGAATCCTTCGCGGTTTCATTCTTTGCCACTCTTAAAGCTTGGTTTTTAGGACTACCCAAGCGAGGCACGGCGCTTGTCGGACTCGATTCGCAGCCTTGTGATAAGAACATGAAGATGCATTTCGAAACAACTGATAGCAACAAACTCAACTTCTACATAGAGGCTCCCGCGCGGATTGGAATTCTTACCTAAGGAGAGGAGCAGACAGGTTCTTGTTGGAGCCATACACTGTATCTTGCACCCATGGTTGAGGATCCCATTCTTGGATGGTCATATCGTACCCATTCCGTTCCAAAAATGCGATCACAGCAGACTTGGTCCGCATCTCTTCGCGTCCTTCTTCAACAGCCAAGAAGTCATGGCAGGAGATGCAGACATTCCGAGTTATCTTGATCGTCTCGGACATCCCTTCGATTGCCATGCGCTCTGCCCCCTCGATATTCATCTTGAGAAAATCGATCCGAGGTAAATGAAGATTCTCGATGACCTTGTCGAGTGTGCATCCTTGCACAGGGAGGCCTGTATTAGCGTCAAGGATGTCGTTTGTGCGGTTGGCGGCACGGTCACTGATCAGGACTCTTGAATCCGAATCCATGATCGCGTAGTTCAACAACACGACATTCTCGAGATGGTTTCGTATGCACGTCTCCTGGAGGCAGTAGAACATGCGAGGATGGCTTCAATGGAAATCACACGACCAGCGTCACCCACACTACGTGAAAAGAAGAGAGTGATCTCCCCTGTTCCGGCACCAACATCGACAACGATATCCCCTATTTTGGGGGTGTATTGAAGCATGCAAGGCTGAACAATCAGTCTTAGAGTATCTGAAAGTGTGTAAACCCTAATCTCAGGTTCGACGAGGATCCCTTGTGGATACTTGTGAATCCAAGCTCCATCGTAATACACCCTGCAGAATGACCTGCTCCTCAGACAGGCATAGCCGGAAGCAGCTATGGCCACTAAAAAGCGTGTCCCTGGGCGATTCAGTTTATTATAGATCTGAGATTTCCAGCCCATAACGGGATTGGTCGTTTCTTCGACGATAGATACTGGGGAAACTTATTTGATGTTGGCACATTGATCCTGAGCCCTTGGTGGTTCCAAGTCTCACCTCGGGTACGCATCAGCTTATGGGCTAATTAAGGGCGTAGATTAATTATGCGACATCAGGGTGGAAATTTTAACTTCCTAAACAATATTGTTTCACTCTAGCGCGAAGATTGTTTGAAAGAAAGAGGGCTCACTTGATCGGCCTTTTCAGAGGCCTGCAAGAGCGATAAAACAATTGCATCAGCAGAACATTAAAGTCCCCCTAATTTGCACAATGGTCAGAATCGGAATAACACTTGACATACAGAGTCTGAATTTCGTCGACTTCTCTCCTGATATCGAAGTGCGCCTCCACTCGACGACGTCCTGCTCTGCTCATTTCCGCGGCCTGCTCACTGTTCTCCAGCATCCAGACGATTTTCCCGGCGAGTTCTTCCGGGTTGTTCTCTCGCAGCAACAGCCCGTTTTGACCATCGCTGATAATTTCAGGGACACCCCCAACCCCCGAGGCGACTGTGGGGACCCCCACCGACTGAGCCTCCAAAACGATCCACGGAAGACCCTCGAAGTCTGACGCGAATACAAACACATCCAATTTTTCCAGACTTCGGGCAACGTGACTGGACCAACCCGAAAATTCAAAATGGTCGCTCACATTCATAGCCCGCACCAGGGACTTCACCTGATCTTCCCCCGGCCCTGTGCCAGACACTACAAAGCGCACCTGAGGACAACGCCGGAGCACCAGTGGCGCCGCAGAAACAAAAAGGTCATATCTCTTCTCGTTTGTAAACCGCGCGATCATCCCCACGGACCGGACGGAGTCGACAGAAGAGTATGGCCAGCCGTGCTTAAGCTGAAATTCATCCAAATCGATCCCGCTATGAATGACCCTTATTCGGTCCAAAGGCGCGCCGAAATCACGGGCCGCCTCATCGCCCGTGGCATGGCAAATGGCTATGATGGCATCCAGATGCGACCGAACCAGGGCGTAGCCTGACTTGTAAATCTCTCGCTTGATGAGAGGGGCATCCGCCGGGACAAGTGCCCCTTCGAGTGAAGAAACATGCCAGGGGACCCCGGCCTTTCGCCGGGCGAGCCCGCCGGCAATATCACTCTGTATGAAGATTGTGTGCAAAATATCAGGAGCCAGGGACTCCAAACACTCCCGCAACCGGCTCAAACCGCCTCTAAACAGCTTGCTTGGTGTCAATCCCTCAAGAAAAAAAACATGCAATGGGCCGATGGCTTCAAGGTGCCTTTTCGCAGTCGCAACATCTTCCGGAAACGGGCCACCCAAAATCAGGGTCCCCTCAAAACGGTCCCAATCCAGGAACTTCGTCCAATTGGTCAAATGCCGGAGGGTTCCACCTCCGGGCCACACAAAGGGCATGCAAAGCCAAACGACCTTAATTTTTCGCATTGGGACGAATTCGCCGGTCCCCAAGGGCCTCTGCGAAAGGACTCCTTGGAGCCAGTAAAGAGAGGGTGGTGATTATCGCGACCGTGAACCACACAAACTTCACATTCTGAATCTCGATGGCAAGCCCGCCTGCCAGCAGGCCCATAAAGCAGCAGATAGAACAGAGCATCAGACGTTGCATTTCCGGATTCACACGACCCAATACGATCTGCATCCCCCTCCAAGCGGTCAAACCAAGAATCAAAGACCAAGCCAGACCGCCGACCAGCCCATATTCAACTAATACCGCCAGGAATGAATTGTGTGATAACGTATTGAGCATCTCCCAGAAATTGCCCGGCCCGATTCCAAAGACAGGTGAGGACAGAAAATACCTCCACGCAACGAGATTCAGATTAACTCGCAAGTCCACTGACTCCCGGTTCAAGTCAATCAGCCATTCCCAAATTCCGGCTTGCCAGACGATGAGTCCAATGCCCAGGGGAACCAAAACAGCAAGGTACCCTCGCAAGGCCGTGCGTGCAACATCCCCAGGTCGGCTTGACCTGCGGCTCAAACGACTTACCCCCCAATACACCAACACTCCGATGACTGCGCTTGTCCAGGCGGTCCTTGAGTAACTTAAGGCCACGCCCGAAAGCAAGACCGTAATGACGAGGTATCGGGTGATTCTGCTCGACAAGACGGCAAAAGCATAGAACACGGCTGGCAATAAGAAGAGCCCGAATATATTTGGATCAAGCCAAGTGGATGCCACTCGGGGGAGGGGCAAGGAAAACATTCCGATTTCAGAATAATTGATCCCCCAGGAGAGGACCCCGAACTCTGCCCCCAGGGACTGCAAGATTCCCAGGCCGGCGCAAACCACCGCCCCCCAGACATAGAACTTGACAATCCTCACGACTTTTGAAAAGTCAGGCGAGAGCACCTGGGTCAGGTAAAGAACGGTCAACCCGCCCACAATGGTCACCATCATGCGCAGCACAATCTCCGGGAACTGTGCCACAAATAGCGACAGAAGGGCCGCCACCAGAAGGCAGCCGCCCAACAGGAGAGAAAGTCTATCCACACGACCAAAATAAGGGTGGTGAGGGTCCCGCCGGACCAGCACGTGTTTGATGCCCACCGCGACGAGTGTCACCACGAGCAACACGTTCGAGACCGACAGGTTCATCGGGCCAGGAATTGTCTGACTGTCAAACATGAACGACAGAACACTCAAATAGAAACCGATTTGTGGTTTGTGCATCACCAGCATGAAAAGCGGGACCGCCGGAATCAATACCAAAAGCCAAAAGGAGAAGGGGGTATCCACCCGGCTCAGGTAATACAAGCTGCCCACGGACAGAAAGACAAGCGTTAAAAAAACAAATACGGCTTCCCGGCCGGGCATGGTGCGGGCGAAATTCACTTATCTCCTTTCAAGGGCCAACCCACTCATGGGCGGCGTGTCTTCTCGATAGACTAAAGATGCAAGCCTACAACAACAAAATCCGACGTGCCAGACCAGATCCGGATCCCACAACTGACCTCCATCCCTCATCCCATTGCAGGCGACAAACCTCCCCTATGCGAATGCGGCGATGCTTTTTCTCTTAGTGAGTTGTAAAACTATCGCGGAGTGGCTCACGAGGCCGACCGTGGCGGCAATCAGATAGGCGCCCGCCAAACCAAACGCCCCGTATTGTCTCGTCAACATGTAAGCCAACGTCAGAAACACGATCTCCTTCGGAACGACGATGAAAGCAAAAGAGAGCCACATTTTTTCCTGGGACTGGATGAGCTGATATAAACCCATGCTAAGGCCCTCCGGAATCGTGGACAGGAGCAACAGGACAAGAACCGGATAGCCCTCATGAAAACTCCGGCCAAAGACACCCAGGGCAGCGTTCCCCCCAATCGCCAGCACCATTCCCGGAATGAGCACCGCCAGAAATATCATGGTGACATTGACACGAAAGACCTCCCGGTAGCGGCGCAGGTCACCCTTTCCCCTTTCATTATTCAGGACCGACAATCCGACGTTGTTGATCACATTGGGAAGGAAAAGCACCAGCAGGCGGATGCTTGTCGCGGCGCTATAGAGTGCCAACTGGGCATACCCGCTTGGCCGACGCACCAGCAGCAGATTTGCGACCCATACCGTCAGGAACGACACATAAGTCATGAGGGCCACGGGCAGCGCAAACCGGTAAAGGATGGAACCCTCGTTCGCCAGCCCTTCAAACCGCAGGCCGAATCCCTGCCGGGCCAGCTCCCGGCGCAGCCACACGTTGTGAAGAAGACAACGGAGAAGGGCGGTCAGGGCGAGCCCGATCATCGCCCCATTCAAACCATAACCGTAGGCTCCGAGTGAGACGCCCAGGAGAGCGGCCAGTCCACTGGCGACACCGGCCTTGGCCAACCCTCGATATCCTTCCAGGCCCGCCAATGCCCCCATTTGATATCCGTTGATGGTCGAGAAAAATAAAAAAGCGGACCCGACTTTCAGCCCCACTACCAAGTGAGGAGCCCGCAACACCACCCCCGCAAGCCACGAGGAAGTACCCAACAATGCAAAGGCTCCAATGGCTGCGGACACGGCGGAAACCAGAAAGCACAGCGTGAGAAGGCGCCCTGCCTTTTCTTTGTCCACGGTTCGGAACTCCGCGACATATTTCGTGGAAGTGTATCCGGTGGAGAGCTGCGCAATGGTCGAGATGACTACCAGGGTGCTGTAGAGCATGGCGTACTCGCCAAAGGTTTCGCGTCCCAGTAAACGGGCGACCACGATGTTAATGGCGAGGGTGCTGCCCTGATTGAAAAATACCGCTATGAAGTTCCACGCGATGCCGGCCCTCAAGCGCAAGCCCAGCGAGGCTGGCGAATCGCCGCCCTCGATTCCTATCAATTGTTTCCAATAAGTCAAAAGAGGCGACCTGACTTGAGAAGTCGAACGATCTGCGTGCTTCCCATCGTGAGATGAACGGTTACTTGGTCAGACCAGTGCTTTTCATCCGTTCGTGAGTCAGTTCGGTGGCCGCTATCAACCCGACACCACGGCGCAGAGGGTTGTGAAGAGCAAGGCATTTGATGGGATCTGTAAATTGAAATCAAAACAGCTATGGAGGAGCATCCCACAGATTCCAATCAGCGCCCCAAGCCGAGCGGCGCGGCTGAAATGATGCCCTTCCTTGAGAGAGCCTCGCCTCTCCCGGTTTTCCGGCCACAGGATCTGCCGGGAGGAAGATCTTCGTTCGCGAAACGGACGGTATCCGAGTGTTGCAAGGGCGATCAGGATCATGCCTGCCCCCAGGATTCCGGTCTCAGAGAGCAATTGCATATAGTCGTTGTGGGCCTGCAGGAACTGGACCGGGAAATCCTTCGATTGATAGTGTGGAAAGACACTGCGGAACGTTCCCAGGCCCGAGCCGAAGATGGGGAAGCTCTTGACGATTGCCCACGTGTCGCGCCAGACGGGAAGACGATCGTTTTGCGAGGCGTCTTCGTTCAACCGGCCCAGGACCGCTTCAGGGCCAATCCATGAAATCGCGGCAATCACCGCAAGGAGCAGGATTGGGATGACGAGCCCCGAGGTCAACGGATTTTCGGGTTTCTTGAGTCGGATTGACCCTTCGGGCCGAAACGCGAAGAGGAGTATTCCTGCACAGACCAGTTCGAAGAGAAAACATACGATGCCCCCGCGAGAGCCGGAGTAAAGCATCGCCGCGCCCATCAACACAGCTGCCAACCCCAGGAGCCAGCGATACCCTGCCTGTCGTTTGAGAAAAAGCAGGAGCCCCAGCGTCACGCCAAAGGTCATCTCAATATACCCGGCAAAATGATCCCGGTTCACAAAGGGACCCATGAGGGAGCCGCCGTGGGTGAGTTTTCGGATCCAGTAAATCTCCTGGGCGCCGGAAAGTTTTTGAATAATTCCAAATAGCGCCACAAGAAAACCTGTGGCGATCAGGGTCAGTGTGAGTTTCTTCAAAAACAAATTCCTCACGGCCACGCGGCGGAAACCGGAGGAAGCACTATTCGCTAGACTTTGGAACATGCCCGGCCGTTCATTCAGCGCGGTCGTTTGATCGGTTTTACCGTTGGGCCTGTCCGGCTTATTCGCTTGTTTGGTCGGAGAAGCGAGCAAACGTGTAATGAGGAAGAAATAAACCAGGAGACCCATAAAGTTCAGTAAGGCGATGGAAGTCAAATAGGGGTTTGCCGACAATGTCACGGCACTCGGGGCGCCCAGATGAAGCTTTTCAATAAAATTGATCCGGGCGGGAGAAAGCAGGCGGACAACGGGGACCGGAAGCGGTACAAGCTGAAGAACCACCAAGCCAATGAAGGCGGACAACAGGTAAAGAGTCATGCGGTTCTGCCGGGCGGATCTCTCTCGGCCGCGCAGCCACCCAGCCGGTTCTATTGGTTCGCCCGGCCGGCCGTTCATGCCCTTCGGATCAGCAGATCCCTCGGGGGATGGCATAAAGAGCCGATTGAATGTCCAAACAAGCAGGAGCAGGAAGCCGAACAGGTCGATCAGGGAATAGGCCCAGGGCTCGACGGAGCCGAATGCCAGGGGAGAGGCAACAATTACGGCCAGAATTCCATATTGGACAGATTTATGCATGGGAGATTGGTCTATTCATCTTTCCACAAGCATCACATTTCCGATCCATACCCGCCCCTTAATGAGGTTATCGAATTTAGGTGACGGGGATCGACGTAGGCGAACCACCAGAAGGTGGGTCGAAGGTCCCGTCGTAAATTGCTGATTCAGTTCTGTCCACTCGTTGTCACCCAAGAGTTGTGTCGTTTGAAAGAGAACCGCCGCGGATTGCGGAGTGCGGCTGGCAAGATGAATATCAATGATTTCAAAATAGAGGCCGTGATCGGTATTAATTCCCTGGGTTTTGAGCCAGACGGAAAAATCATAAGGGGTTGACGGTCTTACCGGAACATACTGATACACGTGTGCAAAATCCAGATTGGAGCTGCCCGTGAACTCGATGCGGAGGGATCGGCGATTCTTGAGAAAGGTCTGCTTGTCGATACGAACCGGGGCCTCGCGGGTATCGAAGATCCGCCAATCAAAGCCCCCGTTGAGCGGCTCGCGGGAGAAGGTGGGATTAAAAATGAGATTCTGGGTTGAATGAGAAAGATCGGGAGTATTGCCAGTGCTCCGGCTATAGCTCCCGGAACCAATCGGATCGAGAGCGGTTCTGTAAAGTGTCGCTTCCAGGTAGTGGGTGAGTGAGAGTGCCCGCGACCAAGTCGCATTCGCCTCAAAAATGCGATCATTGGAGATGAGGGCATCGATGTAAGGGAGGGTCTGCTGAATGTCGAAGGGGTTGCCTGAATTCGAGAGGCTGTCCCATCCTAAAGTCGCAGTATCCCACTCCTTCATGGCAGCGAACCAGTTGATGGCGGCAAATTGTTCTGGAGCGTTGGCGGGAACAACGGTCCGATAGGTGATTCGTGGGTCGATCCCCGCGTGGGAGGCCAGGGATAAAGCCCCTGTCAGGGAATTGGAATCGAGGTCGATCGTGCGCCTAAGTTCTTCGAGGAGGATTCCATTGAGTCGCGCTGGAATCTCAAACTTTGTGGAACCCTCCATCGTTTCCTTGCTCCGGTCGACTCGGTTGGTCGTTGGCGCATTGTCGATGGGTGCATCGGAAGACATAAGGCCTGCGGTTAAGAGCGTGGGATCGGAAGCGTTTCTCACCAGAAAGTTGGCCATCGACCAATGAACCGCGGTTGAGGATGGCGCTGCCGCTGTGGCGTTTTGAAGCGCACGGGCAGCTTCCCCAACCAGACCCGAAGCTTCATATGCCTTGGCAAGATTTTGCCATGTCCCGGAGTCGTAGGGGTTGGCCGCAGAGGCGCGCTGGTAGTGCGCGATGGCCTGCTGCAAGTCGTAATCCTCGGCGGAATATTGATACAGTCGGCCGAGGGCTGCACTGACAAACGGGTTGTTGGGTGCGATTCGATCCAGATCCAAGAGGTTACTCTTGGTGGGAGCCCTATCGAGGAGCGTTTCTATAGTGTAATTTCGAACCGTGAAATAGGCGAGGGTCAGGCAGAAAATCAAGACGGTTGCGAAGACCAGGCTTTTGAGGGGGAGAGACAAGGGGAATCGGTCTATCCGGCCGAAGGTCCGCCGGGTTTTTGGCGGATTGGTTCAGTCCATTTGGTCTGTTCGGTCAGGGAGGGGGCAGGCTTTATTGCATTGAAAAAGGAGCCGGCGAGCTGTAATCTTTTATGAGTCCCCCAGCGTTTCAAGAACACTCCCCCTGGATAATTGACATGACTGTCCACAGGTTTGAAGATCTAAAATGCTGGCAGGAAGCAAGAGAGTTAACAAAACTCATTTACGGTTTGACAAAGAGCGGTGGAATTCATCGCGACTTTGGATTGCGTGATCAAATGCGCCGCGCGTCGGTCTCCATCATGGCCAATATTGCTGAAGGATTCCAACGCCGGGCCGACCGGGAGTTCGTCCAGTTCCTCCAGGTTGCGATGGCTTCAGCGTCTGAAATCGAGAGCCACCTCTATGTGGCCCTGGATCAGGGATACATCGCAGAAGAGCAATTTAGCAATGCTTATCAATGTTCTGGAAAAACTGGGAAGATGATCTCCGCCCTGATCAAGTATTTGCGAAGCCATCCAAAACCCCTCGACCGAACCGACTGAACAGACCGAATAGACTGAATCGACCGGGCAGACCCATTCGTCTAATTCACCTTTCCGTCTTTTTCTTTTTCTTCCGAATAATAGGAGTAGTAGTAATACTGGTGATAGTAATAATCATAGTCCGCCGAACTGACATCGACGTTATTCAACACAGTGCCAAAAACCCGGGCGCCGACATCGCGCAGTCGCTGGGCTGCGCGTGCCGCCGCATCGCGGTTCGTGGTTCCCCCCTGGACCACAAGGACAACGCCATCGACCAGGGTCGAGAGGATCGTGGTGTCAGTCACCGACATGACCGGCGGGGAGTCCAGGATGACGTGATCGAAGTGACCCGACAGCATTTCCAACGACTGCCTCATGATCTCCGAGCCGATCAACTCCGAAGGGTTGGGGGGAGTGATGCCGGCGGGAATGACATAGAGGTTCGGAATCTCGGTTTCCACAATCAAGGGCACCAGCTTTGCATTCCCCGAGAGAAAAGAGCTGAAGCCTGAATTCCCCGGCGGCATCTCGAAGACCCGGTGGAGACGGGGGCGACGCATATCGCAGTCGATGATCAGCACCCGGCTTCCCAGATGCGCCAGCGTAATACCGAGGTTGATGGCGGTGCTCGTCTTCCCTTCACCCGGACCGGCGCTCGTGATCAGAATGCTCCTCGGCGGATGGCCATTGGTGGAGAGAAGCACCGAGGTGCGCAGGGTGCGAAAGGCCTCGGACACGATCGATTTAGCCTCCGTCTGGGAGATGAGATCAATGGCATGGTGCCTCTCGTGTGGATTTCCATTCCTGCCAGCCAGGCTCTGTCGGCCCACCAGCATTCTCTGTGAGGCCGAAGGGACAAGCGCCGGCACCAGCGCCAGCGAAGGCAGACGGAGAAGCTGCTCCACCTCATCGGGCGTTTTGAGGCTGGTATCCATGAACTCCAGGAGGAACGCCATTCCTACGCCAAACACCAGGCCAACAAGCAAACCCAGGAGGATGTTCATCGCCTTCTTCGGCCTCAGGGCGTCCTTGGGCACTTCCGCCAGGTCGACGATCCGGATGTTGCTGGATTTCAGCCCGGCCGAAATCCCCGCTTCCTTGAGTCGCTGCAGGAGCCCTTCGTAGAGCTGCTTGTTTGTGTCGACTTCGCGTTTGAGAATGTTGTATTGAATCGATTTCTCGTTCAGCGCGTTGGCTTCTGACTTTTGCTGATCCAAGGCGTTCTGCAGCAGTTGTTCCCGTTTGACCGCGGTAAAATAATCGGCGTCGATCCCCTTTAGAATTCGATGGGTCTCGGAAGCGATTTGTTTCTTCACTTCCTCGAGCTGAGATTTGATCTGCTGTGCCGCCGGCCAGCCCGGTTGAAACTTGGCCGCCAGATCTGCATATTGACGTTCCAGGTCAGACTGTCGCTCGTTAAGGGTCTTGATCAAGGAATTCTCGCGAATCAAGTTTACGTCTCCCCCTGCGGCAGAATGAATCTCACGGTAGAGCGATTCCTTTGTGATGCGATCCGACTGCGCCTTGGTTAGCTCTTCATTCAGGTTGGAGAGTTTCTGAGTCACGATGTTTTGTTTCTCGTCGACGGATATGATCTGATTGGTGCGCGCGTAATTCACCAGCGCTTCTTCACTTTTTTCCACCTTCGATTTCAAATCCACGGACTGCTTCAGCAGCCACTCGGAGGCTTTCAGGGTAGCCTCGTACTTTGATTCGAGGTTGAGGTCGATAAACCCGTTGATCAGTGCATTAGTGATCCGCGCCGAAAGTTCCGGGTCCGGCGAGCTGAAGGCCACCTCAATCACACGGCTGCTCCGCATAGGTCGCACTTCAAGCTGTTTTAAAAACTGATCCACCACCAACGACTCCTTTTTTGCCTCTTCTTCATCGTTGGCCGTGTTCACTGTGGGCGGGGTGATTTTCTTATCGGTGGATCTAAGGGTGTCAAAAGGTGACTGGGAGCGGTCAGGATCGAACAGCGGGTGGCGCCGGAGATCGAGCTGATCAATTACGCGGTGGGCCAGGATCCGGCTTTGCAGTACTCTTGCCTGGGTCGGCACCGCCACCTGCTCGCTGTCCGCATTCTCGGTCACAAAATCCTTATAGCTGACGACATTGGGGGATTCCCGATCGATCTGCACCAACGCCTTGGCCTGATAAACCGGTGTTGCTTTGAAGGAATAAATCGTGACGACCGTGACAATGGTCGCGAGCACGGTGAGAACGACCCACCGGCGTTTCTTAATGACACGGAAGTAGTCGCGCATCCTGGGGCCGGGGTCCTCCTCCCAGGGTGTCATCAAGGGTTCAACATTCGACCGCCGAGCCAGCGCTATTGGCTCGCGATGGCGAGGCACGAGCTTGTCTTCGGTTGTTTCATCCATAGGATTTTCCAAGAGATCTCTTCGGCCGGAGGTCCGCCGGCCGAAGAGACCGAACAGCCCGAATCACCTATCTTCTATAAATTATAACTCCCGTCGCGATTTGCAGGGCGGCTTCCGCACTTCGTTTAAATGCGGTCTTGCCGGCGCTGGCGGGTATAAAAAGGACGTCGTTGTTTTGCAAAGCCAGATCCGGGGCCTTTCCTTCAAAGATCTTGCCCAGGTCGATGGGGATCTCTTCTTTCTTTCCATCGGAGTGCTTGCGGATGATACGAGTCGCGCTTTTCGCTGCGGTCGAGTGCACCCCCTCGGCCAACGATACCGCCTGTAACACCGTGAGCGATTCCCGCTCCTTGAGCACAAATCCTCCCGGGCGTCCCACATCGCCCGCCACATAGACAATGCCCGCTTTCGCAACGTTGATGGCATCGCCGGGTTCGATCATGAGGTTATACTTGGGGTCGCCGGAGTTGATGAGGTCAAAAATCTTGATTTTGATGATGTCGACCTGATCTTTGGAGACAGGGGATGCCGATGGCGGCTCGGATGCGTTGGCGATGTCAGGGGAACCTGTGCCGGTGCTTTGAGCCATTGGATCAACAATTGGTTGGGGCGATTTACTGCTGCTCTCCGTTTCAGGGGCGCTCCCGCTGCCGGTAGCGGCCCCCCTCTCTTCCGACGCTCTGTCAGATGCAACCTGAGCATTGATAGGCGAGGCCGCGTGCCTCCGCACCGTAATGAAATCCCCGACATCTTCAGTGAAACCCTCGGCCATCGCCAGCAATTCAATCAGGGTCCGGGGAGACTGAAGCTGCACAATTCCGGGTTTCTTAACGGCACCGTAAATAGCGACCGGCCGACTTTGAAATTCCTTAATAAACACGCTGACCTGCGGGTTTTTGACGTATTTTTGCCGTAGCAATTCGGCAATCACGATTTCGAGGTCGTGCGCGGTCAGACCCGAGGCCTGCAAGGAACCAATCAACGGAAGCGAAATCCTTCCCTGATTGCTGACGCGGACGACGCGATCGAGGTCCTTGATGTCGAAAACCGAAATCTCCACCAAGTCGTTAGCGCCGATGACATAGTCGGAGTTGGCGCTACTCGCATCTTTGCGGACGGCGGCGCGTTTCGCAAGGGCCTGGTTCAGGTTGTTAATTTCGTCGCTGCCCGCTTGACCCGGTGGTGTCTGAGTCGAGGCGGGCTCGGTCCTCGGGGGAGTGGTTACCCGGGTCTGAGAGAATGATCCGGTCGAGAGTAATGCGAGGAGGGCGGTTATGATCATTGAGGATTTGGGGTGATTCATAGGTTTCAACTTTCCGGGTAAGTCAGTCTGTTCATTCTGTTCGATCTGCGCTTGCGTCCGCCGGGTTTGTGGCGGATTCGGCCGAAGGTCCGCCGGCTTTATAGCCGATCGGTTCAGTCGGCAGGGGCTTTTTGGTCAACCGCGACAGAATAGCTGAGAAGAGGAATCTTCAAAAACATGGTGATAGAGCGATCAAACGAAATAACCGCGGAGACCAGGGACACCGCCAGAGATTGATTCATTCTAATCGGGGGACGTTTGAAGGAGTAGCAGATGCTGCTAAATTTTGGAAGGGGAATACGGAATTACGACCACCGTAACCGACTAGACTCAACCAATCTGCCATAAAGCCGACGGACCTTCGGCCGAATAGCCCGATTCGAAATTACGTGATTCTGCGTCGCAGACTCCTCATTGCCGAATGACGCACCTGCAACATAATTGGCTATGGGCGGGACGGGCTGCTTTCGCTCTTCGTGGCCTGCCAAATGATGACTCCTGCGCCGACCCCGATCCCCACGACGATGGCAGCAGTCGCAGCCGCACCCAATCCAAAGAATCCATTGCTTCCGGCAGGGGCGCCTGTCCCCGTCCCGGCATTTTTCTTGTTTTTCGACGTCACGTTGTCCGGCTTCTGGTCCGTTGAACCACCATTCGAAACCGCAGCGATTGGAATCATGCTGGAATCCCCCTCGCTCACTGCATAGGACCGACCATTGCTGGCCACCTGGACGTCGCCAGAAAGCGAACTCACCAGGATATACTCGGGCGTGCTCAATACCTTTCCTCTGGCCGCGCTCGCTGCTGGGATGGATATCTCCACACCAGAAACCCGAATCTTCAGACCCTCATGACTCAGCTTTGGTGAAGAAAACAAAACTTCACCGCGGGTCAACTCCACCTTGTAATTACCGCTGTCCTGTTCCAGGCGAACCTGAGAAGAGCCCGCGACATTGAGCAGTCCCGCGTTCTTCAGCGTGATGGCAACGGCTTGACCCGGACTCGTACTGACGACATCTCCATTGAAAACGGTGGACTCCGCTTTTGTCGGGGAAGCAGTCCCGCTGACAACCATTTGTCCAATGGGTGTCGCCGCAGCATACAGGGGTGTCGTCGGAACATAAAAACAGTTGATTGAGAAAACGAGCAGGACGATGGTCATTTTCGCGAACCAATGCTTTTTAGTTACATGGGGGTTCATGCAGCGCCTCCTCCAAGCAAACGGCTCCAATACTTAATTTATGCTAATCTCTGCGAATACATAAAGTCAAGGGAAAACACGGTTCCATTCAAACTGATTCTTCCATCGTCTGTTCGATTATTCCGTTCCTTCGCCTGCTTGGTTTATCTCTTCCTATAAGACAAGAACAGCCGAGTCGAGATAAATCGAGCGACCCCACAGACTCCCCTTTCATAGCTTCGCCCCCTCAGTCACAAACGACCGGTAACAAGGCTCCTCACTCGAGCCGAAGACGGAGCGCCTGCAATGGGTCTCGACGAGAGCTTCGGGACCAACCTTGGCGGCAACATTTCGCGCATCGGTCCTCGTGCCAGAAAACCCAGAACCCTCCGACCGCTAAACCCCAGAACCCTCCGACCCCCAAACCTAAGGTCCGGGAAACCTACCTTTCGAGAGCTACCAGCACACCAAAACGGGAACGGGATTGAACCCATCTGTCCCGCCGCTCGCCCAATTTCCTCGAATCGCGGACATACACTCGCCCTTGAAAGTGATAAACGCAGGTTTAATTCGGATGATGGAACTATCGGAGGACGTGCAAATGCTCAACCGTGACCTTGACTGAAGCAGGACCGTGGCAAAAACGAAAGGGAAAGACGCCCAATAAAGGGCTGAGGAATTCGCCTCTATTATGATAATGCCTGATTCTGTAAAACCAATAAATCCCAGGCCTTTCGCCACTCGATTGAGACATGCACAACTGATCACCCATCAAGCCGAGTCACCCAAAAACTGCCTTTTCATTACCAGCGATTATGAGCTTTCTCTTCTTCCCTGCAGGTATTCGAAACGGATGAAGGCATCAACCTACATGATCGATCACAGAACCTAATGCGATTGCAAGTCCCGATAGCGCACGCGTCGAAATAAAACGCTTTCATCTCACTTCAGACATTCGCTGAGCCCCATCTTCGAGATCGATGAGGCCTTACCCCGTTGGAGCGTCCGTCCAACCCACTTGCCTCAAAGGTCCGTCCCGTGTCAGTTCAAAGGGGAGAAGGATCAATTGAACAACCCATGAAACGACACGTTATTTTGAGATTATAGACCAGCGCACTCGGTGAATAGCCAGATGCTTTAAAGGGATCCCCCCCTAAATGATGGTGTCCAGCCAACCTGTCCGGCAGGTTCGAGTGCTCCGGGCCTAAAGGGTCATACAAATTCAACAACAAGTATCGCCTTGCAAAGCGAACAACAGCAACCACTTCCGGCCCTTCTAACCCAACAAAATGGAGTCTTCATGCTTAGTGCATAAAACGGGCCGACTGCTTAAAATTGTACGCTTTTCCCAATTTAGACACAAACGGTATTTCTTGCATATCCCCTTTCGTCCGTCATTTTCAATAAGGCAGAGCCTCTTCATATAGAGGAGCTGACGCAAAAGGTCTGGCGCAACAAATGGCCTGAAAGGAGAGTGTATATTCATCGCTCCCGGCACAGCCTTATCCGGTCGAAATGCAATTGTTTGGGCCGTTAGTGAAGCGGCTCAACGTTTAAGGCATCCACCTCCACCGCTACGGCCTGTTGTAATAACTCAATCGAGAGCACCAGCGTCGAGAGATTCTTCTTTCGCATGAGGATCCCTTCACAACCCTGCAAGGCTCCTGTTCTTACACGCACATGTTGACCGACGGTTAGAGAGGGATGCGGGTCATATTTCAAGTCCGACCGCAAAAGAATCTGGATGTTTTCAATCTGCTGATCTGGAATTGGCTCAGGGACGTTCTTGATTCCCACGATTTGAACCACCCCGGCCGTCTTCAGGATGGCGAGACGATGCTCCATGGTGGCGTGCACGAATAGATAGCCAGGGAAAAGCGGCTTTTCGATAAACTTGCGTCGGTCCTTCCATTGGCTGAGGACTTTCATGAGCGGCAGGAAAGTCTCCAGTTTCTTCTTTGACAACTCGAGGTTCACCACCTTTTCGTGGCGGCTTGCGGTCCAAACGGCATACCAGGCAGGGTGATTGGATTCATTCATGTGATCGCCGACCCTCAATGGTTGGCTCGACCCTGCAGGTCCTAAACGAAGGACAGCCGAAAATCAAGCGCCGCAAGAGGCGGGGGAAAGTGCTCTCTCTCCAAAAGTGAACGTATCAAATCCCCCGCATGACTAATAGCCGAAAATTGTGTCATTCTAATGTCGGCCGTGTTGTCTTGTTGGAGGAAGGTACTGAGTCAATGCGATCCATCAGTCCTCTTGCCCTTCTCGGAGAAGTCGGTATTTGAAATCCCCGAAGAGGGAGGAACGTCTTTAGGCTTTCTTCTCCTCAGCCCGGAAAACAGCACCAATAGTTCCTCAAACTGGGAAGGAACTTTTTCACCCTCCTTCATTTTCGGGGCCAAAAGAGACCGATCGCACATTTTAGATGCTCCATGGAATGCTGCTTTAATGTTCTGATTATCTTCTTACTGACTTTCCTACTGCCAAGGGTGAACCGCTATCGCCAAAGAAGCTCAGCGTTGTATTGGCTGCAACTCCTGTATCCAAGAGGATAAACTGCGTGAGATATCCTCCCCCGTCCACGATGTGCGGAAAGACAAGCGGCGCAACTGCCGGTTGGCTGTAATCAGCAATGGGGAAGGTCGTTAACAGGGTATCGCGTCTGTTGTCGAGCAAACGCAGAGTCAGCGCGACAAATGGAGAGGCCGAGGTGATATCTAAAACCCCGGTGAACCCGCTGGGTAAGCCAGAAACCATCTCCCCCACGAATTTGGCGGTGTGTCCCTTGCCGCTCAGCGGGACGGGACCCGCACTTGTCCCCAAAGCCGTCTTACCATCGGATTGAAAAGCACTCACAACAACACTGACGGGATCGCTGTTGGGAGCAGCGAGCGCAAGTCCCGTGTCGTGGCCGCCTGACTTGTCGACATAAATGCGGGCATGAGTCGTGGGGTTGGCTGCCGGAATGCCCGACTCGGTGACGACAATGCCATTCTGGGTGAACCGGAACACCCCGGCACCCACGGGTGATGAGGTACCTTGATCGGGTATTACCTGTACCGAGCCGGCGCCGACATTCACCGGAGAGCCATCGGTCTCCAGGAGGAATACCCCGCCAGGCGGAATGCTGTAGCGGAACGATGAGGTGGACGCTCCACCGACCTGCTTGACGCTAAGGGGTAAGCCCGAGTCGTTGAACAGGCTCAAGGCCCCTGTCTCGGTCCCCACCGAGGTATTCAGCAGAATAAAGGTCGTCTGATAGCCTCCCCCGTCGACCACCTGGGGGAAGTAGAGCGCATTACTGGAAAGCGGTTTTGCAAGATCGGCGATGGGAGTGGTGGTCAGCAGGGTGTCGCCACGTTGATTACCGGTCAACCGCAGCGCCAGAATTGATAGAGGCTGATCGCTTTGAATTTCAAGCGAGCCGAACTGAGTGGTGGTGCTGAAATTCCCGGGCACCGCAAAGCTCGGCGCAATTTGCTGGATTTGGTCGATGAAGCGGGCATCGTGAGCGTCTTTAACCAGGGTACTGCTTCCGGTGGCAATAAGTGTGGCGCCGGTGGAATCCCTCAAGGTGTAAGTAACATGCGCCGGACCCGCGCCTCGGTTCACGAGGGCAAAGCCGGTGTTGATGTTAATGGTGCCTGTATTGAGCCGCGCGGCTTTGGCGGGAACGCCGCTGCGAAAGTCGATGAATATTTTGGCATGCGTGGTCGGCGGCGAAGCGGGTACGCCAGCCTCGGTGACAACGAGACCATTGGAGCTGGAGCTGAAAACGGCTGTACCGTCGGTTGAAACCCCCGAATTCATGGTGACCGTTGCGTACCCTGCCTGAACAATCCCGGAGCTTCCGATCGTTGAAGTAGTGGCAGCCCCTCCCTGGGGCAGAAAAAGATCCAGTTGAAAGTGTGAGTTCGTGGACCCTGAAATGGTGAGTGAATAGTTCTGGCTCGCTGCACACCCATTTATATCCGTCAGCGTGACAGTGAATGAAAATGTCCCGGCTGTCGTTGGGATTCCAGTAAGAGCACCGACCGGGAAGAGTGTCAAACCTGAAGGCAAGGCCCCGGCTGTCACCGAATAGGTAGAGGGTAAGGGATCTCCGCTGGCCGAGATGTTTTGGTTGTAGGGCGTGTCGACGGTGCCTGCAGGGAGCGCAGTCGGCAAGAAAGTAACGGCTGGACACCCGGACGGGTTCACATTGATCGTGTACGCGTTGGTGCCGGTGCAGCCATTCGCGGCCGTCGCTGTCACCGTGAAAGAGGATGCGCCGGGTTTCGTCGGCGTCCCTATAAGGGCACCGAAGGGCGTGAGCGCCAGTCCCTGCGGCACACTGCCCACAGTGATGGAAAAGGTATACGTTGAAGACCCGCTTGCGGTAATCGCCTGGTTGTATGCTGTCCCCACCACACCTCCTGGCAATGTTCCGGGCGACAGGGTCACCGGGGAACACACCGCAGTGGTCACAATCAGGGTGTAAATCTTACTGCCGCCGCAATTGTTCGGGCCAGTAGCCGTGACCGTAAAAGGAAAAGTACCCGCTGCAGTCGGTGTGCCCGAAACGGTACCAGTGGGCGAGAGCGTCAATCCGGGCGGCATCCCTCCCGGCGGGACAGAAAAAGTGAAGGAGGTTGAACCACTGATTGAAATCGACTGGCTATAGGCCGCTCCCACGACACCATTTGGAAGTGTGTCCGGTGACAGCGAGATTGCCGGACAGTTAATCGACATTGTGTACTGCATGGTTCCCGTGCAGTTATTTGCGTCTGTTGCGGTTACCGTAAAAGAAAAAAGGCCCGTCGCGGTAGGCGACCCTGAAAGCGTACCGTTGGAAGAAAGGCTCAACCAAGTGGGAAGGGCCCCGGGAGCGGCTGCAAAACTGTATGGAGATGCTCCACCACTGGCAATGAGCGTCTGGCTGAAAGGCACACCCACCAGGGCGTTCGGCAGTGTGGCTGGCTGTATTATGATTGTTGGGCAAGCAGAGAATTCATCCAGCGAGAGCGCGCTATTGGGGCCCGAAGGGTTTGTGGCAGGAAGGAGAGCTTCGCCTTTGCCAATAAAGCCGGCCGCCGCAACAGGGCCCGCAATCAATCCTGCTGCGAATTTCACTGCATACTGAGAGGTGCGGGTACCACCGCTCTGAAGGATTGAAGGATGGTCGGAGGCGGAGTTGGCAACAGTCCCATTGAACTTGCCTTCCCTATCGAATTCAGCGGCTGGAACCGAATTCAGACTTGAGACGGTACGATAAGGAGATGCCGTCAAGGTGTTCACATGGCTACTTCTGTTCGCCGCGGTCAGCAGCCGGGCCCCCATTGGAGATAAAAGAAGGAGAATTCCCAGCGCAATCCGACCGAAAGACGTATTGATACCGAAACGCTTTTGATTTGACAGGTTCATATTTTTGATTGGAAGGGATAGATTTTCTTAGATGCAACCACATATGAATACTACACCCCAAGACTGTGTTTTCAAACACTGAATTTTCTATGTGTTACTGCTGACGTCAAGCTTAATCGAGACGAGTCGCCACACTACAATCCTTCGCCCAGAAGACGTCAGCCGACTCTCCCGCACCCCGTTCGACTGAGGATCCCTGATCCCTGATAGAACTGAAACATGCTGGTTCCAAGTGATCGCATACGACTGATATTTCGCTATGCTGCCGTGGCCCATCGCCGGTCTGTCCGCTTTCAGCGTTCGAGAGACTCTGTTGCAGTCATCCCAGATCGTGGCCTCCGCGTTTGCCATTCCCCTGCATACCTCAATCACAGTTTCCGAATTTGGAGCGACGCACAAGGCCCCACCCTGGACCAATTCCCGCAATCGACGGACGCAAGGGATTGGTCCCGTCTCGGGGGGAGAGAGAAGCGATCTCTTTCGATCTTTCCTGCAATCCTTCGGATCATTTTTCTGGATCTTCCAATTCGGTATACAGGTTAATCACGCTTGAAAGAATAAAGTGGTGAACCACGAAGGTCAGATATACCGCCAGGAGACGTCAAACGAGACAGCAGATACAGATTGGCTCAATCAAATGATTGAACCGACCAACTCGATTAGGTTGATAAAACAAGAGAGCCCCGGGATTTCGGAATCTACTTCCGAAGTCCCGGGGCTATTTCGGTGCCCAGAGATTGCTGCTCAGGGTTTACTACTGATGGATCGATTTGACGAGATCAATCGACCCGAGTGTCTCTATTGGCACCCGGTGCAGGCCTTGTAGTTATAGTCATTGAACAACCAAGCCCCACCGACATTGGTCCATAGCCGGACGAAGATGGCGCTTCCGTCCTTCGGAACTCCGTTTACCACGGTCGAAAGGCCCAAGCCTTGTCCCGCGCTGTAAATATCCTGGCCGCCCTGTGTCCTGCCCACCTGGAGATAGGTCTGTGACGCCAGGCTAGTCTTCCAAGTAAAGGTCGGTGAGGTCGAGGTCAGGGTCGTCCCAAGGGCTGGACTCGTCATAGCCGCCGTCGTAGCGGTACATCCCGCGCAGGCGGTGTAAGAATAATCATTGAACAGCCAGGCGCTGCCGACTCTCGACCACAAACGCACAAACACCTTGCTGCCGTCGTTCGGCAATACCATCACTTGATCTGAGAGATTCGCCCCTTCACCTTTGCTCGCTACCTCCTGGCCTCCGGGCGTAGTCCCTACCTGCAGGTAATGCTCTGATGCCAGGCTGCTGCCCCAGTTGAAGGTCTCTATCGTGGAGGTCAGCGTCGTGCCCGGACCGGGGCTCGACATGGTCGCCGTCGTGGGGGTGCATCCGGTGCAAGCCAGATAGCTGTAATCGTTGTAGAGCCAGGCTCCATTTACATTTGACCACAAGCGCACATAGACCGGCTGGCCGCCAACTGGAAGGCCCGATACCAGAGCCGACAGGTTAGGTCCCAGCCCGGCGCTGAAGATGTCTTGCCCGCCCGGAGCCGTCCCCGCCTGGAGATAATACTGCGTGGCCAGGCTGGGGCTCCACGAGAAGGTCACCTCGGAGGTCGTCAAGGTCGAGCCGGTGGCGGGAGTGGTCATCAAGGCCTTCGAGGGAGTACACCCAGTGCAGGCCACAAAGTTGTAGTCGTTGGACGACCAAGAACCTCCAACACTCGACCACAACCGTGCGAACACCGGGCTGCCGTCAGTCGGCAGTCCGACGACCTGGGTCGAGACGTTGGCCCCTTGCCCCGCACTATAAAACTCCTGTCCGCCCAGCGTCGAACCCACTTGCAGATAGGTTTCAGTCGCCCGGTTCTCCGACCAACTAAAGATCACCTCAGAGGAGGTCAGTGTCGACCCCGGCGTGGGGGCCGCCATTACAGCGCCCGGGTTTGCTGGCGTGCCGGGGGCCGTAAAGGTGTACTGGAAAGAACCCAATATCTGTTTATTTTTCACCGTATCCAACGTGAAGTAGATGGTCTCGCCTAACGCGGGGATACACCCCGTCTGAGGGCTCGTTGCAGTGGGTATGTTGCATGCGGGACCAAGGTTTAGAAAATTCTGGCCCGCCCCGCCGCCTGCCCCTCCCGTGAAGGCAAAGTAAATATCATGTGCGCCAGGCACGCTTTCTATGGTCACAAAGTAGTCGGCGCTGGCATTGCACCACGTGAAGTCAATCGCACCTGTTGCTGGATTCGGAATCAGTGTGGACCCGGGCGCTGGGCTGGTCAATTGGGCCACGGGGCATTGAGCCTGGACCATTAATGGCGCAACCAAATAGAGAACCAACAGCATGCCAATACTTCGAAGAATCCATTTCATCCTTATCTCCCCTTGAAATCTAAAATATTTACTTTTCTGCGGCGCTGCAGTGGCCTTTCACCTAACCTCCATGCAGCGAATCTTCCCGATCTAACCCGGCATATCAACTCAATCTACCGATGAATTGATTTAGAACATCTGTGCTGTTCCTGTATATAGGGTGTCAAAATGTGAACATTGATATACCTTCCTTGAAAAATTTTCGGTCTAAACTCTGTGCTATCAGCAATCGATGGAGAATCTAGTTTCTCTTAAGACAACAGCCAAGTCTTATTGTGTAGACATCGAGAAACAAGAAATCCCGGGGGTGTTGGTTCTCATGGATGCATATCAAATGGAGCAGTTCATGACGTGGAAAATCCGCGTCTCTTTCATTGCGGCTTTGCTCTCTTCCATGATCTATCAGACATGAGGAGTGGTCCTGGTGAACTCGGAAAAGGAACCGGTCGAAGAGCATGTTCAATGCTCTTCGACCGGTGAGGAACTTACTTACTCACTGCCGGATCAGGGTCAGCCCCGAGGTGCCTCTTCCTCCGATGTTGGAGGTCACTATCAGAGGCGTGGCCGGTGGCACAGCGGGCTCAGGTGCGCCCACCAAGGTCATAACGTAGAGACCACCACCATTGTTGGTCATCACGTTGGCCGTGCTCCCCAGGCTTCTGGGATCGAAGGTGGCTCCTGAGGTCGTCACGTAAGGCTGCAAGGTCAGGATGATGTTCGGGCTGATCACGGACGATGAAGCGGTAAGATCCAGCCGCTGCTTCGAGATCCGGTACACCGCCGAGGTGATGAGGACACCATCCGGAGCCGGGTTCACAGTCACCGAGGTCGATGCGGGTGCGGAGCTGACACCTGCAGAGTTCGTCGCCGTCACTTGGAACTGCAAGACCGTGCTGGTGGTCGTTCCCACCGGCAGCGTGACGGTGAAGCTGATTGTCGCGCCGCTGAAGGGATTCGGGTTGAGCACGACCGGTGCGCCTGAGGTCTGGAGCCAGCTGAAGGTGCAAGCCAGTCCAAGCGGATCGGTGCACGTGGCCGTCATCGTCACCGGCGTTCCGGAAATCACTGTCAGAGGGGCAGGGGCGCTGGCGGTCGGAGCAGCTGCCGCGTCGACCGTGACGGTCACGGAGGCTGAAGAGGAGCCGGCGCTATTGGTCACTGTCAGAGTGAAGTTCAGCGCGACCGGCGCTCCCACGATAGGTGCTGTAAAGGTCGGGTTCGCGGTATTCGCACCTGTGAGAAGCACCTGGTTCAGATCCGTGGCGGCCTGGACCCAAGAGAACGTCAAGGGGGCCGTCCCCGTGGAGGCGCTGCCGTTGAGTGTCACGAGCACACCAGAAGGCACCGTTTGGGCTGCGCCGGCATTGGCGACCGGGGGCAGGATGGCTCCGGGGCAATTCGAAAGCGAGGGAGCTGCCGCACCGGGCCATGGGTTGAGCTGCGCTGCAAGGGTCCCTGCGGACGAGGTATAACCGCCACAAGCCAGGAAGGGGATGCTCTCAAAGTTGTTCGGCACGATCGGGCTTCCAGGGATGTTCTCCGGGAAGATGAACTCCAGGATGGGGGCGTGGTACTGCCCGTAATAGAGCCCGTTAGCCGAGGTGACCGCGGTGGGGCTGGCGGGGTTCTGCCCTTGTAGCCCTTCGATCACAGCCCGCATCTCTCGCGGAGCCGGCAGGAAGACTCCCAACGCATTCATGACGCACTGCTTGTCAGGTTTTGCCGGAACGGTCCCAAAAACTGCACACGGGGGTCGGAAACGCCAACGGCCCATCACGGCGCCAGTGGGCGGACCTTGATCCACGCCAATGGTGCCCCAGTCGCGGTCTGATGTGCTCCCGTCTGCCGCGTTCACATCGATTCCATAGAGATGGATGCCCCGGGCCGTGTCGGTGGTCATCCCCTCGAACCGGGTTCTGATCACCGCCTCGCCGGCGCCAAGGACCGTCAATCCGCCAGTCCCAAGAATGAACACGTCGGTCTCCACGTAAGCGGGATTGGTCCCTGGCTGCGTGAAGATCGCGATGTTGCTGGTGATGGTGTGAGCAGAAATGTAGGTGCCCGCCGCCCCGTTCGCCGGCCACGGTCCCGCTGTGGGAGCCGCCGCATTGTCGGTAACGAGCGTTCCCGCGAACATGACGTAGTCACCCACTTCGAAGGGCGCCTGGATGTTAGGATCCGGAAGCGGTGTCACTCCGGGCGCAGCCACGGGAGCATTGGTGAAAAAACTGCCCACATAGGCGCCGGTCAGGTCTTTCGGGCGCTGGCCCTCGGGGCAAAGTGCATCGGGAGCCGCCCCAGCCGGGTCGGTGCGTGGGAAGCAGGCGGGGAAACCGCTGCCGCTCTTAATCGTCGGGTTATCCGGGTCGAGCGTGAATCGTTGATCCGGGGTCATCGCTCTGCCGAACTTTCCCGTCGGGTCGTTGATGCGTACGCGCGCGCCTGAACAGAGGGGGTTCGACAGGGCGGTACCACCCTGCGCGCAGTTCGGGTCGTTGATGATTCCACCCACTCGCATCTCGCCCAGGGTGTAATCAATGAAATTAATAAACCCCGCACCTGCGTTGAGGCCCTGCTGAGAGATGTAGATGAGCCCGGCGATGTAGGTGTCGCCTACGCGGTTACCCACCACCTGGATTTCATACGTGGTAAGGGGTGTTGGAATGTCGGCCATAGCCATGCCCGTTGCTACGCCCGTGTAAGGGGCGGGAGCCTGCGCAAAGAGTTCCTGCCATGTGAGCGCATTGGCGGGAAGGATGACGATGGTTTCTGAAGGCACGATCACCGAGTGGCCGTTCACCTTCAACGTGCCCCCGGAGTGTGCGCCGACACCAGGACCGGTGCCAGGTCCACCCAATGTGGCCTCTTGGAGAAAGCCCGTGATGTCGAATTGGGTCGGTGAAATCGGGCCCTGCGCCACGATGGTCCCAGTCCACGTCAACACGGCAAGCAACAGGAACGCCACTGCGAATGACGCCCAGTGCGCTCGGTGGCGGGTCTGAGTCCCTGGAACTACTCTCATTTTTTCTTTCATTATTGTCTCCTTGTTATTTTTATTGCAGAGCGTCATAAGGGCCTGTTGGGTTGATTGGCGTGACCCGAAAGTTCCATCGTTTATGCCCTGACGTGTACCCGCCTGGTCTAAATGGACCCTGCTTGTAAGCCCTCCAGGGTTTGCAGCAGCCTTTTCTAAGGCAAGAACTGCATACGGGGAGTTGATTGACTGCCGAAACTGCCTCGCCTCAAATTGCAAATGGCTCGATCTTTCCATCTATACTCCCGCGTCAATGATTCAATCTCCAGTGCGAATTCGAATTTCCTACAGAATCCTGCTTACTGGGGGCATAACGCTCCAAGCAAATAAAATACCAATGTACTATTACATTACATATGTATTAAAAACACAGTATACTAAAAAATTAATGACTAATTATGTTACTATAATTATATATCATAATGATCCATTACTACTATAAAATGTTCTCTTTTAGAACATTTATACAATATTATCAATTTATTTATTGTGGTAAGCACAAAATTTGGTCTGTCTAGATACACAGTGACACTCAATGTAAATAAATGGAAATGTGCCCTTTGAGCTGGGTTAACACAGACTCATCATAAGGACGGGAAGTGGTGGTTTGAACTGTCATTGAATCAAACAAGCGATTGCCGATTCTGCGTTAAATCCGTAATTTGCCTTCAAAGGATCCGGCAGCGCGATCCGGGGTCCGTTGAGAGAGCGGTTTTGCTCTTCTGTGGGTGCGGGCCCGTAAATTATAGGAGGCTAAGAAGGAGTTATTTGTTGAGTACTTGAACGGCATCGAACCGATGGAACATTTCGGAGCGTTGTACTATGAGGAGCGACAATCGGTGCGGGCCAACTGATCTTTCAGCAGCGGCTGAAGGCGGACAGAGAAGGGGGCGTCGTCGAAAGGAGGAATCGTGTGGGTAAATCTTTCTGGCGGCACGGACAAAGAGAAGACTTATGTATTCTCAGGCGCAGAGTATAGCTTTCCCGTTCAGCTCATTGCGGATTTCCATTCCCCACGCTCTCTTTCGATCCTGAAAGGTGCGAAGGCTGCAGCTTCAAAAAAAACCGGTCGAAGAGCAGAACATTTGCTCTTCGACCGGTGAGGAACTGACTAACTCACTGCCGGATCAGGGTCAACCCTGAGGTACCTCTTCCTCCGATGTTGGAGGTCACTGTCAGAGGCGTGGCCGGTGGCACAGCGGGCTCAGGTGCACCCACCAAAGTCATGATGTAGAGACCACCGCCATTGTTGGTAAGGATGTTCGCCGTGCTCCCCAGGCTTCTGGGATCGAAGGTGGCTCCTGAGGTCGTGACGTAAGGCTGCAAGGTCAGGATGATGTTCGGGCTGATCACTGACGATGAAGCGGTGAGGTCCAGCCGCTGCTTCGAGATCCGGTAAACCGCCGAGGTGATAATGACAGCGTCCGGAGCCGGGTTCACCGTCACCGAGGTCGACGCCGGTGAAGAGCTGACACCTGCTGAGTTCGTCGCCGTCACCTGGAACTGGAGGACGGTGCTGTTGATGGTACCCACCGGCAGCGTGAGAGTGAAGCTGATTGTCGCGCCGCTGAAGGGATTCGGGTTGAGCACGATCGGTGCGCCTGACGTCTGGAGCCAGCTAAAGGTGCAAGGCAGCAGGCCAGCGGGATCAGTGCAAGTGGCCGTCAAAGTCACCGGCGTTCCGGAAATCACGGATAGAGGTGCCGGAGCGCTAGCGGTCGGAGCCGCTGCTGCGTTGACCGTAACCGTCACGGAGGCTGAGGAGGAACCGGCGCTATTAGTCACCGTCAGGGTGAAGTTCAGCACGGCCGGTGCTGCCAGAAGCGGAGCCGTGAAGGTCGGGTTAGCAGTATTCGCACCCGTCAGGAGCACCTGATTGGCATCCGTGGCGGCCTGGACCCAAGCAAAGGTCAAGGGGGCCGTCCCCGTGGAGGCACTGCCGTTCAGAGTTACCAGCGCGCCCGAAGGCACTGTCTGGGCGAGGCCGGCGTTGGCGACAGGCGGCGAGATTGCACCCGCACAACCTGCCAGTGACGGAACTGCAGCACCGGGCCAGGGATTGAGCTGCCCTGCGAGGGTCCCTGCGGACGAGGTATAACCACCACAGGCCAGGAAGGGGATGCTCTCAAAGTTGTTCGGAACGATAGGGCTTCCAGGGACGTTCTCCGGGAAGATGAGTTCCAGGATGGGGGCATGGTACTGCCCAGCAATGAGCCCATTTGCATAGGTGGTGGTCTGCCCTGGGACCCATGCGCCTTCGATCACGGCACGCATCTCTCGTGTGGCCGGCAAGAAGACGCCTAGCGCGTTCATGACGCACTGCTTGTCAGGTTTGGTCGGAACGGTCCCAAAAGGAGCACATGGCGGACGGAAGCGCCACCGGCCTAGAACTGCGCCCGCGGGCGGGCCCGGATCGACGCCGATGGTACCCCAGTCGCGATCACTTGTGCTTCCATCGCCTGCGTTCACATCGATTCCATAAAGATGGATGGTCCGGCTGAAGTCGGTGGTCATCCCCTCGAACCGGGTTCGAATCACCGCTTCGCCAGCGCCAAGGACCGTCAGACCGCCAGTCCCGAGAATAAACACGTCGGTCATCACATACGCAGGATTGGTTCCCGCGGCGGTGAAGACGGCGACGTTGCTGGTAATGGTGTGAGCAGAAATGTAGGTGCCCGCCGCTCCGTTCGCCGGCCACGGTCCCGTAGTAGGAGTGGCGGCGTCGGTAACAAGCGTTCCAGCGAAGGTGACGTAGTCACCCACTTCGAACGGCGCCTGAAGGTTCGGATCCGGCATTGGAGTCACCCCAGGGGCGGCCACTGGAGCATTGGTGAAGAACTTGCCAACATACGCGCCGGTCAGATCCTTCGGGCGCTGGCCCTCGGGGCACAGAGCATCGGGTGCCGCCCCGGCCGGGTCGGTGCGTGGCAAGCAAGCGGGGTAACCAGTTCCGCTCATGATCGTCGGGTTATCGGGGTCAAGCGTGAACCGTTGATCCGGTGTATTTGCCCGACCGAACTTTCCCGTCGGGTCATTGATTCGCACCCGTGCGCCGGAACAGAGGGGGTTCGACACAGCGGTGCCCCCCTGCGCGCAGTTCGGGTCGTTGATAATCCCACCCACTCGCATCTCGCCCAGGGTGTAATCGATGAAGTTAATGAACCCCGCACCCGAGTTGAGGCCCTGCTGAGAAATGTAGATGAGCCCGGCGATGTAAGTGTCGCCGACGCGGTTACCCACCACCTCGAATTCATACGTGGTAAGGGGTGTCGGAATGTCGGCCATCGCCATGCCCGTCGCTACGCCCGTGTACGGGGAGGGAGCCTGAGCGAAGAGTTCTTCCCATGTGAGGGAATTGGCCGGGAGGATCACGATGGTTTCCCTCGGCACGATCACGCTGTGGCCGTTGACCTTCAACGTACCACCAGAGTGGGCGTCACCGGGAGTGGTCACCGTAGCCTCCTGGAGGAAGCCCGTGATGTCGAATTGAGTCGGGGAGATTGGACCCTGGGCCACGATGGTCCCGGTCCAGGCCAACACGGCAAGCAAAAGGAACGCAACTGCGAAGGATGCCAGTTGCCCCCTGTGATTGATCCGGTTGGTTAAAGCCACTGTCTTTCTCCTGTTCATATTGTTCTCCTTGGCGCCGATGCTACAGAGCGTCATTAGTTTTTGTTGTTTTTTGTTTTTAGTTAAAGAATTCCAGGTATCCCGTCTTTGCACGCACCCCCCTAGTTTTAAGTAAACGTGCTATAGCGCTCTATTAACATCGATCTCTTGCAAAAGTCCGTATCACCCTTATTTCCCGCTCGACCGAACACAATGCGGGTTGCAAGCAGCCATTTATAAGCAAATGTGATGCCAACGTAACTTATTAGTACAATCCTAATAAATACAATTGTTTACAACAATAACTGCCTGTATCTTGCCTCCGCTCACATATAATAAATGAATCACTATTTCGTGGCTGTGTATCACTTTGAAACTATGTATCGATAATGCTAAACAAACCAAAGGATAACGACTTGAAACGCCCCTATTTGCTCTTCGGCGATTTGAGCTGCACCCGTGACCCGAGGCGGCAGCCTTGCAATCAATAGGCTTGAAGGAAGAAAGGAGGGCGAACTAGAGGAAGGTAAAAACCTGGGGGTACGCGCAAAAACAGATGGGACGACTCAATGAATTGTCAGCGCGTGGTTGACCATTTGAATGAGTTCGCTCGGAGAGAATGGTTTCGGGAGGACGTCCACCGCGCCCGCGTTTCTTGCCTTCATGAGGACTTCGGGGGTGCTGTGTGACGTAATAATGATGACGCGGCTTTGAGGATCCTCACTGCGAATCCAGCGGAGAACATCAAGGCCGGACATATCCGGCAGACGAAGATCGGTGATCGTGACGTCAAATCGTGCGCGCTTACCCTCTTCAATCCCATCGCGGCCTGTCATGACGCCCACCGCATCATAGCCGTTGTCATTCAAAATCAACCTGACGGCATCCACGACACTTGGCTCATCGTCGATCACAAGAATCTTGATTTTCTCAGCCACGGATTAGTCCATCTCCTTTTAACTTAAAGTCCTACAGAACCCGGTTCATGGGTGGCGAGAAAGGTAAGCCAACGACTGCAAATTGCTTCACGGTATGACCGGAACCAGCCCCACTTCGCAGTCGAAAGTAATGCCATCTAAAACCGGACAACACTCTCAGATCATAAAAATCCTACGTGCGGTTGTCCTGTCCCCCGCGCATCGCGGGGAGATCTCAGGAGGACCCGGCGGTAGAGAAAAAAGTCCTCCCTGAGGAAAGTTAGTTAGCAACTCATGTGCCAATCGAGTGATGAGGGTGTGTTGGTGGTTCGGATTTTAGCTAAGTGAGGATGAGCTAGAACCAAAAATCGTTCAACTCATTGTGTATACAAGCCGAGTCGGCTGGAACCCAGTCCAGATTATTCTCCAAAGGCCGGGCGTAATCAGGGGGATCAGAGATGGAATACGACCGAATAAATTCAGACAGAGTGTTTAATTATAAATCAAATACATAAATATGTTCTATTATGAAACAGCGCGTTTTCCTTTAATCCCGTAGCTACGGAGCTTGCGATACAGGGTGGGGCGATGGAGACTCAATATTTCAGCCGTCTTTTTCACATTGCCCCCTGTCCTTTCGAGGGTTTGTTCGATCACGTCGCGCTCGATCTCTTCCAGCGTCATATAAGGGAGGACGTCACATCTGAATCGACTGCTCCGGGCGGCTTGGATATGCTCGGGAAGGTTCTGCGGCTCAAGTTGTTCACCCTGACAAAAGAGGACGGCATGCTCCACGACACTCTCCAGTTCCCGGACGTTGCCGGGCCAAGGGTACCGTGTCAGGAGCGCGAAAGTGGGCTGTGCGATCCCGACGATGTGTTTGTTATACTTCTTACTGTAACGTTCCAGGAAACGCTCGGCCAGAAGAACCAGGTCATCGAGCCGTTCCCGCAGGGGTGGGACCTTGATCTTGATCGTACTGATGCGGTAATAAAGATCCTCCCTCAACTCCCCCTGTTGAATCGCCTGCAAGGTGTCGCGGTTGGTGGCGGAAATCAGTTTGAAATCCACATCCAACTCCTGTTCATCGCCGACGCGCCGGAGTTTTCTCTGTTGTAGAACACGAAGCAGTTTGGTCTGAAGATGAACCGGCATTTCACCAATCTCGTCCAACAGCAGGGTCCCGCCAGAGGCGGTTTCCATCAATCCACGCTTATCTCGGTCGGCGCCGGTGAACGCTCCCTTCTTGTACCCGAACAACTCCGACTCGATTAAATCGCGCGGGATGGCGGCGCAGTTAATGCATACGAAGGGCCGGTCGGCACGGGTTCCCTGAAGATGAAAGGCCCGGGCGATGAGTTCCTTCCCCGTCCCGCTCTCCCCCTCGATCAAAACGGAGGCATCCGCGGCAGCGGTCGCCCGAATCGTGTCATAGATCTGGCGCATCTTGGGACTGCGCCCGATGATCCCAAAGGCCTCGTCCTCGCTCGAAAGCACTCGTTTTAGAGTCTGATTTTCGCGGCGAAAGGCGGCCGCCTCCAGCGCCCGCTGGGCCAGCATGACCACCTGGTCGGGGACAAAAGGCTTCTCAATGTAGTAATAGGCGCCCCTCTTGATGGCTTCGATAGTGACGTCGAGGGAGCCGTGGGCCGTCATCAGGATGACTTCCGTGTCCGGAGTATCGCTCTTGATTTGCCCGAGCAGATCAATCCCGGAGGCATCCGGGAGTTTGAGATCCGTGAACACCAGATCGAACGGGCGACCGTTGAGGATGGTTGTGGCCTGGCCCACGCTCTCAGCCGTTTTGACCTCGTATCCCTGTTCCCCCAGAATGACTTTCATCGCCCCGCTGATACTGCTTTCATCATCGACTACGAGAATCCTCTCACTGGGTCGCATTTGCATATTACTCCTCAACTGGCAATGTAATCTCCGTTTGGGTACCCTGTCCCGGTCGGCTATTGAGTTGGATCGTCCCCCCGTGTTCTTCAATCACCTTCTTGGCGTAGGGCATCCCCAGACCGAGACCCTTGTTCTTGGTCGTGTAAAATGGCTCAAAAACGTTTTTCGCTTGCTCTTCAGTCATCCCGCATCCCGTATCCGAAATGGTCAAAGTCAGTTGTCTTCTCGATCTCGCTGTCGTCACACGGAGCCTGCCGCCCTCCGGCATCGCTTGAATGGCGTTGACCATAAGATTCACCACGGCGGACCGGATCGAGGTTTCGTCGAGCATGCCGCCGGCATCGGGGCCGGCAAGATCCAGCTGTTTCTCAATCCGGTTCGCATTCATTTGGGGCTCGAGCATGTGAACGGCTTCGTTGACGACTCCATTGAGATCCACCGGTTGGCGGACTAGCTTTACCGGTCGTGCAAAGTCCAGAACCTTCTCCACCGTGTCCGAGAGGTGGTCAATACTGAGAAGGATCTTCTCCACCAACTCCATCTCGGCCGGACCCAGTTGCCCGGCCACCTTATTCTTCAGATGGAGCGAGTACAGTTTCAGGCCCGCCAGGGGATTCTTGACTTCGTGTGCGACTTGCGCGGCCACCCGGCCGAGCGCGGCAATTTTTTCGTTGTGTGCAAGACGGGCCTGCATCAGTCGCAGCTCCTCTTCCTTCTCCCGTTCCACGGTCAAGTCCTTGATGATTCCCAGGTATCCCAGCAGGGGCCCGTCGGCTTTCCGGAGAGGCGTCATCGCCGCGGAGGCAACAAAGCGGCTGCCGTCGGCCCGAGCCAACTGGATTTCCACCTCGTGGCGCCCCGTGGCCTCGGCCTCTTCCCCGCACTTCAACAAAGGCTTGTCTTCCGGGCCGAACTTCGGGTCCGCCACGATTTCTCTGACCTCTTTCCCCAAAGCCTGCTCGGCGACGTATCCGAACATCAGTTCCGCCCCCCGGTTGAAAAGAGTGAAGCGGTCGCCGGTGTCGATGGCGATGATGGCATATTCGGTGGAGCTCTCCAGCACCGTATTCAGAAAATTATGCGCTTCCGCCAGCTCGCGCGTTCGCTCGGTGACCAGGACTTCGAGATGTTCGGCATGACGTCTGATCTCTTCCTCGAGCCGGCGCTTTTCGTTGATCAGCCGCTTCTTTTCGAAGGCTCTCGACACCGCGTTGATCAGCGCATTCTTCACAACCGGCTTGGCCATGAAATCGTAGGCGCCCTCCCGGACAATTTCGGGAACTCTCGACAAATCGGGATCTGCAGTAATCATGATGACGGGAAGATCCGGATCCCGGCGGTGGGCCTCTTTCAGCAGTTCAACCCCGCTCTTGCGCGGGAGGATGATGTCAAAGACCGCGACATCGAGGGTGCCAGCCGCTTCCAGTTGGGCCACGCCGCTGTCGAAGTCCGACGCGATGACAACCTCATAGCCGGCTCGGGTCAGGAATTCCGCCATTGTCCACCGCACGTTGGGCTCATCGTCCACCAGCAAGACTTTAGGCATATTCCTCCTCCCCAGCCGGGGCGGCAGGAAGCTCAACCCGGAACCGCGTAAATGCCCCTTCTTCGCTTTCCACGGTGACCGTCCCGCCATAGGTACGGACGATACCGAAACTCAGACTCAGCCCCAGTCCGGTCCCACCGCTATCGCGCCGCGTGGTGAAGAAGGGATCGAAAACCTTGTCGAGGTTCTGGCGGGGGATTCCGACTCCGTTGTCAAAGAACTCGATGCGGACGATCGTGCCTTCTCCCCGCCCGACCGCCCGGACGGTAATGCGGAATACTTTGCTATCAGTGGATTTTGCCCTTAAGGCATGGCGGGCATTGGTGATCATGTTGACAATCACCTGCCGGAGTAAAGATCCGCTGGCCATGACCGGGGGAATATCCTCCCCCACATTGATTTCCACGGAAATGCCATCGGTATCCAGCTGACGCCCAAACAGCGACATCGAGTTGTTGATGGTCTCCCCGATATTGACCCGGGCCAGCTCCTGCGAATCGCGGCGCGCAAAAGCCAGGAGGTCACGGACAATCTTGGCGATGCGGCCTCCCTCGTCAATAATCCCATCGATGACCTGCCGCTCAATCTCGCTCCGGGCGATGCCGGCGTCCTTCAGCAACTGGCCGAAGTTAATGATGGAATTCAGGGGATTACCGATCTCATGAGCTACGCCTGCGGAGAGTTCCCCGATGGAAGCAAGTTTGGAAGATTGGAACAACTGACGCTGCATCTCTTCTTTTTCAGCTTCGAGCTGTTTCCGTTCCGTGATATCGCGCACGATGGAGAGAATCAGGGGCTGGCCGCGGTAATCAAACAGATGGAGGTTGATTTCGACGGGGAACCTCCGGCCGTCCTTGGCTACCTGCACGCTCTCAAAGAGGAGATGCTTCTCGGAGAGGATTCTCCGCATCAGAGACTGGACCTCGTCCCGAAACTCATGGGGATTGATGTCGGTCGGCGTCAGTTTCAAAAGCTCTTCCCGGCTGTAGCCCAGGCTCTGGCAGGCGACATCGTTGACCTCGATGAACTGGTCCACCCTGCCCCCCGGGGTCAGGGTATTGACAAAGACCCCGTCGTTGGCGCTGGTGAACAGCATGCGATAGCGCTCTTCACTCTCCCGCAAGGCATCTTCCGCTTTCAGTCGCTCGGTGACATCGTTGGCAAGCACTATCTCCGCTGGCCTGCCGGCAAAGGTCAACGTGTGCGAACTGATTTCAACGTAAATGACAGTTCCCTCCTTCATTTGGTGCCGCCAGACGGGCGCAGCATCACTTCCCTCCCGGAGAGTGGATCCCGCATGCAGAACCACGGGAGCCCCGTCAGAGGGGAGCATGTCCTTGATGGTCATGTTAAGAAATTCTTCGCGCGAGTATCCATAGTGGCGGACCGCCGCCTCATTCACATCCAGGAGGGCATAGGTCTCTTGGTCATACACCCACATGGGAAGGGGGTTGCTTTTGAACATCAGCCGGTAGCGCTTCTCGGAGTCCCGCAGCGACTCCTCCGCCTGCTTCCGGTCCGTAATGTCTTTTCCTGTGGAGACAAAGTGTGTCGTGTTCCCCTTGCCATCCTTCAACGGCGTAACCGTTTTTTCCTCGTAGTACAATTCCCCGTTCTTCTTCTTGTTGATCAAGACGCCCCGAAAGGGTTGGCCGGAGAGGATGGTTCTCCAAAGGTTCCTGTAAAATTCCTGATCATGCTTGCCTGACTTGAGAATCCGGAAGGTCTTGCCGACAACCTCATCCAGGCTGTACCCAGCGAGCTTTTCAAAGGCCGGATTGATGTACTCGATGATCCCTTCCCTGTCGGTAATGGCGACGGTGTCTGCAGTCTGTTCAACGGCACTCGAAAGTTTGCTGAGCGCCTCCTTCGCGCGCTTCGTCTCCGAGATGTCCTGGATGTCGCTAATGACGAGAAGTCCGTCCTCTGTGAACATGGGCGTGAGGTTGATTTCCACCGGAAACTCGACACCGTCTTTCCGCCGGCCAATCAGGTTCAGCCCCGAGCCCATGGGACGAATCCGGGGCGCCGAGATGTAACCGGTGCGGTGCCCGGTGTGAACGTTGCGCAAGTGGTCCGGCATGAGCATCTCAATGGGCTGCTCGAGCAACTCATCTTTTCGATACCCGAACAGCTTTTCGGTTTGCGCATTGATGAGAACAATCTTCCCGTCATTCCGGGAAATCACGATCCCGTCCGGAGAAGACTCCAGCAGCCCGGAAAATTTCGCTTCGGCCCGCTTGCGCTCGGATAAATCCCGGATGATGAGAACCACGAGCTTCTCTTCTTCCATCGACGGCTTGCTGAACGACACCATGACCGGCAGGGTCTCTCCCGCCGCTTTTTGCATCGTGAGCTCACCCTCTCCCGAATCGATTCGGTCGAGCAGCGCAATAAACGCATCGGAGGCAGTCCGGTCCCCGTTCCCTCGCACCAGGTCACGAATATCCTTACCCAGCAGGGCCTGAGGCTGGTATCCCAGGATTTCACCAAACCGATTGTTGACTTCGACGAGCCGGTGATCATTCGCCGTCACCACCCCGATGCCATCATTGGCGTGCTCAAATAATGTCCGGTAACGGACCTCACTGGCCTGCAGCTTGCGCTGCTGGCGGCTGACCAGGCGAAGCAAGAGGGTGACCACAATGACATCGACCGCGGTTGATATAAAGAAATGCTCGGTGCGCTGCTCAATTCGATATTGCCGATCCGTGCCGATATAGTGGGCTTCAACCCACGTGTAAAAGGGTTGACGCAGCCATTGCTCCCAAGTGAGAATAACTAGCCACGTGAGGATAATGGTCAGGACGGTGAACGTGAGGATAAGCTTGAGGTTAAGGGTCTGTTTCTTCATGGCTACCCTCCATGTCGAACCCTCTTTTTATCGAATTGCAGTATTCGGATTGAGCCCGAAGTATACAACGGATCTAAGAGCGAGTTCGTCGGAGGTCAATTCAGCGAATTGACGACAACTTCAGTGTGTATCCCTATGAGCCTTTGTTTGGTCTGCAACCTGATCGGCATGGATTGGGTTCTCTCCCGGGTGATTAGCCTCATAAAGCCTAGCAAACGGAGAGAAAAGCTGCTATGGAGCAGAGCCTCCAGCCCAGCTTGTGAAATAGCATACATTCATTCCATCGCAGAGAGCAAGCTCTATTTGTAATGTTTTGAAACATTCCCCCAGTCCCGCAGAAGTGGCAGAAAAACCACTTGACAACACTTTATTCATTCTGAGCCACTATTCATCAATACTCTTCCTGACGTGAGACGGAAGAAAACCGCTAAATTCAGAGCCCCCTCGATTGATGCTGATCTTCGTTTTGCCACGGTTTTCTTGTGTATGACAACTCAGACTCATGATCTGTGGCCGTATCTACTCTGAAATCGACCCGGTTCAAGGTTGTGTATCATCTTGTCTATTGGACTCATGGTGGGTGTCCGAATCAAAACAGGGCCGTATCAATCCAATACAAGGGACGAGGCTACCGTGGATTTGTTACAGAATTGTCACAATTCCTTGAACAACTGGAAACCTTCCCATAGAATTCACGGATGCACATTGTTCTCGTCGAGCCACAGATTCCCCAGAACACGGGAAACATCGCCCGTTTGTGCGTGATCACTGAGAGTGAACTTCACCTGGTCAAGCCCCTGGGCTTTGAGACCACCAATTACTATTTAAGGCGCGCCGGCATGGACTACTGGGACAAAGTGAGACATGTATTCCATGATTCATTTGAATCATTCTGGAAGGACCATCACGGGGAGCGATGCTGGTATGCAAGCACCAAGGCCAAGACCCTTTATACGGAAGCCCGCTTTCAAGAGGGAGACTACTTGATTTTTGGAAATGAAACGCGCGGGTTGCCGGAACCCTTTATCTTCTCACACCCCCAGATGGGACTCACCATTCCCATGTGGAACAACACTCGAAGTCTAAATTTGTCCAATGCCGTGGCGATTATCCTCTACGAGGCACTACGTCAGGTGAAAGGGTTTTGATGGACGGCGCCGGAAGGTCCCGGGACGAACACAGAGGGGGTTGATGGAGAGTTTTTTTGAAAAGGTGTATCGGGTCGTTCGAACCATCCCACGCGGTAAAGTGGCCACCTATGGACAGGTCGCGCGGCTTGTGGGAAGGCCGCACGCGGCCCGCATGGTGGGTTGGGCCATGAGTGCTTCATCGCCGGCTCGACCGGTGCCATGGCATCGTGTCGTGGGTGCCGGCGGCCGTCTGGTGATCTCCAAGGCGGTTCAGTACTTTCAAATCCAAAAAGGATTACTGCGGCAGGAAGGAGTTGAATTTCGTGGGGACCGCGTCATCATGAGTCAATTCCAATGGGAGCGAGGACTCCGCAAAGCCTCCCGACGCTGTTCCAAAAAGGCAAACGCCTAAGTAGACGGCCGGGACCAAACCCGATTTTATTAGGAAACCAGGAACCCGGAAGGTCAAGGTTTTTGAAAATCTAAATTCCTGGCCTCCTAATGATAAATTTTCTTGCCCTTGCCGGTACAGATTCTATTGATAAACACCTAAGAGGACGGGCCTTTCTTCACTACTTCTCCAAAAGCCTTCATCCAATATTCAACTTCTCCATTCGTGGATTTAATTTCCTCCTTCCCCTGCTGCGCGAGGATCTCGTTGGCTGATCGGAGGAACTCCTCTGAGCGAATGGCCCGCACTCCGCTGGCGCGGGCATAACCGTAAACGGCGTGATCGCTCGACACCACAATCCACCCTGCCCTGTTTTTCAATGACGCGATCAGCGTGCGGATCCTGGCGTCCGCGTCCGATTCCGCGCCGGCATAAATAATTTTAACGGTATCGAATGTGGAGGACAGGGGGCGAGACCGATCCCAGTCATGTGGAAACCCGTCGAACACTACCGTCACCTTGGTCCTCTTCAATCGGGCAAACCGGTTGAGATAGCGCACGACGGCGTCTGCTTCCCGAGACGATTCCCCCTTAAACTGACCTGATCTCCTTGCCAAATTGTATCCGTCGACCAAATATGGCATGATGAAAACTTTATTTTACCTCAGCGATCACCCGCTCATAATATGCCACATATTCGGGGATCACCTTGCTCGTACAAAAATTGCTCTCGGCGCGCTCCCGGCCCTGCTTGCCAAGGCGCACGGCCAAGGCGGCATCAGAGAGAATTTCCACGGCGCGCCGGGCCATCAAATCGACCTCCCGGGGCGGGATCAGATACCCGTCGACGCCGTCCCGTACCACTTCCAGCAGGCCTCCCACCCTGGACGCAATTACCGGGACTTCACACGCCATGGCCTCCAGCGCCACCAGCCCGAAACTTTCGTTGTCGCTCGGCAGCAACAACAGATCGGCAATCCCCATGTATTCGTTGATCGCCTCCTGCTTGCCCACAAAGTGCACCCGGTCTCGCAATTTCTTCACTCCCGCCAGATATTCCGCTTCCGCTCGTTCCGGCCCGTCCCCCACCATCAGAAGGTGTGCAGGGATCTCCTTCTGAACGCGATCGAAGATTTCCACAACATCCATGATTCGCTTGACCGGACGGAAGTTGGAAATATGAATGAGAAGTTTCTCATCATCCGGCGCAAACCTTCTCCGCAGTTCGCAGACGCATTTCTTGGTAAACTCAGAACAATTCACAAAATTGGGAATCATCTCGATGGCGTGCTCGACTCCGAATTCCTTATAGGTCCGTTCCCGCAGGTGTTCCGAAATCGAGGTGACCCCGTCACTCTGTTCTATAGAAAAGCGGGTGATCGCCAGATAAGAACGGTCAAGCCCCACCAGCGAAATGTCCGTTCCATGCAGAGTGGTGATCACGGGCAATTTCCGTGGGGCGATCATCTGCTTGGCGAGGTAAGCGCTCACGCTGTGCGGAATCGCATAGTGGACGTGCAGGAGATCGAGATTTTCGTCCAAGGTCACTTGCAGCATCTGGCTCGCCAGCGCCAGGGTATACGGGCGGTATTCAAACAGGGGATAGGCGGAAACCTCCACTTCATGAAAGAAAATTCTGGGGCTGGAAAGATTCAGGCGAAACGGCAACGAATAACTGATGAAATGGACTTCATGACCCCGGTACGCCAGCTCTTTTCCCAGTTCTGTCGCCACCACCCCGCTGCCGCCATAGGTGGGATAACAGGTAATTCCGATTTTCATCCCTGCCTGCCTTTCTGCTTCACTGGACCTTCAAAAAATGCGACTGGATTGTCGATCCGCAGAATTTCCCTGGAGTAAAACGCCTCTCCATACTTCGTATGAATCAGGTTTCCGAAATAACGATGATCCGCTTCGATGCGGTCGAGGAAGTCGGGGGTCGAGAGGCGGGTTTCAAGTTCATTCGACCGCGGGTTGTACATTTGGGAGCGGTAGGCCCGACAGGCACGCATTCGTGCTTCGAACTGGTCCGTGACATCTACCACCAGGGTGGGCAGCACATGAGAGGGCAGCATGAAATACAAGATCTTCTGAGGCCGGAACCGTGGCTGCCCGGTATCGATTCTCATCAATCCGGCCAGGAAACAGGCGTCCGTTACGATCTCGCTGGTGGCGCGATGATCGGGATGGGGATCTTCCCAGTAATGGGTGATGACAATCCGGGGCCGAAATCGTCGCAGGGCATCAATGACTTTGAGACGGGAGCTCTGGCCCACCGCCACATGGGCGTCCTCCATCGAAAGATTTTCGCGCACGCGCAGCTTGAGGATTCTTGCGGAAGCTCTGGCCTCACGAGCCCGAATCTCCGGGGAGCCGCGGGTCCCTCGCTCCCCCCGGGTCATGTCAACAATGCCCGTCTTGTACCCCCGCTGGGCCATCTTCAACAGCGTCCCCCCAGCCACCAGTTCAACATCGTCGGGATGAGCCCCAAAGGCGAGAAGGTCAAGGTTCAGTGTCATGGTCACCGGGCCTCATATTACGATCAGGGCGTTATTTCGTTTGTAAAAAAATGCAACTTGGGTTAAGAATCTTTCTAAAACCGAGTGGCGCGGGAACGATTCTTTACGTCCTTCTTAATGGAGGAGCGCGTTCGAGTTGAGCGAGCCAACCACGCGAAAAGGCAGACCTCCGGGGAGTGATCGTCATGACAAGCCGTCAGAGTCGTGAGATTTGGCGCACAGCCATTCTAGCAGCCGTGGATACAAAAATTGTTCTCATATTGATCATCTGGCTGACTCTCGGCCTCGTAACCACGGGGCAGACCGGGGCTCCGCCGCGCGCCCGTCAGATCTTTCCGGAGCACACGCCTCGAGATGAATGGCAGAAACCCGTCGAGATCATCGAAGCGTTGGACCTTAAGCCCGGAGATACGGTGGCCGACATCGGCGCGGGCGCCGGATACTTTACCGGCTGGCTTTCACAGGCCGTTGGTCCGCAGGGACAGGTGTATGCAGCCGACATCAGCGAGGAAGCTATCCGACTGCTGAATGAGAAAATCGGGTACTATCCGATTAAAAACATCAAACCTGTGCTGTGCACTGAATCGGATTTGAAACTTCCCCCGCAATCTCTGGATCTTGCCTTCCTCTTGAACACGTTCAGCGTCGTTAAGGATAAGGAAACCATGCTGGCCAATGTGATGACGGCCTTGAAAGATCGCGGTCGCCTCACCATCATTGACTGGAATGCCGGGAAGAACGGTCCGCCCGGTCCACCCCGGGACGAACGACTCTCCGAAGAGCGGGTCATCAAGATGGCGGAACAAACCGGATTCCGTTTGGTGCGCCATCACGAGATGCTCCCCTCCCAGTATTTCCTGGAGTTTGCCAAGAATGGGCGCCGGCGGAATACGGCCCTCAAATAAGGACGCCGTTCGCCTCTGCCGACTTGGCGCCTCAGCCCAGGACTCTCACCTAATCCGGACGAGCCGGAACACAAACCAGATCTTATTAGGAAACCAGGTAACCGGGAGACCGGTCATCAATGGACAGCCCGCCGCAGCGGGATCGTCAGGCTCTCTTCCCATTGAAGGTTTCTAACTTCCTGTATTCCTGGCCTCCTAATGATAAATTTTTCCTGCCCTTGCCGGCAAAATTCTGTTGATAGGCGATTAATCCTCCGCCTCCTCTCGGGCTCCGTCGGATTCCACTTGAATCAGCATATGTGAGTCAGGCAGGGGCTCCGTCGCTTCAAAAATGGTCTTCAGAAACCCGCGTCCGTACCGGGCCAGAAAAAAGCTGACATTCAGTTCGCGCTCCTGCAGGTTCTTCCGGGGCCACAACAAATTCTCCAGCGCGACAATGTGTTTCACAACCTTTTCGTTGCGGCGTTCCTCCGCGCGCAAGTACTTCGCTTTCAGATTATTGATCTGATACTCGATCTTTTGGCGGGCAGTCTCCATGGCGCCGGCGAGTGTGGTCTCGGTCGCTTCAAGTCCCGGCTTCAACCCGGAAAGCCCTTCGTTCACGCGGGTCAGCAACAGATCAAATTGCTTTGAGACATCTGAGGACACAGAGCGCTCGAGGACTTCGGCCGTCAGCCTCTCGACCCCTTTGAAAACCGATGAAAACTCCAGCCCGTACTTGGCCAGGATCTTTTGAGACTTTTCCGTGGACACTGTAAAACTGGCTCGTGGAACCAGGACGGGCATCGGCCTTCCCCAGGCCTGATAGAACCCCCCCAGCTGGGCCCAGTATGACGTTTCCGAAGGTCCCCCGACATACCCGACGGTGGGAAGCAGATGGTCTTGAAGCAGCGGTCGAAGCGCCACGGAAGCCGTAAATTTCTCCGGTTCCGATTCGGCGAGCGCACGGGCTTGGTCAACGGTCATCCGTTGATCGCTCCCTTTCGCCCACACCTCATTGCCGTTTTGCAGCAGCAGCCGGCGAGCCCCCTCTCCCGTTAGAAAAACGAATGTCGACTGCGGATCAAGCTTGATTTGCGGCTCAAAGCCCGACTGGATGATCTCCTCGCTCCTCTGCGCCATGTGATCCTGAAGCACACTGCTGTGCTGAAAAGCCCATTTGAAGACTGGCCGCGAAAGTCCCGAGATGGCTGCATCCATAGGATCGATCAGGATCAGGCCGTATTCCCCCAGCAACTGCGCCATCATGGAAGCAAAGGCCTCGCTGAGGGTCTTCCCTTCATGATAGCACTGATCCACCAAGTTCAGGACCAGATCCGCAAACCCCGAATTGGCTGGGAATTGAGCTCGCAGCGCGTTCCGAAACTCCGACAGATCCGGTCCAAGGACGAGATTCCCGACAGGCCTCCCATCACTCTGAGGACCAAAGCTCAGTTTGATCTGACTCAGGGATTGGGCCGTGCCATCGAGAAGAACGACATGATCCACTTCTTCAAGATCATGATCCGTCGTCTCCATCCAGAAAATTGGAACGCTGGTTATTCCCTGCCCCGTCAGGTGGTGGGCGAGCCGGATGGTCGTGAATGCCTTATACATGTTAAAGCACGGCCCAGTCAGCAGTCCCACCTGCTGGCCCGTGACGACGGCATAGCACCCGGGCCTGGAGAGGGCCTCCAGATTTTGGCGCGTTTTCTCGCTTATTCCCCAACGCTCATTCTGCCGAATCAGCGCCTGGACAAGGACTTTCCGGTGAGAATCGTCAAACCGCAATTCCCTGGAGACCTGGTGGAATGAGTCGGGATCAAGGAAATGACGGGGGAAAAACCTCTTGGAGGCCAACCCTTGCTCGATGTAATCGACAAATAAGGGAGGAGTTTTGGGGATCAAGCGGAATGGGATTTTGTGCTCAAGCCTCACCAATTCGCCCTCATCTCCTTATACAGTTCCGACACCACCTTTTGATCCGAACGCGAAAGAGGCTGAAGAGGTGACCGGGGATAACCTCCATGGAACCCCGCCGCGCTCACGCCCGCCTTCAGCCCGGCAATCCCGAATCGCGCGGTTAACGCACGTGCGAGTTTCACGATGGCCCGCTGTTTCCTGGCGGCAAGGGACAGCCGCCCTCCCCTGAAATCCTCGAAGATTTCTACACACTCGCCGGGCGCAACATTTGCGATGGCAAGAATCCCTCCCACGGCTCCTGCCATGAGAGAAGGCAAAAACGTCAATGCCGAACCCGTCACATTCTGGAATCTCTTGGGAGTGGATTCGATGATCTCCGCCAGGTACGCCAGGTTGCCCGAACTTTCCTTGAGTCCAATGATGTTCGGCTTCCTCGACAGTTCGGCGACGGCGCGCACCTCCACCTGGATGCCCGTAAACTGGGGAATGGAATAAATCATGAGGGGGATCTTCGCGGCACGAGCCAGGGTTGAGAAGTACTGCACCAAGACAGCGGTTGTCATTGCCGGCTTGTAATAAAAGGGCGGCAGCACGAGCGCCGCGTCGACCCCGTTTGAAGCAGCAATCTGCGTCAGCTCCAAGGTTTCCTTCAAGGACGGCGCCCCTGTCCCCACGAGCAATACTTTCTCTTCCGGGATCTCCTTGCGGGCAGTTTCGATGAGCTTGACTCGCTCGTCGAAATCGACGCTGCCAGCCTCCCCGCTTGAGCCGAGGACCAGGTAGCCGCGCAGGGAGTAGGGGCGGTAAGCCCTGAGATTTCTTCGAAAAGCCACCAGATCGAGTCGGCCCGATCGATCGAATGGTGTCGTAAGCGGCGGGAATACACCGGCGAGATCAATCTTCATGGGCAATATGGATATCCCAAAAAATAAACTCCCCTGGAGTTTAAGGGTGCGGGGTAGTGTAAACGACTTCGGGGAAATTAGGGAATGAAAATCTCAGATCGATTCTTTCCGAGTTCCTTGGCGCGCTGCAACGCTGCTTCAGCACACGCCACTAACACCAAACCACTGTCGGCCTGGACAGGAAAATTGGCGATCCCCATGCTCACTGTAAAATGGGTCGTCGTGTGTCCAGCGGCAATATCGCGCTGCATGACGTTGGTGCGAATCCGCTCGGCCACCTTGATGGCGTCCTCAGCGGAGGTATCCGGGAGGATCATGGCGAATTCCTCTCCCCCATACCGCGCCGGAACGTCATAACGACGCAAATAAGTCCGGATAATCTGACCCAAAACCACCAGTGCCTGGTCCCCGACAATATGCCCGTGCTGTTCATTGAACACACGAAAGTCATCGATGTCGATCAGGACGAGAGAGACCTGGGAAGAGAACCGCTGGGCACGAGAGATCTCGCTCTGGAGGCGTTCATGAAAGTTGGCGTGGTTGAAGACACCGGTCAGGGCATCTTTGAGCGCCATTTCGCGAATGATTTTGAGCAGTTGATCAATCTGATTTTCACGCTCAGCGATTTCCCGCGCGTAATCTTCGGATGGATTTGGTTCTTTGGCCATGTTTTCACTCGAACAGTATATTAGACGCCAGCCCTATCATAACCGCCAATGTTTACATCATTGTGACGACGTCTTCCTTCAAAGCGCCTTTGCCACGATCAAAGTCATGTCATCCTGAGGCTCACCTGACCCCACCCAGTCCCGCACAGCCTCCAGGATGCCATCCAGAATTTCATCCGGAGGTTTCTCGATTGATTTTTCAACCACTTGAATCAGGCGACTCTCTCCAAATTGCTCCTCGAAGGAATTCTCCGCTTCGCTAATCCCATCAGTATACGCTATGAATACATCCTTGGGAGAAAATTTTACCTCCCCCTGCTGATACTTGGATTCATTGATCAATCCCAAAACAGTCCCTCCCGTTTCCAGACGTCGGACTCCCTCGCGACTGAATACCAGAGGGGGAAGATGACCTGCGTTGGTGTAGGTGAGTTGCCGCCGCCACTCATCATAGATCCCGTAGAAAAAAGTCACATATTTTTCACTGGGAGAATTCTGATACAACTGCTGGCTAAGCGACGACACGATGTCGGCGACAGAGTCCGAAACGAGGGGCATCGCAACGTCCTTGGAGGAGGGCACCGCTCCACTGCTTGCCAACGCCAGAGAGCGATTCCCCAAAATGCTCGAATGACTCCTCAAAGCAGCTTGCAGTGAAGCCATCAGGAGAGCGGCTGACACCCCTTTCCCGCTGACATCACCCAATGCCAGTCCAACTGACGCGGGAGGAATTAAGATATAGTCATAATAATCCCCACTGACGATCCGGGCGGGATGGCACGCCCCCACCACTTCCAGGGTTTGGAGTCGAGGTGATTCGCGGGGGAAAAGCTGCTTTTGAACTTCAAGGGCAATGGCCAATTCACTCTCGAGCCGTTGCTTCTCAACCTGTTCCTTCAACAATCGCTCGATGGAAGCCGTCATGGAGTTGAATGTCTCTCCCAGCGAGCTGAGTTGGTCCCGCGACTTCACCCGGATCCGGTGAGAAAAATCCCCGCGCATGATGTGTTTGGCGCCCTGGTCAAGATTGTGAACAGCGCCGGTGATGGTGCGGGTCATGACGAGCGAAGACAGAAGCGCCATAAACTCAATAATCAGGAAGAATACCGAGGCCCCGACCAGCAACACCAGAATAATGTTCTCTCCCTCCGCAAAATCCCGAGTGAAAAAAGGGCGGGCCAACCGCATCCAGGTTGAATCCAATAGGTGCATCCAGAGAATTGACTTCAAGGGGTTCCCGGTGTTCCAAACCCGCACGTTCGGAGGGAAGAAGAGAAAGTGGGTCCCAAAATCGTACCACGCCTGCCGACGGGTGTATTCGGAGGCCACGCCCGGATCCACCTGATGGATTTCCCGCTGCGCATAGATCTTGTCTCCGAAGGAGAACTTAAAAGAATTATTTCCAGGATCCTCGCTGGCCGGGACCAGTGTCATGATGCTGATTGAAATCTGAAAACGTTCGGAAAACCGTTTCAACAGGACCGAATCCAGCGGAGCGCGCAACAGAACATAACCTTGCGACTGCGCGTTTCCTCCCGTAACCAGCGAAGTGAAATACACACGGGATTGATCCTCGAAAAGACCAACTGCGCTGCCGGTCAGCCAGAAGGGTTTGACAGCCCCATCCCGGCGTTCAGCGAGTTTTCCGCCCTCCAATTCCAGTGCCGCATGCCTCGTCCCACTCTCCACGTCAATCAGAACACGTGAAAAATTCGTCCCCAGATCCGACAGCAATGGAGAGAGCTGCTTGCTCCAGGAGGTCGTGTCAGAACCGTTACTTGCAAGGGATTCAAGCAGGGTTCCAGAGATGGCCCGATTCGCCGTTTCCAGCTTGGCCATCAGATGGTTGATTTCAGTCAATTCATAGTAGCTGCTCAGCTGACTGAAGAACACATAGACCACGATCACCATAATAAAGAAGAGGAGAATGACTGGCACCACCCCGACCAAAAGGTAAGTGACGACCAGGCGGCGACGCAATCGCCACAGAAGTCTTCGGCTTGTCCATCGCATCAATTTGAAGAGGTAACGGACGACGACCACGAAGAGGGCGAGGTTGGCGGCCGACATCAAGAACTGGGGAGGTTTCAAGAAGAGTCCGATGACCCGGAGCAGGAGATAAACACTGATCACCCCCGCCGAAAACTTTGCAAATCCGGAAACCGGTCTCATCCTTCTTAGAAGTTCGGAAAGGGGTCTCATGACTCTCTATTAGATCTCATGGATTAGAAGCAACATTCAAGATCCCGCTCATTTTAACTCACGGGGTTGCAAAAAAATGCAAATTCCATCTGAGCGGATTTTTCAAAGGTTAACTCGAAAGAAGCAGGCATGTCCTTGACGGCCATGACACCGGGCGAGGTCCGTTTCGTCGTTCACGGGCGCACCCAGAAGACAGAAGCCAGCCCCGCGGCTGGCTTCTGAATCGCGCCTGAAAATCAAGGTTATAGGAGCCCGGGTTCGCCCTCTTTACGATTTGCAATTCTGCGGGCAATCAGTCCGAGCGCCAGGCAAACACTTTATGGCCGGTAATTGATCCATCGTGGTTATTACTGCTTGAGACTGTTGACGCGACTGTGTTTTCGGCTGTAGGTGAAGTAGATGACCAGGCCAATCAACAGCCAGACAATGAGGCGCAGCCAGTTGATCGCTCCGAGGTAGTACATCATATACCCATTGAAGAGGATTCCCAGGATCGGCACCAAAGGAACCAGGGGCGTCCGGAAGGGACGGGGTTGACCAGGATTGGTCTTTCGAAGCACCAGCACCGCAGTTGACACAATGACAAATGCGAGCAAAGTCCCGATATTCACCATCTTCCCAATGTCTTCAATGGGAGTGAGACTTCCGACGATGGCCGCCAGGAACCCCACTAGAATCGTATTCTTGTAAGGAGTCCTGTACTTCGGGTGAATGGCGGCAAAAAACTTCGGGGGAAGCAGTCCATCTTTAGCCATGGCATACAGCACGCGCGTCTGACCGAGCAGCATGACCAGCATCACGCTGGTCAACCCTGCCAGTGCCCCGGCCGTGATCAGGAAGGACGATTTCGTCAATCCGTTGTCAAGGAATGCTTGCGCGATCGGCGCCTCGACATTAACTTCCTTCCAGGGAACCATGCCCGTCAAGACAGCGGCCACGAGGATATAGAAGACCGTACAGACCAGCAGCGACGCGATAATTCCGATGGGGAGGTCGCGTTGCGGGTTGTTAGCCTCCTGGGCGGTAGTCGAGACGGCATCGAATCCAATGTAGGCGAAGAAAATGTACGCGGCTCCCGCGGAAATTCCAGCGAAACCCATGGGGGCAAACGAAGCCCAGTCATGACCCCAGTTGCTCGTGTTGACATACTTGAAGCCGACAACAATGACAAACAGAACCACGCTCACCTTGATCGCCACAATCGTGGCATTGAACCGGGCGCTCTCCTTAATCCCGATGACGAGGATGACGGTAATGAGCAGGGCAATGCAAAAGGCCACCAGATTGAATCCAATCTCGATTCCGAAGATATGGGGGGCGTTAATCATGTCATGCGCCCTCTGAAGAAGCTCGGGGGATTTCGCCGCCACAATCGAATCGACTTTATCGACAAAAGCCCGTGAACCTTCAATCAAAGTGGGGTCAGTCACCCTGGCCATTTCGCGAGCCACCGCCTTTTCCGCTGTATGCAAAGCGGTCCAATGATCGTAAGCAAGCCACAGGGGGATATCCACCTTGAAAACGTGCATGAATTTAATGAAGTAGTTGGACCAGCCTGAAGAAACGGTGCTGGCTCCCATGGCATATTCCAGGGTCAGATCCCAGCCGATGATCCAAGCGAACAACTCACCCAGAGTGGCATAAGCATAGGTGTATGCGCTCCCCGCGAGCGGGATCATGGCGGCAAACTCGGCATAACACAACCCCGCAAAAGCGCAACCGAGACCCGAAAGCACGAAGGAAAGCATTAAACCCGGTCCCGCATATTGTGTCCCAAGGCCGGACAGCACAAAAATTCCTGCCCCGATGATGGCCCCGATTCCCAGGGCGGTTAGCGAGACAGGTCCCAAGGTGCGCTTCAGGGTATGCTCGCCCGACTCGCGAGACTCCTCCGTCAACAAACTCATTGGCTTCTTGGCAAACAGTGGATTACCCATGCACTTCTCCTCTAAAGTGTACTTATCGAGTGGTTCTCGCGGGCCTGGCCGAAGACAGCGACTGGCACTTCATCCCCCGGCGGGTTTCCTTCTGAAGACGCCGGGCGCGCCTCCGAAGTTCCAGCCATTCTAAGCAGCGTCATGGAGATGTCAAGGGAAATAGGCATCCCGACCACGCCAATGATTCCATTGAGTCTTGAGACAAGCGGGTAAAATAAGGGACGAGACGGACATCCTCAGGCTTTCGTCCTCTTCCACAGAAAATAAAATGGGATCCCTGAGAGCGTGATCAATAATCCGGGCAATGCATACGGCTTTTCGTGCAAGATGGCAATACTGATCAGGGCCGCAAGAACTATGTAAAGCCCCGGCAGGAGTGGATATCCGATGGCGCGATAGGGCCGTTCGAGCCGGGGTTGCTTTCGCCTCAAGACGAAGAGCCCCGCAACGGTCATGACGTAAAAGATCATGACCGCAAACATGACGAGATCCAACAACTCGTTATACTTTCCAGAGAGGGTCAGCACGGAAGCATAGATCGCTTGAACCACCAGGGCGAATGCCGGCGTGTGATAGCGAGGGTGGATCTTGCCAAGCCGATTAAAAAATACCCCATCCTGAGCCATGGCGTAATAGACTCTGGCCCCTGCGAGCGACATCCCGTTCATCGTGCCAAAGACCGAGATCAGGATGGCCGCCAAAAGCAGCCTTCCCCAGAGAGCGCCTCCCACGATATTGGCGACCTGGACCCCCAACGTCAAGGTTTGCGGCCGTTTCGATTCGTTAAAGGCCATGATCTCGTCCAGGGACATGACATGAAGGTATCCAAAATTTGCCAGAAGATACAGTCCGATAACAATCATCGTTCCAAGCGCCAGAGCAAGGGGTAGATTGCGTTTCGGATTCTTGACCTCGCTGGCGGTGAAGGTGACATTATTCCATGCATCGGCGGAGAACAGCGACCCGACCAGCGCTCCTCCAAATATAAAAAGATATCCCAGCGACCAGGGATCCGCCCCGGAAGGTTTCAACGGAGAAAGGTGTGACCAATCGCCCCGGGCGTACAAAATGGCCAGGAGAATCAAACCCATCAAACCGGCCGTCTTGCACACGGTCGTCAAATTCTGAATTGCCGCGCCCCATCGAATCCCGAGGCAGTTCGTGAAGCCGAGAAAGAGCAGTGCTGCAATGGCCGCGAGCTGTCCGGTACTGACTCCCACAGACCAGTTGTGGAGTGTGAAGAGGTGCCATCGCGGATCCAGGGAGACACCCGGAAAGAAAGCGCTGAGAAACTTGCCAAACGCTACGGCCACGGCCGCAATGGTCCCAGTCTGGATCACAAAAAACATCGTCCAGCCGTACAAATATCCCCACATCGGACCAAAGGCCTCCCGCAAGTAAACATACTGCCCCCCCGCACGGGGCATGGCGGCTGCCAACTCACCATAGGAGAGAGCCCCGATGATCGTCACGATTCCGGTCACCACCCAGGCCAGCAACAGGAACCCGGGTGATTTGACTTGAGACGCCATGTCAGCGGAGACGATGAAAATGCCGGACCCGATCATCGACCCCATCACCATGGTGGTCGATGAGAACAGTCCAAGCCCTTTGACAAGCTCTGCACGCCCAGTAGAGGGTTCAGGGGACATCAGATACTCCTGGAAGAAGTTGGCAGTGCTCAGTGTTCAGTGTTCAGTGGGCAGTAAAATACGGGTCAGACTCTCCAGAATTTCCCTGGAAGGATCTTATAATCTCGAAATCTTCGAGCAGGAATGGAGCTGGTCTTCCATTGCTTCCTGGTTTCAGAGACCCGATAACTCAGCGCTGTCAATTCCGCCCCGCCCATTGCTCACTGCTCACTGCCCACTGCTCTCCATCACTTTCCCAGCACTTTCAAAAAAAGCCGCGTCCGCGCGGCGATGTCCTCTGCGCGGAGCAAATCGCTGATTACTGCGACCGAATCTGCTCCCGCCGCGATAACATCCCCCGCGTTGTCGGCTGTAATTCCCCCGATTGCTACGATGGGGGCCGTGATGTACTTGCGCACTTCGCGCAGACCCTCGAGGCCTACAACCGGCTCGGAATCCTTTTTTGTATTCGTGGGGAAAATAGGACCAAGGGCAATGTAGGTGGCGCTTGTGTTGGCAGCCGCAAGGGCTTGATCCAGGCCATGCGTCGAAATTCCGACCATTTTCCGGGGGCCCAGGATCTTACGAACTTGCTCCACATTCAAGTCGGATTGGCCCACATGCACCCCATGAGCCTGTGCCAACCATGCCACATCGGCCCGGTCATTGACCACCACCCGGGCCTTCATCGCCCGGGCCGCCCGCAGGAGCGTGGTCACATCCGCTAACATCTCGCCGCTCGCAGCCGATTTCTTGCGGTATTGAAACCACCGGGCACCGCCCTCCAGGAGTCGCCCGGCGATCGTGAGCAAGGAGAGATCACTTCGAATTGAAGGATCGAGAATCGCGTAGAGCTTTTCCAGTCGCATCCCGGCTAGGCTACCTTACGAGAGGCTCTTCCGGCGTACCGTTCCAAGAACCGCGTGTCGAAATTCCCCGCCACGAAATCGGGATCGCAGATGATCCGCTGATGCAGCGGGATATTCGTCTTGATCCCTTCCACGATGAACATATCCAGGGCACGATTCATCCGGCGGATCGCCTCCTCCCGGTTCTTTGCGTGAACAATAACCTTTGCAATCAAAGAATCGTAATAGGGGGTGACTTCGGATTCTGCGTACATGGCCGTGTCCACGCGGACGCCGGTGCCGCTGGGCGGATGCCACGCCGTAATCTGGCCGGCACACGGTTGAAACGTGTCCGGATCCTCGGCATTGATCCGGCACTCGATGGCGTGGCCGCGCAACCTCATTTCAGAACAAATCGTGTCAATTCCTCCGCCGGCCGCGATCAGGATCTGCTTCCGCACCAGGTCCAGCCCCGTCACGAACTCGGTCACCGGATGCTCCACCTGAATACGCGTGTTCATTTCCATGAAGTAAAAATTCCTGTCCTCATCCAAGAGAAATTCCATCGTCCCGGCGTTGAGGTAACCGACGGCTTCCAGCGCCTTCACGACGCGGCTTCCCATGGAGGAGCGCAGCGCGCAGTCCACGGCCGGTGAAGGAGATTCTTCCAGGACCTTCTGATGCCGCCGCTGAATCGTGCATTCCCTCTCGCCCAGATGAACGACGCGGCCGTGCGAGTCCGCCAGGACTTGAAATTCGATATGGCGTGGATGCTCAACGTACTTTTCAATATAGACATCTTCAATTCCGAAGGCGTGGGTCGCTTCCATCTGGGCGGTTCGAAACGATGCGCGCAATTCTTCCAGGCTGCGCACGACGCGCATGCCGCGTCCCCCTCCGCCCGCGGAGGCTTTAATGATCACCGGAAAGCCTATCTCCAGGGCGACCGCTTCAGCTTCCGTCTCGTCCTCAAGAATCCCTTCGCTGCCGGGCAGAATCGGAAGACCCGCCTCACGCATCGCGGCCCGGGCCTTCGCCTTGTCCCCCATCAACCGGATCATTGGAGGGGTCGGGCCGATGAAAGTCAGATGGCAGGACTGACAGACTTCAGCAAAATAGGCGCTCTCGGAAAGATATCCGTAGCCGGGATGAATGGCGTCGACATTGGTGATCTCGGCTGCGCTGATGATACTGGGGATGTTCAGATAGCTCTCACTGCTCCGCGCAGGACCAATGCAAACCGCTTCATCGGCAAATCGCACATGAAGCGAGTTGCGGTCCGCTTCGGAATAGACGGCAACAGTATTTATCCCCAATTCCTTGCAGGCACAGATGACGCGCAACGCGATTTCGCCGCGATTGGCGATTAAAATTTTTTTGAACATAGGGGCTGAAATGCCGGGAACTCGACCAAGGTACTGGACCACTCTGGAGGCTCTTTCATCGGGGAGACATCCCGCGGGCCGTTTCCAGGCTCCGACTAACTCACCCGGATCGCAAAGAGAGGCTCGCCATACTCAACGGGCTGGGCATTCTCTACATACACCTTGATTAGCTCCCCTGAGACCTCCGACTCAATTTCATTCATCAGCTTCATGGCTTCCACAATGCACAACACCTGTCCGGCCTTCACGCGATCTCCCACCTTCACAAATGACGGCGCGGTGGGGTCCGGAGACGCATAGAAGGTCCCCACGATTGGAGATTTGACCACGTAACGTTCTTTGTCTTCTAATTCCTCGGGGACGGGAGGGAGGGGCGCGGTGGACACGGAGTTCTCCGCCGACTGGACGAGGCCTTCCACCGGGACACCCGGATTTGTCGCCACACCGCCCGGCGGCACCCGAATAAACTCGGCCCCCCGGCTGTATTTGATGCGCACCCGCACCCCGGATTTTTCAACCTCAAATTCCGAGAGCCCTTTTTTCTCGCCCAAATCAATGAGCCGCCGGATTTCATCCATATCCATCGCCGCCACTTCATTCGGTTTGGCTACTGTCTTCTTCATCGGAGAGGTTAACCTGATTGGTGGATTAAAGAGTGATGAACTCTCTGGTTGTTTCTGTCAAATTGTGGCAACCCCGATCTCCCACTACCACGATGTCTTCAATGCGCACACCACCAAAGTGAGGGATGTAAATACCGGGTTCAACGGTAATGACTTGTCCGGCCCTGAGGATTGCCGTGCTGCGGGTACCGATCAATGGAGCTTCATGGACTTCCACGCCAATCCCATGGCCCGTGCTGTGGACGAAATTCCTTCCATAACCCTTTCGCTCGATAACATTTCTTGCGAGATAGTCGATCTGGGCCGCAGGAACGCCCGCTCCGATTCCTGCAATGGCACTTGCCTGGCTTTCCGCTACGGTTTTGTAAATCTCACGAGCCCTTGCCGAAGGTCGTCCCACGTAAACTGTACGTGTGAAGTCACTCGAATATCCGCGCAGTATAGCACCGAGGTCAAAAACCAGAAACTCATTTCTGCGAACTCTTCGCTCGGAGGCAATGCCATGGGGCAATGCGGAGCGCGGGCCTGAGGCCACAATTAAATCAAATGAAACCTTCTGCGCCCCATGCCGTTTCATGCGATATTCGAGCTCGGCGCTTAAATCCCTCTCCCGAATCCCGGGGCGTACCACCGGCAGGGTTTCCTCAAACGCAGCCATCACGGTCCGCAGCGAGGCGCGGATCTTCGCCACCTCCTCGGACGTCTTCACCGCCCGGAGTTCCTCCACCCAGTCAATACAGGGAACCAGTTGACTCTTAGAGCGGAGCGCCCGTCTCAGCCAAAGGTACATATCATGGGTAATGTGACGCGACTCAAATGCGACCCGGCGAGCCCCGTGCTTTGACGCGACCGAAGCAGCCTCCGGCATCAGTCCATCCCGCGCCCATCTGATCCGAACATCCTTGACCTCCCGCGCCGCCTGTTCAGTATAACGGCCGTCCGTGAGAAACACGGCTGAATGCCTGAAAACGAGGAGGGCGGCAGAAGATCCGGTAAACCCGGTGAGATAAAAGATATTGGGACGATGACTGATTAGGATGGCATCGAGCTTCAGTTCTTCGAGATTCTTCTGGAGCTGTCGGATGGGATTAGACCGTTTCATAGTGGAGGTGCTAAATGAAGACAGGGAACAAACATCTCATTCCCTTCACTTCATGAAGCCATAAAATCCGAAAACACGCACAGGCCTGACTTGACCACTCTGATCGGGAGGTTAGGCTCCGGTCCCCTTTGGCGACCTGTCGGGACACCCTTCTTAGGTTTCAAACAATTCTACCATTAGCACCCTGTTGGGGTGAAGAATGATTTTGCTTTCACCGTCCTGCTGTTGATCAAGTGACGATACGCCAATCCTGCAAACCGGGTTGCTCGAATAGAGGTATCGAAACGGGGCTCGGGGAGCAGTCCGATTGAGCGGATTGATCCGATCAATCCCAATCTCTCCGGCCACCCGGAGCATGACCGGAGAATCGCTCAAAAACATTCTCAAGTTTCAATGCGGAATGGGTGGCAGATTTCAGTTTGTGGAGAAAAGGGGTTGAGACAGGTGTGGGGCCTTGGGGTCCGAAGGGTTCGTCACAGGGCTCGCCGGCCGGGTTTGACCGGACCCTCAAATACCTAAATGACGAACTCGCTTGCCAGCAAGGATTTTGCTTTTCTGAGCTCAAACCGGGCCCGTCCAAATAATCCATCCAATTTCTGAATGAGGCACAAAAAATAATCGTTGGTGATTTTTTGGACGAGGATATAGAACTGCTCCGTTCTTAAATCCATTTCCTCAAGGCCTCCGACATTCATATCAGTCGTTGTGGTTTGGGTCTGTCGGAGCAAGGTAGCTATCTCGGCGGCCACGGCTTCCAGCGAGAGGTCAATGTCGGGGCCGGCTTGTTGCTCGATAATGAAGCCGTCCAGCCCCACCACCATCACCGCGACCGTTCCCCGGACCTTCTGACTGATGGCCTCAAGTGTCTGGTTCAACATGGACTCGAATACCTTTGGGCGTCGAGGCCCAACCGCTGCAGCCTCGGGTGGAGGCTTCAATCAGATTCACTGGAATCTTTGGACAGAATCCGCCAGCGAGGGCGGGCATTGTGCCCGCCCTCCCCGGGGATGGACTATTGAATGATCTTCGGCGTCAGGAAGAAAAGCAATTCTTGAGTGCTTTGGGTCACCGACTTATTCCTGAAGGCATTCCCGATGATGGGAAGACTTCCCAGGCCGGGCACCTGCCGAATATTGTATTCGTTATCATCGATCAGCACACCCCCCACCACAACGGTTCCTCCATCGATGAGGAGAACCTTGGTCTGAAGAAATTGGGTTTGAATCGTGGGAATGCCGCCAACCGACTGGTTAAAATCGGGCGTGTCGCGGGTCACTTTAACATCCAAAAAAATTGTTCCCTCCTCCGTGATATGGGGGGTCACGGTCAGGTCGAGAACGGCATTAATATAGACGGTGCTCACGGTACTATTCACGACCGTCTGGATCGGTATCTTCGTCCCCTGGTTCACTTCCCCTTCTTCATGGTTCCGAGTAATGATTTTCGGCTTCGACAGGAGTTTGGCGAGACCCTTGGATTCGGAGGCCGTGATGAAGGCATCAATCAGGGCATTGGCGCCGTTGAACACGTAACCCAGGGAACTGGTCGCGGCCGCCGCGCCCAGGTTAATATTCAGCGGGAGCGGGCCGAGGACGGGCTGGCCCAATGTAGTTGCAGGTGGCGAGGATGATACCGGGGGTCGCGGCTGGCGAACATTGGGACTGTTCAGAGCCGAAATGGGTGAGCCGGTAAGAATATTTCTCGGTGTCCCATTAGCTCCAGTAGAAAATATCTGAGCCCCCAGTTGAACTCCCAGGTCGCGCAGGAAACTGCGGTTGGCGGTGACGACCCTGGCCTCGATTTCCACCTGCTGCTTCTTGATATCCATCTTCTTCATGACGGCATCGAGGTCATCCATTCGAGTCTGGGTTGTCCGGACGAGCACGGTATTGGTGTCTTTGTCGGTATAAACGAGGTCGGTGCCTTTCCCCAACAACTGCTCGAACACCTTCTTCAAATCATCCGCCTTCATGTAGTTCGGAATCCGTGTATACACCCTCCTGGGCTCCACCTGAACCTGCAGCATCGCCACTTGTGCTTCCTTCATTTTGCGTTCGGCGATATTCTCTTCCTCAGCTCCCTTCAGGGTCACAATGCGGAGGACATTCCCTTCCAATTTCGAGGTCAACTGATTGTTCAGGAGGACAATTCGAAGGGCTTGCTCCCACGGAACGTCTTTCAGTGCAATCGTGAGAGTCCCGCGCACGCTGGGATCCAGGATGACGTTCAAACCGCTCACCTCGTGGATCAACCGGAAGAAATCCCGGATATCCACGTCACGAAGATCCAGCGAGATGATGTCACTGGTAGCCGCCGCACTGCCAATGGGAGCGTTTGAGGCGGCTTGGGGTACCGGAGCAGCGGTCGGCCGCGGAGGTGCCGGAGCCTGTTGGGAGGCCGCCACATTCTGAGCGGGCGGGACCGGCGATGGCGTTTGCACAGCGGCAACGCTTATGGGGGCATTATCGCTGGCCGTCTTTACCAGTGCAGCCGCTGGTGCCGCGTTGCCGGCTGGGTTCTCAGCGGGTTTTTTTGTGGGTTCCCTTGGGGGGGGAGCCTGGACCTTCTCCTTTGCCGGCGTACCAGCTACCGCTTCCGCTTGCTTGGTGTCGCCAGGACTGCCTGCTGCAGCGAGTGGCTTGACGTCAGTTTTCTGCTTCTCCACCACCGTTATTCTTCCGGCGGTCGGGTCAGTCACTTTAGCGGGAGCAGAAGCCTTGGGAAGCGCTACCTCGGTGGGTTTTAGCGAGGCGACCAGCGGGCCTGATTCAGTCTTGATCGCAACCGGAGGTTTGGGAGGGGCAATCTGCACCGACTTTCGCTCTGGGGGTGTTGAAGCTTTTTCCACGCGGGCTACAGCCGGAGGAGTTGAAGGTTTATCGGTCTTCGCCGCCGGCGCGGGAGGAGGCGTCTTGAGTGCCGTTTCCGCAGCCTTGTCACCCTTGTCCACGACCATGCGGATCGAGTTGCCGTCGCGCGAAAAGACGTACGGCACTTTGCTCCTAAAGGTGATGACCGCGCGAACGGTCTGCGGAGCGGTGCTGGAGAACTGGGCCAGCCGGACGGATCGAATGTTGGCCTGATCAACGGGGAAATGATGTTGTTCCGTCTCCAGGACGGCATTGGCCACATCGACCACGACCCGCTGCGGGTTCTCCAACTCAAAGCTCTTGTACGTGGGGTTGCCGTTGGTCCGCACGTCGATGATGAGTTTTCCGCCCTCGGGGCGAATGTTCACGCCTTGCACGACGAGAGGCCGGGCGGAATTCGATGTTGTAACAGAGGGTGGGCCCGCATTGACCTCGCCGGACCAGGCCGGCGCCGTCATCAGATTGAGGCCAATCACTAACCCCACCAGCAGAGTAAAGAAGAATTTTATATGACCGTGCTGCGCCCTCATGGGTTTACTCCTCCCGAACCCGAAATTTTCTTAACCACATCCCTCCAATAGGGTTTACCCAGCGGATCGATGGACCGCTCCTGAAACTGTACGGTGTCCTCGGAAATCGACACCACGTGGCCGTCAGACACCTCGTCGTTCTCGCGGAACAACAAGGTTCCCGAAGATTGCCGCGTATCCATGACTGCAATGTAATGCCCATCTGCCTTGACAATTCCCTTGAGCTGTAACTGTCTCACACGGATTCCCCGTTTGCCGGGAACCACTGGAAAGAGGGGCTCGTCACTCTGGCGGACCACCAGGGCCCGAAACGGGTCTCGCTCGGGCAGACGCATGTCCCCCTTGTCCTCCGGGGAGGGATGGACCGGCGTAACGGATGGCAACGGAAACGCCGCCTTCCTGGGAGCGGACGCTTTGTCCTTCGCGCCTTCACGCCTTGCCGCCGCGGGCTTCTGTGCCGCTATGGCGGAGGACGCCAGGAGTACCACAACGAAGAGGACAAGTCCCAGCGAGAGGCAAAATCGTTTCATTTTTTTCATAAGGCACAAATCCAGGAATCGTTCGTCGGAGCCTTCTACTCTTCCGCAGTAAAGTAAGCGGTAGCAGTGCAGGAGGCGACAATCGTGTCCGACGCCCCTTTCGGAGGTTGTGTCTTCATGCGCACTTTCCCGGGACTGGAGGCGCTGGCGATCTCGAGATCGCCGACATTCACAATCCTCGGCAAATGCGCAATGCGGTCGAAGAACATTCCCAGGCCGGCATAGCTGCCCGACAACTCCAGCGTGAAGGAGATCTCATTATAAAGCTGGGGTTGCGCTTCGCCCTTTTTGCCGGCGGCATCCTTGGGGCCGGAGGTCTCGCGCTTGGTCACCGGTTTGGCCAGAATACGCAACAAGCGAACATTGCTCCGTGATGCGATCTCCTGGACCTGCTTGATCAGCACGTCGGTGTCTCGATCGTTGGGAAGAACGGACCGTAACCCTGCCAGCTTCTGCTCGAGGCGCGCATTGTTCGCCTTGAATTCGCTGTGCCGCTTCTCGACACCCTTCAGCTTGTCCAGGTCCTGATTGAGGCTGTTCAACTGACTCTTCTGTTCATCGATTTTCGCGGACATGTCGCGAAAATATACCGTCTCGACGCCAACGACCAGGAGGCCGGCAATAACGGCAAGAATCAGGAGTTGAAGATACCAAGGTAGGTTGGTTATTTTTTCGAAGGCCATGGTCGGAAAACCTTCTTCTTCGTATTACGATTTAGCTGCAAGATTTCTTACTTTCGTGTCCATCGTGACTGAAAAAGTATATCCATCCATCCCGGAAATGCTTGTCACGGCCGTTTCATTGATGGAGACGTTGGTAAACGCGCTCGAGCGCTTCAGCGTGGCCACAAAATTCGCCACTCCGTTCAGGGAGGTGGAGAGGCCTTCGATCGTCATGTGATCTTCCGCCTGACCGACCGAGAGCAGCCACACGGTCTGGCTCTGATCGACCGCCTCACTGAGCGCATTGAGCCACTGGATGGGCCCCAGTTGGTTCCTCTTCAATTCGTCGATGACTGCGATTCGGGCCTCCAGCAGCGACTTCCTTTTCTCAAACCCCTCGATCTCTTTCAGCAGTTTTTGCTTCTTGTCTTTCTGCGCCTGGGCGTCGATGACCTGAGCCTGAACGGTGGTCAGTTCACGGTTCAGCATCTGGTAGCGCTGATAGAGGTAGGCGGCCGCGGCGACGAATACCAACAGGAGCATCAGGATCAGGAGGGACGATTTGGGTGGTCCCGACGGCGCCTTTAATGTGACAAACGATTTCTTGCGTTCACCGAGCAGATTGATGCGTATCATAGGTTTTTAGTCGAAGCTGCGAAGGGCCAGGCCAACCACGACGGCCATGGCCGGTGAGATGTCTCGCAATTTAGCCGCATCGACTCTGGATTCATCGAGGCTAATCTTGCGAAAAGGGTCCAGTTCTTCCACCGGGATCCCCAACTTCTCCCGGAGGTATTCAATCAAGCCTTCAATGCGCACCGTGCCCCCCGAAACGTACACTCGCTGGATAGGTTCACCCGTGGGAGAGGCGCGGAAAAAGTCAAATGTCTTGTGAATTTCCAGCAACATGACTTCAGAGACCGACTGGATCAGCGTGCGACGCGTCTTCTCGTCCACGGGGGGAGTCCCCTTGGCACGCTTCACCTTCTCTGCCTCCTCGAAGCTCAGGTTCATTTCTTTCTGAAACACGTCGGTATACTGATTTCCCCCGATGGAAACGTCGCGGGTGAACAGTGACTCGCCGTTCTTCACAATGTTGATGTTCATCACACTGGCGCCGATGTTGAGGAGGCCGACACACAGTGAAGGGGCGGGTTCGTAATTGACCTCATAAGCGTTCTGAAGCGCGAACGCATCAAAGTCCACGACGGCGGGGCTCTTCCCTGCCTGGATCAGCGCCTGAGTATGATTCCAGATCTTGTCCCGCTTGACCGCCACCAGCAGAACATCCAGGGCCGTGGCACTGGAGCTCTTCAGGACCTGGTAGTCGAGATTGACGTCGGAAATATCAAAGGGGATGTGCTGCTCGGCTTCCCAGTGAATTGACTCTGCCAGGTCCTCTTCGGTCATCTGAGGCACCGTGATTTTCTTGCAGATCACGGAATGCCCCGAAACCGCCGTCGCCACACGCTGGTTCTTGATCCCCAGGCGTTGATACAGCCGGTTCACGGCTTCAGCGACGGAGTTGGCATCCATGATGGCGCCGTCCACGACCGTGTCGGCCGGCAGGGGCTCAAACCCCCCGGTCACCACCGCCATGCCGCGGCCCTTCTTCTTCAGTTCGCACACCTTGACCGTGCTCGAGCCAATGTCGAGCCCCACAACCGATTTTTCTCTCAGTCCAAACATGATTTTTGTCCGCCCTGATTGAGAAGCATACCTTCGATCCAAATCCCCCCGTCCTCTTAACGGTGACGCGCCCGGACGGGTAGTGAACTCTTCCGCTCCATCCATGAATCGAGGATGGTCTTCTTGAATCGCCAACGATTGCCGAGCTTGAAAGCGGGGATGCGTGCCGAGGACACGTACTTGTACAGTGTGTCAGGTGAGATACCCAGGTATTGAGAGGCCTCGCGAACGTTCATCACTTCTTTCGGAATGTTCATGGCGTTGTTCCTGACTTGTAAAAAACCCTTGAATGATGAATTCAAGGTCGACGGGTCTCAGCGCCTCGGGTTCTATTACATCCCTTTTATTGGAGTCAAGTTCTTTCTTCGGTGATTGGGCCTGTTACTTAGGTTAATTTACCCCTTTTTTGGAAATTTCGCACAAGAAGATGTGGGCCTGTCCTCAATCACCACCATTAGAGTACCTTGATTTTCTTTGGAAATCCTGTGACGGCAGTCACAAGTGAGAGAGTGAAATTTGCGCGAGAGAGCTCCAACGGAAGGCTCCCCAGACTCTGCAACCATCGGACGGAGTGCGTACCCCCTAGTATGACGCCACTCATGGCGCGAATCATAACACAGAATCCAGCAGGCGAATTCAACTAAAACTTTTCTTTGTTTCTTTTCGCCCCGGCACAGCGGTGAGACTTGCAAAATCATTAGGAGTTCGCACGGTTGACCGCCGGGGCGTAACTGCGCAGAGGGCCATCCGGATCAGCGCTTCTTTTTTAACCAGGGGGAAAGTCCCAGAAGGGGAAGCATCTCGTCAACGCGCCGGATGGTTTCATCGTCCATCTTGATTTCCCCCGGCCAGGGACGGAGGAAACCCTCCGCGGGCCATTTCGTGGTGGCATCGATGCCCATCTTTGAGCCAAAGTTCGGAAGGCGCGACGAATGATCCAGAGAGTCCACCGGACCCAGCATGAATTGGATGTCCCGTTCGGGGTCGATGTGATTCAGGGCCTTCCACACGACTTCCCGGGGATCTCGCACGGCAACTTCCTCATCGACCACCACAATGCATTTCGTAAACATGGCTTGAGGCAACGACCAGATCCCGTTCATCACCTTGCGGGCGTGGCCGGGGTAGGATTTTCGGATGGAAACAATCATCAGGTTATGGAAAATCCCCTCGAACGGCATGTGGTAATCGACAATCTCCGGGAATTGCTTCCGCATCAGCGGAAGGAAGATCCGCTCGATCGCGAAGCCCATGTGGCAGTCTTCCATGGGCGGGCGGCCCACAATCGTCGTGGCGTAAATGGGATCGCGACGGTGCGTGATGCACGTCAAATGGAAGACGGGATAAAGATCGTCCAGCGAGTAGTAGCCGGTATGGTCACCAAACGGGCCTTCCTTCCGCAATTCATCAACGTTCACATATCCTTCCAAAACGATTTCCGCATTGGCAGGCACTTCCACGTTCACGGTTTCCGCGCGGACCAGGGTGACCGGCTTCTTCCGGAGAAATCCCGAGATCAGCATCTCGTCCACGCCTTCGGGAAGCGGCAACACTCCCGCAAACATGGTCGCGGGATCACTACCGATAGCGACCGCGACTTCCAGGCGCCTGCTTGAAAATCCTTCCCTGCCTGCCGAATCGGCCGGTGTTCCTTGCTTGTCTTCTTCGCGACCCATCCCGGCGGCCCGCTGGGCACGGCGAAAATGCTCAGCCCCGTGCTTGTGAATCTGCCAGTGCATGCCCGTGGTCTGGCCATCAAAGACCTGCAGGCGATAAACCCCGCAATTGCGCCTGCCCGTCTCAGGGTCATGCGTGAAAACCAACGGAAAAGTGATGAAGCGACCTGCGTCCTCGGGCCAGCACTTGAGAATAGGAAAGCGGTTGAGATCGAAATCCGATTTCAGAATGACTTCCTTCGAGGATCCGCTGCCGGCACTCTTGGGAAAGAAGGATCCCATCTCCATCAACTGGGGCACGAGTTTGATCTTATCGATGAGGCCCTCGGGAGTCTTGAAATCGAGAAAGGCCTCAATGCGATCGGCAATCTCGCCATACGATTTCGCTTCCAGGCCGAGCAACATGCGGTTTTCAGAGCCAAGCGCATTGATCAACACCGGGGCTGAATATCCCTTCACGTGTTCAAAAAGCAGGGCCGGCCCGCCGGCCTTGGAGATGCGGTCGGTGATCTCGGTGATCTCCAGCTCGCAGTCCACCTCGGCCGTAATGCGCTTCAACTCGCCGGCCTTTTCCAGCGCCGCTATGAACTCCCGCAGATCGTCGTAGGCCACTTGATGTCCCCTCTCGTGATGAGTCCGCGCTATTGTCCCCCAGGGGAGGGGAAATTCCAAATTCCAAAATCCAAATTCCAAATAAAACCCAAAATCCAAACCCCAATAGAACCCTTCTACGCATTCTTGGAGATGATGGAAGAAAGGATCAGGATAAGTTCTCTCGCTTCCCCCAGGAGCGCCTCCCTGTCCTTTTCGCAATTGCCTGGGGACCCCGCTTCGAGCAGTCGGAGCCAGAGATGACTTTCCTTGGCCTCCTTCCGACAAATCTTAATTCGCATTAGGAAGTCTTTCTTGCTCAGAGACTCATTGGCTTCAACGAAATTCGCGGCTACCGATCCCGAGCTTCGGATCAATTGCCGTCCGTCTTCATGATTACAGATCGTCCGGGGCAGAAGCTTGGCGAAGGCCCTGACGTTTTTGGCGAATAGAAATGTCCTTTCCTGAAGATCCTTTGGTTTATTGTTCTCCATTGGTGAGCCTCCCGCGATTCTTTGGGGGTTAGCTTCTGTTTGGATTTTGGAATTTGGGCTTTGTTTGGACTTTGGATTTTGGAATTTGGATTTTAAATACGGGGGAGGGTTAAAGGGTCTTTCAGAGAGTATCCAGAGCGGGCGATGGGACTCGAACCCACGACGTCCAGCTTGGGAAGCTGGCATTCTACCACTGAATTACGCCCGCTCTCGATACTCTACAGAAACTAAACACTTTGTTTATTTATAATTTACCTATAAGCAACAAATGTACAACAATTTATGCCTGGTGATCCTTTGTTTCAATGCTCTTTCTGATGCTCGCCCATTGGCTGAGCATCTCCTCAATATAACGCAATCAACATTTTTTGCAAGTATTCAGCCTGAAACTCAAGGCAACCCCCTTGCGAGACCAACACCTTAAGGGTCCCAGGATATTTCGGGTAAATTCGGGAAAAACTTGCTGACGAGATCCGTACTCCTTGGCACACACGTAACCTTAACCATTGTAGGGTCCACCCGTCCGAATAATCCTGATAAGGTAAAAACGTGAAGTACCTTTTCAGTTGGCACATCCCCTTTCTTCTTAAACAACCTGTCAGGGAAGGATGCTTTATCACCGTATGTCACAATGGAGCACCGGACGATCTCTCCCTTTTGAAGGGTCTGACGGACGATCCTCGTTTTTCCTCTCAGTTGGGGGTCTTGATTCAAAGGGCCCCCGAGACCCTGCAGCTTTTCCACCTCATCCCAAATCTCCACGTGATCATCTAACGCGGTTAATTCATACTCAAAGATTGTGCGGAACGATATTGCTGCAGGCCTCCATTTGGCGTCTTGAATCTGCAGTGCTACATCAAGAAACGCCTGCAAACAAAAACTGACCGACTGTTCATCCCAATTACCTGGATGGCCATACACCTCTTGTTCCCACTTGAAAATCGGGGTGGTTTCAGGTTCGATCTCCACGCGTGGCAGAAATTCCTGCAATGCCAAAAAATCATTAGCATGGACACCATATCCCGACAGACGGATTGCATCCTCCGGACGCGGATTGCCAACCTCAATCCATGGAATTGCCGGCACATCAGTCGCCTTCAGGAGGGCATCCAAGGCAGCTGCGATAAACTCTAAGGAGGATTTATAGTCGCGCCCTTGAAATGCAGCCTTGGCCTTATTGAATCGCTCTGTAACTTCTCCGGAGTTTAGAAGTGCTGAGGCATCCAAATCATGATATGAAATTTTCAAGTAGGTGGTACACCACTCAGAAATGTAACCAAATGTTTTTTCTCCAACTCTTGCCCACTGCTTAGCATTTGGAAGAATGCCAAGATGCTTGATATTTATCCGCACGCGATTGAGTTGATCGAAGTATCCTTTTCCACTCACATCATTCAGGGGATGTTTTGCCTCTTTCAATAACGGAAAATAATCCATCAAATAAGTTTTGTCCTTTTCCGAGCGACAACCAAGTTGATCACAGATTGCGCCTAATGCCAGTTCGGCAGCATCGTGCGACGCGATCACATGTTCAGCCACGGCATAACCACTGGGTTCTGAGATGGGATTAAATCTAATGTTTGAGACCAATGACTTACTGAGCATCAAGCGGTCAACCACTTCTTTTCGTAACTTCATTTAATTTTCCCTGAAATTCGAAAGCAAACGGGGAAAGTCGGGAACATTGGATTCTGCAACAAGAAGAGTGAGGCAGCGACATTCGACAATCCGGGGACTGATTGCACAGTGCATTATAGTGTACCCCGAAATTCGGACCAGGGGTTAAGGTAGTAAAATAGCTGCTGCGGAGCCAGGAGGAAGCGATGCCGAAGCAGCGGAGGAAGCACAGTGCCGAGATGAAGGTGAAAGTGGCCCTGGAAGCCCTCAAGGG
>JAIQFY010000065.1 GCA_020072965.1 Terriglobia bacterium | reverse complement strand
GAGGAATAGCTTCGGACAGCACTCGGTCCCGAAGCAGATCGCTAAGCCCCCGCTCAGTTACCACTTGAACCCGCCTTCCCAAAAGTTCCTCGAGGTCAGCCACCAGTCCTCCAGGAAACCATGGACTCGGATGGGCGCCGACCTCGACGAGCAGGTCTACATCGCTGGTGGGGCCCTCCTCCCCTCGGGCGACGGAACCAAACACTCGAATCCGTGTCACTCCATGCCGTCTGGCAACTTCGAGGATTTGCTCCCGCTTCCTCTCGATGAGCTCCATATCAAACCTCCAGGAGAATCCATTCTATCAGGTTCTACAACTCCGAGAGCCCCTATCTGGCCCACCTAACTAATGAATAACCCGTATTAGACCTCCGAGGGGGTCAAATGCAAACCCCGCTCCCACAGCGGCCTTTTTCGGTTGCAGATTGTTCTTGCTCCAGCACACAACCTGTTTGATTTTACTGCGCTACAGCAAAAACGGAACGAAACAAAGGGAGTAGAAACCCCGCCCCCGTGGCGGCTTAATCCGCCGCGGGTCAAAATGTCCATGCCGGAAAGACGTTCCGCCACCTCCGTAGTCACACCTGTCCCAAAACCTTCTGATCCCAGGGGACCCACCTGATAAGACACGGATCCGTGAGACAGCAGGAGATTCTAGGGATGAGGGAGGTTGCCGCATGGGGAATCACTCGCGTTCATTAAACCAGCCAAACCCGGGGGAAGGAACCGTTCCAACACAAAACCGAAACTCAAGGGAATTATACCCCCCTGAGGAGCGCCAGACAAGGACATGACTTCGCCTTCAAGGATGTAGTCTCAGGACACTTCTGTTGAATGCCGAAAGTCAAACCGGCGCCAAATCTGTCATCGCGCGATTTTCAGGGGGACTTTGAAGGAGAATCTGCAGGAAATCTTTTCTATTTCCATGGTGCAGGAGGAGGGAATTGAACCCTCAAGGATCAAAGATCCGCCAGATTTTGAGTCTGGTGCGTCTGCCAGTTCCGCCACTCCTGCACGCGGAGAAGCGAAAGGAACTATAGCTTAGCGTTCAGATCACTGTCAATTAGACTTCTTCCCTACCTTGACTCCCCCCGCCCCGGATGTTAATCTAATCCTGTCAATGTTCTCGTGAGGCGGGTGGACAACTCGAAGAAACATGGTTCTTGTTTCTCCGAAGAGACACTTCTCCCAACATAGGGCATTCGACACAGAATGGGGGCGAAACGGTTTCGACGGGAATCGTGAAACTCGAGAGGCATGCCGAGGTGGTCGCGTCCCTCGTAAAACACGTGACTAACAAACAACTGCCAACACTGAATTGGCCCTCGCTGCTTAATTAATTAAGCAGCGCGCTTCACCCCGTGAGCCCGCGCATGGGTATGGAGCGTCGACTTTGCGGGATAAGTTCCAGGAACGCCTGCACCTGGAAACGAAAACACAGGGCTGGCCGGCCTTTGCTCTTGTGCATTCATGAGAAGGCTGGTGACATCTTCCTGCGGCGGCGCAGGTCGTCGTGGGAGAAATGAATGCGCTAAGCATGTAGGCTCTTGAAGCGGATCATTTTCGGACGCGGGTTCGACTCCCGCCGCCTCCACCATCTTTCCCTCCCGGGCGCCTCAATCGCCCGAGAAGTTGAATTTTACCCTTGTCGAAGGACCCACTCGAATTCACAATTAGCCTACTCTATTAGTGATTCCTGGCCTGGACCCGGGTTTAACTAAACTCTCTTCTTAATTGCGGCCCAACGCTTTCTCATGGCTTCTGAAATCTTCCTTCGGGCGGCCGCGGACATCTTTCGTCCCTTTCGAATAGGGGATGTTAGCTGACCTGCGACAATATGCCGGGCTTCGTTCTTTAGATTCGCGAGTTGGCCTTCAAGAGCTTCAATTCTTTTTGCTACAGTAAGCAGTCTTTTGGTATCCATGGCGAAAGTGTCTCACTCCTTCTTAAGTCATTGTATAGTGCGGTATTGTTTGAAGTTCTCCCACTTATACCATACTGCCGGATTTAAATCGACAAATATATAGGACTGATAAGGCTTCGTGCTCTCAAATATACACTTATTAATGACGATCAAACATAGTGACACGGCTGGAAGAGATCGGTGCTGATATGCGGCTCTGCCGCTCACTATTGTGGTAAGCCTTTGGCTTACCATGATGAGCTTTCTTCCTCTCTATTCCATGCATCGCTAAAGCCCGCCGTCCCGCGAGGCGCATCCGCGTCAAACTAAGACCGGAGTAACGAGCGGTCCATAATCCCCCCGGCGGAAGCCAGGGGATGATTCAGGTACAGCCTACAGCAGCGATCCCATTTTCATTATCTCCCCACCCCCCCATCCTGCGAAGCGGGATGGGGGGGTGTAGTTTATTCTTGGAGCCTGTGTTAGTAGGCTGTACTTGAACTTTCCCCCAGCTTCCGCTGGGGGAATTCGACAGAACCATCCCATTCCCCCTTTAAAATCAATCCTCTTTAGGTTGACGCGTATGCGCCTCGCGGGACGGCGGGCTTTAGCGCCTCAAGGGGATCAAAGAATTATTGAGTGTCGGGCGAGGGGGTTGGTTTAAGGCCAGCGTTCTGTTGAAGTACCCGCAGCTTGGTTTCGATAAGCTCACTGTGCCGCAGACCCAGAAGTGACGAGAGTTTATGGATCAGGTAGTCTTCCTGCATATCCAGCTTCCCATCGATGTATATAATCTTCCACATCGCCTCGACCAGATTGAGCTTCTCTTCTACTGAGAAGTTCTCTGCGATCAGACGTGTAAATTGCCATAGCTCAACGGCCTGTTGCCGGGCCTGCTCTGCAAGCAAAAGCAAATCCCTGGTGGCCTCTGGAGACAGGCAGGCTCCTTCTTCAAAGAAGCGCATGATCTGAGTGCGGTCTGCTTCAGAAAATGATTCGTCTGCATGAGCCACCTCAAGCAATAGCACGCACACTGCAATTTGAAGCATGTCAGGATGAATGGTCTTCTTCCCCATCGCAGACATGCTCCTCGCAACATCGCCTGAAAGAACTTTCCTGATCGAATCAAACAATCTCGATTCTCCCTTCGAACATTCTCTGCTTGAGAAGACCACTATACCATATGAGTAGTAGGGTGGGAGAGGGGTTGGTGCCTGTGAAGGGCCTGCAAGGTTGAGAGTCGGCGAACAGACCCGCTGTTTGGGAGGGGTTTGCCCTCTTTCTTCTCTTGCTTATTCTCGCGGAACTGGGCGAGAATAGCCTTCTCACTAACTGGCATCTTCAAGCCGTCCGTGAATGGGGTCTCGGGAACTGGTTGCCAAGTCATGCGGCCGAGAGAATCTCGATCATGCTTCCGTGAGGCGTAGTCTTCAACGTGCGACTTTGACGACAGTTCAAAGGACCTTGATGCCTCGTCGAGGGAGTCCGAATCGGAGGTTATGGAAAGGATTTGTATATCATGTTGATTCACTGGGTATTCGTGGGCATTTTCTCGGGATTGTTGCTCCCGTCCCTGATGGTGGCACAGGCGCCAACTATTGCAAACGCCAAGGCGCTCGACAGCCCCCAAGCCATTGAACTCAAAACCGCCGACAACGATCTCGTGGTCATTCAAACTAATCTGGGATCGATGACACTGCAGCTCTATCCAAAGGCTGCCCCAAAGATGGTGGCTCAGTTTAAAAAACTGGTCCAAGAGGGTTTCTACAACGGGCTGAAGTTCCACCGGGTTATCCCGAATTTCATGATCCAGGGCGGGGACTTCAACTCCAAATTTGCTGATAAGGCAAAATGGGGCATGGGTCGCCCTAACGAGCAGACCGTGCCCGCCGAATTCCATGCTGAACTTCACCACGCCCCCGGCATGGTCGCGGCGGCCCGAACGAGCGACCCCAACAGTGCCTCCACACAGTTTTATGTTTGCGTAGGCAGCCCCACTTGGCTGGACGGACAATACACCATCTTTGGGGAGCTCACGGACGCCAAGTCGCTTGCGGTAGCCAAGGCCATTTCAGAAGTCAAACGCGATGCCGGCGATCGGCCGGAGGTCGATGTGGTGATGGAGAAGGTTTATATCAAACCATCGGGCGCAGCGCCGAAGGCTACCAAGTAGTCATCGAATAGGGCGACACAGTATCCACGAAAGAGACGCCTCTGCTGATTGCTGGAAGGCTCTTAGCAGGGACGAGAAAAGCTAGCGAGGAGATGAAGCCATGAAAATGTTCCTATTGAGGGGTGCGGCGGCGGTCGCAGTACTGATGGTCACATCCATCCTGATGTTCTCCCACGACCCCCGGACGACCTCCAAGGATTTCTCTGCAGGGATGATCGTCGGTGGCGCCGGAAAACTCGAAATCATGTACAAAGGGATGCATTGGAACGGACCCAGCTACGAGCGCGCCATGTCGACAGAGAATTTTCGGGCCAGCATCAACAAGAGTGTCTGGAGCGCTTTGGGAAAGGCACATCTCGACTTTGATGTGATCGTGGGGGATCAGGAAATTCCGAAGGGGGATTACGTCTTTGGCATTCTACTGGAGCCAGGCCGCAAATTCACCCTGTCCCTGACAAGTCCCGCTCGCACGATTACGGTTCCGCTCGAAACAACGTTTGACAATCCGGACCATCCGTACTTATCGGTGGATATCTCGCCCGTGGATGCCATGAACAAGCCGGAGCTATACCAGTTTGAGGCCCGGTGTGGTCAATTCCGGGGCGTGCAGTCCATGAAGGTACCTTACTTGATGGAACATACTCACCCGGAAGAAGCGAAGAAGTCCATGGAGCACCCCAAATAGACGATTGGTGAAGGGCGTGGCTCCTTAAGACCCTGGGCGTCAGAAGATTCTGTGGTCACATTCGCTCAGCTCCGGGGAACGCTTCGGGCGTCCGGCCCGAGTTGACCAGGGGTCCTTCTTCCCACTGCCTGGGGGGTCGCGCGTCCCCAATGTGGTTTGACACGATCTTTATGCTTCCCTTAGAATGGTGTCGTTGCACATTCCCGTGCAACAGAAAAAAGGTACTCAAACGATGATCGAAGAGCTTTCCCATAGTTTTGAAAAGCTGCAAACGCGAATCCAGGATATCCGGGGTTTTCTTTGACGCTCCCGCCAAGGTACGAGAAATCGAGTCACTTGAAAAGCTAGTCAACCAGCCTGATTTCTGGAACGACCAGAAGAATTCCCAAAAAATTCTGCAACGCCGTAAATGGCTTGAGGATCAGGTGGCCGTAGACGCTCGTCTGAAACAGGCCGACGATGATATCGCCGCCTACTTTGAGTTGGCTCGAGAAGGCGAACCGGTCGAGGCGGAGATCACGGCAGAGTTGTCCACCCTCGAGAACATGCTTTCGTCGGTGGAAACTGAGATGTTGCTGGGCGGCGAGAACGACCGGCTCAATGCAATTGTCACGATCCATCCGGGCGCGGGTGGGACGGAGTCGCAGGATTGGGCCCAGATGCTGTTGCGGATGTATCTGCGATGGGCGGAGCGCCACGGATTCCGAACCGAAATGCTCGACCTGCAAGACGGTGAGGAGGCCGGCATCAAGAGCGCCACTTTTACCGTCACCGGCGAAGCAGCTTACGGCCTGCTTGCCTCCGAGATCGGTGTCCACCGTCTCGTGCGGATTTCACCGTTCGACGCCAATAAACGACGCCACACGTCATTTGCGTCGGTGTTCGTTTCTCCCGAGATCGACGAGGCCATTGAAATCAAGATCGAAGAGAAGGACCTGCGGATCGACACGTTCCGGTCGACCGGCGCCGGCGGACAGCATGTCAATACAACCGACTCCGCAATCCGCATCACCCACTTTCCGAGCGGCATTGTGGTGACCTGTCAGAATGAACGTTCCCAGCATAAGAACCGCGACGTTGCGTTCAAGGTCCTGCGGTCCAAGCTGTACGAATTGGAGCTGGAGAAACGGAGGGAGGAGAGCCAGAAGCAGGAGGATGCCAAGCTCGATATTGGATTTGGTTCGCAAATCCGGAGCTACGTCCTGCATCCCTATCGAATGGTGAAGGACCACCGGACCAAGATGGAAGTGGGCGATGCCGATCGGGTCCTCGATGGGGATCTCGATAAATTCATGAAGGCTTATCTTTTGGCGAAGCGCGACCGCTCAGTCAAGACGGCCACTTAATACAAACGATGGAAGTAGAGTTAAATCGGTAATGGTGGATTGTTTGCTGTAGGGGCGTCCGCCGCGGCGGACTATGCGCCCCTACGTTGAATCATGCATGATACTACCTTTCACAAAAGACAAGGCCGTGGAAGATAAAAAATCCGGATTCTTCTCGAAGCTTCGAGCGGCAGTGACGAAGACGCGTGATGTTCTGAACACGCCGATTGAGTCCATTTTCACCTTCAAGAAAGAAATCGACAAATCTACCCTGGAAGAGCTCGAGATGGCTTTGATCGGCGCTGACATCGGGCCCGCAACAACGGCGCACATTGTCGAGAAGATCCGCGACCAGGCAAGCCGCCAGCAATTGACGGAGGTCGGCCAGGTCAAAGCGCTCATCCGGAACGAGCTCCTGGCCATCCTTCAGGGTGAGAATTCACGTCCCGTAGTGATGCAACAGAAACCGCATGTCATTATCATCGTGGGCGTCAACGGCGTCGGGAAAACCACCACCATCGGGAAGCTTGCAAACAAATTCAAGAACGATGGCCTCTCCGTCAAGGTATGTGCTGCGGACACCTTCCGGGCCGCGGCCATTGAGCAGCTGGAGATCTGGGGACAACGCGCCGGCGTCGAAATCATCCGGCAGAAACACGGCACAGACCCATCGGCGGTTGTCTTTGATGCCCTCCAGTCCGCCCGCGCCGCGCAGTCCGATGTCGTTATCGTCGACACGGCGGGCCGCCTTCATACCAAGCACAACCTCATGAGCGAACTTGAGAAGATGAAGCGCGTCGCCTCTCGCGAGGTGCCCGGTGCTCCACATGAAGTACTCCTCATCATCGACGCCGTGACCGGACAGAATGGCGTCCAGCAGGCCCGTGAATTTACGAAGGCCGCGGCGGTCACGGGAATCGTCTTGACGAAGCTAGACGGGACCGCCAAGGGAGGGGTCGTTGTAGCCATCGCCAAGGAGCTCAATATCCCCATCCAGTACGTCGGGGTGGGAGAGAAAATTGACGATTTGATTCCCTTCAACGCGGAAGAATTTGTGGATTCATTGTTTGACTAATATCTCTTCGGAGGCCCCTGTTAAGCAGGGAGGTTCTCACGAATTCTCTTCCCATCCTCAAAATCGGTTCAATGAGGTTTTCGCCCCAAGATGCCGGATTCATGTCCAGGGCGCTTCAACTTGCGCAGCGCGGGATCGGGCTGGTTTCGCCGGGTGCCCTGGTGGGGGCCGTCGTCGTGAAGCGCGGGGTGGTGGTGGGAGAGGGATTCTACCGCTACGATCGGAAAAAACACGCCGAAGTCATCGCGCTCGAAAAGGCTGGCGCCCAGGCTCGCGGGGCCTCGCTCTTTGTGAACCTGGAACCATGCTCTCACTTTGGGCGGACTCCCCCTTGTGCCGATCTCATCACCCGCAGTGGCATCCAAACTGTCGTCTGTGCCATGCGTGATCCCAATCCCCTGGTGGCGGGAAGAGGTTTTCGAAAACTCCGGACGGCAGGCATCGAGGTTAAGGTTGGACTGGGAGAAGACGAGGCCCGCCTCCTCAATGAAGCCTTTGTTCGATATATAACCTCGCGGAGACCGTTCGTGACGCTTAAGGCGGCAATGACCCTCGATGGGAAAATCGCACAGGCAAGGCAGCCGAGGGGCTCTGCCACCCGGATAACTTCGGAGAGCTCGCGTGAACGGGTACACGAGATCCGACATGCTCACGATGCCATTCTGGTCGGCATCAACACCATTCTACGAGACGATCCCATGCTGACCGACCGCTCCGGCCACCTTCGCCAGCGGAAGCTTCTGCGGGTGGTGTTGGATGCAAACTTGCGGGTTCCCGTCCGTTCGAATGTAGTCCGAACGGCGAGCGGGGATGTTTTGATTTTCTGCTCTCCCAATGCCTCTCAAAGGAGGTTGAAGACATTCGAGAGGCGTGGCATCCAAGTTGTACCCTTAAAGGATCGGGGAGCGGGCACCCTCCCGAATCAAACCAAACCCATGAGTTGGAGGTCAATTCTGAGGGAGCTTTGGAATCGCGAAATCCAGAGCCTGCTCATCGAAGGGGGAGGAGAAACGAACGGGAGCGCGATGGAAGCCGGAATTGTGGACAAGGTGCATTTTTTCGTTGCACCCAAAGTCCTGGGTGGACATGAGCCTGTCTCCGTGTTTGGAGGCAAAGGGTTTGGCTCCCTTGAAGCTGCTCCCCGTTTGTCCGGGGTTACGTTGGAACGCATTGAGGAAGATATCCTCATAACAGGATATCCGCCTTCGAAGGATTCGATTTGAGCAGGCCCTACCGATCATCTTCATTTGTGTTAAAGGAAAAACTCTAATGTTTACAGGCATCATTGAAGAATGTGGACGGATCGCAAGCATCAAACCACTGGGAACACGGGGAAGGGTTGTCGAGGTCCGGGCCCGGGGGGTGCTCGAAGATCTGAAGATCGGCTCCTCGATTGCCGTGAATGGCGTGTGTCTGACCGTCGTGAGGTTTGGAAAACAATCGTTCATTACTGAACTCTCCACTGAAACCGTTCGCCGCACTACTTTTTCCAAAATGAAAGCCGGCGCCCCCGTCAACCTGGAGCGCCCCATGGGGGCGAGCGATCGGTTTGGCGGGCACATTGTGCAGGGACACGTCGACGCAGTAGGCAAATTCGTCGGCTACACTTCCCTGAAGGACTCCTGGATGTTCGAATTCGAGGTTCCCGATGAGTTCCTGCCGCTCGCGGTTTTCAAGGGATCGATCGCCATCGACGGAATCAGCCTGACCATTGCTGAATTGAATTCTGACGGGCCCTTCCGAAAGCGGGGCATGTTTCGCATTGTGATCGCGATCATTCCGCACACCTTTGATGTCACGAACTTTAAGGCGCTGAAGCGTGGGAATCTCGTGAATCTCGAGTTCGATGTCGTCGCAAAATACGTCCAACAGATGCTCCAGAAGATCGTTCTACCCACGACGGGTGATCCGGTCGTGAAACCATCCAAAATGTCAGTGGGGGGGCTGCGTCGCCTGGGTTTTTGAATCCGCCGATGGCCACGATTCGCTTCGGGCCGTTCCCTGGACCGCCCGTTACATAGAGGGCCAGGTAATCTGGCCGAAGATCATTAGGAAAAGGCGGACGTTTTCCTGCGCCTTGCTGAACAGTAGAATCTGTCTTAGAATCTAGTCGGTTGTTCTCGAACAAGGATTGGGCTGAGGTATAACGGTCAAGGTTTCTAAGAACATTGGCAACCGGAAGGGGTATGGAAGAATTCTGAAGATGACTCCGAAGCAAAATGTGGTACCGATCAGGGACGGGGAAACCGGGGTCCACTTTGCAACCATCGAAGAGGCCATCAAAGACATCCGCGACGGCAAACTGGTGGTTGTAGTCGACGATGAAGACCGTGAAAACGAAGGGGACCTCACCCTGGCAGCAGAGAAGATCAGGCCGGAAGTGATCAATTTCATGGCGAAATATGGACGCGGACTAATCTGCCTTGCCTTGACCCAGGAGCGGCTGGACGAGTTGCAGATTCCCATGATGGTCACTGAAAACACGTCGAACTACGGGACCGCATTTTGCGTGTCAATCGAAGCCAAACACAAAGTAACCACCGGAATCTCCGCCGCCGATCGTGCCCGGACGATCCTGGCGGCCATTGATCCGGCCACTCGTCCCAACGATCTGGCGCGTCCGGGGCACATTTTTCCACTACGAGCGCGGCGCGGAGGAGTGCTGGTGCGCGCCGGACAGACGGAGGCCTCCGTCGACCTGGCAAGAATCGCCGGGTTGAAGCCCGCCGGCGTCATCTGCGAGATTATGAACGAGGACGGCTCCATGGCACGGGTTCCGCAGCTGGCGGAGTTCTGCCGCACCCATCAGCTTAAGATGATCACGGTAGCCGATCTGATCAAGTATCGCATGCGCACGGAACGCTACGTCCATCCCGTCGCCGAGACTACTCTCTCGACGAAGTTTGGCGACTTCCGGATGATTGCCTACGAGAGCATGATTGACGGCGAAACGCATATCGCCCTGGTCAAAGGAAACATTGGCGACGGGGAACCGGTCATGGTGCGGGTGCATTCGCACTGTCTCACCGGGGATGTGTTGGGCTCCACGACGTGTGATTGCCAGAAGATCATTGAGGCGGCCCTGAGCAAAATCGCATCCGTTGGCCGTGGGGTGTTTGTCTATCTCCATCAAACCGGACGCGGCTTCGGGCTGCAGATGACGGAGGGCAAGTATGAGATCGCCTACCACGGCCACAGCGAAAAGGACCGAAGCGATGGCGAGGGTGTCCACATCAATCAACGCGAAATCGGCATCGGCTCCCAAATCCTTTCCAGCCTGAACCTGCATCGAATTCGGATTCTTACCAAACATCCGCGCAAACTCGTAGCCCTCGAGGGGTATGGCATCACCATCGTCGAATACGTACCGTTTGATACAAATTAGGCCTGCTGCGCTGCGGAGCCGATCCCGGGGATATGCGCCCTCATTGGAGCTTCTCAGGGTGGCTTCCCTTCTGGTCTTCGCACTGGGCACTCTCACGTTTTGGGCTATTTCCCAAACTCCGGCTCAAGGGAAAACTACCGGGTCCTCTGCAACTGTCCCGGAGCAAGAGCCGGCAAATCCAAGGACCGCCCCATCGACTGCGCAAACCACTCCAGCGATGCCCAAGTCAGGGTTACATCTTGTGGAATCCTATTTTCCATTGCAGGTGGGGAACAGTTGGACCTATGAGGTGTCCATCAATGGAAAGAAGCGGCCAAAGCCGACGGTTATTGAAATTACGAAGATGGTCATCAAGAATTTCCGCTCCTATTATCTGTTCAATCGATTTCCCTTTGTTCCCGGCGAGGAAACTGAAATTCCCCTCCTCCGTTTCGATCGAAAATCACAAACCTTTTTCCAATTGATCAACGAGAAGGATGTGGAACTTTACCCGACTGAAGGGGAGGATCGGGTCGAGGTGAAAGTGGGTGAGTCGGGAGGGGGCCAGATTGACCTGCGTATTCTGAAAGTGTCATTTCGAGCTTCATCGCAAGCCAAAATTCAGCAAGGAGCGGCTTCCGACGAAATTGCTTTCAAGTACGGCGAAGGGATCGTATCTGCCCGAAAAACAACCCAACTGGGTGTGGAAGAATTCACGCTCTTGAAAACGGAGAAGAAAGGGACCCCCGCCGCCTCAGCCTCAGCGCCTCCCACCAAGGAACCCATCCCCGAGGAAACGACTCCCTTGCCCAAAGGACCCCCTTCCCCTTATGCCGAGACCGGCCCGGTCTTGACTCTGGAAGTGAACCCGGAGGGTGGAAAGGTGAAGCTGGTCCTGCGTGTCCGCAACGAGAAGGACAAAATGATCCCTCTTAATTTTGACAATGATCAGTCCTTTGATTTCCTAATCACCCAGGAATCCTCCGATCAGCCCCTGTGGCGCTGGTCGACCACCCATTACTTCGCCAAGGTCAAGCGCAGCATTGGCCTGCGCCCCGGGGAATCCTTCGAGTACTCAGGGGAATGGGATGGTTTGGATTCCAATCGCCAGCCCGTGCCCGCGGGGAAATACCAGGTCATCGGGATCCTCACCAGCAAACCCGAATGGCGGACTGCGCCCGCCGAGTTCAATTTCACTCCCGCGCCCGTACAATAAAGAATCAACCGCAAAGGACGCCATGAAGGCGCAAAGGACGCACTAGCTTACGCCGCGTTCACGCGGCCCCCCCCGCAGGGCGATTAGGCCAGCCGTTTACGGCTGGTTTCCCGTTCGCCTATACCATTACAGCCCGTTTTAACGGGCTTCAAATCGTCGTTTGAATTCTCAATTCGCTCCAATCGCTCATGCGTGGTCCCACGGCCATGATGCTCCTTTTGATTCCTGACAAAGCGGATGACCCAAGGTAGATCACGTGTTCCAAAGCTGACTACGCCATAACCGGCTTGCCAATCAAGCCACTTGCGTTGGGCGACTTCATGGTTAACGTAGTATGCACTGGCACCTTTCAGGTTCCCAATCCAGTCACTGATTAGCAGGGTCGGCGGAACGGTGGCAACCAAATGAACATGATCCTCGGTCCCGCCGAGAGAGTGAAAGAAAATTCCAGGTGTTTGTAGAATTCGATGTTTCAAAAAGTGGTAAACGCGGTTTTCGATTTTCTCGGAGAGCAATTTTGCACTCTGTTTGGTATGCCAGACGATGTGCAGATTGATTTCTGAATAAACATTGCGCGGCATGGTTAACCCTCCTTGTCCCAGGTTCTGCCTGGAAGGCCGCTAAAACGGCCTCGAGACAATTTGCCTGTCTGACCAGCCGTGAACGGCTGGCCTAAGTGCCCTTCGGGGAACCCGCGTGAACGCGGTCCAGCTACTCGTCCCCGAAAGGCGTCTCAGCCCCCTGTCCGCCGTGAACGGCTGTGGCCCATTTGCCCTGCGGGGAGACCGCGTGAACGCAGACCAGCCATGCCCTTTGCGCATTCTTGGCGCTCTTTGCGGTTTGGCTCCTTTTTCGCTCCTAAAAATCCACCCGTAACGACAACTGAATCGCCCTCGGTTTGCGGGCAGCCCGGGGCTGCAGGAAATCGCTGTCGGTAATGTCCACATAGCCGTTCACGAAAAAAACGGTATTGTTGAAGACGTTGAAAATCTCGAGCTGCGGACGAATCTTCACCCGTTCCCCTGCCAAAAATGTGCGCGACAGCCCTAGATCGACCCGATGTTGAGCCGGCCCCAGGCCCACATTTCGCCCGAGATTTCCGCTGGCGCCAATGGTGGCAAGTTTGAAATAAATGCCAGGGTCCATGGAGACTGCATCCCCGGGCCTTTGAGCTAGAGTCGGGCGTAGATCGAGCGGTTTAATCAAATTGGGGCGGTCCGTGGCCCGGTCGCTCAAATTGCGATCGCTGCCACCGTTGCCAATGGTGAAAGGGCGCCCCGACCCAAAGATCAGGACCGGAACAGCGACGATCTTCAACTTGGGAATTTCAAACGTCCCTTGAAAAACGAAACGGTGCCGTTGATCAGTGTTCCCCAGGGCCCTCTCTGCCCGGAGGTTGAACTCATCCTGCGGAGTGGCCGTGTTGATAAAAGTGTCTTCAAGGAGTTTGGAAAGGGTGTAAGAGGTCCGGAAGGATATCCCATGACTGCTCCGCCGGGTGATTGCCACTGTCACGGCGTTATATGTGGAAGAACCGGAAGATTCGAGTTGGTCGATGCCAAGCAGCAAGGGATTAGGACGCAACGGCCGGACCGCTTCGAACAACAATCGTACAAAACGAGTGGTCGAAGAACCGGAGACGAGCGATGGGGCGTTCAATCCGAGAATGAGAGGGGTCTGGATAATGCCTCCGCTGGGCGCAGGAACAGTGGTATTGGTCCCCAGGTCAAATCGCACATTGGAATAGAGCGTATTGTCCATTGACAGGGCAAACCTCCCGCCCAACAGGTAATTCAGCAAGCCTCCGGGAGGCGGAATCGGGGCATTGATATTGCGGTCCCGCCAGAGTTTCACGCCTCGATTGAACTGGTACGAGGCCTCAACGACAAGGCCGGGACGGATCTCCCGCTCCACCCCCAAGGAGGCCTGTTCGGCGTACGGGATCCGCAGGTTTCCAGAGATACGCCGCGTGTCCTCGGCCGCAGTAGCCGCCGAAAACATTTCCGCCGAATTCGGCAGGATCCTTGGAAAGAGATTCGAGAAGAAGCTATCGGCCTCAGTGGTTGAGAGACCGGGAAATGCTCTCTTCACATCGTCGGGGGTGCGAAGATCCAAATATCGAAGACCGCTCTTTCCTGCAAAGTCTCCAAAAGTCCGCAACAGGACGCGGTTGTAAAAAACTCCAAAACCTGCGCGCACCAGGGTTTTTCCGGACTTGAATGGATCCCACGAAAACGAGACCCGGGGACCGAAGTTATTTCCGTCACTCGACAGTGCTGTTTCCAGGTCATATCGAAAACCGAGATTTAAAGAAAAGTTGGGACGCAACCGCAGTTCCTGCTGCAAATAAAACCCTGCCACCGTGTTGGTCACTTGCCCTTCAGGATTGCCGAAGGCCTGTTGAAACCGGCTGGGCTGGTTGCTCAGAAAATCGGCAATATTGGAAAACGAGTAAATCCCGTTGAACTCGAATAAATCAAGATCGCACGAATCCACCCGCTGGATGTCGATTCCAATCTTAAAAGAGGATCGGCCTTTCACGAGAGTGATGTTGTCGACGAACTGCTGCCGGACCTCCGACCGCTTCCCGCGGCGGTTCGAGGTGAAAGTCGATGCCGAGCCCCCGGCGCTGAAACCGGAGGAGCCATTCACCACCACGGCCACCGGTTGCGAATCGAGCCCTTCGAGATTTGAGGGCAGCAGCCGGGAATACTGGTAGCGCGCCTGATTGATCCAGTTCGGGTTGACCACGAAATTCTCAGTGATGGCCCAGGCTTGTGAATCACGGGTGCGCGCTACCGCGGTCGAAGGGAAACGGCTGCCGCCTGTGAATCCGGTTAACGACGATCCCCGCGAGATCTCGTACCGGGCAAACAGATTGTGCTTCTGACTTAACACCGCATCGATTCTTGCCGACACGAAGTCACGTTGCGCTGGAGTCGACACCTCCTCGATCAATCGCCCACCCGGGATGGGCGTGCCCCCGGAAGGCCGATAAATAATGCTTCCCAGTTGGGTATTCGGCTGCGGAAGCGGATAACGAGGATTGGTCGCGAAGGGGAGCGGCAGGTTTATTTCAGCCGTGTCGGGGGTGTCATCGCGTTCATAGCCGACCATAAAAAACATCCGGTCCGCGCGGATCGGCCCGTTGAAGAAAAATCCACTTTGTCGACGCTGGTAGGGCGCGCGTGCCTCCCCTGCTGAGTTTCGGAAGAAGCTGTTGGCGTTTAAACTCTCATCCTGGAAGAAAAAATATCCCCGTCCATGGAACTGGTTGGAACCGGAGCGTGTTCGCAAGTTGACGCGGCCGCCCGACGCCCGCCCATATTCGGCGGAGAACTGGTTGGTGATCACCTGGACCTCTTCGACGACCTCGCGTGAATAACTGATGCGCTCCCGTGCCCCCCGATCGTCATTGTTGTCCAGTCCATCGATGGTCAGGTTATTCGAAAATGCCCGTCCGCCCGAGAGGGAGAAAATGCCCGCCTCGATCGGGGTGTCGCTGAGAAACTGACCGTTGGCCGGTTTCGCCGCGTCCCGTGTATCAAAGGTTTCCTCGGTGGCACCCGGAAACAGGAAAACCAGATCGAGGGGATCGCGTCCGTTGATCGGAATCATCTCGATCTCGCGTGCTGCCAGTGTGCCGCCTACGACAGTCTTGGACAAATCGATGGCCTGAGCCGACTCCGTCACCACCATCAATTGCTCCATTCTTCCAATCTGCATTGAAATGTTCAGAACCACAGTTTGTCCGGATTCTAGTTGGATGTTCTTTTGCTCGAAACGCTGGAAATTTTCCGCTTCCACTTGGATCTCGTAGTTCCCTGGCGCGAGCTGCGGTGCCAGGAACTCGCCTGAAGCATGAGTCGTCAGGCCCGTTACCCGGTTTTTTGCAGTGTCACGGATTCTGACGGTCGCGCCAGCCACGACGGCACCCGAACTGTCGCTAACAACCCCCTTGATCGTGGCGGAGTCGAGATCGTCGGACAGGGCAGGTCGACTACAAACCAGGGAAGTTCCAAGAATGAGCAGGGGAAGAGTCAAACACTTTACTTGAAGTGATCTTAAGCAAAGCACGGCACCCTCCTTCAGTTGCGCGCGGCGATTCATCAGAACAAGGTGGATATGACCTAAGAATCCCGGCGCTGTGTGGCATACCGGTTTAAGGGGGGAGATTAGGGTCAGGGGGATTTCAATTAGGGGGAACGACGTTTGCAATCTATCAAAAATGTCCGGTCAAGAGAAGTGATTTCTTAAACCGGACCCGGAAATATGAATAATCGCGAACGGGCGGCGAAACGGTCGCACAGGCTGAATCTGTTCCTGGCACCGCTTATCATGTTTGCAGGACCGCATTCAAAGTGAATCGATCTCGGCCGCTGGGTCTTCCTCCGAATACCCTGTCGAAATGGCCGCTTCGATTGAGTTGAGAATATCCAGTGACTCCTCGATGCTGATGGAATGAAACCGGATTTTGTCGCCCGGTCTTAACTGGCCGAGAACCGGAAAGTCAGCTGTAATCACCACTCCGATCTTGGGATACCCCCCCGTGGTCTGCCGGTCGGCCGCGAGAACAATAGGTTGGCCGTTGGCAGGAACCTGGATGGTGCCGAACGGGACCGCATCAGATACGATCTCAGCACTGCCGCAATGCGTGAGGGCCTTGCCCTCGAACCTGATTCCCATCCGGTCCGAGTGGGTGGAGACGCGGTACGTCTCTCTTTGAAAATCTTCGATGGAAGCAGTCCCAAAGTGATCATCGTTCGGCCCGAGAATAAATCGAAGTGTCCGGGAGGCGAGAATTTTTTCAGAGAAGAGGGAAATGAAACGGCTTGAGGATCGGTAGGCTCCCCTTTCAAATGATGAAACGATGTCTCCTTTTTGGAGGGACCGCCCATCCAACCCGCCCAGGTGGGTCCGAGTGTGGGTTGACCTGCTGGCGAGAACAACGGGCACATCAATCCCTCCCCGGACGGCCACGTAGGCACGGCAACCTCGGTGACACTCTCCAAAACTTAAGACATTTCCACCCTTCACTTCAAAAGACTGCCACATCGGTGCCTCAACCCCTTCAAGCCGGGGCGAGAGCGCTGCACCGGTGATCGCCACCGTGGCGTCGCTCAGAAAACGAAGAGCAGGTCCCATGAGGGTGCATTCCAGGGTGGCCGCCCGCTCATCGTTTCCTACCAAGCGGTTGGCAACACGATGTGAAAAGAAATCCATCGCGCCGGAAACCGAGACACCAAATTTCTGAAAGCCCGACCGGCCCAGATCCTGGATGGTCGTCAACATTCCCGGCTTGAGAACTTCAATCAGTGCGGACATAAAGGGAGAAGAGGCAGAAGGACCAACGGCAAACAAACCCAGGACTCACCCGAAACTGGCCGTGAACGGAGCCCTGTTTGCCTGCGTGCCTCTGTGAATCCTGTGCGTCTTGGGGATGGATTACTCATCTTCGGGAGAAACGATTTGACCTCGACAGAGAGGATCCTGTTTCACAATGGGCCGATTTCAATTCCAGCCCCTTCGAGCTCCTGACGGACGGCCTGAGCAAACTCCAACGCGCCCGGGGTGTCACCATGAATACAAACGGTGTCTGCACGAACGGAACAGTCCTGCCCGTCGATGGTCTTCACCTTCCCCTCGCGCACCATGCGGATGACGCGGGCAGCGGCTTCTCGCGGTTCTGTCACCATTGCGTGGGGGAGCCGACGAGAAGTTAAAGAACCATCCGGCTGGTAGGTGCGATCCGCAAAGACTTCGCTCGCCACGCGCAGCCCCAATCGCTCTCCGGCCCGGACCAGCTCAGAATTTGCGAGCCCGATGAAAACAAGTGAAGGGTCATATTCCTTGACGGCGAGCGCGATGGCACTTGCAAGCTGGGGGTCACGCGCGGCCCGGTTATACAGGGCGCCATGGGCTTTCACATGGGAAAGTCTTGCGCCCTGGGCCCGGACAAATGCCGAAAGCGCTCCGATTTGATATAAAACAAAATTCCTTGCCTCCTCCGGAGTGACATTCATATCTCTTCGACCGAAGCCAATTAGGTCGGGAAATCCGGGATGAACCCCCACTGCCACGCCATGACGCACAGCGCACCCGACGGTCCGGCGCATGGTGTCCGGATCTCCCGCATGAAACCCACAGGCGATGTTGACAGATGTAATGAGCGGCATAATGGCTTCGTCGGTGCCCATTCTCCAAGCCCCAAAGCCTTCTCCCATGTCACAATTCAAGTCTATTCGTCCACCCATAAAAGTCCTCTTCTGAAATGGAATAAAATTCGAGAGAATCGCCGGCAGCGAATCGGAACATGCTATCTTGATTTTCCTTCGGATCGAAAAGTGTGAGTGGCGTGCGCCCGATGAGGCGCCAGCCCCCGGGGCTCTCCATGGGGTAGATTCCCGTTTGCGCTCCAGCAATACCCACTGAGCCGGCGGAGATTCGCGTTCGCGGGGAAGAGAGTCGCGGCGCGCGGATTTTTTCGGGAACGATCCCACAGTATGGAAACCCTGGCATGAACCCTAACATATAGACCCTGAATCGGGTCCCCGTGTGAATCCTGACCACCTCGTCACTTGATATCCCGTTCATTTCAGCCACCGTTTCAAGGTCGGGGCCGAATCCTCCACCGTAAACGACAGGAACTTTATGGGATCGAGCGGAGCCCGCCGCTCCCTCCAATCTCAAATTCATGGTCTCCCTGAGCCGAGAACTTAAATTCATCCTGTTGATTCTTAATGGATTAAAATACACCGTGACAGAGGAATAGGCAGGGACAATGTCCAGAATCTCGGGAAGGTTCAACCGCTCCAGTTGGCCGGCCAAATCGATGGCTCTCTGGTTTACCCGGGGATCAATCCCAGGGCCAAATTCAACGCACAATGAACTGTCACCCACCCCGTAAATTTTCACTTCGCAGGCCTACCTTTTTGTGTTATAAGGGCATCCCAAATTCTGGCTACTTGAGGAAGCTCTTCAAAACTGAGGACCTTTACCAGTGAGCACTGAGGTCAAGAAGTCGAAGTCCGTCGTCGCACCGATTCGACCTCCCGAAAGAATCGAAGCCTACATCTCGGCGAATGCTTTTTGGGGACTGCTGATCTCGGCCATCGAAGTGTACAAAAAGGAAACTTATGGACAGCTCATCGGGTATCGGGACCAAAACGGCATGTTTATTATAGAACATGCGATCCCTCATCAAACGGCCAGCCGTACCCACTTGAGCGTGCGAAAAAATACGCGGGCACAAAAACGGATGGAGAGTTTTTTGAAGAATATGCCTCACCTTTCCGTAATCGGTGACTTCCATTCTCACACCGGGTGGGGCGACCTGAAGGGTGTCTCTCAACCCAGTCACACCGACATCAGCGACATGGAGCCCAACACCATCTATGCGATCCTCGAGGTCAACGACAAGAAACGATCTCAAGCCTGGGATTACACGGCTGACGGCTCACTGGCCGGCACGGCCGATGATTATCACTTCAAAATTAATGCCTATTATCTCGCCGGCCCTCATCAGAACCGCGTCAAGCGCGCCAATATTTTCTGCCCTTACGCCATCGGATTCAATGCAAAACTCAAGGCGGCAGCCGCTGCCGGTTAGGATTTTAGCCACATCACGGTTCAAGCATCCGGGATGACTGCCGACCCTGGGTGCACACACCTATCGCTTCTTCTCCTTTGATTCCGGCGGTCGACCCAGCCAGCCCACCCGGACCTGCTTTTGTAATTCAGTCGGATTCTCCAGTTCCTTGATGGAGTAAGCCACCTCTTCGCGGGATCCCAGAACGACATCCACATTCAGCAGCCGATTCTCTCGATAGACCGTAAACTTTACTTTTTCCCCTGGCTTCTTTTCCTTCAAACTCTCTCCCAGCGTTTTCGAATTCACCCGCTCCCCTTCGACGGCAAGGATAATATCTCCCACACTCAACCCCTCATGAGCGGCCGGGGTGTCCGGAATGACGTTATCTATCACCACGAGATGATCAGGATTTTCTCTCGTTGAAATGCCCGCATAGGGCACGGGTTGTGCACGTTTGGCATCGAGATAGAGCCCCGCAGCCTTTAGATACCGGTTGTAGTCCAACTCCGCCGTGGTTGCCATGTTCCGTTTCCAGAAATCCGCAAAATCAGTCGAGGAAACGGTCTTGAGCGCTTCCAGGAAATCCTCTTCCCTGAACGCGCGCCCCTGCAGATAGTATGTCGTCGCCGGGGTTTCATAGAATTTCTTGTAGAGAGTCCTGAACACATCATCGAGAGTTTTTGCGTTCGCTGTTCGTTGGCGGACTTCAAGATCAAGCAGCGCGCCCAGGATTTCGCCCTGGGTATAATAGGAAAGAAAAGTGTTCTGCCAGTTGGTGGCATCCGGGGTTTCATGCCAGAACCATGTATCAAAGCTCGCCTGTTCGACGTTTCGTTCGAATCGCCCGGAAGAATTCTGGACCGTCTCAATCAGGCCAGCCATATGCCTGAAATATTTCTGATCATCCCACAAGCCGGCGCGTCGAAGGCTCAGTGACGCGTAATAGCTGGTGATGCCTTCTGAAATCCAGAGCGACGGGGTGTAATTCTCTTTCTGGTAATCCCACGGGCCGAGCGGCATGGGACGCAGTCGCTTGACGTTCCAAGAATGAAAGAACTCGTGCGCGGAAACCCACAAATAGTTATCGTAGTTCTCGTCGTCTCCCAGATTGCCCGTAATGACGATCTGCGTGGAGTTTAGATGCTCCATTCCATCGCCATGGAGGACATATGGATTAAAGTGAAAGAGGAACGTGTACTGGTTAAGATCGGGCGGGCCCATGACTTCAAATTCCGTCTTGACGATTTTTTCCAGGTCGCCCACAAACCGGTCCACATTTTTACCACTGCCATTATTGTGAATCAGGACACGAAAGCTCTTCCCCACAGACGAAAAGCTTTTCACTCGCACCGGTCCCGTATCAGACACCGGGGCGATTTCTGTGGGACAGTCAATCAAGATGTCATAGTTCGGCGCTTTCAGTATCCAGTGGTTACCTCCGGCTTTTTCACTCGCAAGGCCATTTATGACATTCCAGCCTTCAGGGGCTTCAATGTCTAAATCGATTGGACGATCTTTCATTCCGACTACGTACATGTACACTGAAGCGCCATTGTAATTGGCGTGTTGGTCATTGAGCTGCGAGAAGGTCCCCGAAAGGGTGTTGGCAAAAACCTTGTATTCAATGGCTACCCTCCCGCTGCCGCTCGCATGGACCCGCCAAGTCTGCTTGTCAATCTTCTCGAATGGGAGCGGCTCATTCTGATCCCCCTGGGCCCGGAACTCCTGCACATTGTGGGCAAAATCATAAATCACATAGCGTCCGGGCGACCATGCCGGCATCTGAAATTCGAGAGTGGGCACCGTGACCCTCTCCACAATGATCGTTACTACAAAGAAATGCGAGGAGGGTTGAGGCATTCCCAACCGATAATGAATCGCGTCGGCGGCAGCGAGAACTGAGCTGAACAGGAAAGTGACAAACAAAAGAATGAATCGGCATAGTCGTTTGGGGAATACACCCATTCGTCTTCTCCTTGAGAGAAAAACCACTCCGACCAGGCCATGACCCTCTGTCCAGCCTGCCGGCAGCGAGGACTCATGGAACTCTCGGGAGGATACTTGAAGCAGTAGGGTCGTTCAAGACCAAAACCTCAGGGTGGTCACGCCTTCAATTTACCATTCTGAATGACCAAGAACAGGACTCACCGCATCCTCGTCCCCCAGAATCGAACTCCTGTTTGAAATCGCTGCGCAACACTTCAGTGCAACACTACTGTTTCAGTTCAGATTTGTTGATCCGATTCCTTCCTGACGCATTCTCTCAATCGATTGATTCTTTATAACCATTATCATAAGAGATTGAAACCCATTGGAGACCAGATTGCTTAAAGGCTCATTGGCTAATTGCTTATACGGATTCGCCCGAAAGGACGGCTGCACCATCAGTGGTTGAATCCCAAAGGCCGTCAACGCTCCTATAGCTTTCACGTTACGGAAAGTAAGACTGCAAGTGAATTGCTGATAATCAAATCATGTGATTGAAATTTCCAGGATCAACGGGAGGATTGAGATGTTGTTTTCTTGTCATTTTAGAAAGGCGTTTGCAGCCGTCACCGTGTCTCTTCTACTGCTCTGTTGCGGACTCTATGTTTCTTCGCTTTATGCCCAAATGGGAGGTGGAGGGATGGGGGGTGGAGGTGGTACCGGAAATATGCCGGGGATGGGGAGCGGATCTTTTTCATCGCTGATGACCGATGGCATGGGCGGAATGATGCTCCTCAGCGGCGGACGGCCATTCCATTCCGATGGCACAATAGTCACTCTCGCTGAAGCGACAGACATCGCACGCCGATTTGTCGCGGCTCGAAATCAGCCCAATCTGGCACTCGATGAAATTGAGGAATGGGAATACAACTTCTACGTCGTCGTGAAAGAAACCGACTCTTCGAACAAAGCTTTCCAGTTGGTTATTGACAAGTGGACCGGCGGGGTGATGCCCGAGCCCGGACCCAACATGATGTGGAACGCAAAGTATTTCGGGGGTGGGATCATGAGGGGAGAGATGATGGGTGGATTCTCCCGGCCGAACGCAAACATGACGGTCACCCCTGATGCGGCCGCTCTCGCCGCCAATCAGTTTCTGGGTCAGCGGTTCGCACCCGCGCGCCGGCTGGCTGTGGCAACGCCGCCTGATAGCTTCCATGGATACTACTGTTTTGATGTCAATGATGTGGCCACGGGAAAGAAGTACGGGATGCTCAGCGTGAACGGCACCACCGGCCAAGTCTGGTATCACACCTGGCATGGGAATTTCATCCAGGGGCAGGAACTGAATTAGATTGGAGGGCCTACTCAAAGCGGGGCTCGGTGAGACCCGCAGGCTAACGACCAGATTATGAGCCTGATTTCTCGAGGGAGGGGGGTAACACTCCAAAGCACGGATTTCCTGGAGGAACGGAAAGGAGTGTTACCTATGGAAGGTGTAAGTGAGGTTCACGGGAAGAGGAAGAACACCCGCCCCCCGAGGGGGGCGGCGGTCGATTCATTCACACGTTCACTCCCATCGTTGAAGATCCGACGCAAAGCGGTTCAGTTATATCTGGAGGAGGGTTTTCCGCCGGAACTGGTCGCCCGCGAGACCGCCCAACGGTTTGAGTCTCAGCCTCACGAACGGGGGAACGATCGCTGGTAATTGGACGAGGAAAACTCGACACAGCGTATTTCACGTTGCTGAAATGGAGATTGCAGATTCTGCTGCAAAACCCCCTGTTTTTTGAAAAATGCAATTTTTGGGTGATTAGAAATGTATCCCAACACGATAGAAATGCACTGTAGGCTTTCTAAACGCGATCTATTTTTTCACAGATCGAGCCGGAGGGTTTTGCAGCAGAATCGATTGGAAAGACCCGACCCGAAGCTTCTTCTTCTCACCCGTAGCCGCCAAAGGCGGGCGGTAGATTCGTAGCCTGAGGCGCCAGCCTCAGGACCGGGAGATCCACCAAAGAGAGAGGAGTCCGCTTGAGCGGACGACAGAACAATCCAACGGGGAGTCGGTTCAACCCCGACGGAGTTCGGTTAGACAGAGCGTGCATTCGAACATGAACGCATGATGGGGCCATACCGGGACATTGGAAAATTTTTGGGTCGGACCTTTCCATTTTCCAATTGCCAATTCGGGGGGTTAGACCTTTCCAATTCCCAAAAGAATGGAAACTGAAAGGGTCTGACCCCCCAGCAGTTATTGTTGGAAAAGGCAGGTAAACCCCAATGAAGAAAGCCGCGCTCTCTGAAGTCAAGGACGATCTGTCAAAGTTTCTGAGGCTCGCAGAGAAGGAAGAAGTGTTGATCACCCGGCATGGCCGTCCAGCCGGAGTTCTGATTGGCTTCGAGTCCGACTGGTTCGACTACAGGCTGGAGCATGATCCTCGATTTCTCGCACGAATCGAAGCGGCCCGGCAGAATGTCAGGGCCGGTCGGGGAATCAAAATCGAGGAACTCGACGGAAAATCATAGTGGCGCCTAACATGGTTCGGGTTTTTGGCTCCGCGACTCTGCGCCACGGCGGTGAATATCGTCTGATGCCATCCAAACGGCTTGCCAGCCACACGAAGAGCAGCTCACAGTGACAATATTGAGGCCGAAAAGGGCCGTTTAAGCCTCAAGACCACCCAGTCTTGGAAGCTATCCTCTTCGTTGAGAATACTTAGCTTGGTCCGACCCCGACACTCGTGCCTTGCACTCGCGAACTCACAATTGTCCATAGTCCCGATCTGACCCCCGCTTTTCTTGTTTCCGAGATCTTGAGGAAGGGCTTCTTTGTAATCAATTCTGAAGCCCTCCGTAGGCTTTGATCTTCGGGGCCGGTCAAGACAAGGAAATCTTTAATGTCATCCAGACTTACGAAAGACAAGGGATCACGAAGCAAATTTGCCATCGGGCTTCAATGCTGTCCCAACGTTGAAGAATGAATTTGCGCTAACACCATGATATTTTGCCGCTTAAGTCTGAGAAAGTCTTGCCGCGATTTGAATTCAGATGCGCTTTTCCACCATACTCCTGCATCTTTTGGAGATGAGGAGA
>JAIQFY010000012.1 GCA_020072965.1 Terriglobia bacterium | reverse complement strand
TGATATACTTCGTGCTGCGGGTCGTTGATTTACTCATCGTAGGCTCCTTTGAAAAAGTTGTCTCTGCTGCCCAGGAGCTTACCAAAAAACGACCCGCTCTTTCCGGTCATCCCGATCCTTCATAGGATCTGACACTCAACATTTGACACTCAACATTGAAATGGAGAATAGAGAGATGTGAGACCAAGCGGTCTTCGACTGTCCCGTTTGGGGGAACGTAGACCTTTGGCCCACGGCGCCAGCCGTGGGTCAGGGCGCTAATATCAATGCAGAGCCCCGCCAGGGGCGACAGACTTTTCAGCCATAACTCAAAATCGAACTGACAAGGCAGGGTGGCGCATACTCCGATTCATCGGAGTGTGCGAGTCATCTGAGGGAATGGAGTTCCATTGTGAACTCTCGACGCTATCCCTGCAGGTTCAAAAGAAAGTACCAGATCGAAATGAATCAGTCCTGGCATCAAGGGCTCATGCTATATCTCCACCAAAGAGGAAGACTCGCACATACGCAAAGAGCGCGTGTATGCGCCACCCGTCCAAGCGGTCTTCGACAGTCCCGCTTGCGGGACGGTAGACCTTTGGCCCACGGCGCCAGCCGTGGGGTCAGGGCGCTAAAATCAATGCAGAGCCCCGCCAGGGGCGACAGACTTTTCAGCCATAACTCAAAATCGAACTGACGAGATTTTCTCTCTGTGGGGGCGCAATAGACAAACCATCTTTCGCTCCTGCCGGAGCTCGACTTCTACTTCTTGTTGCGTTTTCCACGGCTCGCGCCATGGGCCAAAGATCTGCCCCGCGCCAAGGCGGGCTGAATGCTAATTTGACGTTAATTCTTTTCAGTTTTCATTTCAAAGATACGAGCTGTCTATCGCTGCTTGCGCGGCGTGATTCGATCATGAATGGCGAAGACCAGGTTTTCAGGGTTTCCGAACACCATCCACCCCTCGGTTGGACTTAAATGTCGGACAACGCGATTCAAGGCTTCCCGAACGGTGACGTCTGTAAATTTCGCACTCCATGGTTTCGAATAATCCCTCACAGATTGCCAGGTTAGAAAGGTCTCCTTCGGAGAAGAGACCGGAGCTACTATCTTGGACAGCGTATCGTCGGCATTCCGGACCTCATGAAACTCAATTACTGTCACTCTTCGATTGAAGAAATAGGCCGGATCGTTCAAGGTACTCCGAGGATAGATGTTTATGGTCGTTTCGTCTTGCGACCAGGTATACCGCGGATCCAATTTGCACAGGAAGTCCAAGGCTTCAGCGAGGGTAGCCTCCTGGATTTCCACACTGAATTTAGGGTCTGGGGGCGGGCCGGATGTTAGAGTCCCTTGGACGAGTTCGATCGCAAAACCAAGACCTGAAGTAACCGAGTTGAGTTTTGCGACCGCAACGAGGAATCCCTCATTTGCCAAAGCAAACTTTCCAATCTTCTGGTTGATGAGACTGGAATCCTCAATGGGGTGATCGACAATTTGTGCCCAGGTCTGATTGGCACACAGGAGCAGTACAAGAGTCAGGGGCAATGAATGGAACCCCAAAGACCAACTCGGTTTAAACATTAACTATTGGCCTCCCCATTCCTGGTATAAGAGGAGAACTCAGTGGAAAATCTCTTTGGGATGCCCAGGGTGAGAAAGATCAAACCCAATGAGGCGAGACCTACAGCAAAGAATGTTCCGTCGTAACTGGACATCTCAAAAGTAAATGCTGGAAACATCAATGTACCTTTTAAAACGAACTTCCACCCGCCGGTCTTGAAGAGGGTTCCTCCCGAGAAACTTTGTCCTACTGCCATTAGCAAAGGGCCTAGAATCCAGATTCCCATCAACATCGAAATCGCAACGTGTGCGCGACTGCTTCCACTCCAGCGCATCCTCCAGAGAACTGCGAAGCCAGCGATCGTCGCGAGCGGCAGGAGAATTGTTAACAAAATTACATCCCACCCCGCAAAGTTTATTCCCCGGATGGCGTGTATGAGCTGGAGAGGGTCAAGTCTTCGCTATTGGCAATTGGGCTCGCGCACGGCGTTGAAGCGCGGCGAGTTTTCGGTCGTGCTGACAGCGATCCTGGAAGCGCTTCAAGGCCGTACTCACCGAGGTGTAATCAATTCCGCCCACCCTCTCTCCCAATTCCCGCAAGCTCCACCGACCCTGCTTCCAAGCTAACCACAAGGCCAGATCCCGTCCCCAGTCTCCATGACGATCTCGAAACTGGCTCCACGACTCCTGCTTAACCTCTTCCACCGCCGCCACAATCTGCTCCCAGGAGGCTCCCCCTTCCAGCATTCGCACACCGGGTTGTTCCCGCCGGTCTCCTCGCAACCCCTCCCGCATATGCTCCACAAACGCCTGCGTGCCCAACAGGACTTGCCCCTGCAGCCGTTCCCACGGCGACTCCGGATGCCCGTCCCGGAGGGCCTGCTCCACATATTGTTGATAGGCGCGGGGGTCCAGACCCACGCGCTTCAAAAATGAGCGACATTGCAACCACGCGGGAGCGGTCTCTCGTCCCACATAAGCGCGGTAAGAACTCCACCGGTAAGCTCGCAGCTCCTCTATCCGCGCTTGGATCTCCTGTCCTCGCGCCGCGACCGCGAAACCACGTTTCCGGAGACGTTCTGCGCTCTTGCCCAACCCCCAGCGCTGCACTCGAATGGGATTCAAGTGTAGATACCGGCTCACCTCCAAGGCCGCCTCGGCCGGCTCCAGCACAACCGCGCCGAAGCGCGCTTGAAAAAGATGCCCCGAACGGCGATGTCGCCGATTGAACCGGCTGCTGTAGCCGCTCTGCAGCCACTGCATCACCCGGCTCAGATTCGCTCGCCGCGTCTCCAGCTCGAGGTGATAATGGTTGTCCATCAAGACATAGGCGTAGAGCACACAGACGAAGCGGTCCATCGCCTCGGCCAAGCGCTCCAGAAACTCCTGCCGGTCCTGATCATCCCGAAAAATCGCGTGCCGTTCATTGCCCCGTCCGGTCACATGGTACCACCCTCCAGCTACATTGATCCGCAGCGGCCTGGCCATGGCTTGGTCCTGTCCGGGGGAAAGTTGTCAACGCCTCCATCACCTCCCGTATTCTCTCACCACGCCATCCTGTCCCCAACTAAAATCCTCTCCCGATTCAAATGCCATTTGCGAAGATCTGACCCTCTCCACTCGTCCCATTTTCATTATCTCCCCTCCCTCAACCCGCTTTGCGGGTTGAGGGAGGGGTGTAGTCTATTTTTAGAGCCCGTGTTTGTAGGCTGTACTTAAACTTTCCCCCAGCTTCCGCTGGGGGGATTCGACAGAACCGTCCCTCTCCGCCTTTAAATTCAATCCTCTTTAGGTTGACGCGCATGCGATCGATCGGGGTGGCTACCAAAGCTTGAACGGGGCAATCTTCATGAATGTCCTCGGTTCCCCGTTGCATTTTCCCCGGTTCTCCACGAGAATATCGTGAGATCTCACGCGGCACTCATCCCATGAAGATTACGCGCAAACAATTCATGAAAACAGCAACCTTGGCTGCGGCGGTTCCCTTTCTGCCGTCCCTTGTCCGGTTGAGCGAGGCCCAAGTGAAAAGCAAGAATTCGGCAACGTCGGAAACCTCAACCCAAATCCATGTCAAGACGGTTGAGCTTCGCCTCAAGCATGCCTGGACCCTTTCGCGGAACACTTCAACCCTGAAGAACAACGTGTTTGTGCGCCTGGAGCGTGAGGGGATATCCGCCTGGGGGGAGGCCGCCCCCAATGTGCGCTATGACGAGACCGTGGATTCCACACTGAACACGATTCAACAGGCCCGCCCCATCTTTGAAAGAGAATCGTGGTGGCACTTCGCACAGATTTCCGACCAGGTGGCGGCTACGATCCACCATGACTCTTGTGCCAAAGCGGCACTGAATATTGCGCTCTATGACTGGGTCGCCAAGAAGCTGGGCGTCCCTCTCTACCAGATGCTCGGCCTGGATCCCACAAAAACGCCGGTTACCACATTTTCAATCGGGATCGACACGCCTGAAATCATGCAACAGAAGGTCCGCGAAGCCGGAGAATTTCCGGTGCTGAAGATCAAGGTGGGGCTGAAGGACGATGAGGAAATCATCCGGGCCATTCGAAAGGTGAGTTCGAAGCCGCTGCGCGTGGATGCCAACGAAGGGTGGAAATCCAAAGAAGAGGCGGTCAAGAAAATCAACTGGATGGCTACGCAAGGCATCGAATTTGTGGAACAGCCCATGCCGGCAAGCATGATTGAAGAAACCCGCTGGGTGCGCGAACGCGTGAAGCTGCCCCTCATTGCCGACGAGGCGGTCCTAAGTGCGGCCGACATTCCCAAACTGGTGGGGGCCTTTGACGGCATCAACATCAAGTTGATGAAGGCCGGCGGAATTCATGAAGCCCTTCGCATGATTGAACTGGCGCGGGCCTTTCATCTGAAAATCATGCTGGGGTGCATGATCGAGAGCTCCGTGGGGATCACCGCGGCGGCACACCTTTCACCGCTGGTCGATTACGCGGACCTCGATGGCAATCTCCTGATCTCCAACGACCCTTTTAAAGGCGTGCGGGTCAGAAATGGAAAATTGATTTTGCCCAAACGGCCGGGCCTGGGCGTGACCGGGAGTGTGTAGGGGATAGGTGGTAGGTGATAGGGAGTAGGTGATAGGGGATAGATGATAGGGAGAAGCGTGAAGGAAGATAGAAGCAGAAAGTTCAGAGTCGAGTGGAGTGTTGAATCCAACGTCAACCTCACGCAACTCAACGAGGGCTTTCCTGCTGGGAACCAATTTCTGACCCCCGCCACTCACACTTATGATCTACTCCCTACCACCTATTACCTATCCCCTGCTCCCCCGTTGCAGATTCAACATAACCCGTGCTAATATTGACGGCCGCTTGGAAACAGGGCCGTAGCTCAGTTGGTATGAGCGCTTCCTTGACACGGAAGAGGTCAGCGGTTCGATCCCGCTCGGCCCTACCATCTCTCGTTCCTTCTCCTTCACGGTCAAGTCACCGAACATTTAATCGGCCAGCCCTTCCATCCAGAGGAAGAACGGGAAATCGGTAAGCAAGGCTTCAGAGGTTTGCCCTGGTTCGGATCGAAATGAACCTTAGCGATCGGGGAACAAGGTCTTTGATAATGTAATCTTACCTCAAGTCCTGCCGTCATACTGAGGTACTGGCCACTCCATCGCCGGGAGTGCGAAGAGGAGGGGTTTGCATTTCTCTCCCCGATGTTCTATAAGCCTTTGAGGAAATCAGGAAGGCATCTTAATGATCCATCGAAAAAGAACCGTTGCGGATCCGCCGGGGACTGCGACCCCCTGGAAACGAACACAAGCCCTTATCGTAGTTGTGACGACCGGCGTTCTATTGCTCTTCAGCATTTCATGTTCACAGGACACCCCCGGGAAGTCCAGCAGCTCAGTGCAAAAGCCAGTCAGCGCCCGGGTCATTCCAGTTGAATCCAAGCAAATCCGGCGGAATATTGAATCGGTCGGCTCCCTGTTCGCCTACGAGGAGGTCACGGTCAGTTCCGAAGTCGAGGGGCGGGTTGATGATGTGCTGGTGGACGTCGGCGATCGCGTGGCCCGCGGCCAGGCCATGGTCAAGGTGTCGCCCGTTGAACTCCAGTATGCGCTCGACCAGCAACGTGCTGCCTTGCGCCAAGCGCGAGCCCGGCTGGGTCTCTCCGAAGATGGACCGGAACTGAAAGATGTCCGTGATGCGGCCGAGGTCAAGAAGGCGGCGGCCGATCTGAATGAAGCGGACCAGAAGTTCCGCCGCGCCAAGGCCATGATGGACCAGGGCCTGCTTCCTCAACAGAACTTTGACGAAGTGGAGTCAAAGTACAAGTCCGCCCGCGCCGCTTATGATCTCGCGGTTCAAACCGTCGAAAATATCAGGCACCAGGTCTCCCAGTACCGCGCGACAGTCGCCCTGGCGCAGAAGAAATTGGCAGATGCGGTGATCCGAGCTCCCTTCCCGGGGCAAATCAAGGTACGCTCCGTTACGCCCGGACAATATTTGAAAGTCCAGACGCCGGTGATGGTGATTGTGAACATCGATCCGCTGCGCGTCCGGTTGAAAGTCCCCGAGAAAATGGCCGCGTGGCTCAAGGCAAACCAGGAGGTCACCCTGTCGGTGGAGGCTTATCCGGACCGAACCTTTTCCGGAAAAATATCGCGCATCAATCCTTCCGTGGATGAGCAGACCCGTTCCTTCGAAGTGGAAGCTTTAATCATCAATCGCGAGGGCCTTCTCAAGCCGGGCTTCTTTGTCAAGGCCAGCATTCCTTCAGATCGCGTCGAGAGCGGGCTGTTCGTGCCTTACAGCGCGCTTCAGTACGTCTACGGGCTCTACAAGGTCTATACCGTCGAGGGGAATCTCCTTAAAGAGAGAGACGTAAAAATAGGCGAGCGGAGCGGCGACCAGGTTGAGATTGTCGAAGGGATCAGTGCGGTGGACCGCGTGGCGCTGCCGGCCAAGGGGCAGGTGTTCAAGGACCGGGCGCCCATCGAAGCGGTCCCGTAGGTATAGCCTGCCGTGGAGCTTTTTCAATGACTCTTGCTGAAGTTTGTGTAAAACGGCCGGTCTTCGCCGTCATGTTGATCAGCTTCCTGGTCGTGCTGGGAATTTTTTCATTCCGGGAGCTCGGCGTCGATCTCTTCCCGAAGGCTGACCCGGCCACCGTTTACATTAATGTCCGCCTGCCGGGAGCGACCTCTGAAGAAGTGACCACCCAGGTGATCCTTCCCCTCGAGGAGGCCGTCAGCACCATCAGCGGCCTGGACGAACTGAATTCCTCAGCGTCCGAGGGCAGCGCGCGCGTCGTTTGCAAGTTCGTGCTCGAACGGGAGATCGAGGGGGCAGCCCAGGACGTCCGCGAAAAAGTGGCGGGCGCAGTCCGCAACCTGCCCCCCAACATCCTCCCGCCGGTGATCCAAAAAGCGGACCCGGATTCTGATCCGGTCGTCTCGCTGGTGGTGGCGGGCGATAAGAGCGTGCGTGAAACCACCGAGATCGCCGACAAACAGATCAAGCGGGTCCTTGAGACGGTCGACGGGGTCGGCGAGGTCAGCCTCACCGGCGCCCGCATCCGGCAGATCCGGATCCTGCTCGATGCCGAAAAATTAAACGCCCACGGCATCACCATCAACCAGGTCCAGGACGCCATCCAGAACGAGAACGTGGAAATCCCCGGCGGGCGCATCACCCGGGGCGATAATGAACTGGGGGTGCGAACACTGGGGCGGATCGATGCCGTCGGCCAGTTCAGCGACATCATCGTTACCAACGTCAAGGGCACGCCCATCCGGGTCAGCGACGTTGGCCGCGTCGAAGACAGCTTTGCCGAGCCGCGTTCGTGGAACCTGCTGGAGGGCAAGCAGGCCGTCACCCTCGATGTGCGGCGGCAGTCGGGCACCAACACCGTCGAAATCATCGATACGGTGAAAAATAAACTTCAACAGATCCAGCGGATGCTGCCCCCCGGCATCTCGATCCGGATCATCCGCGATCAATCCGTATTCATCAAGGCCTCCGTGGCGTCGCTGGAAGAGCACCTCCTGTTTGGAAGCCTCCTGGCGAGCCTGGTTGTTCTGCTCTTCATCCGCAACATCCGCTCCGTCATCATTGCCGCCGTTGCGATCCCGACCTCCATTGTGGCCACTTTTACCCTCCTCAAGGCAATGGACTTCACGCTGAACAACATGACGCTGCTGGCCCTGACGCTGGCGGTGGGCATCGTGATCGATGATGCCATTGTGGTGCTCGAGAACATCGTCCGCTATATCGAGGAAAAGCAATACCCTGCCAAGCAGGCCGCCATCGAAGCGACCCGGGAAATCACCCTGGCCGTCATGGCCACGACTCTGTCGCTGGTCATCATCTTCCTTCCGATTGCTTTCATGAGCGGCTATGCGCGGCGTTATGTCAACCAGTTCGGCTGGACGATGGCATTTTCCATCATGGTCTCGATGCTGGTGAGCTTCACCCTGACTCCGATGCTGAGCTCCCGCCTGCTGAAGCGGATTACCGAAAAACGCGGGGAATCGAAGAAGGCTCCCATCGCCGCGCCCGAAACGCATGGCCATACCTCGAAGGATTCCGCTTTTTTCAGTTGGATCGACCGTCATTATGGTCACCTCCTGGAGTGGTCTCTCAATCATCGCGGCGTTGTCGTGGTGGTGCTGTTGGCGACTTTTGCGTTGACCTTTCCTCTGAACGCGGTGGTGGGGCGAGACTGGATCCCGCCCGATGATCAAAGTGAATTGACGCTCCTGATGGATTTGCCGGTAGGCACTTCGATCGATGGGACATCCAAGGTGGCCAATGAGGTGGCCAACCGGATTGCGAAACTTCCCGGCGTGGAGTTCGTCAACCCCTTCATTCACGAAGGGAACTCCAGCCACGCTCATGTTTATGTCCGGCTGGTAGACATTTCCCGTCGAAAATCATCTAACCAGGACATTGCCGCAGAGGTGCGCAAGCTTACCAAGGATTATCGGGACATGCGAAGCCGCGTGATGATCCCTTCGGCCTTGGGTGGGGGGGAAACGTACTTTCCCCTTCGCGCCCCTATCCTCGGGCCCGACTTCAAGAGAGTGACTGAAATTGCCAAGGAAGTGGCCTTGCGGCTGCGGACCATCCCCGGGCTTCTGGACGTGGATCCGGGAATGAGCATCAACAGCCCGGAGTTGCAGGTCAAGATTGACCGCCAGCGGGCCTCGGACCTGGGGGTGCGCGCCAATGATGTGGCGGGCGCTCTGCGGCTGATGATTGCCGGTGAGGACCAGATCTCCACTTACAAAGAAGGAGACGAGCAGTACGATGTGACGATGCAACTGATGCCCGAACAGCAGAAGAATCCGGACATCCTGGCGCGCCTGATGATCCCCTCTTCCAAGGTCGGACAGGTGCGGCTCGACAACGTGGCGGCCATTCAACGCGGCCTGGGACCGGCTCGCATCGAGCGATACAACCGCCAGTTCCAGGTGTCGGTGAACGGCAGCAATGCTCCCGACTTTCCTCTCGACGCCGCGGCCCGCGCGGTGGGAGAGGAGATCCGGAAGGTCGGCCTGCCTTCAGGGTACAGCTATCGTTTCACGGGCGCTGTCAAGATCCTGGATGAAACCACCAAAAACCTGATCATCGCCTTCCTGCTCGCGTCCATCTTCATGTACATGGTGCTGGCGGCGCAGTTCGAGAGCTTTCTCCACCCCTTCACCATCATGTTGAGCCTGCCCCTCTCCATCCCTTTTGCGCTGCTCTCGCTGTTCCTGACGAGGCGGACCCTCAACTTATGGAGCGCTCTGGGAGTGCTGTTGCTGCTGGGAATTGTGAAGAAGAACGGGATTCTTCAGGTGGATTATACGAATAAATTGCGGGCGCAAGGACTGCCGCTGCGAGAAGCGATTGTTCAGGCGAATCATGTTCGGCTGCGGCCGATCCTGATGACGACGCTGTCGATTGTGGCTGGCTTGATTCCGACCGCCATAGGAATCGGGGCGGGTTCAGCACAGCGGTCGGCCATCGCTGTTACCATCATTGGCGGCCAGACCCTGTGCTTGCTTCCGACACTGCTGGTGACACCCGTGGCTTACTCGATCTTTGCAGAGCTGGAGGGACGAAAGTTGTTTGTCGGCGCCAGCACGATTTTATCCCGGCTGAAACTCAGCGCCACCAGATTTTTTACATTTCTCATAAAATGAAATCACCACAGAGGCGGTAAGAACGCCAAGCATCATTATTCCACCAAACCCAAAACTCGCCGTCGAATTCCATCCTTCAAGACCGAAACATTGAAATTCAACAGAAGGCCGATTTTCCAACCCCCTATTTTCAAATAACTCAGCAGCTGAGTCTCGTGAATTGGGAGAATGGATTCGACTGCTTTGATCTCGACGACGACGGCATCTGATACCACCATATCCAATCGATAACCGCAATCTAGCCGTTTGCCTTTGTATGCAAGTGGCAAGGGATGCTGTCGTACGAATGGGATCTTTCGAAGATTCAACTCATAGCTAAGGCACTCCTCATAGGCTGACTCCAACAATCCCGGACCCAGCGCCCGGTGCACTTCAAGTGCGGCTCCAATGATTTCATGCGTGACTTCATTGGCATGCATTTGATCCCCCTCTGCGCAGTTGGCGCCATCGCGGTAAATTTTAATGGGGGGTGATACGGGGGAAGAATTACCAAATAACGATACTATACATCAAAGAAACAAGACAACCCGAGATTCTCAGGTTCTCTCACTGCACCTTCAGGATAGCGAGGAAAGCCTCCTGCGGGATGTCGACCTTGCCCACCCGCTTCATGCGCTTCTTGCCCTCCTTTTGTTTCTCCAGAAGCTTCCGCTTGCGGGTGATGTCTCCTCCGTAACACTTGGCCAGGACGTTCTTGCCCATGGCGCGTATGGTTTCCCGCGAAATGACGCGGCTGCCGACAGCGGCCTGGATGGGAACAGGAAAGAGCTGGCGGGGGATCAGTTCTTTCATTTTTTCCGTAAGCGCACGGCCGCGCGGAAAAGCCTGGTCGCGGTGAACGATCAGGGACAGCGCATCCACGGGTTCCTCGTTGACAAGAATATCGAGTTTGACCAGATCGGATTCCCGATAGCCGCTGAAATGGTAGTCGAAGGACGCATATCCGCGGGAGGCGGATTTCAAACGATCATTAAAATCCATGACGATTTCGTTCAGCGGCAGGTCATACACCAGCATCACCCGGGTCGGGGAAACATATTCAAATTTCTTCTGGACCCCCCGTTTTTCCTCCGCCAGTTTCAGAATATTCCCGACGTATTCGTGGTGACTCAACAGGGTGGCCTCGATCATGGGCTCTTCAATTCGATCGATTTCATTCGGGGGTGGAAGCTTGGTGGGATTGTCGACCTCGATGACACTGCCATCCGTTCGCGTCACCCGGTACCGCACGCTCGGCGCGGTTGTCAGCAGGTTGAGATTGAATTCCCGCTCCAGGCGTTCCTGCACGATGTCCATGTGGAGCAGTCCCAGGAACCCGCAGCGATAACCGAAACCGAGGGCCAGCGAATTCTCGGGCTCATAAAAAAACGAGGAATCATTGAGCCGAAGCTTTTCCAAGGCATCCCGCAAGGGTTCGTACTGTTCCGCCTCCACCGGGTACAGGCCGGCGAACACCATCGGCTTAATTTCCTGAAAACCGGGAAAGGGCGTCGCGGTCGGACGGTCGGCGTCCGTGAAGGTGTCACCGATTTTGGTATCAGCGACCCGCTTGATGTTGGCAATGAAGAACCCCACTTCGCCCGCCCCCAGCGAATCCAGCGAGATCGCTTTGGGTGTCATGGCGCCCAGATCCTCGACGGTGTACACCTGGCCCGTCGCCATCGACCGTATTTGCTTCCCCCGGCGCATTTCCCCGTCGATGACGCGGGTCAGGATCACCACGCCGCGATAGGAATCAAACCAGGAATCAAAGATGAGCGCTTTGAGGGGGGCATCGAAGTCCCCGGCTGGAGAGGGAATTTCCCGGACGACCGCTTCGAGGATCTCCTCGGTGCCAATCCCCTGCTTCGCGCTTGCTAGAATGGCATTGGAGGAATCAATGCCGATGAGGTGTTCGATCTGTTCTTTGATGACCGCCGGCTGTGCCGAGGGCAAATCGATTTTGTTAATGACCGGGATGATATGAAGATTATTATTGACGGCGAGATAGCAGTTGGCGAGGGTTTGTGCTTCGACCCCCTGGGAGGCATCGACCACCAGGATGGCCCCCTCACACGCCGCCAGCGATCGCGAGACTTCGTAGGAGAAGTCGACATGCCCGGGCGTGTCAATAAGATTGAGAACGTATTCCTGATCGTCGAGCGCCCGGTAGGTCAACCGCACCGCATGTGCTTTAATGGTAATCCCGCGCTCGCGCTCAAGATCCATGGCATCCAACACCTGCTCGCCCATCTCCCTCTGGCTTAACGCCCCTGTCAATTCCAGCAGACGGTCGCTCAGCGTGGTTTTGCCGTGGTCGATATGAGCAATAATTGAGAAATTTCGAATGAGTTTTGTGTCCATGCCCTCGGGAGAGTACTTCTCCGCCTCGACAAATAAAACACTATATCAACCGCCTCGGAAGACTGTCAATTGACTGTCCGCGTGCGGTTCATGAGGCGGTCGAGACACCCTCCGGTTTGCCGGCGCAACCCAGGGGTCGTACAATTCCTTTGAAAACCATGGTCCGAGAGAGTATATTTCTCATCAAAATTGGGTGCTTTATTGGGCCGCTATTCTCGCCCCGCCCGATCTCAAACTTGAATTCATGTTTACCTCAAGCATTTACAAGAAGCGCATCGAGAAAGCACAGAAGAACCTTCAGAAGGGGAAGACCCGTGAAGCGCTCGAGGAGTACCTTGGCCTTTACCATGATGACCCCACCGATCCCGATCTGCTTCAGACCATTGCGGATCTCTATGTTCAGACCCATCAGAGTGAAGAAGCGATCCGGGCTTACCAATCGTTAATTGATCAGGCCCAGACGGAAGGAGCGCTGGGCAAGGCCATCTTTCTCCATCGCAAGATCATCAAGCTCCGGCCGAACGATCCTCAGAAGCTCCTTGACCTCGCCCATTTTCTCCTCCAGAACAACAAACTCACCGAGGCCATCCAGGAATATCAGAATGCCGCCCAGTTGCTGGCCAAGCAGGGCAAGGCCTCGGCAGCGATGCATTGTTACGAGCGCATCGTGGAGCTTTTGCCTGAAGAGACGGCCCATTATGAAACCCTGGGGAAATTTGCCGCCTCGAACAAGGAAGAGGCGGTGGCTGAACGGGCCCTGCTCGCCGCGGGCAAACAGCACCTGGCGAAAAAGAACCTCGCGGAAGCCGTGGCCGATTTCCAGCAAGTCATCCAGTTGAACCCGAAGAACGCCGAAACCGTGCTGACCGTGGCCCATTTGTACGCCGCTGAAAAACGCTGGGAGATGGTGGTGGAACTATTGGAAGCCGGGACCCAGGCAAACCCGATGCACCCTCAACTCCTGGATGAACTGGGCGCGGCAAATGTCCATCTCAACCGGATCGATAAGGCGGACCAGGTATGGTCACGGCTTTTTCAAATCAAGCCGGAGTCCTATCCTCGCCTGGTTTCCCTGGCGGAGAAATGGCTTCAGGCGAACAACCCCGCGAACGCCTTCGCCCTCGCCATGAAGCTAAAGGAGCATTGTTTCCGGATCCGGCAATATCCTGTCATCACAGGTTTGCTGGAGACCATAGTCGATCAGAATCCGAACGATGTGGCCGTCCTTTCCCAACTCGCGGGGATTCACCTCTCGCTTAACAACCGTGAGGAATACAAGCAATCCCTGGAGAAAATGTTTGAAGCCCACTGGGCGGCCGGGAACCATGCGATGGCCGTAGAGGTTCTGGACAACCTGATAAGCGGCGACCCCTCCGACCCGGCGCACGCAGAACGCCTGGAACGCTTGAAAACCAAGCTCCCGCCCGCTACCCTCCAGCCACTGGAGGACCATCTCGAAAAAGTTGGAGTATACCGGCGAGCAGTCGATCGAAAGGCCGACCAGCAGGCCCTCGCGGAGACCGAGGTTGAACCGCCCTTCGCTGCCGGCAAACCCACCAACGAGGCGATGGAGGATTTGTTTCTGCAGGCAGAACTCCTTTTGAAGTATCAAATGACCGACCGGGCCCTCGTTCCGCTGAAAAAGCTGGAAACGATGACTCCTCTGCCCGCTGAGTTCCGGGAACGATACCTCGCCTTGTGTCGGGAAACTGGTCACCCCGTGGCGGGCGGGATGGAGGAAACCCCGGGTTCGGCGGCGAAACCCGCCGGGGGGGCAGCCGGGACTGCGCGCTCTTCCTCGGGAGCCCGCCCTGTTGAAACCAATGTCGGCCGCGGGATTGAGGCCATGGCGGCCATTTACCGCAAGGTCCATCTTCAGCAGGGAGCCAAGGCCGTTTTATACTCGGCGGTTCACGAGCTGGGCAAGTTTATGCATGTCAGTCGATGCTTCGCAGCTCTCTCCTCCGCGGCCAAACCTGCCAGTACTTACATCGAATACTGTGAGCCCAAGCGCGCCAAATCGGATCCCAGTACGCTGGTTCCTCTACTGCAGTTCTGTGAGCAAACCGTAGTGCTCAACCATCGACCGCTCTATTCTGACCGGGTGATGGAAGATCCCGAATTCGAGAAGATCCGACCGGAACTCAAGGCGCTGGGTGTGCAGTCTATGGTGGTATGGCCGCTCTTGAGTCAGGAGCAAGTCATCGGGTTTGTCGGGCTCGAGCAGGCCGAGGAATTTCGGTCCTGGACGGGGGAAGAAATCCTCATTCTCCAGACGGTGACCGAACAGATCGCTGTGGCGCTGGGACATGCCCGGCTGCGTCATCTTGTTAAGACGCTGGCCGTCATCGATGAGGAGACGGGGTTGATTGGCCGTCACTCCTTTTTCGATTGCCTGGTGTCGGAGATCGACCAGGCGCGGCGCCAGGGCACCACCCTCTCCCTCGCCCTTCTGGAACTGAGTCAAATGGAAGAGCTGAATCGATTGCAGGACTCCTTCCGGGCGATGCAGCTGTTGAGAGATTTTGCCCAACTGATCATCGCGCACACCCGGGAGACCGATATTGCCGTCAAGTTTGACCGCTCGATCGTTGCGTTGATCCTCCCTGACACCCCCTACAGCGAAGCGGATTGGGTGGTTCAGAAATTTCATTCCTTCCTGACATCCGAGGCGTTAGAAAAACTCCATTCGCTAGCCGGTGAGGGCCCTTTCCAGATGTTCTCCGCGGCGGCGGAGGCCGTGGTGACCCCTCACACCGATCCGGCGGATTCCGCCACCGACGTGGTATTCCGCGCCGAGCAGGCGTTGACCCAGTCCCACACCGTCGCTTCTGAACCTCAATCCTCTTTGGACCCGTCGCTGTCACAGAGATAGCGTTGACACGCGAATTCACAATCTGCTAGTTTGTGAGCGCTTGGGTAGTCCTCACATGATTTTTGGCATGAGGTGTCTTCATGAGTTTAAATGATGAAATCGTCATCGTGGCCGGAGCACGGACTCCCATGACGGAATACAACGGGGTGTTGAAGGATTTCACTCAGAGTGAATTGGGCGCCGTCGCCGCTCGCGAAGCAATCCGCCGAGCGGGAGTCGAACCCGGAGAAATCGACCAGGTGGTCTTTGGGAATGCCATGCAAACTTCCCCGGACGCCATTTATTGTGCCCGCCATGTCGGCCTCAAGGCGGGAGCCCCCAATGAAACCCCGGCCGTGACCGTTAATCGCTTGTGCGGCTCAGGAATGGAGTCCATTATTCAGGCTGCACACCGCATCTTGCTGGGGGAGGCAAAGGTGGTGTTGGCCGGGGGCTGCGAATCCATGTCCCAGGCCCCCTTCGTTCTCCGCGGTGTACGTTCCGGCCTTCGCCTCGGAAACGCCGTGCTGGAGGATTCCCTGATGGTTTCCCTGATGGATTCCTACTGCCACCTGTACATGGCCCAGACGGCCGAAAATCTGGCCACGAAATTCGGCTGGACCCGGAGTGATCAAGACACCTTCGCGCTGCGCAGCCAACATCTTGCCGCAGAAGCCTGGAAGAGCTGTCGCCTGTCGGAAGAGGTCGTGCCGGTGGAAGTCAAGACCAAGAAGGGCTCGGAGTTCGTCAAACAGGATGACCACATGAGACCGGGTACCACACTGGAAGGGCTGGCCAAATTGCAGCCTGCGTTTGGAAAGAACGGCACGGTGACTGCCGGCAATGCCAGTGGAATTGTCGACGGCGGCGCGGCGGTCGTGGTCACGTCGGCCTCACATGCCCGGGAGCGCGGTCTCAAACCTCTGGGCCGGGTGGTTGGATGGGCAGTGGCCGGAGTGGAACCGGAACTGATGGGTCGGGGGCCCGTCCCCGCCACGCACAAGGTCCTGGAGAAAACGGGAATGAAGCTGGATCAAATGGACCTCATTGAAGTCAACGAGGCGTTTGCGGCGCAGTATTTGGGAGTGGAAAAGGAACTGGGACTTGACCGCGATAAGGTTAACGTGAACGGCGGAGCGATCGCCCTGGGACATCCACTGGGCGCCAGCGGGACGCGTTTGGTCATTACGGTCCTGTATGAGCTGCGACGCCGCCAAAAACAGTACGGGCTCACGACGGCCTGCATCGGGGGCGGCCAGGGCATTGCTATGATCGTGGAAGCCCGCCAGTAGTCCTGATCGTTGGGCGTTTCACCTGGGAGGGCCGGGGCCTGTGCCGGCGCACATGGCTCCGGAATGAAGTTCGAACATGCGGCTTTCCCCAGGAACGGATCATTTCGTCCTGCTTTTCATTCAACCTTAAATTACTACTGGAGCGCTGACCATGGAGATTAAAAAAGTTGGAGTCGTCGGGTGTGGGCTGATGGGCTCGGGAATTGCACAGGTGGCAGCGACGGCCGGATATGAGACGTTGATCCGGGAGGTTTCCCAGGCGCTGCTTGATAAGGGTTTCGGATTCATTGACAAGTCACTCAGCAAATTCGTGGAAAAAGGAGTGATGTCGGCTGACGATAAGCGGCAGACTATGAACCGGCTGAGCGGGACCGTGCACTTCGAGGCCCTGAAGGATTGCGACATCATTATCGAAGCCATTACGGAAAACCTGGAGACCAAAAAGCTGACCTATCGAATGCTTGAAGAAGTGGCCGGCCCGGAGGCCATCTTCGCCTCTAACACCTCCTCACTCTCCATTACCGAGATGATGACTTCCACCAAACGCCCCGATCGTTTCATTGGGATGCACTTCTTCAACCCGGTCCCCCTGATGAAGCTGGTGGAAGTGGTTCGAACCATTGCTACCGATCCTCACATCTATGAGCAGGCGGTCCAGTTCACTGAATCGTTGGGCAAGGTGGCCGTGAGGGCGCGGGATACCGGCGGGTTTATTGTGAATCGCCTGCTGGTCCCCTATCTCCTGGACGCGATCCGCGCCTTCGAGGAAGGCGTGGGCTCGATCGTGGATATTGACAATGGCATGAAACTGGGTTGTGGATATCCCATGGGACCCTTCACCCTTCTCGATTTTGTAGGCCTTGATACCACCTACTACATCGCTGAAATCATGTTCGACGAATTCAAAGAAAAACGATTTGCCTCCCCACCGCTCTTGAAGCGGCTGGTGCTGGCCGGAAACTTCGGGAAGAAGACAGGGAGAGGTTTTTATAATTGGAGTGACCCGAAAAACCCGAAGCCGGCCCTTTAGAGACAAGAGAAACCACTCCGCGGCACCAGGTGAATCGACGGGATTCGGCCGGCGGAATAGTTCGACCCGGTTGGAATCCGGCCGATCATCAAAAATTCCTGACCAATGATGGAGCCCACCATGTCCTCCTATGAAAACATCCTGTTCGAGAAAAAGAACCAGCTCGCTTATGTCGCCATCAACCGACCGACCAAATTGAACGCCTTGAACCGGGCGGTGATGCGGGAGCTGGATGATGTCTTTGCCAAGATTTCAGAGGATGAAGAGGTGCGCGCAGTCATCCTGACCGGGGCCGGGGAAAAGGCATTCGTGGCGGGTGCGGACGTCGGCGAACTGGCGACACAATCCTCCGTCGAAGGCAAAGAATTTTCTCTTTGGGGACAAAGGATTCTTAACAGGATTGAGACCCTGGGTAAGCCCGTGATCGCGGCCATCAACGGCTACGCCCTCGGGGGAGGCTGCGAACTCGCCATGGCCTGCACCCTGCGCATCGCCAGTGAGAATGCCCGGCTGGGCCAGCCGGAGGTGAAGCTTGGCATCATGGCGGGGTACGGCGGGACCCAACGGCTGCCGAGGCTGGTGGGCAAGGGGATGGCCATGCAACTCCTCCTCACCGGTGAGCAGATTTCAGGGACTGAAGCCTACCTGATCGGTCTCGTCAATAAAGTGGTGCCCTATGCTGAGCTCATTCCCACTGCCGAAAAGGTGGCGCAGGCGATGATTGCCAATGCACCGCTGGCCTTGAAGTACTCGATGGAGGCAGTGAATCGCGGACTGGAAGGCACCCAGGAGGACGGGTTATTCCTCGAGGCAACTCTGTTTGGCCTGTGTTGCACTACCGACGACAAGAAAGAAGGAACTCAAGCCTTCCTGGAAAAGCGCCCCGCCCAGTTCAAAGGAAAGTAACGGTGTGCTTTTTGTAGCGGAGAGAAAGCCTCTTTCGAGTGACCTGATGCCCAAAGGGAAGATTCAAAGAGTGACCGGCAATCTCGACGCCCGTGGCAAGAAGTTCGCGATTGTCCTGTCCCGATTTAACAGTTTTATTGGCGAACGCCTGCTCTCGGCGGCTTTGGAGACGCTGGAAAGGACCGGCGCCAACCTGAGGAAGAATGTCAAGGTCGTCCGGGTGCCCGGGGCCTTTGAAATTCCTCAGGCCGCCAGCCGACTGGCGCGCTCGGGAAAATTCGAAGCAATCATCACCCTGGGCTGTATCATCCGGGGAGAGACCCCTCACTTTGATTCGGTTTGCGCCGGTTGCGCCAAGGGCATCGAGGTCGCCAGCGTGGAGACCCAAACGCCGATCTCGTTCGGTGTGTTGACCTGCAACACCCTCGAAGAGGCCATCCAACGCGCGGGAGGCAAATCGGGCAACAAAGGCATTGACGCGGCCATGGCGGCCGTCGAGATGGCAAGCCTGATGAAGAAGATTTGAAATTAGCCTTCAGCTATCAGCTTTCAGCCGTCAACTGTCAGCTGTCAGCTGTCAGCTGTCAGCGATTAGTTGCCAGTTGTCGGTTCTCAGTTGCCAGTTGAGAGCGGACACAACTATATATGGAGTGTGAATCTGATCCTCCCAAATGTAAATGCCGGTTTTATTAGAGGCTTAATCGCTGGGTTTCTCTCAGTCTGCTGATAGCTGAAAGCTGACGGCTGAAAGCCAGTCGAAGACGAAGGTCAAGCCTCTCAAGGGCACAAATCCTGCTATTTGAAAACTCCAAGGTGGCTGCTTCGCAATGATAACCCGTCGAAAATCAAGAGAACTTGGCCTCCAGATGTTATTTCAATGGGATATTGCAAAAGTGAGCCCGGAGGAGGTGGATGAAACATTTTGGCCCATGCGGGAAGAGGATCCCGAGGAGTATCCCTTCGCCCGCAGACTCTTCACAGCAGCCACGACCGAAATCAAACGGATAGATCAACTCATTGTCAAACACTCCGAGCATTGGCGTCTTGAGCGCATGCCGGCCGTGGACCGGAATGTGCTCCGTCTGGCGATCGCAGAGTTCCTGACTGAAGCCGATACCCCCAAAGTCGTCGTGATCAATGAAGCGCTGGAGATCGCCCGCCGGTTCAGCGGGCCGGAATCGGTCCAATTTATCAATGGCATCCTGGACCAGGTGAAGAAGACGCTGGAAGGAACCGAAGCCGAGTCCCCGCCCCCGACTCAGTCACATTCAAATGAAGCCGATGAAGGATGAAAAAGAGAAAAGGTCAGGCCCGCTCCCGTTTCATCCCGCATTGTTCCTTGACCCTGCGCAAAGGCAACATCTATAATCCCACGTTCATTTGCGCACAGAACTGACTGAGGACCCGGACATTGACTGAACCCACAGGCCCACTCCTTTCAGAGGGAGACCAGATCGCCCAGCGGAGGAAGAAGCTCGAGCAGATCATCGCGCTGGGGCACGCTCCCTACCCTTCCAAGTTTGACTGGAACACAACCGCAACCGAGATCCTCAATACGTACGGCAGCTTTTCCAAAGAACAACTGGAAACCACGAAGATCGCAGTCCGGCTGTGCGGCCGTTTGATGACCATCCGGGGGCACGGAAAGGCGGCCTTCGCTCATCTCAGCGACGGGGCCAAAAGGCTGCAAATCTATGTGCGGCTGGACGCCGTGGGCGAAGACAATTTCAAACTATTTCAGCTGCTCGATATCGGGGATCTCATCGGGGTGGAAGGATACCTGTTCCGCACCAAGACCAACGAACTGACCGTCCACGTGGAGAAGTGCACCCTGCTGGCGAAAGCTTTCCTGCCTCTGCCCGAAAAATGGCATGGCTTGTCGGATGTGGAAATCCGGTATCGCCAGCGTTACCTGGATCTCATCGTAACTCCGGAGGTTCGTGAGGCCTTTGTCACACGCGGACGGATCATCCGATTTATCCGGGGGTTTTTCGATGCGCGCGGCTATATCGAGGTGGAAACGCCGATGATGCAGCCGATGGCCGGCGGGGCCCTGGCGCGCCCCTTTGTCACTCACCATAACGCCCTCGACATCGATCTCTATTTGCGCATTGCCCCTGAACTTTATCTCAAGCGATTGATCGTCGGGGGATTGAACCGCGTTTACGAGATCAATCGAAACTTTCGGAATGAGGGCATCTCGACCCGGCACAATCCCGAATTCACCATGCTCGAGTTCTACCAGGCGTACAGCGATTATCGGGACCTCATGGCTCTGACCGAAGAACTGTTCCGGTCATTAGTCCAGGAGGTCTGCGGCGGCCTCCGGGTCGAATACGGTGACTTGGAGATCTCCTTTGAGAAGTTCGATTGTCTGACCATGCGGGAGGCAGTGGTGCGATTCTGGAAGAACCCCTCCAATCGGCCGACGCTCGAAAGCTTGCGGGTTGAAGCCGGCGTGCGGTCGGCAGCGAACGCTCACAACCAGAATGCCGTCGCCGCGGGCAGTGCGCTCGAACGGGTGGATGAGAGACTGTCGGCCGGCCCCTTGCTGGGGGCGCTGTTTGAAGCGGTGGCCGAGAAGGAGCTGATTCAACCTGCCTTTATCAGCGAATTCCCGGTGGAACTTTCGCCCCTCTCGAAGCGCAATGTGGATAATCCGGCCATGGTGGACCGGTTTGAATTGTTCATTGCGGGGATGGAAATCGCGAATGCCTTCAGCGAGCTCAACGATCCCCTTGATCAGCGGGATCGGTTCGAGCAGCAGCTCAAACAGCGGGAGGGCGGCAATGAAGAAGCTCATCGAATGGACGAGGATTACATTCGCGCCCTCAGCTATGGGATGCCTCCCACGGCGGGTGAGGGGGTTGGCATCGACCGCTTGACGATGCTGTTAACCAACTCCAAGTCTATTCGCGATGTCATTCTATTTCCGTTGATGCGCCCGGAAAAGAAAGGATCTGACTCGAGCGAATAAGAGCAGGGGTCGAGGGAGCGGCCGCCGCGGCGTGCCGGGCGCCCCCCCGAATCGCCAATGAAAGCTCAACGCCGCTTGCCGCAAATCCTACAGCCTATGAGCTTTGAACTGTTCATTGCCGCGCGATACCTTAAAGCCAAGCGCAAACAAGCGGTGATCTCGATCATCACGGTAATCTCCGTGATCGGGGTTGCCGCCGGGGTGGCGTCATTAATCATCGCCCTCGCGGTGAATGCGGGATTCAAGGAGGATTTGCAAAAACGCCTTCTGGGGGCCACCGCGAACATTAATCTCCTGCGCATCGAGAACGATGGAATCCGGGATTATGAATCGTTGATCGAGCGGCTTGCCAAAGTGCCCCACGTCGTTGCGCTGGCACCCGCGATTTATGAACAGGTCCTGCTTTCGAGCGGAACCCGGGCCAAAGGGGTAGTGCTGAAGGGCATCGACGTCAAGCGAGAACTTCGAGTCGGGGATTTGCTGCAATCCGTGAGGCAGGGCCGGTTGGACGCCTTGCAGACGGACACCCAGGAATATGCCACCGCTCCCGCTCCCCTGGCAGTGGGTAAGGATCTGGCGGAATCGTTGGGTGTCGAGGTCGGCGATGTGGTGATGGCGGTCAGTCCGCAGGGCAACATCACGCCCACTGGGATCATCCCGCGCTACAAGAAATTCAGGGTGGCTGCGATTTACGATTCCGGCTTTTTTGATTACGATTCCGCATGGGTGTTTACTTCGCTTCCGGCGGCCCAAAATCTCTTTTCCCTGCCGGATGTCGCCTCGGTGATTGAATTCAAGATCGATGACATCTATCGGGCCTCCGAGGTGGCGGCGGAACTCAAAGGGACAGCCGGTGCAGGCTACACCACGGTCAACTGGATGGAACAGAACCGTTCGCTCTTCCAAGCCCTGAAGTTGGAGAAAGTGGTGACGATTATTACCATCGGTTTGATTGTTCTGGTCGCCGCCCTCAACATCCTGATCACGCTGGTGATGATGGTCATGGAGAAGAACCGGGACATCGCCATCCTGGTGGCCATGGGCGCGCGCCTGGAGCAAATTCGGAAGATTTTCATCTGGCAGGGAGTTATTATCGGGGTCGTCGGAACGGTCTTCGGCGGGCTGGTCGGGTACTCGGTCAGCTGGGTCTGTGAGCGGTATCATCTCATTGCCCTGAATGCCGATATTTATTCTTTTGCCTATGTCCCCTTTAAAACCCGGGCGTCCGACGGCCTTCTTATTGCAGCGGCTGCGATTTTGATCAGCTTTCTGTCAACCCTGTATCCGGCACGCAGTGCCGCCCGCGTGTCCCCTGTAGAAGTGCTGAGGTATGAATGACGCCCGCCGGGGGAATCAACCTTACTGATGAGATTAAAAGGGAGGCGCCCGGTCCGTTCCGTTTGGTTCAGGGAGCGTCCGCCGACGCTCGCGACTCCGGCATACCGCGGCTCTCCGGGATAGATTCTTGAACCTCTTCCTTCAAGCCAGGAACCTCGCCCAGGTCTTTCACGTCGGTGACCACTCACTCACGGTATTCGAGGAATTGTCGTTCGAAGTTCGCACCGGAGAGATGGTCGCGGTGACCGGCGAGTCGGGGGCTGGAAAGTCGACCTTGCTTTATCTCCTGGGCGGCCTGGAGCAGCCGACGCGCGGTGAAATCCTGATTGATGGCCGCGAGATCCACCGGGCCGCGTTGCGAGACCTCGCCGGGTTTCGAAACCGGGACATCGGATTCGTGTTTCAGTTCCACTACCTGCTCCCCGAATTCACCGCTCTCGAGAATGTGTGTATCCCCCGGCTCATCCATGGCGAGGCCTACCGGGAGGCTCGTCCCGAGGCAGAGCGAATTCTCGAGGAAGTAGGCCTGGCCGAACGGATGGGACACCGGGTGGGACAGCTTTCGGGAGGGGAACAACAACGCGTGGCTCTGGCGCGCGCCCTCATCAATCACCCGAAACTCCTGCTGGCCGACGAGCCGACCGGCAACCTGGATTACAAGACCAGTACCTCGGTGATTGCCCTGCTCCGCCGGCTGCACCAGGAACACCAACTCACGTCGGTCATTGCAACGCACAGCCGAGAGGTCTCGGGGCAGGCGGATCGCGTTTTCTGCATCGCCGAAGGGCGACTCTTTGAAGTTGATAAAAACACTTTTGCTAGGTAAAATGGCTGGCGCTCTGGAGACTTCCTGTTGACTCTGTTGGCGTTTAGCCCGGGGCATTCCGCCGACGCGGATATCTCAAGCCGAGGAATTGGATTCTATGTTTGAACGATATACTGAGAAGGCTCGCCGTGTCATCTTTTTCGCCCGTTATGAAGCCAGCCAGTTCGGCAGCCCGAACATCGAGACCGAGCACCTGCTTCTGGGTCTGCTGCGCGAAGACAAGGGCTTGACGAACCGCTTCCTGCGCTCCCACGCGGGAATCGAGTCGATTCGAAAGCAGATCGAAGGCCGGACGATCTTGCGCGAAAAGGTATCTACCTCGGTCGATCTGCCGCTGAGCCAGGAGTGCAAGCGGGTGTTGATGTATGCCGCGGAGGAGGCCGAAAAACTGGGATCCAAGCACATCGGCACAGAACATCTGCTGCTCGGACTTCTGCGGGAGGATCAGTGTTTCGCCGCGGAACTACTGCGCGAGCGCGGCCTCAAACTGTCCGTTCTGCGCGAAGAGCTGGCGCGACAGCAAAGCGAGAAGGCCCCCTCCGGCAAGCAGAAGGAAACCCCCCTGCTGATGGAATTCAGCCGGGATTTGACGCAGGCGGCGATGGACGGGCAACTCGATCCCCTCATCGGCCGGGAAAACGAAGTCGAGCGGGTCATACAAATTCTCTGCCGGCGCACCAAGAATAATCCAGTGCTGATTGGAGAGCCCGGGGTCGGAAAGACAGCGATTGTGGAAGGGCTGGCCCAGCGTATCGCCGACGGGTTGGTCCCCTCGTTTCTTGCCGAAAAGCGCGTCCTGGCCCTCGACCTTTCCCTCATCGTGGCCGGCACCAAGTACCGCGGACAGTTTGAGGAACGCCTTAAGACGATCATGAAGGAACTGATCGAAAACCAGAATGCGATCGTATTCATCGACGAGCTTCATACCCTGGTGGGCGCCGGTTCGGCGGAAGGTTCGCTGGACGCCGCCAATATCCTGAAGCCCGCACTCTCGCGCGGTGAAATCCAGTGTGTCGGGGCCACCACGCCCGGGGAGTTTCGAAAATCGATTGAAAAAGACCGCTCGCTGGAACGCCGCTTCCAGGCCGTGAAGGTGAATGCTCCCAACGAAATGGAGGCCATCAAGGTTCTATACGGGATCAAGGAGCGATACGAAAAATTCCACGCCGTCTCTTATGCGGACGAATCCATCGAGGCCGCCGTGTATCTTTCGAATCGGTACATTTCAGACCGGTTTCTGCCGGACAAGGCCATTGATCTCCTCGATGAGGCGGGGGCCCGGGTCAAGCTGCGCCAAACGATGCTGCCGGATGAAGTGAATGAGTCCCAGCGCAAGATCAAATTCTTTGTGACTCGAATGGAAGCGGCCATCCAGAATCACGAATTCGAGAAGGCCCGCTTTTACAGCGACGAGGAACGGCGCGAGCGCGAACACATGAAGCAACTGCGCGAAACCCTCAACCTCGATGACAACCCGATGGGAGTGGTCACCCGGGCGGAGATCGAGGAAGTGGTGGGACGCTGGACAGGCATCCCCGTGACCTCGATCAAGGAGGAAGAGAGTGCCAAACTGTTGCGTATTGAGGAGGAACTCCACAATCGCGTGATCAGCCAGGACAGCGCGATCTCGGCCCTGGCACGCGCCATCCGGCGATCCCGTGCCGGACTGAAGAACCCGATGCGACCCGTGGGCTCCTTCCTGTTCCTCGGCCCCACCGGCGTGGGCAAAACGGAAATGGCCCGCACCCTGGCCCATTTTCTGTTCGGCAGCGAAAAGGCCCTGATCCGGTTTGACATGTCCGAATTCATGGAAAAACATTCGATTTCCAAGCTGATCGGCTCCCCGCCGGGCTACGTGGGCTACGAGGAAGGCGGTCAATTGACCGAGAAAGTGAAACGCAATCCCTACTCGGTCATTCTGCTCGACGAGATCGAAAAGGCCCACTACGATCTCTTCAATATTCTCTTGCAGGTTTTTGAAGACGGCCAGCTGACCGATGGACTGGGCAACACCGTCGATTTCAAGAACACCATTATCGTGATGACCTCCAACATCGGAGCCCGCTACTTGCAGAAGCGGGCCACAATGGGCTTCCAGGCCGCTTCCGATGATTTGACCCAGGGGAGGATGGAAGAAATGGTGATGGGAGAGGTCAAGCGGATTTTCAATCCGGAATTCCTCAACCGGCTCGATGAAATCCTCGTCTTCAATGCCCTGGGAGACGACGATCTGTTGAAAATCGTTGAATTGCTGGTCAACCAAATGAATCACACCCTCGCCCAGCGCAAGATCGAGGTGGTCCTGACAAATGATGCCAAGCGGTGGATTGTTGAGAAGACCTGCTTGGATCGGTCCTATGGCGCACGTCCGCTTCGCCGGGCCCTCCAGAAGTATATTGAGGATCCCCTGTCGGAGGCCCTCATCCACGATCGGCTTCGCCCCGATTCAAAGCTGGATGTCTTTCTGGAGAATGACGGACTCTACTATCGCCTCCCGAACGTGACCGAGGCTGAGGCGGTGTTGCTATACAAATAATTCACGAAACAACCTTCAGACTCCAATTTTCATCATCTAATAGGTTGGTCCCGCATCCCGGCACCCTTCACTCGGGATAGACTTCTAGGTGGGAGGAATCATTGTTTATATCATTTCGAGGGCACGGGACGAAGTTCGCCCTGAGCCTGGTGGTAGCAATGTTGTCCGGGCTGACGTGGTTTGTTCCCGTGTTCGCTCAATCCGCCCCTCCCTCAAGCCAGGAACCCCCTAAACCCGCGGCCACCGACCAGAAGAAGACTCCTCAAGAGAAGCCGGACTCTCAGCAACCGGAGAAGAAGCCGGAAGAAAAGAAGAAGGAAGGTGCGCCTGCTCCTTTTGAACCCATCCCGACCGCAAAGCCCGAGCAACCTCAAGCGCCCGCACCGCCTCCTGTCCCTGTTCCCACAGCCCCGGAAACCGGACGGCCCACGATCAACCCGGTCATCGAGGATATCATCATCACGGGAAACCGCCGGGTCCCCAAGGAAACACTGCGCTCGCGAATTTTGACTCGCAAAGGGGATCCCTTCGATGCGGATGCCCTCCGCCGGGATTACATGGCGTTGTGGAATACCAACCTGCTGGATGACATTAAGCTGACGACCGAAGATGGGACGAAGGGAATCATCGCCACCTTTACCCTGAAGGAGAGGCCCTTGGTTCGAAAGATCGAGTACGAGGGCAACAAATCGATCACTCGATCTGAAATTCTTGACCGGTTCAAGGAACGGAAGGTGGGACTCTCGCAGGAGTCCCAGTTTGATCCGACGAAAATCAAGCGCGCGGAACAGGTCCTCAAGGACTACCTCGCAGAGCGCGGTCGGCAGTTTGCGAAGGTGACCCACCAGGTCAAGGAGGTCCCGCCGTCTTCGGTGGAACTCACCTTTGTCATCGAAGAGGGCCCGAAGGTTAAAGTGGGAAAAATTGAGTTTCAAGGAAATACCGTCTTTTCTAGTGGCACGCTTGAGCGCGCCATGAAGAACGAACGCCCCAAGGGAATACCCCCATTCTTCTACCTGTTTCACGCCACCTACGATAAAAATAAAATGGCGGAGGATTTGGAGCGGGTCCGCAGCCTCTATCAGGACAAGGGCTATGCCAAGATGATTGCCCAGGAGCCCAAGACCCAACTGGAAGACACGGGCGGACCAATGATCCACATCCCGTTCACCGGCCCATCCAAGGGGGGAAAACGGGTCAACGTCCTTATCCCCGTTGAAGAGGGGGCGCAATACCACATGGGTCAGCTCATCATCACGGGCAACAAGCTTTTCAGTGAGGAGCAGCTCCGATCCGTCATTGGCCTGAATTCAGGCGATGTCTTCAGTGTGGGAAAAATTCGGAAGTCTTTTGATAGTATTCGCAAGGCCTACGGAGAGCGCGGCTACATCAACGAAACGCCTATCCCGGACCAGACCTTCGACGACGAAAAGAAAACCGTCGATTTCGCCATCCGGTTTGATGAAGGGAAGCAGTTCTTCGTCCACCGGATTGAGTTCTCCGGAAACACAACCACCCGGGATAAAGTGATCCGGCGCGAGATGCTGCTGGACGAAGGGGACGTTTACAACACCCGCCTGTGGGATCTGAGTTTGCTCCGGATCAACCAGTTAGGATTTTTTGAGCCAGTGAAAGCGGAGAAGGATGCGGATGTCAAGCTGAACGAGCGCGACGGGCAGGTGGATCTGACCCTGAAATTGAAGGAGCGGGGAAAGCAGTCCATCAGCTTCAATGGCGGGGCGAGCGGCGTGTCGGGCACGTTTATCGGCCTGACCTACCAGACCAACAACTTCCTCGGATTGGGTGAAACACTCACGGTCCAGCTGGAAGGCGGAACGCGACAGAAGAACCTTTTGTTCGGGTTCACGGAGCCCTATTTCCGGGATCGCCCGCTGACCACCGGATTTACGGTCTATAAGCGCAGTTACCAGTTTGACCAGGCCACTCAAACCGCGCTCGCCCTGGGGCTCTCCTCCACGGCCCTGCTGGGCGATACGAGTAACCTGCAGCAATACACCCAGAACTCGTCAGGGTTCACTTTGTTTGGGAGCTATCCCACCCGGCCGTTCACCCGCGTGGGCCTGACCTTCAGTCTGGAGAACTCGTCCATCACGGACTTGAACAGGGCAGCCCAACAGTTTTTCAATCTGCTGACGTTCAGCACCCTGGGCGGGCCCAGCGCGTTGTCCGATATTCGCTCCCACAAGATCACCACCTCCTACTCTTTCTCCACCGTGGACCATCCATTCACCCCGCATTCCGGCAAGAGCATTTTTATGGCGATGGACTTTGAGGGCTCCTTCCTGGGAGGCAATGTCAATACCTATCGGCCGGTCGTCGATTTGAAGTATTTTCACGCCGTAAACAAAGGCCGGCACGTCGTGGGAGTTCACTTTCTCGGCTCCTTCGTGTCGGGATTTGGTACGACGACAATCCCCGATCCTTCCAATCCGGGACAGACTATCGTGACCCCGCTCGTGGCTCCACCGTATGATAGGTTTTATACCGGGGGGGAAGATTCCATTCGTGGATTCGACATCCGGGCGGTTTCTCCCATCGCCCTTTTTCCACAACAGGTGTCATTCTCAGAACCCTTGAAGGATGCGGCGGGCAATCCCATTTTTAGTCCGGACGGCCGGCAACAGTTCAATGTCCAGTCCTTCCAGACGCAGCGGCTGATCCAGCCTGGCGGCGACACGCAGCTGGTCGGCAACGTCGAGTATCGAGTCCCCATCTTTGGTCCCGTCACGGTTGCGGCCTTTGCGGATATCGGCTCCTCGTTCGTCCTCAAACATTCACAATTGACGCTGTCGACCCCCGACGTCTTGGGAGATACCAGTGTTCCCCTGCTCCCCGGAACCAACTTCAAGGTTCGCTCCTCAGTGGGTCTGGAGTTGCAGGTGGTGCTACCCGTGGTGAACGCGCCGTTCCGGCTCTATTATGCCTACAACCCGACTCGATTGAGCACTGTCTATACGCCGGCCGGGTTTATTCCGACCGACCCATTCACGCGCAGCCGGGTGAGTAACATATCCGCACTCTTCAACGATCCCAATTATTTCAAAACCCAGGTCCTGACTTCGCCGTTCTTATCACCCATTTCAATCAAGGAACCATCACACGCCTTTCGATTCTCAATTGGTCGAACCTTCTGACATCCCGGAAGCTGATCGCATCGAAGGACATGTGGAGGGTCTTTGACAAAAGGGCCCCGATCCGACTATCATCCTTCGAGAGGAGATACTGAATTGACAAGTAAAAACCTAATCCGTGTCACCGTGTTGGTTATAGTCTGTAGCCTGAGCCCTCACCTGTCCCCCGCGCAGGCTCCTTCAAGGATCGCCATTATTGATATCCAACAGGCCATCGCAAACAGTGAAGAGGGGAAGAAAGAGTCCTCCGTCCTCAACGCAAAGGCCACCGCCAAAAGGGCTGAGCTCGAGAAGCTGCAGAAGGATATTGAATCGATGCAGAAGCAGCTCCAGGATCAGGCCACCACCCTCAACGACGACGCCAAAGCGCAGTTGGCACGGCAGATCGACCAGAAAGGCAAGGACCTGCAGCGTCAGCAACAGGATGCCCAGGACGAATTTCAGGGCCTCTCCCAGGAAATTGTCAGCCGAATCGGACGCAAGATGCTGAAGGTCATCGAGCAGTTCGCGAGTGAGCAGGGCTATACTGCAGTGCTCGATGTGTCTTCTCCTCAAAGCGGAGTCCTCTGGTACACGCCCACGTCGAACATCACGACCGAGATCATTCGTCGTTTTGATGCGGGGAGTACCAAGCCTGCCGCACCCGCGGCAAAGCCTACACCGACTCCACCTCCGCCTAAGAACTAGAGGGGCTCAAGGCTTCCCCCTTCGAGGGGCGTCAGGTACTCTTCTCCCTCCTTTTTCCCTGGGCAAAGCACGATCCTGGGCGAGGGTTTATTCGCCCGGGATCGATTCTGTTTGAAGCAGATTCTGATCAGACCGGTGGGGGCCATGCATCGGCCCCTCTGCCAGCGGGGTCGGCGTCGCAGGAGCAGGGCACGGCTTGGCCCTTGGCATGGCGGCAGGTCTCCTCCAGATCACCGGTTGATTTGGCGAATCAAGAACGGTAGACTTTGGGCGACTGATCAACGTCGCGACGCCGCAAAGGAGTTTCATGAGGCTGGACATCAACGAAATCATGAAGATCATTCCTCATCGATATCCGTTCCTGTTGGTTGACCGGATCGAAGAGCTCGTCCCGGGGGAGCGCGTGGTCGGACTGAAAAACGTAACAATCAACGAACCGTTTTTTGCGGGCCATTTCCCCCAGGCCCCCGTCATGCCGGGGGTTCTGATTCTGGAGGCCATCGCCCAGGTCGGCGCAGTTCTGGTGCTGAAGGACATGCCGGACCGGAACCATAAGCTGGTTTACTTCGTCGCCATTGAGTCGGCAAAATTTCGCCGCCCCGTTCTGCCGGGCGACCAATTGCGCATCGAGGTGACAGTTGAATCCATGCGCTCCAAGTTTGGAAAGATGCGGGGCGAGGCCTCCGTGGATGGCAAACTGGCCGCCGAAACGCAGGTCACCTATGCCGTCGTGGATCGAGAGGAGGCGCAAGATCGGCCCTGAAAGGATGCCTGACATCAAGAAGCCTCATGCGGGCGAATATCCATCACAAGGAGTTTAACCCTCTCACTTGAAGACGCGTTTAATCCATCCGACAGCCGTCATCCATCGCAAGGCAAAGCTGGGGAAGGGAGTCGCTGTCGGTCCTTATTCAACCATCGGCGAAAACGTTTCCATTGGCGATTTCACCGAGATCGGAGCTCACGTCTCGATGGAAGGCCCCACGGAGATTGGGTCTCATTGCCGATTTTTTCCCTTCGCCTCCATCGGTCATCCCCCCCAGGACCTGAAGTACAGCGGGGGACCCACCTCCTTGAAAATCGGAAACCATAATGTCTTCCGGGAATTTGTTACGGTGCATCGCGGAACTGAACATGGTGGCGGGATCACCTCGATCGAAGACCACAATTATTTCATGGCCTATGTTCATGTCGCCCACGATTGCCACCTCGGGAACCACATCATCCTTGGAAATGCGGCGACTCTGGCCGGTCACGTCACGATCGGTGACTATGCCACGATAGGGGCGTTCAGCGGCGTCCACCAATTCTGCCGGATCGGCCCTCACGGCTTTGTCGGGGGATACTCCGTCATCACCCGAGATGTCCTTCCCTATTCCAAAACTGTGAGCGAACGGGGGACCCATGCCTATGGGGTAAACTCGCTGGGACTCAAACGAAGAGGATTGACGGCAGAAGCAATCAGCCGGCTGCATCACGCCTTTCACCTCCTTCTGGCTGAAAAATTGAATACGTCCCAGGCTCTCAAAAAATTGAAGATTGAAAAAAACCTGTCGGAGGAGGTCAAAATCCTGATCGACTTCGTCGAATCCTCTGAACGCGGAGTAATTAAGTAAATTGAGATAAGGGACCTGCTTGCCCTACGAGTCGGCGACGCTATGGAAAGATACGGATTAATTGCAGGCAACGGACAGTTTCCTTTTCTCGTTCTGCGGGCCGCGCGGCGCCAGGGACATGAACTTGTGGTGGCCGCGATCAAGGAAGAGGCCTTCCCCGAATTGCAGGGCGAGGCAAAGACCATCCACTGGCTTTCCATCGCCGATCTCTCCGGATTGATCCACTGGTTTAAAAAGGAAGGTGTCAGCAAGGCCATAATGGCTGGCCAGGTGAAACATAAGATCATCTTCAGCTCCATCAAGCCGGACTGGCGATTATTGAAGCTTCTGACCAGTCTTAAACACAAGAACACCGACGCCTTGATCGGAGGTGTGGCCAGGGTCCTTTCCGAAGAAGGAATCGACCTCATCGATTCCACGTTTTTTCTAAAGGATTTGATTCCGCAGCGGGGTATTCTCACCCGGCGCAAGCCCAATTCCGAAGAACGGGCCGACATCGAGTATGGTCGCGGGATCGCCAAGGCGATTGCCGGAATGGATCTCGGGCAGTGTGTGGTGGTCAGAGACTGCGCGTGCATCGCAATTGAAGCCATGGAAGGAACCGACGCCGTCATCCAGCGTGCGCGGGAACTGAGTCGGGGGGGGCGGATGACAGTGGTCAAAGTCAGCAAGCCGAACCAGGACATGCGGTTCGATGTGCCTGTTGTGGGAAAAACCACGATTGAGCTCATGGCGGGATCCAACGCCTCAGCCCTGGCACTCGACGCGGGAAAAACCTTGCTGATCGACCGCGACGAACTGCTGGCCCTGGCGAATGAGAAAGACATCACCATCGAGGCGTTCTCGCCTTGAGGTCGGAGTTCGAGGTTCCAAGTTCAAAGTTTAAAAACCCAGTTCAAAGTTCCAAGTTCAAACCTCAAGCTCGGGAATTCGAATCCTTTTTCGGCCTTGTTGCCTCCGGCTTCTTGCTCCTGGCATCTGGCTTCCGTTACCTGAGACTTGGCACCTGATACCTGACACCCGTGAACCATTTCCCGCATTCAAGGCTTTCCCAGAGGCGAAACTCATGAGTCCAAACTCAAAGAAGCTCCGTGTTGCGGTGATCGGCGTCGGGAGCCTGGGTCGGCACCACGTCCGGATTTACTCGCGGATGTCCGACGTGGAGTTGGTCGGGGTGGCGGACACCAACCTGGCGCGAGCCGAGGAAATTGCTTCCACAAATCACACGCACGCCTTTGACGACTATGAAAAGTTGTTTGGCCGGGTGGATGCTGTCAGCCTGGCCGTTCCAACCGTTGATCACGGCCCCATCGGAATTCGACTTCTGCAGGAGGGGATCGACGTTTTAGTGGAAAAGCCCATCGCGGACACCATGGAGCAAGCCGATGGGTTGATCGAGGCCGCACGGATTCACCAGCGCGTTTTGCAGGTGGGACACGTGGAACGTTTTAACCCGGCAGTCACCGCAGCCAGAAAGATTCTCAAGGGGCCCAAGTTTTTCGAAGTCCACCGGCTGAGCCTGTTTACCCCGCGTAGCCTGGATGTCGATGTGGTGCTCGACCTGATGATCCACGATCTCGATATCGTGCTTTCGTTCGTGGGGGCTGAGGTGGCTGACATACGGGCTGTCGGACTTCCCATCCTCACGCCCCGCGTGGATATTGCCAACGTGCGTCTCGAATTTACAAACGGCTGTGTGGCCAACCTCACGGCTTCCCGGGTGTCCACGGAGAAGGTCCGTAAGTTACGTTTTTTTCAACCGAACGATTATGTTTCCATTGACTACACCCGCCAGGAGATGTTGGTCCTGCATCTTGCCCGCAGCGAAGATGGGGAGGCGAAGATTGACGGACGCAGCGTGACGGGCCCCCCCGAGGAGCCTTTGAAGCTGGAGTTGGAGTCTTTTGTACAAACCGTGCGGGACCGATCCGTTCCAGTGGTGACCGGCGAGGAGGGACGCAGAGCGTTAAAAGTAGCGTCGGACATTGCCCAAAAAATCAACGAGCACTCCAGAATCGCTTTGAAATCAACGTGAAGAGGACCTGAGGCTCAAACAGCCCTTCCATTGAATCCCCGCCGTAACCTCTTGCGAAACTTCTACGTCCTACCTTGCATCCAAAGAAAGGTGCGACTGGGTTGAAGTCGCGGAAAGGAGGGTGAACTTTGAATAAAACATCCAAGGTGCAGGAGGCACGGCAAAACCGACCTGTCAGGGATAAACCGATCAGGTAACTGTGAAATCATCGGTTCAATAGGCGAAAATGGCCATCATTCGAAAGTACCCTTCAGGACTGCGTGCTTTACAATCAAATCCCCGTACGGCTTCCCACAGGGTTTGCGGCCATCCTCCCGAGCACACCGCTGAACCGGGCAGTTCGGCTAGGCCTATCAGGACAATGGAGCGATGCAACCCCGGAAGGTTTCTCCTCCTGCCCAACTTAATAAATCCGGTTAATGGTAAAATAAGCATTGAAATTGGGTTCCCTGAAGACTGAGCATGCCAAAAACGGAAGAGCTCCATCTGATTATCCTGCTCGAAAAGGAGCGCGACTCGGCGCGGCGGCGGGAGTCTGTTCTCGTTTCCATTGTCCTCCACCTCGTATTTGTCATCGTCGTCATCGTGAACCCCAAATTTCTGTCTCTTTTGAAGTCAGAGCCGCCGGTTCAGGAAAAACAGCAGGAACTCACCGAGCTTGTCGCCCCTCCGGCATTTGAAGAAGCGAAGCCGATGCTCCCGCCACCCCCGGTGCGCGGTCATATTTCCGCACCTCCGCCCACAACCCCCAAACCCGGTGGAGGCTTTGAGGCTCCTGCAGTCATCAAGCAGGAACCGTTGCCCAAGCCGGACATCGCCCAGCAGCAGAACCCAGCGGAGCCCCCTCCCGGGCAGCTACAAAAAGGAGGGGTTCAATCCGCACCCCAGGACCAGGCGAAATTGAATGTCCCCCAAGGGCCTGTATTGGAGGATTTAAGCTCCGTGGACAAGAAAGGAAGGAGTGATTTGAAGTTTCCGAGTGAGTCCGCAGGGAAGAGCCTGGAAGATGCCATGCGCGAAGCCGGTAAGAACCGGGGAGCGGGGGGGATGGGCTCAGGCTCGGGGCTTAAGGGGCCGCAAAGTAGCCAGCGCTCGGATTTGAGCATCGATGAGCCTCTCATTCTTTCCGACACCTACGGGGTCGATCTCGATCCTTATCTGCGCCGCATCTATTACATCGTCCGGGCAAACTGGTACTCCCTGATTCCGGAGTTGATTTACACCGGGCGAAAAGGGCGCGTTACCATTGTTTTTGACATCCAAAAGAACGGCAGGATCCTCAACATGAACATCGTGGCGCGGTCGGGAACGGCGCCTTATGATAATGCAGCCATGGGATCACTGAATCTGTCGACCCCGTTCCCTGCGCTTCCCAATTATTTTCCGGGCGACCACATTACACTTCAATACACCTATCTGTATAATCTGTCTCCGCGAACGTAGGGCAAGAAGAATCTTCAATCGGAGGCTTCAAGCGAGCGGCAACCATGGAGAAGACGACTGTGAATCTGGATGGACCGGGCGGCTGAATGGATCAATTGCGTCGTGTCCTCATTTTCGCGCTCCTTCCCGTGGCAGTCTTCGCCAATTCATGTAAGTCGCGTCCGGCCGCTCCTCCTGTTCCGCATCCACCCTCCGCCTCTGCAGGTGGCACTCCACTGCCTCCTCCTCCCGCTCCGACAGAATCGAAGGCGCCGCACCCAGGTCCAACTGGAGCGGAACGGAAGGCAACGGCCCCTCAGACGCCCGCGGCCACCCCGACCTCCAGAGACATTCCGCGATGGATCCGGATCGGCCTGGCCAACGATTTCCGCACAGTTCAGATCACGGCCAAAGGGAGACTCTTGCTCGAAAACCTCTTGCAAGCGAACGAGCCATCGAATGTGGCAGAAGGGCGGGTCACCCTCTCACTGTTGACCGCACAAGTTGAAGGCAACTCAGCGGCCCAAGCTGCTGCTGCCGGCTCGACCCGGAAAGGGCCCATATTTCGAATTCAGGTAGCCTCCTTTCGGGAGAGTGGCCGGGCCGACTCCTTGAAGCGGGAACTCGAATCGCGATTTGAGGTTCCCGTCACAATCACCTATAACGATTCCACAGGGACCTACCGGGTCCGAGTGGGAGAGTGCACCTCGCGACTAGACGCAGGAGAACTGGGAGAGCGATTGCAGGAAGCTGGATACGCCGATGGCTGGATCGTCAGCGAAGAGGGCATTCGCGTCCCGGCGGTCGCTCCCCCTTCAGGAAATCAACCTGCGCCACTCGCCATCGCTCCGGGAACCCTGGAAATTCAGAACGAAAGAAACAGCGGAATGGCCCGCATTTCGCTTCCTGATCCCCGAGTCGCACCGGTGGTTCTGGTGAGGATATCGGCTCAAGACCCTCAGGACCTTCTGCGGTTTGACAACCTCTCTTATCGCGGGACAATCGAACTCGTCGAAAATGCTCGCGGCAAATTGAATGTCGTTAATGTTCTTGACCTGGATGATTATTTGAAAGGTGTGGTTCCAAATGAAATGCCGCCTTCGAAGTTCGATGCCATTGAAGCGCTCAAAGCCCAGGCCGTCGCAGCACGAACCTACGCCCTGAAGAATGGGGAGAGGTTCCGCCGCGAAGGGTATCAACTTTGTGCCACGATCGCCTGTCAAGTGTATCGCGGGGCGGATTCGGAAAGGCCTCTCAGCACCGAGGCGGTCGAGGCCACCCGGGGGATCGTGATAGAATACCAGGGCGAGTTGATTGACTCGCTCTACACGTCCACCTGCGGGGGTCACACGGAAGATGCGAAGAACATTTTTCGAACCATGGACGTGCCCTATTTGCGGAGCGCCTCCTGTCCCCCCGAAAACGCCGCTGAGGTGGACCCGCGGCTAAAGGAAGTGTCGGGCTACCATTTGAAGTGGACGGTTCATGTCACCCGCGCGGATCTTGAAAAGACCCTGCGCAAGACGTTGCCCCTCGATGAGCTTGTCGACCTGGAACCGGTGGAATACGGGATTTCAAGCCGGGTGATTGAATTAAAGGTCAAAGGCCGAAAGCAGAACTTCACCCTAAAAGGGTTAGAGGTAAAGTCCGCCCTGGGACTGAAAGACAGCTTGTTCATCCTGGACCGGGAGCGCGACCGTCGAGGGAGAATTGAGGCCTTTGTATTCATTGGTCGCGGGTGGGGACATGGGGTCGGGTTGTGTCAAACCGGGGCCTACGGGCTGGCGCGGGAAGGACAGAACTTCGAATCCATACTGAAGACCTATTACTACAACGTGGATGTGGTCAAGGAAAACATCCGTGAAAATTGAGAGAGTACAGTTTCGGGGACTCCTCCTTCTCGCAATCGTCATGATGCTGTACCTGTTGTACAAAATCTGGTCCCTGGAGCTTTGGCACCGTTCAACAGGTCCTTATTGAATACAGGGGTTTCGGTTCAATGCACACATGGATGACTGAACTGTTTCGACCTCGTTGGAAAATGATCCTCGGCGGCCTGGGATTGATTGTCTCCACCTCGATCACGGTCTCCGCCGCGGAGGACCCTCGAATCAAAGCCCTCAACGAATTTCTCTGGACCCGGATCGCGGCGAACAATGTTATTGAATACACTTATATGACCGACCGGTTGAAGGAGTACTACGGCGGGGACAAGAAGGTCAAGGTCCGGCGCGAATCCAGCGTTTTGCTCAGCTTCAGCTATGATCCAGGCAAGATCGAAGCCAGGGATGGCGACAAGAGTTTTGACGTGGAGGTGGTCGGGATCTGGAAGAATCTCAACGACCATCTGATTGGCGAAATCGATGAGCGGGATACCTTTATCCAGACTCCGCGCGGCTGGTTTGCCGACAGAATCAAATTTGGGGCGGAGCGCCCGACGGCAAAAGCCATCGTGGAGGGGTTCGAAGCGCCCAAGGAATATCGGGACTCCATCCGGGTGTTGAAGATCGTGATGAGGGCGTGGGCCGACCGCGACGGCGACACGGCGATGCAGCACACTAGCATAGGTCTCGGGCAACAGTTCCAATCTCCGGACGAATTGCGACAGATCTTCATCGGCCTCTCGAACCCCCATCACGTGGCGTATGCCATCCGACGCATCGCCAATACCGGCCGGGACAAGGTCGAGTTTGACGTGGAATTGTATGAAATGGTGACCGGCGATCCTCGATTGATCTCCAGCAAAGTCAAAGTCGGTGTCAAGCGATTCGACTCGGCATGGCTGGTGGTCGCCTGGGCCCCCGAGAAGAGCAACACTCCCGCCCGATGACGCACCCTTTTGAAGTGCCTCCCTACCCGCTGGTCGCTTTGGCCGGACCCACCGCCAGCGGAAAATCCGCACTCGCTTTGACCCTCGCCGCTGAACTCGGGGGAGAGATCATCAATTATGATTCCATCCAGGTGTTCAAGTACTTTGACATTGGCAGTGCAAAGCCCTCGCTCCAGGACCGCGAGCGCATTCCTCATCATTTGATTGATCTGCTCGAGCCCCACGAGCCCTTTACAGCGGGAGAATTTGCACGTCGTGCGCGAACCATCCTCGAAGATGTTCGGAGGCGCCAGCGTCTTCCCATTCTGGTCGGTGGCACGGGACTGTACCTGCGCGCCTTGCTCGATGGGTTATTCGAGGGACCTCAACGGGATGAGCGCCTTCGCGAACGATTGAGGGCTCGGGCGCAACAAAGAGGAGTCCCCCATCTGCACCGTCTTCTGAAGCGTTGGGATCCGCTCTCGGCTTCGCGAATTGCCCCCCAGGACAGCCATCGCCTGATCCGCGCCCTCGAAATCTTCCTGACCACGAAGAAAGCGCAGTCGGAATACTTCCGTCAACCCCGGCAGGCGCTGAAAGGATTCTCCGCTATCAAAATCGGCTTGAATCCCCCGCGAAAAGAGTTATATACTCGCATCAACAATCGGGTCACTGGAATGTTCAACCAGGGTCTGCTGGAGGAGGCTAAGGCAATTCTGAGTCAGGGCGTTGCTCTCTCGGCCAAGCCCTTTCAATCTCTAGGATACAAGCAGGCAGGCAGGCTATTCCTCGGACAACTGGATACTCCCACAGCGGTGATTGAGGCACAGAAGGCAACGCGTCATTATGCAAAGCGCCAGATGACTTGGTTCAACAAGGAGGGTGGATTGACTTGGTTTGACGGGTTCGGAGATGATCGAACCGTCCAAGAGCGGGTTTTGAATTTTTTGAGGTCCATTGCAGGCTCGCGAGGGCCATGCTGAGGAGGATACTGTGGACAACAAGGTGGCGCAGAACATCCAAGATGCTTTTTTGAACAACGCCCGGAAGGAAAAGCAGACGGTTACGATCTATTTATTGAGCGGGGTGAAACTGACAGGTCGTATCAAGAGTTTTGATAAGTATTCGGTCATCCTCGAAGCCAGTAATCAGGACCAATTGATTTTCAAGCACGCCATTTCAACTGTCGTCGTGGCTCGCTCGATGTCCAGTCAATCGTCCCCGCCCGTCACGGCACCGACGACTGCCAATGTGAGTTAGGTGGGATCAAGGGCTGGTTCTTCAAGATTAGTGAAAGACAGAACTTTACTGGTTTCTGTTTGTTCGCAGACAACCTCACGAGGGCGTACACCGGGCACCCCGCGTGAGAGCGACGACTCCCTCGACGAACTTCAAGAACTGGCTTTCACGGCCGGAGCCGAGGTGGCGGGCCGCATCATTCAATCGCGGCCCAACCTTGATCCGGCTTTTTTTATTGGGCGGGGAAAGGTCCATCAGCTTCGGGAGCAAATCCAATCGGGACATATCACACTCCTCATCTTCGATGACGAGCTGACTCCGACACAACAACGCAATCTGGAGAACCTGACGGAATGCCGGGTCATCGATCGAACCCAGCTGATCCTTGCGATCTTTGCACAACGTGCTAGAACGCGCGAAGGAAAATTACAGGTTGAATTGGCGCAACTCGACTACTTGCGACCACGCCTGACCGGCCATGGCGTTGAACTCTCCCGGCTGGGTGGAGGGATCGGGACTCGGGGTCCCGGCGAAACCCGGTTGGAAATGGACCGTCGACGCATCGTCCGGCGTATCGCCAGGATCCGGACGGAAATGGAACGCGTCCGTTCCCAGCGGGAACTGCATCGACAGCATCGTCGCGACACCTTGATCGCAACCCTTTCCCTGGTAGGTTACACCAATGCAGGAAAGTCGACCCTTTTCAATGCCCTGACTGCGTCTGAGGTCAAGGTGTCAAAACAACTCTTCTCCACTCTCGATCCCACCCTTCGTAGGATATTGCTTCCCTCCAAGCGGATGGCCCTACTTTCGGATACCGTCGGCTTTATAAGAAAACTTCCCCATACGTTGGTGACTGCCTTCCGGGCAACGCTTGAGGAAGTCGTGGAGGCCGATTTGATCCTGCATGTGGTGGATCGGGCCGACCCCCAGTTCAAAGATCACGAAGTTGCGGTCAACAGCGTGCTCGAAGACCTTCAGGTGAAACATATTCCAATCTTACAGGTGTACAACAAGATCGATCTCCTGGAAGCCCGGTCGGGTCGTTCGGATTCTACGAAAGGGGTTTTCGTTTCTGCCCTTACGGGGGAAGGACTCAAAGAGCTCGTGCACCGAATCGATGCCCTGCTCCTGCGTGATCCAGTCGTGGATTGCCATTTCGTTCTTCCGCATGCCGAAGCAAGGGTTTTGAGCTTGATCCAGCAAAAGGGACGCCTCCTCGAAAAAGAAATCACAGCAGACTTCATCCGGGTCCACGCGCAATTACCACAATCTGTCGCACGTCAGTTGAACTCATTTGTGCAATAATAGGGGGATGGTTCGCTTCCGGGTAAAGATGCCGCTCTGGGTGGCGGCCTTGCTTCTGGCGGGCATAGGCTCCCCAGGGGGATCCTGGCTTATGTCGCAGACCTCCCCGGAGGCGCCCGGGATCAAATCTTCGTGGTTCTACCCCCAACCGTCTGCCGTAGAGCATCTTTCAGCTAAGGAAACGAAGCGGTTCGAAGACGCCTGGAACAGTTTTACAGGCGGCAATACGAAAAAAGCTCAAAAGGAGTGGGCCTCCCTCCTCAAGAAGCATTCAGATTCCTCCTCCCTGATGACTGCGCTGAGTTACATTGATTTCACTCAGCAACAGCCTGCATCGGCCGTTGCCAGACTCGAGGCCGCATTGCGCGCTGATCCCAAGTACCTTCCCGCAGTTCAGACTCTAGCGCGCTATTTCACAGCTCAAAAGGACTACGACAAAGCTTACCGTTTTACTGCCACCTTGGTGGAACTGCGGCCGGACGACGCCCAAGCTCGCTCTGCCCTCGAGGAGTTGCGTCTTCTGGTGACCGACCAGTGGATTGCGGAAGCTCATTCCGCGCGGGCTAAGGCCAAATGGCAGGATGCGGAATCCGCCTATTTGCAAGCGATGACCGTTGCTCCCGAACTGGAAACCCTGTCCCGTGAACTGGGAGATATCTATATCTATGAAGGCAAGTGGGCGGAAGCTGAAAAAAGCTATCTCAAGGCAATCAGGCTGGATCCCACGGATATTGAGGCAAGAAAGAAACTGGCCGACGTTTATGTCCGCACTAACCAGCGCGAAAAGGCAGAAAGCCTTCTCAAGGAACTAGCAGATCAGGATTCACAGGATGAAGAGATCAAGTCCATGCTGGACAAGATCCTCGCCCAGTTGAATCCGGAGGAGGAGGCCCTTCGTGATATTCGCCAGCGCCCCCAAATCAATCGCGGGGATTTTGGCGCCTTGATGGCCATCCGCTTCCCCTTCCTCAAAGAGTTTCTCACCGGCTCTCCTGTTATCCTGACTGACCTGGGCTCGCACTGGGGGAAGAAGTACTTGCCTCTTGTGGCAGGACTCGATCTCATCCCGGCTTCCCCCAACCATCGCTTTCGCCCGACGACCATTATCCGCCGCTATGAAATCGCCACAGCCATCGACCACCTCATCGCGCTCACCAACCGGCGTCCCAGTGTGGACACCTCACAAACAAGAATCTCTGACGTCCCTCGCACAAACCCACATCGCGACGCCATTGCTCGTATGGTAATGTTGCATCTGATGCAACTCGACTCCAGCGATCGCTTCCTCCCTCAAGCCGGAGTCTCGGGGGCTGAGGCGTTCAAGATCCTCGACGCGGTCGAAGATTTTCTCCGCTGAACTGGATGAAGGAATAGGCTCTGGACCAGGGGCTGCATTCTCTCCAGAGGAAACTGAAAGGTCTTGGGAGGGAGGATTTGTTCCTTCAAGTGTTATCGCTTTCCTAAGGGGCGCATTTTGAACACGAAGTTCATTCTTATTTTCCACAACTATGTGGAAATCTTTGTGGAAAAGTAGATTCTCATCCCCGCAAACTTGGAAATTACTTGAGTTTAGAGCAGTTTGCACTTTTTTTGTTCAATTTTGTAAACCAATGAAAGTGAAGGACCTTTATATAATTCTTATGATTTTGAGGTTTCCTCAGAGCGATCCATACTAAAGAACGCAGGCTACATTCACTTTTCAACAAGGATATTCGATTATACCCGGTATTTTTATACCAAAAGCAAGCCTCTCTAGACTCTTTAATCAGCGGATTTCGGGGGAAATGCTGGCTGGAATAGCCAGGAAACTTGGTTCAAAACGTTAGTCAACCCCGCGCAGGCAGATCAGACTTCAGAGAGTGAGCTGGTTCAAATCTCAAAGCGTTTGTTGTTCCAGGTAACGTTCAGTCTTCGCGGGATTGACCACGAGACTTTTTCGGGTGTAGACGACAAGGCCCTGGCGACGAAATTGATTCATGACCATCGTGATGATTTCTCTCGAGGTCCCGACCAGTTGGGATAGCTCCTCGTGCGTGAGATATTGTCGCACGCAAATTCCATTGGCGACTTTTTCACCGCTCTCCCGGCTCATCTTCAAAAGTTCCTTCGCCAGACGGCGAGGGATGTTATCGAATGCCAGGGTTTCTATCTGGGCCTGCGCTTCAGAAAGTCTCTGACAAAACAGCATCAGGAGTTCCAAAGCTGCTCCGGGATCCTTTGAGGTCACCTCCAGAATTTTGCTGATCTTGAATGAAAGCACCTTCACGCCATCGAGCGCAACGGCTTGATCTGTCCTTTTGCTGTTTTCACAAAGGCAGAGCTCTCCAAAGAAGTCCCCGGTCTCATAGATATCGATGATTTTTTCCTTCCCGGAAAGAGAAACGCGGGTAATTTTGACCCTTCCGCTGTTGATTAAATAAATTTCGTCCGCAGCATCACCCATGAAATAGATGACTTCGTTCCTCGTAAACACCCTTTCGGCCGTAAGATTCTGCAATGTTTGAAGGTGATCTTGGACAAAGCCGGAAAGTGTCAGACACCGTTGGTGGGCCATTCCTCAATCCTCCGCAGTTCTAGATCCCTGTGTTGGGATGACGCTCAAGAACCGAAATCCGGTGGTCAGAATCTTTCATCATACTCGCCGGTGGTCAGTATGCCAAGCGCGGGCTGGGGGATATGTTGTTCACATTTCGCCTCCATTGATCATAACCGCGCTTGCCAAATTGGCTATTCATGCCAAAACGCACCAGCCAGAGCTCGGAGTGTCGGCCCTGTTGCGACGAAGCCGACAAGGTCAAGCAGAGAGGGCCGACGCCGGCGCTTATGGCCCGACAAGGATAGCCACCCCTCTTTGAGATCTCAGACGGGCCTGGAGATTCTTCCATGTTTTTCTTCAAGCAGACCTTTGGGGTCTAAGATTCGCTGGCCAGACTAAGAGGGGATTAACTGACAGATTACTACGACGGGAGAGCGTTGAACCCAGCCTCTGCGACTCGCAGTTGTGAGAGCACTCCCCTTACAGACCGAGAGGTCTGGAAGAGCGAAATCGCTGCGATGCCGGCCGCCCCAGCCTTCAAACATTCCTGACAATTCGCCAAGGAGATTCCCCCGATTGCCAAAACCGGGATTGAGAGTGAAGAAGCGACGGCATGGAGTCTTTGAATGCCTTGCGCGGGCCCGTACTTCAACTTTGATGGCGTGGGAAAAACCGGCCCAAATATAACGTAATTGGCCCCCGCGCGTTCCGCGGCTACGGCTTCTTCCAACTGATGGACAGACGCGCCCACGATAAAGCCAGCAGGGGCTCGCCTCCGAACCACCCCCACCGGAAACGAGGTTCCACCCAGGTGGATCCCGTCGAAGCCGCACGCGAGGGCAATGTCCAGTCGGTCGTTTAGAATCACCCTCTGATGACTTTCGCGGGGTAACTGAACCACCTTTTCGGCAATTTGGATTAATTCAGTGGTTGGGGTCTCCTTCTCGCGCAACTGCACCCAATCGACCCCCGCCTCTAATGCCTCGCGAACCCGCCTTAGGAGCCGTCTCTCACCCAGAGAAGATCGATCTGTGACATAACAAAGGATTGGATGAAAAGGGGAACCAAATCGGCTAGGGAGAGTGCGCTGAGGAGGCTTATTTCTCAATTTCAGAAATGGATTTTCCAATGCTGAGGATTTCAGAAAGGCTGAACCAAAGGTTGATGATTCCCAACCCCGAGACGGCACCACGGAAAAAATAATTCAGCAGCACCGACGTCAGGGTCGGTGACAGTCGCGTAAAGAAATTTCTTTCCCAGATCTCGATCCAAGGAAAAACAATCAATAGCAATCCCATTTCTGCAAAAAAAACGCTCAACAGAACGCTGGGAAACCTCTTACGCATGGGATCCGAGAACCGCCGTCTGAGTTGTTAGAGCTTGATTCGAGAGTCCAGGCTGTGCAGCCGCTTCTCGATGTCGCGGAACCTTGGGTTCTCGCTTTGGATCTTCTGAAAAATCTCCCTGGCGCGCTCAGTATTCCCCGCCAACTGGTAGGCGTTTGCCAGGTCATACTCGAGGCTGAGGTACTCATCGTTTTTCTCTGCATCTCCCAGAGCCAACAGGCCGCGCACCATCCATTCAATTGCCTCCGGATAATTCTTGCTTTCGACCAGGCATAGGCCCAGCAGGCTGCACACACTGAGATAATCCTGTTTCTGTTCGCGGGGATTCAGAATGGAGATGGCCTTCTGGACTTCTGCGATCGCCTCCTCCAACAGACCCATTTCGCGAAAAGCAATCCCGAGATTGTAATGAGTGTTGAAATCTCCACTGGCATCGATGGGGCTTTCAACAATGTTAAATTCCGCAAAAATGTCTCCCAGTCCCTGGGATGAGGAAGCCTCAGCAGGGGCTGGCGCTTGAGTGATCGAATCAATAACCGGGGGTACTTCAGCTGCAGGCTCCTTTTCTACCAGGGGCTCCAGCGGAGTCTCCGAGACGACCGCAGGCGGGAGGGGTGGAGCCGGGGGTACTGCCTCCGGCCCTTCCTGCAACCGTTCCGGCGTCGGTTCTATCTCTTCGGTCGCCTCTTCCGGCGCACTGTCACAACGTTCCAGTCGGGCGAGGAGCAACTGGGATTCCGGATTGCTCTTCAGGCCTTTCTCGATTAGGGCGCGGGCCTCGTTCCAGAATCCCTGCTCAATATAAAAATCAATCTCCTCAATCGTCTCCCGGAGTGCTTCATCTCCCTTGGTGATCCCAGCAGAGGGGGCCTCCACGACGGGTTCGACCTTCGGCTCTTCCGGTTTCGCGGCGGGCGCGATCATCTCCTCCAGTTCGCTCGATAGGTCGTACACCTTCTCCTCTTCGGCGCGCGACGGAACCTCTTCGCTCTTCACGGCCTCAGGCACAACCGGAGGAGCAGGTTCCTCTTCCACCGCTTTAGACACAGGGGCCGGGGTGAACTCAGCCGCCTTTTCGGCCCATAGACGGGCCTCCTCACGCTGTCCAGATTTGATCGCCGCCTCCGAGAGCTTCGTACAACAGGCGGCGGCTTGATTGAATTGGCCCAATGAGGAATAAATGTCGACCAATTGTCTCAATGCGACAGGGTGATCGGGAGAGACTCGCAGCAATTCCTCAAACAGCTGCCCGGCCCGCTTCAAGAGGCCGTACCCCATCAACAACTCCCCTTCCAATAGCAAGCCGTTCAAAAACTCGTTTGTCTCTTCGGATGTAATCGTAATCGCTGCCGGAGGCTTCAGAGGAGGAACAGGTTCTACAGAGAATTCTTCGACGGAAACGGGCTCACTAGCTGGCTCCTGGGGGGACTCTTCCTCCGGAGTCGTTTGGGAGGGTTCCGAGAGAGTGAACTCCTCGGTTTCCGGCTCATCGCTGATCTCACGCTGCTCTCCGAGGAACTCCTGGGGAGTCCCTTCGGCGGCCTCCTCTGCCGCTGGGGCGGATTCTGCTCCGCCATCGGAACCCATCCGCCTTTGAAGCCGTGTAATACCCTGCCGGACAATCGTATTGGTGGGATCGATATCCAGCAACTCCTGGTAAGCCGTCATGGCAGCAGCAAGATTTTCCTGCTTGAGGTGGTAGCTCGCCAGGTGCTCCAGCGAGAGCGATAGCAGATGGGATTGGCCTAGTTTTCGATTGACCTTTACCGTCCTTTCAATAGCGGGAAAGTAATCCGGTTGTTCGGAGAGGATCTTCTGAAGAATCTCTGAGATCCGGGCCCCGAAGGTGTCAATCATGGGAGACTCAATCAGAGGGTCGAGAATCTGTATTACTCGTTCGAAATTGGAAGCGGTGAGGTAGCGATCGCTCAGGGTAAAAAGCAGTGGATAGTGTATCGAATCGATCTCGAAGAGATGCTGCGCCACATCGCCGGCTTCCTCCAGATGGTCAGCTTCCAACAAGCATTCCCACAGGGATATCTGGACTTCCGTCGAAGTTCGCTCTGGGTCCATCTTCGAGAGCATCGCAATCGCTTCGTCCTGCTGCCCTTCGGCAAACTTGACTTTCGCCTGAACCGTCTTCAAGCTAGGGCTTTCGGGATCGATTTCATCCGCCCGCGAAAGCATTTCCTTTGCCTCACCCAGTTGTCCGCTCTTGCGCAATCGTTCGGCTGCTGCCAGGAGCAGATTGAGAGCGCTGTCTTTATTCCCCCGGCGTATTTCCACCGCGACCAACCGCGTGAGGATAGCCATGTTGTTCGGATCGCCACTCAGGAGTTTATGGAGGGCGTCGGCAGCCAAATCCGACCGCGATTCAGCCAGATAAGCATCCACCAGTTGGAGGTATTGGGCCCTGGCATCGCTCATCAGTCCTTGCAAGGCGTAAAGCTCGGCCAGATGTCTTCTAGGTTCAATACCCCCCGGATCGAGCTTGGTGATCTTCTTGTAAATTGCGATCGCTTTTACCTTAAAGCCGCTTTCGAGATAGGCGTTCGCCAGTTGGTTGAAAAACTTAAGGCCTTCATCTGTTTTGCCGAGACGGACGTAGAGATCACCGATCGTGTTGAGGATTGGCAGGTCGTTGGGGTCGGCTTCGGCGATCTTCTTATACTCTGAAATCGCCGAGTGAAGCCTGCCTTGCATCACGTGTTTTTCTGCATTCTTAAGTATTTTGGCTTTATTCAAGGCAGTTCGGGCTCCCTTACCTGGCGCCGGAATTCGATTCAACCCTTTCCGGCCCTGAGACTTCAGACGTCGTGACCCACGGTCAACAAACCCAGTTCACAAGACTATAGCTGAAAGGGGACGGGGTCGCAATTTCTTTGTGCAGTCCCACGGTGCTGGCCCGGATCGGGGAAATCAATCCTCGGCATGGGTGAACGGAATGTCCATTTGAAAGACCGGCCGAAAAGTCTTGCGATGGATCGGTGAAGGGCCAAACCGACGCAATGATTCCAAGTGTTCACGCGTTCCGTAGCCTTTATTCTGTCGGAAGTAGTACTGTGGGTAAAGACGGTCGAACTCCATCATGATGTTGTCACGGGTTACCTTGGCAACAATTGAGGCTGCCGCGATGGAAACGGACAGAGTGTCACCCTTGATAATCGACTTCTGCGGCAGGTCGACAGAGTGCAACCTGATCGCATCAATCAGCAGAAAATCGGCGCTTGGGGAGAGTCTCGAGACTGCCAGAGCCATCGCCCGGCGTGTGGCCTTGAGGATGTCTTCCTGGTCGATGGCTTCAGGGCCCACCTGTCCGACCCCCCAACTCAGGGCGGTGCCCACGATTTCCCTGCAAAGGGCCTCCCGTCGATCGGGTGAAAGCTTCTTGGAATCGTCGATTCCTCCGGGAATGTGCGCTGGATCCAGAATCACAGCGGCCGCCAGCACCGGCCCGCACAAGGCTCCCCGCCCCACTTCGTCGAGGCCAGCGACGCGAGAGTATCCCTTGCGATAGATCTCTTCTTCATAGCGGCTGGTGCAAGTGGAGCAGCGACTGTGCTTTCTAAGGTGCACGCTTTGCTCCCGACGCTCATTCGCGGGGTACTTTGGATGGGAAGAAGGACTCTTCAGCGGGATAGATAACGAGGATCTGGAAACTCTGGGTGGAGAATCAGGTCAATCGGCGCCAACCCAGCTCTCGCGTTAAAAAAACCGAATGGATCGACGGATTTGACCCCCTCTTGGGGGACATGTTCCTCGTTTGACTCCCCCCGCTGATCGGGTCACAAATGGGATGTGGCCACAACACAAATCTCAACCAATTTCTTAATCAATCAGGGCGCAACCCGGATAACCGCAGGTCAAAGTGAATTCTAATTCGCAGCCACAACCGATTCGGGTTCGGTGTACCGCTCTTCTTTCAATCGCGCTGCTTTACCACGCAGCCGGCGCAAATAATAAAGTTTGGCCCGGCGCACCTGAGTGCTCTTGAGGACTTCAATCTTGTCGATCACCGGCGAGTGCAGTGGAAAGATGCGCTCCACGCCAGTGCCAAAGGACATTTTTCGGACGGTGAACGTGGACTGGTTCAACCGGCGGTTTTCAGCAATGACCGTCCCCTCAAACACCTGGATGCGCTCCTTGTCACCTTCCTTGATCTTTACATGCACGCGGACCGTGTCGCCCGGCTTGAAGGCGGGATGATCAGTGCGCATCTGCTCTTTTTTTATTTTATCCAAAAGCGGTTGAGTCCCCATGACCGTTTCTCCTTAGAAAGCTTTCTCTGCTTCTCTTGTTCGCCCCGTGACGGGGGAATTCTTCCAGTCCGGGACCGTCGGGCAATCACATGGTCTTGACTGCCGGCCCTGACGACCTCAATTCCATCAAATCCGGACGAATCCGGGCTGTCTTCTCGATTGCCTGCCGCCGGCGCCACTTTTCGATCTCCTGATGATTTCCCGAAAGAAGAATCTCGGGAACCCTCCAACCCCGAAAGCTCTCAGGCCGGGTGTACTGGGGCCAACTCAAAGGCCCGGCTCCGGTGCTCGAATCGGCCTCGACCGCTTGAGCGTTTGCCGGAATCGAAAAGGAATCGAGTTGAGCGGACATTTCATTGCCAAGGGCCCCCGGGATCAGACGTATCACTGCATCCACCACAACCGCTGCGGCCAATTCTCCCCCGGTCAGAATATAATCACCAATGGAAAGCTCTTCCGTGGCCAGGTGTTCTGCGACGCGTTCGTCCACGCCTTCATAGCGGCCGCAGATCAGAACGATGCGACTTAAGGACGCCAACCGGAACGCGTCAGCCTGGGCAAATCGCTTCCCCTGGGGGGATAAAAGGATGACTGCCCGCGAAAGAGGATCAGCTTCCTCCCGGCGGGTATCCAGACGCTCGACCGCTCTAAAAATGGGCTCGGCCTTCAGAACCATCCCGTCCCCTCCACCAAACGGACGGTCGTCCACCGTGCGATGCTTGTCCTCCGTGAAAGTCCGCAGATCAACCACTTCGATGTTCGCGAGATCGGCCTCGCAAGCGCGCCGCAGGATCCCATGCGAGAACGGTCCCTCAAAGAACCCGGGGAAAATTGTAATGATCTCAAATCGGACCATGATCTTCGGTGCAAAAAAAAACCGCAAGGAACACCTCGCGGAGTTCTCTTTCTCTCTTTGTCAGGGCGCGGTGCCCAACGCGCTGCTGATTGTGCAAGACGGTTCAGCGATTCAACTCGAACAACCCCTCGGGCAATCGCACCCGAATCTCACGTCGTTCGGTGTCGACGGAGCAACAGATTTCCTCGGCGAAAGGGACCAGCACATCGCCATGGTCCGTTTCAACCGCAAGCAGGTTGTTTCCACCTGCTTCCATAAACTCCTTCACTCGACCGATTTCCCTGCTGCTCTGGTCCTCCAGCACCCGGCACCCGACCAATTCAAAGATATAATGGTGATTCACTGGAAGCGGCAGCGCCTCGCTCTGAGGAACTCGCACCTCTGATCCCACCAGGGGTTCGGCCTCTGCGATCGTTTCAATCCCGGTGAATTTCAGAATCACCGCCTGCTTATGGAACCAGACTTTCTCAACTTCTTTCCAACTTCCTGCTTCTCCGGTCTTTGCCAATCGGACGCGCCTCATCCGGCTGAAGCGCTCAGGAAAGTCTGTCAAAATTTCTGCCGCAACCTCACCCCGACGGCCCTGAGTCTTTCGTACCAGGGCCACAGTGATCTCTTTTTCTTCCATCGGTCGCAGGTGCGGCTTGACCTCGCTATTCAAGAATCTCCAGGGTAAAGCGTTTCTTCAACTTCATTCCCGCAGCGCCCAAAATCGTCCGAATAGAACGGGCAGTACGTCCCTGTTTTCCAATCACTTTCCCAAGATCACTGGGAGCGACTTTCAATTCCAGGACCGTCGTCTGCTCTCCTTCGATGGGGCGAACAAACACTTGATCGGGATTATCCACTAGGGCCTTGGCGATTTGCTCGATGAGCTCCTTCATACCTTCTTCTCCTTGCCGCCTCACACGAACCTGCTCCGAGTCTCTCGGAGACGGAGAATGTCAACCTGAAGGGACAACCAGAGTAGGCGTTCATAGGTTCAAGTTCTGCATCATGACTCTCATCAACGAGAAATCTCAATCGCCTCCGCAGCCGTTGCTGTCAGGCCGCGGCCTGACGCTTGAGAAAGCTTTTCACAGTATCCGATGGTTGCGCGCCCCGACGCAGCCAATGGTCGTAACGTTCACGATTTAATTTGATCTCCGCCGGGTTGGCCAGCGGGTAATAGGTTCCTAGAACTTCCAGATATCTCCCATCGCGTGCCGCGTCTTTTTCGATCACGACAATGCGATAGTGAGGGCGTTTCTTAGCGCCGACTCGACTCAACCGAATGGTCAACAAATTCCTACCCTCCACCTTTGGTGTAAACGCACGGTGAAACATCACCGAATTACGGTGACAATGATGAAGCTTGATTCTATCGGAAACAAGCTGTTCCCGCAACTTCTTTGAGGATTCTCCCACCTTGGCTGGAAATCAGGCGTCATTTCAACTCATCTTCAAGCACGCCATTGCGGGGTTGGAATCGAAAAGGAGTCACTGACGGGGAAGGAATCGTTCCAGGTGTCGGGGCATACGTCCTCCCGCCAGGCTCCCGGCCATGGATTTCATCATCTTCCGCATCTGCGCATACTGCTTGAGCAACTGATTCACCTGGTTCACAGTAGTCCCGCTCCCACGCGCGATCCGTTTCCTCCGCTGGCCGTTTATGATTTGATGATTTCGACGCTCCCGGGGCGTCATCGAATTGATGATGGCTTCGGTATGAATTAATTGCTTCTCATCAATGTTGGCTTTTTGCAGGTCTTTCATGGCTCCGATCTGAGGAAGCATGCCGAGAATTTTATCCAACGGCCCGAGCTTTCGCATCTGGCGTAACTGGTCGCGAAAATCCTCGAGACTGAATTCATCTTTGCGGAGCTTCTCTTCCAGCTTTTGAGCCTGCTTTAAATCAAAGGTTTCCTGGGCCTTCTCGATCAGGGAAAGTACATCGCCCATCCCCAACAAACGCGAGACCATGCGGTCAGGATAAAACAATTCCAGGGCGTCGGGCTTTTCCCCCACGCCGACGAACTTGATCGGCTGCCCTGTCACAGCCCGGATCGAAAGCGCCGCCCCCCCGCGTGCATCGCCGTCGAGTTTCGTTAGAATCACTCCGCTGATACCCAGGCGCTCATGAAACTCGTGGGCGCTCTTTACCGCATCCTGACCGGTCATGGCGTCCGCAACGAACAGGATTTCGCTGGGCTTGAGCTGCTGCTTCAGAGTGGACAGCTCCTGCATCAACTCGTCGTCAATGTGAAGACGCCCTGCGGTGTCGATCAACAGTACGTCATAACCCGAGAGGCTTGCTTCCCGCAGGGCGGCTTTCGCCAGCGCCAAAGGCTGGTCCATCCCTTCACCCGGAAAAATTTTGGCGTCCACATCGTGCGCGATGACGCTGAGTTGTTCCCGTGCCGCCGGACGGTAGACGTCGACCGATAGAAGGAGCGGCCGGTGGCCGTTCTTCATCATCCACCTGGCGATCTTGCCGACGGAGGTGGTCTTCCCGGATCCTTGAAGACCGACTACCAGAAAGACGGATGGCGGGTTCTTTGAGAAAATGAGTCGGGCTTCGGCGTCCCCTAGCGTCGCGATCAGTTCATCACGGACAAATGAAATGACCTGCTGCGCCGGAGACAGCGCCGTCATCACCTCCGTTCCCAGACACTTGGCTCGAACCCGGTCTATGAAGTCTTTGACGACCTTGAAGTTTACATCTGCCTCAAGCAAGGCCAGGCGAATCTCACGCATGGCAAAATCGACATTGTTTTCCGTCAGCTTCGCTTCCCCTTTCAGGGTCTTGAAGGTCCGCTGAAGCTTTTCGGTCAGAATATCAAACATGAATTTCTCAATCCTCTCTCGGCCATGCCGGACAAATAAACCGGTGCCTGCCGACTTCAGTCCGGGTACCGGCCCTGACAACGTTTCAGTATACAACGCCGCCACACCCCCGCCAACCGCCGCAACTTGTCATTCTCAATCGGAACTGTCCAATAAGGCTCCTGGCATTTCGCTCTGACTGCTTGAAGGAGCGAGAGAAAGGGGTTGGAATGATGAGCCAGCACTGATCTGAAGCATCCGTTGACCTGTTGCCTGGATATCTGGATCAATCCCGAACGGCAGCCCCCAAAATGACCCCGGCGGGTTCCACGCTGCCATCAGCCCCTGTGTCCGGGCTCAACTGGAAACCGCCTGCTTCAGGCTCCGAAGGTATGCCAGGAGGCACACGATTTGAGCCAGAACGGCACCCCCGGAATCGATCGCAACATCGATGGGAGAGGCCGTCCGTGTCGCGACAAAGGACTGGTGCACCTCGTCGGATGCGGCGTAAAGAACACCCACAAGCACCGAGCACAAGGCCCAATGCCACCCTCTCGGGTCCTGGGATCCACCGCGGAAAGCGCGAAAAAGCAAGACACCGAGGATGAAATACTCTATTAGATGTCCACACTTGCGTATGAATGCGTGAATCAGATCCACTGTTTGAGGTGAAATATCCGGTATGAGGAACCGGAGCAACGGTCCGAAAACCAGGGCCGTGTTTTCCGAAGAGAATATCCCGGTGGACATCAGAAAGATGATGGCCATGACGACGATGACCGGAACCCAGAATTTTAGATAGTGCTTGAATTTCATTTCAACCGACCCAGCCGGCCTGAAACCGCCGTGTTGATCCCACTCTCGGGAGCGCCACTATACTACAGGGAGGCGGGCCGACGCATTGCATTCCCGGGCGACCCCTCCCCGTTGAACCCGGAACACTCGACACACAGATCTTCCCTCCGTTGACCCTCTTATGAAATTCTGCTATTTTAACTGCTCTCTTTTGAGCGGTTTTTGTCCATCTCCTGGTGAAGATGCGGAGATTACGCCGAGAGTTGTTTGTTGCGCCTGATCAGGGATGTCCGAAATTCTTTCTTCCGCCCGTGAAATTAACCCGGACTTTGAGGGATTCGGACGGAAACATAAACGATTGAATCGTGGCTGCCAGCTTTCTTCCCGATTCCGAAATCTGCATTCCGCAATTATGAGCGCTCGTCCCATGGGAGTGTGAGAGTCGTTCCGCACAGATTTGAACAGTGAGATTTCATGATTCAAATTACTCTGCCCGATAGCAGTCAGATCCAGTTGCCCGACGGAGCCATGGCCGGCGATGTGGCGCGGACAGTGAGTCCCCGTCTTTTCGAAGAGGCTTTGGTGGCCAAGGTGGACGGCGTCTTGCGTGACCTTTCCTACAAGCTCAATGGCAACGAGCGTGTTGAGATTTTGACGCCCCGCTCCAAAGATCCCGATGCCATGGAGGTGTACCGTCATAGTACGGCCCATCTCCTCGCGGCCGCTGTCCTGGAACTGTTCCCCGGAACCAAACTGGGCATCGGCCCCGCCATTGATAACGGATTCTTCTATGATTTCCAGCGTGACGAGCCTTTCACACCCGAGGATCTCGAAAAGATCGAGAAGAAAATGAAAGAGCTGGCCGACCGGGATCTGCCTTACGGCCGGAAGGAGTTTCCTAAAGAAGAAGGGCTCAAGATGTTCCGCGAGATGGGCGAAGGAATGAAATGTGAGTTGATCGACGAGAAGGCCGACCAGGTTTTTTCGTGTTATACCCTGGGCGATCATTTCATTGATTTCTGCCTGGGGCCTCATGTGCCGTCCTCGAAGAAGATCAAGGCGTTCAAGTTGTTGTCCCTGGCGGGCGCCTACTGGAAGGGCGATGAACACAAGGAACAAATGCAGCGTATTTACGGCACGTCGTGGTTCAGCCAGAAAGATTTGGACGAACATCTGAAAAAGCTGGAGGAGGCCAAGCGACGCGACCATCGCCGGTTAGGCACTGAACTCGACCTTTTCAGTATAGAAGAGGAGGCAGGACCCGGGCTCATTTTTTGGCACCCCAAGGGGGGCTTGGTGCGGAAACTCATGGAAGACTGGTCGCGTGAAGAACATTTGCAGCGCGGCTACCACCTGGTCTTCACTCCGCATGTCATGCGTCTGGATCTTTGGAACCGCAGCGGTCATACCAACTTCTATCGCGAGAACATGTTTGGCGCGATGGAAGTCGAAAAGGCCGAATACCAGCTCAAACCCATGAATTGCCCCGGGCACATCCTGATTTACAAGTCGCGCCTGCGCAGTTACCGCGATCTTCCGCTCCGCCTCGCCGAACTCGGAACGGTTTATCGGTACGAGCGATCCGGTGTGTTGCATGGCCTGTTGCGCGTCCGAGGGTTCACCCAGGACGACGCTCACATCTTCTGTACCATGGACCAACTCGAAAAAGAAATCGAGGCTTGTGTGGACTTTGCCTTTGCCGTCCTTCACACCTTCGGATTCGAGAGATTCGAGGTTGAACTGTCGGCGCGTGATCCGGCCCATCCGGAGCATTACGCAGGGACGGTTGAGGAGTGGGATCGTGCTGAAGGGGCGCTTCGCAACTCGCTGAAACGGATGAACGTTCCTTTTAAGTACATGCCGGGCGAGGCGGTGTTTTATGGCCCCAAGATCGACATGAAGCTCGTCGACGCGATTGGCAGACCCTGGCAGCTTTCGACGGTCCAATTCGATTTCAATCTTCCCCGGCGGTTTGATCTGGGATATGTCGGCGATGACGGCAGCCGCCACCAACCGGTAATGGTCCACCGGGCGCTGTGGGGATCGGTGGAACGGTTCTTTGGCGTGCTCATAGAGCATTACGCGGGAGCGTTCCCCACCTGGCTGGCGCCTGTACAGGTGCGCCTGCTGCCCATCAGTGAACGCCACCTGGGATACGCCAAGGAGGTGCTGGGAAGACTTCAGTCTGCGAAGATTCGCGCCGAGGTGGATGACCGGAACGAAAAGGTTAACTTCAAGATCCGGGAGGCGCAGCTGCAAAAAGTCCCTTTCATGCTCGTGGTCGGAGACCGCGAACAATCCTCCGGAACTGTAGGGGTCCGCAATCGGACTCAAGGAGATCTCGGACCCAAGTCCATCGATGAATTTCTGGCCACGCTGGAGCAGATCATCACGAGCAAAGCACCTTCTCCCTAACTTCCCCCTTTTGATTTGACAATCGAATGGGAACAGGTGAAAATTGCGTCGCTTGAGAGGGCTGCTCTTTCCGGGCAGAGATCCATCTCTCGAGGGTGTGTGGCCGCTTCCGCTTACACTTGCAACCTTAGACATTAAACCATCACGCCGCTCGTTTCCCTCCGGGGAGGAGACGGCAAGGAGGAGTTTTATTTACGACAAGTCGATTCGCACGAATGAGCGCATTCGTGTCCCGCAGATTCGGGTGATTGATGACCAGGGGAGCCAACTCGGAATCATGCCGCCATTTGAGGCGCTCAAGATTGCGCGCGAACGCTCGCTCGACCTGGTTGAAATTTCGCCGCAAGCCCAGCCGCCCGTCTGCAAGATCATGGACTACGGCAAGTACATCTACCAGCTCAGCAAGAAAGCGCACGAGGCGAAGAAACACCAAAAGCAAATCCAGCTCAAAGAAGTCAAATTCCGGCCTCAGACCGATGAACACGATTATGAGTTCAAGAAGAACCACATCCTGGATTTTCTGAAGGATGGGGACAAGGTCAAGGCGAGTGTGCGGTTCCGGGGGCGCGAGATGGCCCACAAGGAGATCGGTCGGAGGCTGCTGGATCGACTCGTCACCGATGTCGGCGAGGTGGGGATCGTGGAGTTCTTCCCCAAATTCGAAGGGCCCAACCTGTTCATGGTTCTGGCACCGAAGAAGAATTAAGCCGCGCCACAGCATCGAACCCGCGGCGGATTGGATGCGCTTCGAGGCGGGGGGGCCCAGATCGTTGCTCGAATCGCGGGATGACTCCGGTGTTCCTGCCGGGAAGCCGGGCGGCCCGATTTTCAATTTCTAAGGGAGTATTCATGCCGAAATTCAAGTTGAAGAGCCATCGCGGGGCTGCCAAGCGATTCAAGTTGACCGCGACTGGAAAGGTCAAGAGGGGCCATGCCTACGCACGTCACCTCCTGGCCTCAAAAACCACGAAAGTGAAACGCAAACTCGACAAGGACACCCTGGTCAGCAAGGCGGACGAAAAATCGGTCAAGCGCATGCTAATTTACGGTTAGACTGAGATCTGCCCTTCCAGCGTGCCTGTCAAAAATGCCATCGACCGGGAACGGCCCGTTTCATCCATTCTGATCTGATCTTTGATTCATTTCATTTCGTGCGAGCAGGTGGCTTCCATCGCTTCGTCGAATGGAACACACGGTGCCTGCAAGCCGATTCCACACCGAAAGGAGAAAACCGTGCCCCGAGTTAAACGAGGTCCCAAGCGCGCCCGAAAGCGCAAGAAGATTCTTAAGCTGGCTTCCGGATACGTCCTTACCAAGAGCAAACTTTACCGCTCCGCCAAAGAATCCGTTCAAAAAGCCCTGAAGTATTCCTACCGTGACCGCCGTGTGCGCAAGCGGGACTTCCGTCAATTGTGGATCATCCGCATCGGAGCCGCGTCGCGCGAGAACGGCCTTTCCTACAGCCGGTTTGTTGCCGGATTGAAGAAGGCCGGAGTCGCGCTCGACCGCAAGATCCTCGCCGACCTGGCCCTGAATGACGCCGCAGCTTTTGCCAATCTCGCCGAAACGGCCAAGCAGGCGATTTCCGGTTCGGCGTCCGCCTAAATTGAAATTCACCTCTCAGCGCGGGATTTTTCCCATGAGAGGCGGACTAATGCGAACGTTGGAGTTAGAGTTACATGGGATAATTGTGGAATCTTCGCAGTAGGGGCGTCCGCCGAGGCGGACTATGCGCCCCTACGTTGAATCACACACGATTTTTTAACATTTTCAATGACGTTTGTATTCGTTGGGTTTCTCCGGGTTACAAGTCAAACCCCTCAACCCGAAGCGACTGGTTTATGACGCTGGATGAAAAGCTTCGAAAACCGCTTTCGGAAATCGGCGTGACATCGGCCGAGCAGTGTCAGTCTCTGTTTGAAGAGTTGAACCAACGGCTTCAAGAAGACTCCGCGGCTGCCCGTTCGTCGGCGAAAGTCGAAGGGTTCAGAATCGACTGGTTGGGGCGAAAGAATGGCCGACTGTCCTTGCTCAGCGACAACTGGCTGAAAGCGGCCTCAAGTCAGTTAAAACCTGTTGTTGGAAAGCTTCTTAACGGGCTGAGAATCGAAGCAGAAAAGCGCCTCAATGAGTTAATGGCGGAGACTAAAGGCAAAATTGAGGTAAGAGTCGAGGGAAATCTAGATCAGTGGAAGGGCGAGGTTCAAACCGAGCTCCGTTCGGTCCCGGACATCACCCTCCCCGGATTGTCGCATCAATTTGGCGCCAAGCATCCCCTCACCCTGGTGCGCGAGGAGATCGAGGAGATTTTCATCTCCATGGGATATACCGTGGAGGAGGGACCGGAGATCGAGACCGCTTATTACAATTTCGAGGCGCTCAACACGCCCGAGAACCATCCTGCCCGCAGTGAGCAGGATACATTTTTCATAAGAGATGGCGGGGCCGGGCGGGATGAGTTGCTCCTGCGGACGCACACCTCACCCGTCCAGATCCACACCATGGAACGCATGAAGCCGCCCGTTCGGGCCATTGTTCCCGGCAAGGTCTACCGCCGCGATAATCCGGACGCCACGCACACCCCGATGTTCCACCAGATCGAAGGCTTCGCCGTCGATGTGGACATCTCATTCTGCGAATTCAAAGGCACCCTGGAGTATTTTTTGAAGGCCTTTTTCGGCCCCGAAAAACGGGTGCGTTTCCGGCCGAGCTATTTCCCGTTTACGGAGCCCAGCGCGGAAGTGGATATTTCGTGCGGCATCTGCGGCGGGACGGGCCGTGTCGGCCAGGGAATTCCCTGCCGGGTGTGCAAACAGAGCGGTTGGGTGGAAGTCATGGGCGCGGGAATGATCCATCCGGCCGTCTTCCAATATGTCGGGTACGATCCGGAAGAATATTCGGGTTTCGCGTTTGGACTGGGACTGGATCGCTACACGATGCTGAAGTACAACATGCCCAGCCTCGATTACTTTTTCAACAATGACATCCGGTTCCTGGAGCAGTTCAAATAAGCATCCGCAGATGGCGCAGATCGCACAGAGGAGTCTCAGATCTAGGCGCACTTCCACAGAACATACTCGTCTTCGGAGTTTCTTCTGCCTTCCGTGGAATCTGGGCCATCCGCGGACTGATCTAACATGAAAATTTCTTATCAATGGCTCAGACAATTCGTCGATGTTCCAGTCGAAGCCCGGAAGCTCGCCGACGACCTCTCGATGGCGGGCCTTCCTGTGGAATCGATCGAGGCGCATGACGACGACTTTCTCATCGAGCTGGAACTTACCGCCAATCGAGGGGACTGCTTGAGTCACTGGGGAGTCGCGCGAGAGGCGGCTACAATTTACCAGCTCCCTCTGAAGGCCCCCCAGATCGCTTTTCAGGAAACCAACCCTCCGGTGAACGAGTCCGCCACGGTTGAAATCTCCGATCCCGACCTTTGCTACCGATATTGCGCCCGAGTTGTGAAGGGAGTCACGGTGGCTCCTTCCCCCTCGTGGTTGGTTCGCCAATTGGAGGCCGTAGGCCAACGCTCCGTCAACAACATCGCTGATATCACCAATTACGTGCTTTTCGAGCTGGGCCATCCGCTGCACGCATTTGATCTGGACCGCCTCACCGGACGGAAGATCATCGTGCGGAGAGCGAAAACCGGCGAGCATCTGACAACCCTCGACGGGGTGGATCGAACCCTGTCCACCGAAAACCTCGTGATTGCGGATGCCGCGAGGCCCGTCGCGCTGGCCGGCGTGATGGGCGGGGCAGAAAGCGAAATTTCAACACTAACCCATAACGTGTTGATTGAGAGCGCCTGGTTCCTGCCGACCTCGATCCGCAAGACCGCGCGGACTTTTGGGATGCACACCGAGGCGTCTCACCGCTTTGAACGCGGGACCGACATCGAAAATGTCGTCACGGCCATGAATCGCTGCGCCCAACTGATCCAGGAGGTATCGGGAGGATCCATCCAAAGAGGATTCATCGACTGTCATCCTACTGCGGTGACTCCTCCAGAACTCGTCTTGCGAAAGGCCGAGTTGAGACGTCATCTCGGCATTGACGTCGACTCGGAGCAAGTGGATCGAATTCTGAGCTCACTGTGCTTCAAGCCCGTCGTGACACAATCCGAAGGGAAAACGTGGCACACACCCACCTGGCGGAACGACGTCACCCGCGAAATTGATCTCATCGAAGAGGTCGCCCGCCATTACGGATATAACAAGTTTCCGCCCCGATTGCTCCGGACCTCGACCCTTGGCCAGAACTTACCCGCCGCCGCTCCCATCTCGCGCTTGAAGGAGCATTTGGCAGCCTTGGGTTATTTTGAAATCATTGCCTTCCCATTTCTTGACGTGGAAGAAGCCGCCAGATTTACACGTCGCATTCCGGTTGAACTGGCGAACCCGCTTTCCGAAGTCGCGGGCGCCTTGCGGCCCACCGCCCTTCCGTCACTGCTGGAGATGGTGCGCCGGAATCTGAACCGGGGCCAGCGCGACGTCCGCGTGTACGAGGTCGGGAAGATTTACTTTCGTTCGGAAAAGAGGAAAGTGGTCGAACGGACTGTTCTTGTGCTCGGGGCCGCGGGGGACTATCGCCCCAAGGTCCTGCATGAGCCTCAGCCCGAACCTTACAGATTCCAGCATTTCAAGGGGGATGTCGAGCAGGCCCTGGCCCTGTTTGAAACGCCAGATAGGAAGTTTCGCAAACCCGAGAACCCGTTTCACACCTACCGCCAGGAGCAGTCCAGTGATGTCTTCGTCGACGGGAATCATGTCGCGACCTTTGGGTTGTTGGACGCTGCGCTCCTGGAGCGCTATAAAATCAGACAGAACGTTTTTGCCGCTGAAATTGATTTGGAACGGCTGTTGGCCAGGGGCCTGCGCCGGATCGATTTCCGTCCCTTGTCCCCCTTCCCGGCGGTGGAACGGGATCTTTCATTCGTTCTGTCCGGCGATGTGTCTTTTGAACAAGTCTTGAAAACCATCTCCGCGGTCGAGGTGGAAAATTCAATAGAAATCAGACCCATTGACACCTATCAGGATTCCTCCCTGGGAAAGGGAAATTACAGCCTGTCTCTCCGCTTCGTTTTTCAATCGCCCGATCGGACGCTCGTTGAGCAGGAAGTCGCGCCTCAGATTGAGAAGGTGATGCATGCGCTCGAAACGGAACTCGGGGCGAGAATAAGGAAAGAAACGTGAACCCGAAGGACCAATTTGCAGAGCTTGAGCGCAAGATTCAACAGGCGGGCGAAAGGCTGAGATCCGCTCACCAGAAGCACGCCGATCAACTGGGAGAATTGGAACGCCTCCGTTCCGGACTGCGGGCGCTGGAACAGGAAATTAAGAGCTTGAAAAAGGAACGGGAAGTGGTTAAGAATAAGGTCGAACAGATCCTCAGCGCCATCAATCGCGTGAGCGGTGAATGAATAATCCCGACGACAGTATCCCGGTAGAAATTTACGATCAGACCTACTACCTGCGCGGTGGGCCCGATCCGGGATATGTAAAGCGGTTGGCTGAGTCCCTCGACGAGAAGATGCGCGAGATTGCGGACGCCACGCGTACAATCGATTCCTTGAAGGTGGCGGTGCTCGCCGCGCTCACCATGGCGGACGAGGTAGAGCGGCTGAAACAGGAGAATTTGGAGCTTTCAGCCATGCTCACTGAAAAAACCGAGGCTTGTATCAAATTACTCGATTCCGTGATACACGATTCGCAGTAAAATCAGGATAGCGTTTCTACAGGTTAGGAGTAGTCTGCAGGGTGCGTCAGGTGGTCTGTTAAATTTTGAGCCTAACTATTTGAACGGGAGTCCGCGTCTCATCGCTGTGTGCTCAGTCCCGCCAAGCGAGACTGCCTAATGCGCTGAGTAGGGCACCCACCTATGAAGTCAGGGTTCAAATAGACGGCCCCAACGGCCCACGTGGATTACTCCTAAGGTTCTTCCCACCTTCAGCCACCAAGCGGCCCAAGAACACAACATGGCCGGGATGCCCTGATCGCCCGGCGTTTCTTGCACATTCTTGTGGCTATTTCTTTCTTGCACCCGTTCTTCTCCGTTTGCTTTTCTACGGGATTTGCGTAAACTCACGGATTGTCGTTTTGAACCAGCGTTTTTCTATGATGCCTTCCGAAAGGTCGATCGAATGAATCTATTAGTCATCGGCGATGTGGTAGGTCGGCCGGGTCGTGATATGGTCCGCGACCATGTGGATCTGCTGCGGCGCGAACGCAAAATCGATCTCATCATTGCCAATGTGGAAAATGCGGCCGCGGGTTTCGGGCTGACCCCCCTCATCGCGGAGGATTTCTTCACCTGGGGTGTCGATGTCCTGACCTCCGGAAACCACATTTATGACAAGAAGGAAATCATTGAATACATCGCACGAACCGCACGCTTGTTGCGCCCTGCAAATTATCCGCCCCAATCCCCCGGCTCGGGCCTTTTTATCGGTAAAACATCAAAAGGCATTCCCTATGCGGTCATTAATCTCCAGGGCCGCATCTTCATGCCACCCAGTGACTGCCCCTTCCAAACCGCCCAGAACACCCTTGAGAAGATCCCGGATGACGTGAAGGTTCGGGTGGTCGATATGCACGGCGAGGCCACCTCTGAAAAACAGGCCATGGGATGGTATCTTGACGGCAGGGTCTCGGCCGTCGTTGGAACCCATACCCACGTCCCGACCGCCGACGAGCACATCCTTCCCCGTGGGACCGCCTTTTTGTGCGACATTGGAATGACCGGCCCGTATGACTCCGTCATTGGCGTCGACAAGAACCAGATCATTCAAAAGTTCTTTGATCAAATGCCTCGCCGGTTCGAATCGGCGACAGGAGATCCGCGGTTGAGCGCGGTGTTGATCGAGGTGGATGAATTGATGGGCCGCGCCCGCTCCATTGAACGCGTGGTCATCCGGGGATAGCTATAAGGACCGTGAACCATGATCGAATACAAAATTGGAAATGACCTGGATATCGACGAAGTGATTGACCTGTATCGAGCTTCCACGCTGGGTGAACGCCGGCCCGTTAACGACAAAGATCGCATGCTCCGGATGCTGAAGACCGCCAATCTTGTCATTACGGCGTGGGATCAAAATCTCATGGTCGGCATTTCCCGATCGCTCTCGGATTATAGTTATGTGACCTACTTGTCCGATCTGGCCGTCCGGCAGTCACACCAGAAACAGGGCATCGGCAAGGAGCTGATTGTGAGAACACAACAGGAAGCGGGTCACGCCACGACCCTGGTCCTGCTCGCTGCGCCTGCCGCCGAAGCATACTATCCGCACATCGGATTTACGCATCATCCCCAGGCATGGTGGTTGAGGCCCGGGGAGAACGTTCGATGACGCGGCCCCCCTTTCGAAAGTTGATTCTGCCTCCGCTGGCTGTCCTCTGGTTCGACTGAACAATTCCATCCACAGATTCCTGACCATTTACCCCCCCCCCGGCGCCCCCACCGATGTTGGGCAAAAATATTTTGCGACTTCCGGTTTGAGGTGCCCGTAACAGGGGTATGATGAGCGCACCTTATATCCTGGCACAACCGCTCTTCTATTGGCCGCGGCAACAATCCCGAATTTCGATGCCTATACCTTCCTCAGCGACTGACCAGGAGATTGCACTTTGGGTCCGCGGAGGAAATCGCGAGTCGATCGGCATTCTGGTGAACCGATACTCCCCTTCGCTCTACCGCTACCTGGTTCATCTGACCGGGGATCCCCCGAGGGCGGAGGACATCCTCCAGGAAACGTGGCTGAAGACGATGGAGCACATCGACCGTTATGATCCCGGGCATTCATTCAAGGCCTGGCTTTTTGCGATCGCAAAAAACTGCGCTATCGACACCTGGCGCCGAGTGACCCGAGAGGGTCGCGTACCGCCGGGGTGGGTGCCTGAGGACAACAATGCGCCCGACCCCATGGACCAGTTGGCCGACGACGAAATATCAGCCCTTGATCGAATTGAAGAAGACGAGTTGCAGGCGCACGTCGAGACGATCTTTCCTACTCTTCCGCCTCATTATCGCGAAGCGCTGAGCCTGCGTTTCCAGGAAGAAATGCCCCTTGAGGAAATTTCACAGGTCCTTTGCGTCCCGCTTTCAACAGTAAAGACCCGCGTGCGGCGGGGATTGGAACTCCTGCGGCGACGCCTGATCCAGTGGGAGGGCAGATCTCATGAATGAGCATGCGTCAACACAAAGGAATATTGCGGCGCTGATCGCGGGTTCGCTTCCCGACGCCGAGCAAACCAGGGCACGAGCGCACATGGCGAAGTGTGCCGAGTGTGCTCGACAACTGGAGCACCTGTTCACTTTGGCAAAGACTGTGAAGCGTCTCCCTCATCCTGAATTGACAAACGCGCAGTTGACTCGCTTCACCGCTTTGGCACGGGTGCGACGCCAGGAGGTCATCGAGCGGCGGGAACACCATTGGGTCATGGCAACATTGGCCATCTATGGCTGGGTGATGTTTCTCTTTTCCCTGGCGCTGCTCATCCCGATGAACCATGCGCTGGAAAAACAATTTGGCTGGCCACCTCTAGTTACGGAATTAACGAGTTTGATCCTGTGGGGGACTCTTTGTTGGACTATTGGTTTTGGGCTCGTCCCCCTGCTGCACCTCTACAAACTCAACCGGCAGGAGAGATCATTATGAACACAACCATAAACAATACGCACACCTCACTGAAGGCAGAGTTAAGAATCATCAACAAGGCGGCGTGGGTGATTCTGGCCGTCGCCCTTCTGCTGTGGTTTGGTCTGGGCCTTCCTGCGATGATCCATACCCTGCCACCTCATGAACAGGCGGGGACAGAAGGCGTGCTGCTGTCGGTAATTGGGGTGTTCATGGGGATCATCATCTCCGTGTGGATCCTCCTCACCTTTTACGTCAATGCCGACGCCGGGCGCAGACACATGAGTCGGTTGATGTGGACCCTGCTGGTGATCTTTGTTCCTTACGCCATCGGATTCATTGTTTACTACGTGGTGCGACGCCCCATCCCGCAACTGTGCCCAAATTGCGGCGGCGTGATCCAGGCGGACTTTCTCTTCTGCCCCGCTTGCCGCCATGAGTTGAAGACAAGATGTCCTGAATGCCAACGCCATGTGGAAACGGGATGGGTGAACTGTGCCTTCTGCGGAAGAAAGCTCGCATAGGATCTGGCGGGGTGACTCAGGTGGAAACGGTTGCGCCGACGGCGCTCCCTCTCAATGCCCAACCTTGGCCTGCCCTTCCGGCCTACGTTGGGTCCCAAGGCCAACAATATCTCCCAACCCCGATGGGGTTGTGGAGGGATGGGCGACGTCCACCCAGCGTAGGCCTGGAAAACAAGCCAACGCTGGGCTTTGTTTCACAGCGCCTTCGGCACAGGCAGGCAAAAGCCTTCATCCAATCCGAATCTTCTTTCAAACTGGGAATCCGGGCTTCATTCAGTGTAGTTGGGCTGAACCCCGGAACTGATCCCCTCATTGCTGAATTAAATCTCCCTCGCCAATCTACCAACCAAAAAAGCCCCTACCCTTGAAGCCCTTTTTGTTATAGCCTTTTCGCAGGAACTCGGTAGGGCCACCGCCGAAACGAAAGAGGAGGCACTCAAGTTTTCGCCCTGGCTGCCGGGCATGGCGGCACCCTTCTGAGCCTGACAGGGCATCTCAATGAACGGGCCATATACCCGGCGCATCAGAAGACATTTTGGTAGAAGTCAGGATTGATGGTCTTCGTGCGCTCCTCTGTCCCGATGACCTATGAAGAAGCGAACTCCGTGGATTTGGATCGTTGTCCTGGTGACGTTAGGGAGCGGGCTGTTTAACATTCTCTCGGTGATGGATCCCGCTTTGCCACATCACCGCGAGCTTTGGGGACTCGTCGTTCCATTGGAATTCCTCCGCCTTCGCCGATTTTTGGCTTTGTTCATCGGATTTGCACTAGTCGTCTCCTCCCTCAACATTTACAAGCGGAAGAAGCGGGCTTTTCAAGGGGTGCTGGCTCTGGGCTGCCTTTCGGTTATTGTCCACCTTCTGAAAGGACGCGACTACGAGCATGCCCTTCTTTCACTGGTTCTCGTGATCGTGCTGCTTTTGAACCGCAAGAGCTTCACCGTCAAGAGCAGTATCCCCGATTTCCGCTCGGGGTTTCTTCGGTTCGGGATCGCGGCCCTGGTGGCCTTGGCGTATGGCGTGGCCGGATTCTGGGCCCTCGATCCAAGACATTTCGGTATTAATTTCAACTTCTGGGAATCCATCCATCGAACCCTGTTGTTCTTTTCATTGGCCGGTGATCCGGCCATCACCCCCCACACGAGGTATGCACACTGGTTTGTGGACTCGCTCTACCTCATGAGCATCACCGCCTTCAGCTATGCAGGCTTTTCCCTGTTTCGACCCGTAATCTATCAATACGCAATGATTCCTCACGAGCATTCCCACGCAGTTCATCTGCTCGAAAAGCATGGCCGCTCGTCCCTGGACTATTTCAAGGTCTGGCCCGATAAATCGATTTTTCTCACCCCGTCGCAGAACTGTTTCCTGGCTTACCGCGTCGCAGGGAATTTCGCCATTGTGCTGGGGGACCCGGTGGGCCCGGATGAAGAAATTGGACCAGCCATCCACGAGTTTGCCGAGATGTGCAGGGAAAACGATTGGGGGATTGGATTTCATCAAACCCTGCCCGATTTTTTGTCCGTCTATCAACACTTTGGATTCAAGAAGCTCAAGATTGGAGATGACGCCATTGTGGATCTGAAGCAATTCAGCCTGGAAGGGAAGTCCATGAAGAAATTCCGACATAGCATCAACCGCCTGGAGAAAGCCGGAATCCACACCCGTTTGTACAACGCTCCCCTTCCCGATGAGGTACTCGCTCAAGCCAGGAAAGTCTCCGATCAATGGTTGCAGATCCCCGGCCGTCGAGAGCGCGGGTTTACGCTGGGCCGGTTTGACCCCGATTACATCCGTAGGACCCCTTTGTTTGTCGCTGCCGGAAAAGATGAACAGGTTCTGGCCTTTGTGAACATCATCCCTTCTTTCCGCAAAGGAGAATCCACCACCGATCTCATGCGGTACCGGACCGACGCTCCCAACGGAATCATGGACTATCTCTTTTTGAGCTTGTTTGCCCAGGAACGGGCCCGGGGGTTTGAGCAATTTGATATGGGCATGGCTCCGATGTCGGGTTTCGCGGAAAAGGAGGCGGCTTCGCCGGAAGAAAGAGCCGTCCATTTCTTCTTCCAATATTTGAACTTTCTCTTCAGCTACCGCGGCCTGCGCCAGTACAAGGCCAAATTTGCTACTTCCTGGGAGCCCCGGTATTCCATCTATCGAAACCCGCTTGACCTGCCTCGCCTGGCCATCGCCTTAAGCAAGGTCAGTGCCTTTGAGGAAGAGGAGATCCTGTATGGCTAGACGATTCATCGCCTCCACTTTTCTCTTTCTCCTTGCGGCGGAGGCAACTTGTTTTGCGGGGAAACCAAAGCCAGTCCAACACACATGGATCATTCGTGGTCAAAAACAAGACGTCTACATTATTGCTGGGAGCCCTTCCACAACTACTCCTCACCTAAAGATTCTATTTGTTCCAGGAGATGGAGGTTGGCGAGGCTTCGCCATCACGATCGCGGAGACGATGGCCTCCTGGGGATATGATGTCTATGCGCTCGATACAAAACGGTATCTCGAAGGCTTCAGCGGGAAGACCGGCCTGACAGTAACGGACGTAATGAGTGATTTCAGGTTGATTGCAGAACTGATTGTGAAGGACAAGAAAGATCGTTTGACCCTGGTGGGGTGGTCGGAAGGGGCAGGATTATGCCTGCTTGGAGCGGCCGGTCCAGAGAACAGGAAGACCTTTGATGGGCTGGTCACCATCGGCCTGGGCCCTGTCAATATTCTGGGATGGCGGTTAGCGGATTACCTGACTTATGTGACCAAAGAAATCCCCCAGGAACCCCGGTTTCGAAGCGCCGAATATCTCCCGCAGGTGACTCCCCTCCCTTTATGGATGATCCAATCGAGCCACGATGAATACGTGCCTGTGTCAACGGCCCGGGACCTGTTTTCAGCCGCAAAGGAGCCCAAGCGGTTTGAACTGATTGAAGCCAACGATCACCGCTTTGATGGAAACACAACGGCGTTCCTTGGCGCTCTTCGAAGAGGCATTGAATGGATCCTGTCAGCGACGCAGTGAAGGATGCATCTCTCCATCGGCCGGGAGGGGTCCGGCGGTGGATTCAGCCGACGGCTGGATACGCCATCGCCCTGGCCTGCCTGGTCTGGGTCTTTCATGATATTCGCGTAGAAGGCCTCTTCCAGAACATAAAGACCATCCGCTGGGGGTTTGTCGCCTTAGCCATCCTCCTTGATGTTCTGAACTATGTCGCTCAAGGTTGGCGGTGGACCCTATTACTCGTCCCGGTGGGGCGCCCATCCGTCCTTCGCTCGACACAGGCAATCTATGTGGGACTCTTTACCAATGAAGTACTGCCGATGCGTTTTGGCGAGTTAGTTCGCGCCTACCTGGTATCCCGCTGGATTCGTGTCCCGCTGACGGCGGTTGTTCCTTCCATGATGGTGGAGCGCTGGCTGGACGGTGTCTGGATGGCTCTGGCCATCGGGCTCACTGCCATCCTCATTCCCTTGCCAAGGAATCTCCTTGAGGCCGGCGATGCCTTGGGCGTCATCGTTTTAATAGCGACCGTTTTGTTCGTGTTAATCGTCCTGCGCAGCCAAAGGGCCGACCTCAAACCGCGCGATGAAAAGTCGGAGGGCCCGGGATTGTGGCGTCGAGCGGGCTCGGTGGTGACCGGCCTTGCCCGCGGCTTGAAGGCGATCGGCCTGTCGCGCCCGTTTTACCTGGCCGCGATGGTTTCCCTGTTCATGCTGGGGATTCAGGCGATGTCATTCTGGTTGGTCATGTGGGCGTACGGATTGCCGCTCTCGTTGTGGGTGGGCGCCGCCGTCTTTTTGATTGTGCATCTGGGGACGGCCTTGCCCAATGCCCCCGCCAACGTGGGCACCTACCAGTTCTTCACGGTGGTGGGTTTGACTTTGTTTGGCGTGGACAAGACGCTTGCCACCGGTTTCTCCGTCGTTGTATTTGTCCTGTTGACCTTTCCGCTCTGGATCCTTGGATTCGTCGCCTTGAGTCAAAGCGGAACGACCCTGCTGGCCATTCGGAAAGAGATCGCCCGGTTGCGGCTCGGCATGAACTAAGTCTGAATTCCAAAATCCAGAACCCGCAGTTTGGAGTGCGGCAGTTCGCTGCCGCTTTCCTAACGTGAATCTTGCTTTGCGCGCATTCGCACCGCGCAGCAAGCTAGGCGGAGCTAAAGTGCAAGCAAGCATGCGCACTGCAAATGCGTCACCATATTTATGGATTGGCGTATTAAACCTTGACGCGATTCAAAGAAGTCGATAATGTTGGCGCTGGAAGGTATTCGTCCCCCCCTTAACTTCGCCCCCCTTTCTTCAACCACCCCCTCACGAAGGCATGCCCATGTCTAGGTTCGAATCCCTGTCGCTCGAAACCGAATGTGCCGCGACCCTCACGCTTGATGCCGCATTCAACGTTCACAGAATTCTTGGGCCCGGCTTGGTCAAATCAGTCTATGAGGTTTGCCTCTCATACGAGCTGAAAAGACGCGGAGCCAACGTACAGAATCAAGTTGTCATTCCGATTGTCTATGATGGAATTCGGCTGGAGGGAGGCTTGAGGCTCGATATGCTTGTGGATGATCAACTGGTAGTTAAAATCAAAGCGGCGGAAGCAATCACCCCACTCCATGAAGCCCAACTCCTCACCACCCTCAGACTGAGCAGAAAAAGGCAGGGTTTCCTGATCAATTTCAATGTGCCCCTGCTGCGAGACGGGATCCGGAAAATCATGGCGTGATTCGATGGCTGGCAGATCCAGCGCGAGGTCGCCGTCCGACCGGCCAACGGGTCAGGAAGGGCGACACACCATATCCGTCACTTCCCCAACCGTGATACACTGGTGATCCACGGAGACGATGGTCGCCGTCAACAAGTATGCGAACCGAGGGGAAGGCCTTCTCCCACCGACTGCAATGCCGCCAGGAAACATCAAATCACGACAAACACACTCACAGGCTCCTGTCCCCCATCGTATCCACGATTTCCGGGACATGTCGAGTCGAATTCTTCAGCTGGCAACACGCGGTCTCCTGCGAATCGATTTTCTGCGGGAGGTCTCAGGGATCCTATTGACTTCTTCCAAGTGTGACTCTGTCGCGATTCAACTGGAAGAGCACGACAATTGCTACCGAACTGAATTGCAACGACGTCGCAAGCCCCCGTTTCAATACGAAGTTATTCCGGACCGGCAGGTGATCGGAAACCTCCGGGACGGTGACCGCAAACAGGATCCCCCGCTGAAGGCGTGGCGCTCGGCGCTCATGGGGCGTGGCCGTCCATCCGTCCTTCCGGCCCTCACAGAAAAGGGAAGCCTCTGGACTGGCGATGTGCAAAACCTCTCAAAGGATCGCTCGCCGGCACAGAAGGAGATCTCGCGGCGGCTCTCGCCCGCCCCGGGAGGTCTTCGATCCCTGACCATGATTCCAATCATGGATGATCAAAAGAAGATCGGTTTGATCGAGATGAAAAGCGCTCGTCCGAACTTCTTCTCAAGAGATCAAGTCGAGCTATACGAAGGGATCGCGCAAATATTGGGAGTCGCGCTCGTCCACCGGATCACTCAGGTGAAACTTCGGGAACGAGTTAAAGAGTTGACGTGCCTGTACGGCATTTCTCAGTGGGTGGGGCGTCAGGGGGTTTCTCAGGAGGATGTCCTTTATGGCATTGTGGCCCTGCTTCCTCCCGCCTGGTTGTATCCGGAGATTGCCTCGGCCCGGATCATTCTCGATGGCCGGACCTACGCTTCAATCAGTTTCCAGGAAGGATGTCATCAGCAGAAGGCTGAGATTATCGCCAACGGAAACCCTCGGGGGATTGTCGAGGTGACCTACTCGGAACAGAGGCCGGAAATCGACGAAGGGCCTTTCCTCGAGGAAGAGCGAAGCTTGATCGACACCGTGGCCAAGGAGGTGGTTCTTCTCATCGAGCGTCTCCGCGCGGACGAGGAAAAAATCAAGCTGCAGGAACAGCTCCGTCATGCCGACCGGTTGGCCACGATCGGCCAGCTGTCTGCGGGGGTTGCCCACGAGTTGAATGAACCCCTTGGCAGTATTCTGGGATTTGCCCAACTGGCCATAAAATCTGCGGAGTTGCCTCCGCAGACGGGTCAGGATCTTGAAAAAATCGTCGCAGCAACGCTCCACGCCCGCGAGGTGGTCAGGAAACTCATGCTGTTTTCACGGCAGCTGCCTCCCCGGACCGACAAAGTCGACTTGAATCAGATGGTTGAAGATGGCCTCTACTTTCTTGAGGCTCGATGCATCAAAGCGGGGATCGAGCTCGTGCGTGATCTGCATCCCGATCTACCCAAGGTGACCGCCGATCCCTCTCAACTCCACCAAGTGCTGGTCAATCTGGTGGTCAATGCGCTGCAAGCCATGCCGGAGGGCGGCCGGCTGACCATCAAGACGATGGCCTCGAACAGCCACGTCTCTCTCATCGTGGAAGACACCGGAACGGGAATGAGCAAGGAAGTCCTGCAACAGATTTTCATTCCCTTCTTCACCACCAAGGAAATCGGGGAAGGGACCGGCCTGGGCTTGCCGGTGGTGCATGGGATTGTGACCGCTCATGGCGGGTCGATCAAGGTGGAAAGCGAAGTGGGTCACGGCTCGCGGTTTGAGATTCTCCTGCCGGTCTCCTTTGGGTTGCACGAAAAAGGGGTTGAGTACAATGGCATCTTCGAGTGATAAGGAACAGATTCTGGTGGTCGATGATGCGCCGGAAACCCTGGAGGTTCTCCAGCGAAACCTCGCCTCCAAGGGATATCGGGTTTTCACCGCTCCCGGAGTGACGGAGGCAATTCACATTCTGGATGCCACTGCCGTTGACCTGGTCATCACCGACCTCAAAATGCCTAAGATCAGCGGCCTGGATTTGATCCGGCACGTGCGGGAGAACTTCAAAGACACCGAAGTCATGATGATCACCGGATATCCCTCGATCGGAGGGGCGGTCGAAGCGGTCCGGTCAGGGGCCGAAGACTATCTGGTCAAACCCTTTACTGACGACGAGCTGTTTTCCGCCGTCTCCCGGGCCCTCGATAAGCTGCACATGCGGAGGTCGGGATCCGATCAGCTTCCCCCTCCTCTGCCAACACAGCTCGGGATGATCGGCGAGTCCGAAGCCATGAAGAAAGTCTCGGTCGCCATCAGCAAGGCAACCACTACGCTGGCCACCGTGCTGATTACCGGGGAAAGCGGTTCAGGTAAGGAACTCGTTGCGCGCGCCATTCACTATAACAGTCCGCGCGCGTCGGCCTCATTCGTCCCGGTCAACTGCGGCGGGATTCCGGAAGAACTGCTCGAAAGCGAGCTCTTCGGTCATCTCAAAGGGGCCTTCACTGGCGCCACCGAGACCCGTGCCGGCTTTTTTCAGACCGCCGACGGAGGCACGATCTTTCTCGACGAGGTCAGCGAAACCAGCCTGGGCATGCAGGTGAAACTGCTGCGAGTCCTCCAGGACAAAGAAGTCTGCATGGTGGGTTCGAGCCGAACTCGAAAAGTGGATGTCAGAATTCTCGCGGCGACCAATAAGGATCTGCAGGCCCTGGTGAAGAAAGAGGCCTTTCGGCAGGATTTGTATTTTCGACTCAATATTATTTCCATTGATATTCCCCCCTTGCGCGAGCGCGGGGACGACATTCTCCTTCTGACCAACCATTTCACGGCAAAATTTGCAAAGGAGCTCGGCAAACCCGTACCCCATTTTTCTGAAAATGCCCTGGAGGTGCTCCGCAACTACCACTGGCCGGGGAACGTGCGCGAACTGGAGAATGTGGTCCAGCGACTCGTGGTGATGACCGAAGGCGAATTGATCGAGGTGCCCGATCTGCCCTCACTCATGCGGTTCTCGGCACTGCGAGGCAGCGGGCTGGATCGAACCCTGGCCGAGGTCGAGACGGAGTATATTCACAATGTGCTGGAAAGCGTCGGAGGCAACAAAACCCGCGCCGCCGTAATCCTCGGAATCGATCGTAAAACTCTCCGGGAGAAACTCAAAGACTTCCCGTCCCCCATTGACTGAACACCCGCCTACCTCGAGTCATTCATTACCCCCCAGAACAGCACTGAGTCGCACCCTCACGTTAAATGCTCGCGCTGGCCTCTCTGCTGGAGAGATTCTCTCCGGTGGTCGAAAACTCCCCGCATCTCAACGTCAAGATTCTGAGACGCTCTTCTTGAGGGGTGAAATGGAGGGATAAGGCCTCTCCTGGCAACCACATTCCCTACACGGAGTTAAGTCACCTCTTTCACTCCATCCTTGCAACTTTCTCCTCCATCGCTCATCACCGAGAGTTTGGTCAAACAGTTGCGATAAGTCTTATTGGGTGCGATTAGGTGTCACACCCAGAGCAAGTCATGGTCTGAAGAGGACCTGTTCATGAGGGGGCATGCATCAGCCGACAACCAGACCCCTCCCCTGCGGTCAAGATGGCTGATGGATGCCTCCAGATTTCTAAGAAGATTAACCACAAGGGGAGGCAGGTAGGTAAAAATGTCATCCACGCTGAGAAAAGTCATCCCGGAAGTAGAGCACCACTCTTTGGGCAAAACTGCGGCCCAGGAAGCGGTCATCGAAGTATACGGCGGTTTGTGCGCTTCGTGTGTCGAAGGGCCCAATTGTACCTTTCCAAGGGACCTCGACCACCCTCCCGTCGAATGCGGGGAGTACGCGCCGTTTCCACCCATTCAGGCGAAGGTCCCAGTTGACCTTTCCAAGACAGATCGTTTCCGGGCGAATCGTGTTGTGACGGGAACGGCCGACCCCAGCAAGTTTCCCGGGCTCTGCGCCAGTTGTGACAAACTGACAGGCTGCACATTTCCAAAGCCCGAAGGAGGGGTTTGGCACTGTGTGGAGTACCGATAAGCAGGACGGTACATCCTTTCGGAGCCGGACGCGGAACACCTCCGGACTAAGGCAGCTATGACCACAGAGACCATTTCAGGCGTCATTGGAATAAGCGTCTCCGGCATCATCGAGAAACATGCGGGTGACCGGGGCGGGCTGATCTCTATACTCCAGGAGATTCAATCCCGGTATGGTTATCTCCCTGCCGAAGCGTTGAAGACCGTCGCGGAACAGACCGGCCGCTCTCTCGTGGATATCTACGGGGTTGCCACGTTCTATCGTTCCTTCAGCCTGAAGCCGCGTGGAAAACATCTGACGTCGGTATGCCTCGGGACGGCGTGCCACGTTCGAGGTGGCGCCGCGGTTGGAGAAAAGTTCAAACGGGAGCTCGGGGTTGCGGTGGGGGAAACCACCGCGGATCGCGAGTTCACGCTGGAAACCGTCAACTGCCTGGGGGCCTGTGCCCTGGGGCCTATTGTCGTGGTGGACGGACACTATTTCTCCAATGTGAGCCCCGTCAAAGTCAAAGAGATTGTGGAAAAGGCCAAGGCCGGCCTTGACAAGGTGGAGATCTTCCGCGACCAGCGGATCTTCGCCGTCGAGGTGGGCTGTCCCCGCTGCAACCACAGCTTGATGGACTCGGATCATCCCGTGGATGGCTATTCTTCAATCCGCGTGACGGTCTCTTTCGGAGATGAGCATGGTTGGCTGCGCTTGTCCTGTTTGTATGGAAGTTACACTGTCGAATCGGAATTCAAGATTCCGCCGGACGCCGTATTGAATTTTTTCTGTCCCCATTGTCACACGGAGTTGATTGGAGCTTCGAGTTGCCCCGAGTGCCAGGCTCCCATGGTCCCAATGATCGTTCGCGGCGGCGGCGTTGTCCAGATCTGCTCGCGGCGTGGTTGCAAGGGACATATTCTCGATATGGGCGGCAGCCTCCCATTTTGAAGCCTATGAGAATCCGGGCATGAGGGCGTGCAAGGCGAGACGGCAGGTCAACAGGAAACGTTCATGGAGAGATTAAAATCGATTGATAATTTCAAGGCGCTGCAGCGTCGTATTCTGTCCGATGTCAACCCCGCCATTCCCACCATCGTGATTTCAGCGGGCACATGCGGGCAGGCCAGCGGCGCGAATGATTTGATTCGCGTCTCCAAGCGGGAACTACTGTCCCGAAGACTGACAGATAAGATCCGTTTGCGCATCACAGGCTGCCAGGGGTTCTGTCAGATGGAACCTCTCGTCGTCGTACAGCCCTATGGCACCTTTTATCCCCACGTCGGCGTGAAGGAGATGAGCCGAATCGTCGAGGCTGTTGCTGCAGGACAGGTGCTTCGGGACCTGCTCTATGTGGACCCCGAAACCGGCGCGATCATTGAAAAGCAGGATGACATTCCATTTTTTGCCAGGCAGACGCGGACCATCCTTCGAGGGAACGAGAAGGTTGATCCGATTCGCATTTATGATTACATCGAAAGCGGCGGCTATTCCGCGCTGATGGATGTGCTGGCAAGACAAGACCCACCCTGGGTCATCGAGCAAGTCAAGGCGTCCGGCCTTCGCGGCCGCGGGGGCGCCGGCTTTCTCACCGGCCAGAAATGGCAGATGCTGGCGGACCAGCGGAACGGCCGTGGAAAATTCCTTGTGTGCAATGGCGACGAGGGCGATCCCGGCGCCTACATGGACCGCAGCGTCCTGGAAGGCAATCCCCACAGTATCATCGAAGGGATGCTGATTGGCGCCTACGGCACCGGAGTCACCTCGGGCGTCATTTACGTCCGCAACGAATACCCGCTCGCCGTCAAACACCTCGTCATCGCCCTCCGGCAAGCGAACGAACTCGGGCTGCTGGGCAGCAATATTCTGGGCACTGGATTCTCGTTTGACATCCAGATGGTCAAAGGGGCAGGCGCTTTCGTCTGCGGCGAAGAGACCGCTCTCATCCGATCCGTCGAGGGAAAGATGGGAGAGCCTCGCCAGCGCCCTCCCTATCCGGTGCAAAAGGGAATCGACGGCAAACCGACCGCCATCAACAATGTTGAGACTTGGGCAAATATCCCCGCCATTTTCACCCAGGGTGCGGGCGAGTTCGCGAAGATTGGAACCCTCCAGAACACCGGGACGAAAATCTTCAGCCTCGTTGGAAAGGTTCGAAATACCGGCCTGGTGGAAGTCCCGATGGGCATCACCATCAATGAGATCGTCAATACCATTGGAGGGGGTCCCGCGGGTCCGGCCAGGATCAAGGCCGTTCAAACCGGCGGACCGTCCGGTGGTTGCATTCCCGCAAAAATGTTCGACCTCCCGATCGATTACCAGAGCCTGGCCCAGGCGGGGTCGATCATGGGATCCGGCGGGATGATCGTCATGGATGAGAACACCTGCATGGTGGATGTTGCCAGATACTTCATGAATTTTCTCAAGGACGAGTCCTGTGGCAAGTGTTTTACCTGCCGAAAGGGCACGCAACGGATGTGGGAGATCCTCGACGATATCACCCAGGGGAAAGGAACGGCTTCCGAGCTCGAGCTCCTGGAAGAATTGGCGCTCGTGGTGAAAGACACCACCATGTGCGGCCTGGGACAGACCGCCGCCAATCCGGTCTTGAGCACCCTGCGGTATTTCCGGCAGGAGTACGAACACCATATTCGGGAGAAACGATGCAGTGCTTTTGTCTGCAAGGATCTGGTCGGCGCACCGTGCCAATCGGCCTGTCCGCTGGGTACGGAGGCGTGGCGATACGTGGCCCATCTGGCCCGCGGGGAATACCAGGAAGCCTATCGTGTCATTCGAGAAACCAATCCATTTCCATCCGTGTGTGCGAGGGTGTGCGATCACAAGTGCGAGTCGAGATGTCGGCTCGGCACCAGCGGGAGTCGACCGGTGGCCATCCGCGCGCTCAAACGGTTCATCACGGACCATGTTGATCCTTCGGTTTTCAAGGCCCAGCCGCGCGTCCCGACCTCCCCGGACAATCCTCGGGTGGCAATAGTGGGTTCCGGTCCGGCGGGACTGACTGCCGCCCACTACCTTTCCCTCGACGGATACAGGGTGACCGTGTTTGAGGCGGATCAGGAACCGGGCGGAATGCTGACGAGCGGGATTCCGGCTTACCGTCTGCGCCGCGATGTGCTGCAGCGAGAAATAGAATCTCTGCTCGATGAAAACATCACTCTCAAGTGCAACACTGCCCTGGGTCGTGATTTCACGGTCGATACCTTGTTTAAGCAAGGGTACAAAGCGGTCTTTCTGGCCTTGGGCGCCCATAAGAGCCGGCGGCTGAATATCGAAGGTGAGGATCTCGAAGGGGTCTATCCCGCCATTCATTTCCTCAAGGAGTTTAACCTGCAGGGGAAGAAACTGGCCAAGGGACACGCGGGGATCATTGGAGGTGGCAACTCTGCAGTCGATGCGGCCCGCGTGGCCTTACGACAGGAAGGGGTCGAGAGCGTCACGCTCTTCTATCGTCGCTTGCGGCATGATATGCCCGCCTTGAAGGAAGAAGTTGACCTGGCGATCGAGGAGGGGATTCAACTGGAAACCCTGGTCACGCCGGTCAAGATCGAGTCCAGGGATGGCCGTTTGACCGGCATCCAATGTGTTCGGAATGAGCTGGGGGCAAGGGATGCCAGTGGCCGCCGTCATCCCGTTCCAATTCGCGGCACGGAGTTCCTTCGCTCACTGGATACGTTGGTGATCACGATCGGGGATGAGCCCGACATCGATTACATTACCTCGATGGGTATCGAGATCAACGAGCGAGGGACCTTGCGGACCGATCCGGACACTCTGGCAACATCCCGGGGGGGCGTGTTCGCCGGCGGCGATGTGGTGACCGGACCGAATACGGTCGTCGATGCGATTGCCGCGGGAAAAAAGGCTGCCGTGATGATCGGCCGCTATCTCCGCGGCGAAGAAATGAAGCCCACTGAGCCAGTGCGGGTACCTCAAGTTTACGTGGCGCCTTGCGGAATCTCGGAGGAAGAAGCGGGCGGACTCCGTCGCGCCGAGCCCCACACCCTTCCCATCGAACTCCGCAAGCGAAGCTTCTCCGAAGTGGAGTTGCCTCTGCTGGATGAAGACGCCCAGAGCGAGGCCAAACGGTGCCTTCGGTGTGATCTGGAGTTCACCGAGCCCCGGGCGAGTGAGCCGGAGTTGGCCACGGCAGGAGTGAAAACCGTATGATTGAGCTGACCATCAATGGACTGAAGCTATCCGTCGAGAAAGGCACGACGCTCCTCGAAGCGGCCCGGTTTCTCGGTTTCCCCATCCCGACTTTATGCCACATGGACGGACTGACGCCATACGGTGCATGCCGCCTTTGCGTGGTTGAGATTGGAGAGGGCGCAAGAGCAAGACTCGTGTCCTCGTGCACTTATCCGGCCGAGGACGGGCTCAAGATTCGCACCGCCTCCTCGCGGGTCATGAAAGCGCGCAAAATGATCCTGGAACTCCTCCTGGCCTCCTGCCCGCAGTCAAAGACGATTCAGGACCTGGCCTCCGCTTACGAAGTCCGCCAGCAAAGGTTCAAACAGGAGTATGAAACCTGCATCCTGTGCGGGCTGTGTGTTCGCATGTGTGAGGAACAGATGATGGCAAAAGCCATCGGTTTCCGTGGACGGGGGGAGCATCGAAGCATCGGAACCCCGTTCGATGTCCAATCGGACGTGTGCCGCCTCTGTGGTGGCTGCATGTATGTCTGCCCCGCCTGCCAGCTCCGGTGCACTTACACGGAGCCGGAAAAGGCCATCTGTGGCGGCTGTGCCAACCTCAGCCCGCCCTGTCTCGAGAAGGAACAGTTTGACGACATGATGTGCTACATGAAGCCTTGTGTGGCATGCGAAATCAGAAAAGATTGAGAAGACCAAAGGAGAGTAGCACTATGTCACTATCAAAAATCAATGCCTCAGCGGCGACTTTGACCAAAAACCGGACCGAGGGCTCGATTGTTCCCACTTCCGGAATGTGTGTGACCTGCGTCGATGGTTGCATCGGAATGTGCGAAATCGGCAAGTCGGCCTATCGCGGCCACGAGGTGAGTTACCCACAGCCGTTTGGAGTGATCACCACGGCCGGCGAGAAGTCTTACCCGGTGGATTACTCTCACTTCAACATCATGGGCACGGCAGCCGGTGCACACGGCATCGAGGCCGATAGCGACAAGGCGATCTTTCCCAAGGTGAATCTGGAAGTGGCCATCGGTCATGATAAGAAAATAAAATTCCATATGCCTTGGATCATTCCCGGGATCGGCTCGACCAATATTGCCAAGAATAACTGGGAGGGGCTTGCCATCGGCTCGGCGCTGGCCGGGACCGGGCTGACGATAGGTGAAAATGTCGCCGGGATGGACCCGGAAGCGCAGTTCAAGGACGGGAGAGTCGTCGACACGGTCGACCTGAAGCGCCGTGTGAGGCTCTACAAGGATTACCAGCGCAACGGTTACGGCGCCATCATCGTTCAGTCCAACATTGAGGACACCCGCCTGGGCGTGCATGAGTACGCCATCGAAAAACTGGGCGTGGAATGCGTCGAGATGAAGTGGGGACAGGGGGCCAAGGATATCGGGGGCGAGGTCAAAATCAATAACCTGAAAAAGGCGCAGATCCTGTTCGACCGGGGGTACATCGTCCTCCCCAACCCTACCGACTCCGCCGTCATCAAGGCATTTGAACGCGGCGCCTTCAAGGAATTTGAGCGCCACTCCCGCGTCGGCATGGTCGCCGAGGAGTCTTTTGCTCGAAGAGTTGAAGAGCTCCGACGAGCGGGCGCCAAGTATGTTTTCCTGAAGACCGGTGCTTACCGTCCTGTCGATCTGGCTCGCGCCATCGTATATGCTTCGAAGTACAAAATTGACCTCCTCACCGTCGATGGCGCCGGCGGCGGGACGGGGATGAGCCCCTGGCGAATGATGAACGAATGGGGTATACCTCCCGTGGAGTTGCACTCCCTGCTGTACCAGTACGCCAAACGGCTGGCCGGCGAGGGGCGACATCTTCCGGCACTCGCCGTCGCCGGAGGATTCACGTTCGAAGATCAGATCTTCAAGGGACTCGCACTGGGCGCGCCCTTTGTGAAGCTGGTCGGGATGGCTCGCGCTCCCATTGCGGCCGCCATGGTCGGTAAGACCATTGGACGGGCCATCGAAGAAAACCAGTTGCCGGTTTACGTGGAGCGCTTTGGAGATACGCGGGACGAGATTTTCGTTACGGCCACTGCCCTGCGCCAGGAACTGGGCGACGAGGTCTTCGAGACCTTGCCCACCGGCGCCCTTGGGCTGTACACCTACTACGAGCGATTGGCCCAGGGACTGCGACAACTCATGGCGGGAAGCCGCAAGTTCTCTACGGAATATATGACGCGCGATGATCTTGCGGCCTTGACTCCAGAAGCCGCAGCCATCAGCGGCATCCGCTACGTGATGGACGTAGATAAGGAGCAGGTCGAAGAGATTTTCAAAGCCTAGGATATAGCCAGCTCTCCTCGCAAAACTGTCACTGCCTGCCCGCCCAGATGGACGCGATCGCCATCGACGCGGACTCGAATCACCCCGCCGCGAGCAGAGGCTTGATAGGCCAGCATTTCCTTCTTCTTTAATCGATTCGACCAGAAGGGCCCGAGACAAGTGTGAGCTGATCCGGTGACCGGGTCTTCATTGATGCCAACCGCAGGAGCAAAAAACCGGGAGACAAAATCAAACCGGGGGGAATCGGATCGGCTGGTCACAATGACTCCCCGGACAGGAAGGGTTCCGAGTTGCGCAAAATTCGGCTTGAGGCCCCGCAGTACCGCCTCTGATTCAACCTCCGCGAGATAGTCAAACTGGTTTCTCCCCAGGTACTTGGGGACCACACCTAGGGCTTCCTGAAGCCCAGCAGGAGTCTCTGCCGGTTCCTCCGCCTTGGCGGGAAAATCAAGCTCAATCCACTCACCCGCGCAATCGGCGGTTAACAACCCGCTGCGCGTGTGAAAGCGGGCCTGTACTCCCTTGGGTAGATGTCCATCTTCCCACAACACATGGGCGCTCGCCACGGTGGCATGACCGCACAGATCCACCTCCGCGGCCGGAGTAAACCATCGTAGATCAAACCCGTCTTCCCGCCTCCATAAGAATGCGGTCTCGGAGAGGTTCATCTCCCTGGCTACGTCCTGCAACCAGCGGTCATCCCGCCGCTCAGAAAGTACACACACGGCCGCAGGGTTTCCTGCAAACGGTTTGTCGGTGAATGCGTCCACTTGAACAACTCTAATCCCCATAAGCTCCTTCCTTGCATTAGCAGTAAACAAGAGTAGGTCGCCGTCTCCCGCTGTTGCAGTGGGGCCCTTGCTTAAGGTGAATGCGAGTTTTTCACCCTACCTTCTCCGTGTCGTCCGTGTTCGTCCGTGTCCTTTATGACCGGATCATCGTCAGCACCATCTTGAATTGTTTCAAAGCCCTCACCGCGTGGGGCTGATCCGCCGGCATCAGGATTATTTCTCCTGGCTTCAGGACATGAGGCTTTCCTGAGATTGTGACTTCCGATTCTCCTTCGAGGACGTACACCAGGGCGTCAAAGGGCGCCGTGTGCTCGCTCAAGGCTTGCCCCTGATCAAACGCGAACAGAGTGACATTCCCTTTATCCTTTTTTACAATTTGTCGGCTCACGATGGAGCCCGGCTGATAATTCACCAGATTCATTAAGTTGACCGGCGTAGACTGCAGGGTGTTGTCTTCCATAGCTCCCTTTCAATAAGAAAATGGACCATTTCTCAGCATGAAATCACACAAATCTTCACTTCAAGAAACAGTTCTTGAGATTGTAAATCCGCAAGATCTCATGACAAAGATCTCAACGGGGACACGACAATGGTTCAGCCATTCGACCTATTCTATCAGATTCAGAGAGGTCCCCGCCTGCGGATTGGGACATCGTCCGCAGGAGACCGTCACGAGATTGGTGGACCTTCAACGAGTTTGGCTTACTTAAGGACAAGGCATCGATGATAAAATACGACGGATCGGCCCTCGTCCCCGGGGTAGAAGACATCACACACCGGAGATAGCGCCTGCACGGACAATCTTCCAATTGTGAACAATCCCATTGTGAGGAGCCAGATGAAATCAAGGATCTCCAGTTTTCTCGTCATCCTCCTGTTCATTCCCGAAATAATCTTTTCACAACAAACACCCGCCCCCAGCAAGCTTTCCTCTCAGAAAGAAACGTTGGCCAAACCTGAAATCTCCGCGCTTCCACCGGCCCCACCGCTGCTCTCCTCTGCCCTGTGTGGCAAAGGGGTTTATCTCTTCACCATGAACGGGCAACCCGTAGGGCGCGAATCGTTCGAAGTTACCTGTCCTCCGGAGGGGGGTTTTTCCGTCAGCGGACACACGGATCTGAGGGTGCCTGGCGCCACCGTTGATCTCGAATCGACGCTGGAGCTGGACAAATCGGCGATTCCTTCGAAATTCACCGCAAAAGGAACAATGGCCGGTAATCCCACCGATCAGGTCCTTATTCTGAAAGACGGGACAGCCAAAGCCTCATTCAGCGGCTCCCAACGTGAAGTGCCTTACACGCCGGGATCCTCGTTCGTCGCGCCGAACATTCTTTATTTACTCACGTTCCTCGCGGCACGCTATGACACTCGCCAGGGGGGACCTCAAGAGATTCCGGTCTTTCCGAGCATGAAGATGAGGATGGAGCGGCTGGCCCGTGATGAGGTCCAGGCGACGGGGATTATGGCCCAGGCAAAGCCGGAATCTTTTGACCGGTACAATCTCCAGTTCGGCGTGATCAGCACGCTCTTATGGACCGATTCCAAAGGAAGGGTCGCGGTGATGTCTGTCCCGATGCAGAACTTTGTGGCGGTTCGCGAAGAGTACCTGGGCTTTGTCGACCCGCTGCGAACCGCCATGGCCGCCGCAGCTAAGGCCGTTGAGCCCGATTATTCCGCTTCGCCCGACGCCGCTTTTACGGCGGAAGAAGTAATGGTGAAGTCGAAGGACGTCACCCTTGCCGGAACACTTCTATTGCCCAAAAAGGGCAAGGCGCCCTTCCCTGCCGTCATTACCATCACCGGTTCGGGCCAGCAGACACGGGACGAGCCCATTCCGATTCCGGGGCTCGAAAAGTATCGTCCCTTCCGGCAAATCGCCGAGTCCCTGGCCAGCCAGGGAATCGCGGTACTGCGTGTGGACGACCGGGGTATTGGGAAATCTTCTGGGCATGAGACACTTCGGAATGTGACGACCTTTGATTTCGCGGATGACACACGGTCCCAGGTTGTTTATCTCCGCAGCCGTCCTGACATTGATCCGAATCGAATCGCGCTCGTGGGCCACAGTGAGGGGGGCATCATCGCACCGCTCGTGGCATCGAGCGATCCCGCCCTGGCGGCGATTGTCCTCATGGCCGGCACGGCCAAACGCGGGGATGCGGTTATCATCGATCAATCCGCAGACCTGCTGGATCGCGACCCAACCCTCACCAAGGAGGAAAAGGCCAGGCGACTGGCAGAGCAACAAGCAATGCTCCGGACGATCGCCGAAGGCGGCGATGTTTCGAAACTACCGGACACGGTCAAGAATGCCTGGTACAAGAATTTCCTCACTTATGATCCCTTGCCGACAATCCGCAAAGTGCGCCAGCCGGTTTTGATTTTACAGGGCGCCCTCGACCGGCAGGTCACTGCCGATCAGGCCGCGGCCCTGGAAAAAGCGGCACTCGAAGCAGGCAACAAGAGTGTCTCGGTTCACGTCTTTCCGAGCCTCAATCACTTGTTCCTCCCCGCAAAAACCGGGTCATTTAACGAGTATACTTCTCTCGCCACCTCATCGATCGGCGACGATGTTCTGAAGGTGTTGAACGACTGGCTGCGGGAGAAGCTCAGGGTGAAATAAACATGAGCAACCTCGAGCTGTTTTCCCTCTGAGGGCGCGGGGAACCCTCCCCGCTTCTTGAATCCAGATCTGGGGGAGATCCATCTTTCTGTCTGCATTCCCCCGGAAGTTCCCATGTGTGGAAACTCCGATGGGCCTGAAACCCCTCGCCCACAGCCATCCCAACGTAATGCCCCCGTTCCACATCTCTGCGGACTGCCTTAGCAGCATGAACACGAAAATTGCACCCCACCATCCCCCTGAATTAGAAAAGAGCAGGCGGAACAAAACGGGGAAAGAGGATCGGCAGGCTCCGTGGCAAGGTCAAAGATCTAATCGCATATCGGCAGGACCTGTAGCGGCCCCCAACTTCTTCAATTCTTCATTGAACAATCGAATATGTTCCGGAGTGGTCCCGCAGCACCCTCCCACGATACTGGCGCCGGATCGAACAAGATTCGCTACCTTGCGCGCCATGCTTTCGGGCGTCCGGCGATAAACAATTTCAGTCCCCACTAACTCGGGCTGGCCCGCATTAGGCTGCACGATGATTGGCTTCGAGGTGAAATTCCGCAAGGCACGCACAATGTGTTCATGGTCTTCCATTTCGAGTTCCGTCCCACAGTTACAGCCAATCACATCCGCGCCCGCATGGTCCATCGCCTCGGCCGCCTGTTGCGGGGAGACCCCCATCAGGGTTCGAAAGCCGTCCCGGGCCTTCGCAAACGTCATCATCGCGAAAATAACCGCAGCCCCGGCTTCCCGCGCCGCGCGAATGGCCAGGTCCACTTCTTCTGCGGAGGTCATGGTTTCAATGATAATGAGATCCGCTCCCCCCGCGAGCAGGCTCCGCGCCTGCTTTTTGAACACATCGAAGACCTCCTCCGCGCGAGTTTCTCCGAGCGGTTCGAGAAAACCTCCGAACGGCCCGATGCTCCCCATGACCCAAGCCTCGCCCGCGGCCGCCTCCCGGGCAAGGGCCGCTGCCGCTCGATTGAGTTCGTCGGCCCGCTCCTCCAGGCCATATTGAGATAATGCCAGACGATTTCCACGAAAACTGTTGGTGGTGAGAAGGCGGGCGCCCGCTTCGAGATAAGCCCGGTGGAGGGACTTGATGCTGTCAGGGTGGTCTACGTTCCATAACTCCGCATTGGCGCCCGCTTCGAGTCCCATCCTTTGCAGCTCCGTACCGATGGAGCCGTCCGAGAGGAGAACATGAGTTTGGAGCGATTCCAGGATGTCGGGTTTCATGTGCGGCTTTTCAACAGAATTTGTGTCGACGATGGCAAAAAAACCTATTATTAGGAAGCCAGGAAGAGAGGAAGTTAAAAACCCTCCATCTAATAGGAGCACGATTGTCGCGACGTAACGGGCCTGGCATCGATGGCAGATCTACTGGTTTCCTGGATTCCTAATAGTACCTGTCTTGGGTTCCGTCTCGATGGGTTAGGTGAACGACATGTTCTGCCAAGCCAGCGGGTGCATCCCCGAGGGGCCTCTCTCAATCGTACGTTCCGAACTGCTTCACGGCTTCATGCAGTTTCAGGACATTGCCCGGCGGAGAATGCGGGGCGATGGAGCACGCCGAACTCAGAATATAACCACCCCCCGGTGCTGCCACCTCGAGGCAGCGTTTCGCCTCCTCCAAGACTTCTTGAGGTGTGCCATTCAGCATCACGTTGACCGGATCTAAATTCCCCTTGATAAAGAGTTGTCTGCCGATCCGCTCCTTCGCGTCCGCCAACTCGACATTGCCCAGCGGGGGTGGATCCAGCGTGTCGATGCCCAGGGTGCCGGTCGCCTGGATGAGTTCCAGTCGATCCCCAATTTGTCCACAGATGTGGGTGTAGACCGGTACGTCGATCTCTGAACGAATTCCCTCAATCACCTTCTTTTCATAGGGCAGAACAAATTCGCGGTAATGATCGGGGGAGATGAAGCCAGCGCCTGCAAAAGCGGACGATATCAAGACAGCATCCACCCCCCTTGCGGCTTGTCCGCGGCCCAGCGCGATAGTGCCCCGAGTGAGCGCTTCAAGGCAAGCCTTGACCTTGCCCGGATCATCCAGGAGAGCCATCAGGCCGCGGGTGTAATCCAATAATTCCAGGAACTGCGTGAACGGGGAAAACACTTCGCTATGGATCGAAACGTCTTCCCCCGTACGCTGCAGAATGTATTCGATCGTGTCAAACTGCCAGGGTGGAAATAAATCCTCCTCCCGGGCGGGTTCATCCGGAAATCCCCAATAGGCGGGATAGGCGATTCCGTTCATCGCGTGCGGTTCGATGTAGAAGAGTTTCTCAGGTTCGATCGACTCAAACGGGGCGGAGTACCGGGTCCCATCTTCGCGATAAACATGGGGGTTGTCGTCGCGGGGGCACACCGTGGTCCAGCCGTTGGTCCAGTGAATTTTCTTTTCCCCGTTGCACTCTTCCACATGGCGAATGTAAGAGCTCCATTGGGGGTCGCGCCCGGGCAGATTGACCAGGATACCGTCGAAATGATACCGCCGCTGCAAGGTGATCAACGCTTCCCCGAATGCCTCAGTGGAATGCCAGATCTCAATTTCCGGGAGACCACAGTTGAGGAAATAGTGGCCCAATGCCAGCTGGCACATCACCGGAACCCGGTCCGGCAATTCATGACGCATCGCTGCTGCCACTCGCTCCTTGCTGTTCAAGTCTGTTCTCCTGCGTGCAGATGAGAGCCGCGGTCCGAAGGCCTGTTGCAGCGCTCCCCTCCGACATACCCGGCGTCACATTCCTAGAAGGCAGTCTTCAAATCTTTCATCAGCTCGGCAGCCTTCCCGGCCGCCTCGGCCGCATCTTTCCCATAGGCATGAGCCCCAATCTCCTCCGCAAATTTCAGGGTAACCGGGGCGCCTCCCACCATGACCTTCATACCGTCCAGAAGGCCAGCTGAACGAAAGCCTTCCATGTTGACCTTCATTTGGACCATCGTGGTGGTCAACAGCGCGGACATCCCCAGGATGTCCGGTCGATGTGTGCGTATCGCCGCAATGAACTTGTCAAGCGTAACATTCACCCCGAGGTCGATGACTTCAAACCCGGTCCCTTTGAACATGATGCCCACCAGGTTCTTGCCAATGTCGTGGATGTCTCCTTTCACCGTTCCCAAAACACACCTTCCCATGGGTTCAATTCCACATGCTTTGAGAATGGGCTCCAAAGGTGCCATTCCGGCTTTCATGGCGCGGGCTGAGACGAGGACTTCGGGAAAATACATTTCATTGTTCCTGAACTTCATCCCGACAACACTCATCCCGGCAATCAGACCTTCTTCCAGGATGACCCGGGGCGGAAATCCTTCGTCCAGAGCCTGCCGGGTCAACTTCTCTACCGCGCCCGGGTCGCCGCGAACCAGACTCCTGGATATTTCTTCAAGCTGCATTTGAGCGCGCTCCTTAAAGGACTCAAGGGGTCCCCGGATCACGGTCCATCGATTTCAACCCACGCTAGCGAGTCTAAACAAAAATCCGCCCCTGGACCGGAGCGGATTTTGTGCTATGCACCTCATGAACCCGGGATCAATTGGCCCCTGAGGGAGAACTCCGGGTTTCGTCCGGCGGCAACTCGGGAGGTTTCACGTAATCGACTGGAATTCTCCCGGTCAGCGTTTTGAGCCAGGCGCTGATGAACCTGACATCATCATTGCTCAGTGATTTGCCCAACTGAAACTCCGCCATCAGGCTGACCGCTTTGTCCAGGGTCGCGACGGAGCCATCGTGATAGTAAGGGCGGGTCTTCTCGACATTGCGCAGCGAGGGCACTTTAAACCGCATTTTATCCGAGTTGTTCCGGGTCACCTGATAGCGTCCCGGATCGGATTTGTCGGGCCACTCCTTCACAGAGCCCAGCTTGGCATAAATGCCCGCGCCTACGAGAGAACCCGAGTGGCACTTCTGGCAACCGGATTCGATGAACTTGTTGAAACCGATCTTTTCCAAATTGGTCAGGGCACCCTTGTCCCCCATGAGGAAATCGTCCCAACGGGAAGAGGTCATCAGCTTCCGTTCAAAGGCGCCGATGGCCTTTCCCATGTTGTCATACGTCACAGGATCCTTGTCTTCCGGAAAGGCTTTCTTGAAGGCGGCCACATACCCCGGAATAGATTTGAAAACCGCCACAACCGCCTTGTCATCGGACATCGCCATTTCCACAGGATTCAACACCGGCCCTTTGGCTTGCTCCTCCACGTCAGGCGCGCGCCCATCCCAGAATTGGGCGACGTGCGCCGCGGCATTGTACACGGTCGGGGAATTGCGGCCTCCTAACTGTCCTTTGAATCCCTTCGAACGCGGCTCGTTATCCACTCCATACTGATCCAGTTGGTGACAGTCGTTGCAGGAGATATCCTTGCCCCGGGATAGACGCTTGTCAAAATACAGCATTCGCCCCAGCGTTATCTTCTCCTCGCTGAGAGGGTTCTTCGCAGAGACAGCCACTTCAGGCAGGGGTTGAAACAGCTTCAGGTCTTCGGGGTTGATTTCGATGCTCGAAAAATTGGCGGATTTGTGCTGTGCGACCAGGAGCAACGGCCCCGCACTACTATTGCCTGATATGCCCGCGAACGCAATGAAAATTAGAATAACCACCACAATTAAGATGATTTTCTTCATGCTCGAACCTCCTTGATAGAGCGCCTCCATGATTAACCCGCATGAGGGGCTCCCCTTCGATGGGAAAAGTATTTCGGGTTTGTTGGAAAGATCGGGTCAACGACTCCTCATGGAACAGTATGAGGGCCAGAACAATCGTGGGGACATTTACCCCGGGATGGAACGCCTCCCCATTACCGAGCGTGCTTAGCAGCTTCCCCCGCGGAACCTGAAGCATCGAGGAAACCAACCTTCACGCTTGCGGCCCATATTCTACCGCAAAGGGTTGCTCTCAAACCTCAAATTTCAATATTCACCCCGCGGAATCCTTGGAAGCGCATGCGGTCAAAGTCCATGAATCGACGCATGTGGGCAAACGGATTGAGCTATTGGACCAGCGCGACCGGCGCATGAAGCCTGGTCGCGGTCCTCATTCTTTCCCGGCAAAATACGTTAAACAAGCCCAGCGCCCGGTCGGCAGTTCGAAACGTTGGAATCCCATGTTCTTCCAGCAGCCGTGCCATGGGATCGTAGAGAGGGCCGCTGTCAATCACTACGAGCCAGGGTTTGAAAAGCTCCTCATTGAGCCGGGCCATTCGCATGACAATCGAATCCTCGCGAAGCAAATCGTCGCGATGCCCGGGGGCCGATGGCAAGGTGTTGAGGGCCGAGGTCAGAGGCACACAGCCAATAATCCCGGCGTCTACGTGGACATCCTCCATGAGGGCCCGGATGGCCTGCTCGTAAGCGAGGTCTCCCGTCATCGGAGTCAGGTCAATGGGATTGTGAAGATCGACCACCTGCTCGATCCGTGCCTCCTTGAATATCCTTTGGAGCCGGACCCCTGTGGCGGCCTCGAATGAGGCCAGTCGGAAATTTCCCAAGTTGTCGGCTATCGCCACACACTCGAATCCCGCATTAGAGAGGGCTCCCAGCCGCCATCCTTTCACTTCCTTGTGCCTAAAGTAGGTGAATAACCGAGTCAGGTCCTCGAAGTCTGCAATCGTCTCGGCAACAACCACCCCCGCGCACTCCGCCAACTGGCGTGTGACGGCATAGTCTCCGGCGATGGAGGCCGTATGGCTTGCCGCGGCATGCGCACCCGCGGCGGTTCGCCCTGCCCGATAGAAGATGATGGTCCTTCCGCTCGCTGTGATTTCCGCGGCGGCTTGGAGGAACCGTAACCCGTCCAAAGGTCGAAAGCCTTCAACATAAACGGCAAAGATTTCAATTTCTGTATCGTCCTTGAGGTAAGTCAGGTAATCGCCCAGCGTCAAGTCCATCTGATTGCCGACCGTGATGGAATACTTGGGATTGATGTCCATCAGCTTGCTGGCTTCGGCCACTGCAAAAGCGCCGCTCTGCGAAAGGATCGCTACGGGTGAGATCGCTCCTTTCCGCAAGGGGAGCTTATATTCCGGTATGAACATCGTGTCGTAACGCCCCGGATGCGAGGTAATGCCCAGGCAGTTTCCCCCGTTGATAACCGGTCCTCCCCACTCACTTCGCCGCGCTTCGTTCAGGGCTTCATGCATGCACGAAACAATCGCCTCGGTTCCATGCTTTTCTTCCAGCCCGCCCGGAATCAGGATGATGCTTTCCGCCTTTTCTCCTTTGATGATCTCGGTGATCACCGCAGGCGCTCGCGACGCATCGACGCTCACGATGAACACATCCACGTTATGAGACATCGAGGCGACGTCTGGATAACACCGGCATCCTTCGATGGTTTGAACACCGGGCTTGATTACGGCAATTTGCTCTTTGGCAAAACCTTCCCGAATCAGATTGTTGAGGATGATATGGCCGGGGTTGAGACTCTCAGAAACACCAATGATCGCCGCGGATTGGGGCTGCAACAGGTTTTTGATTTTGTGGATGGGACGGTCAACCGCCTTCTGTTTCGGAACCCTCCCCAACTTGATCAGGATATCCAGTGCCGTCAAGCCCCCGGGTGTGATGACGAGAGGGTTGATTTCACACTCGGAAATTAATTCGGGCATAAAGGTCGTCGACAGTTCGCCAAATTTTCGAACCACATCAGTAAGCTGCTCTAAGCTGACACGCGGCCGCTGGTTCCTCAGACCTCCAGTGATCAATTGCGTCACAGCCGGTTGCTGTAGAACCAGGGCAAGACCATCCAGCCCCGTTATCCCCGGCGAATGAATCGAGACATCTGCTCCCGTTTTGAAATGACTTGCAAGAAATTCCGCGTATATCCCGCCCGGTCCGAAGGAGACGACAGGACCATAATCGTCCGTCCACCGAGCTCCCAACAAGAGCTCGTTACCCAGGGAGGAGTCGTAGGGGACATATTGGTTCAGGGTGAATCCCACGAGCGCCTCCCCCCTGAACTTCCTCTCCATCGATCCCACCGTGAGGACAATGGCATCCAGTTGATTGGGAACGACAGCTATTCCTCCTACATCGCTTTTGTGGAAGATAAGCGGAGACACCACTTTGATAACAATCTTGTCTCCGGAAAAGAGGGAGAGATCGGCTTTCGTCACATCGAGGGTGTCTTTCACAAATAGATGGAATGGGACCGCAATGCCCATGGCTTCCAGCACCGCCATGCCTTCGGTTTCAAGGAGAGCGAGCTCGCCACGGTCCCGGGCGCCCCGAAGTGTTTGTGAAATTTTGTTCAAATTAACGGTCATATCCCTGCCTCCCACCGAATCATGTCTCTCGACACATTCGCCGCCTTGGCGCACCAACTCCTGAATGTTCAACCCGGCTCTCTCGAACGACTCAGGAGTCTTCCCGGTTTTGTAGGCTTAAAGTAATGGAATGAAATGTCCGACTGACAAAGCCGATGGTCTGCTGAAGGAGGGGATCAAGATGTTCTATTGCGATAACCCTTAAACTAAATGAAAAGCAATTTGGACCTTAAATGGGTTATCAGCGAATTTGTGAATTAGAGCATGCCCTGGCCACTCACCACCAGGAAGTAAATTCTTCAGCCAATTAACTAAAGCCCGCTCCGCTCCAATGAAGAAACCAGCCGACCAATGAGACCTTCTCGAACTGCCTCGAACAAGTTCCTGTATTAAGCCTTTCCGGGATGCGCTAATCCTCAATCTCGGTTAAATCGATGTGTCCATACAACACGTCTCTCCCGAGACATCCACCTGAATTTTAGACAAATTTGCTCCTGTTTGCAATCGGAATTCGGGTTAAAGCAAGAAGAACAGTCTGCACGGCGGCAATTCTGGCCTCCCATACAGGCTGCCTGACGAACCAGTTAAGAATCAAGACGATGTGGTGACTCAAAACTGTGAGGCTTAAATAGAAGGTGCTTCCGGAAGGGGTGTGCGTAAAAAGCGAACCCTCTGGGCGGCGGGTTCGCGGAGCAAGCTCTAAGAACGCCGAGCCAGCATATATTAAATTCCCAACACCCAGGGTGACTGGTTCCGCGCCCATGCCCTGAAAGGGCAATCTTCAAAAGCCCAGGGCAACGCCCTGGGGCGACCCCTCCCATCGGCCACCCGAACCCGCCTCGGCGGGTTCTCTAAATTTGCCCGTGAGGGAGGACCATTCGAGGACCAGGGACGTGATTGCCGAAAACACCTCAGTCCCACAAATACCGTTCATCGTAGTTGACCCCGTGCTTCTTAAGGATTCGTCGAAACTTTTCCTGAAACGTGATCCGCCGATGATGTTGCTCCTGGTTTCGAATATAGCGTCGGACCACCGCCACCTGCGAGGGGCTCACCGAAAACGCCCCGTCCCCGCTTTGCCAATGAAACTTGGTATAGAGGCCGCCTTTCGTCTTGATCCATTTCGAAGAGGCCTTCTTAACGTCCTCGATCAGTTCGGCGACCGAGAGGGTCTTCGAAAGCGAACACAAGGCATGGATATGATCGGCGGGCCCGCCCACCTCGAGCGATGGCGACTTATAGGTTCGGAACCCCGTAGTAAGATAGGCGTGTCTGAAACTGTGAC
>JAIQFY010000064.1 GCA_020072965.1 Terriglobia bacterium | reverse complement strand
CGCTGATGTGGTAGCCGACAATGGCGAAGGACGGTTCATCCCCACGCGCGTGGGGAACACATGTTCATTACGGTGACGGAAGCAGCGAGGATCGGTTCATCCCCACGCGCGTGGGGAACACCCGCGCAAGGATCAGCGGCGCGTTTGCTGGCTCGGTTCATCCCCACGCGCGTGGGGAACACTTGATTTGGTCCTTCGTAATCGGGGACATAATCGGTTCATCCCCACGCGCGTGGGGAACACAGGAAATGATTCGTAATTACCATACGATCTATCGGTTCATCCCCACGCGCGTGGGGAACACCAAGTCCTAATTCTCCAAGGGCGCCGGAAAGTCGGTTCATCCCCACGCGCGTGGGGAACACAAAAAGACGATCATCGAAGAGCGGAAGAAGTTCGGTTCATCCCCACGCGCGTGGGGAACACACTTCTCGCAACCCACTGATTCGTGGGTATCAGTTACCCAGGCCCGAATTTACCAACGTTTTGTGACTAGGAACGACCATTGCAGTCTAATTCTGAGCCTCGCCTTTTTTTTCAGGCTCCAACGGCAAAAACGACACCAATTTGACGCCATCCATTTCGCAAGGGATGCGTCGGTTCTTTCCCAATGTCAGGAAGTCGAATCCCGACTCTGTTCGTGCGGACCAAATCATAACCGCGTTCCCTTCTCCAATGCCGTCCTCCACCTGCTTCCAGACATACTCTCGCACTCGAATCGAATAATCTCCCACGTAAACGCCGGGGCGAATTTCCAATAGCCAAATTGCCAGGCGTCCCCGCAAGCGAGGGGGCGCGTTTTCAACCACGATGACCAGCATCGCCCAGGCCCTCCGGGTTGGGAATGGCCGGAGGGATCGATTCCTCGGCAGGTTCAGGAGGAGTCAATTCTCCGGCGGCCAGGATTTCTTCAATGGTCGGAATGATCTTTTCCAACAAGTGGCTTTCTCGAAAGATATCTCGACAGCCCAGTCGGACCATCTGTTCCGGATTCTCCGGCTTCTTGGCGGCAGTGCGAAAGGCCACCGGCACCACGGTGTCGAATTTGAAGATATCGGCTACATCGTAAACGAACGACAGCGGCTTACCCGTGTGAATGAAGCCGACAGCAGGCGCATAACCCGCGGCCAGCACAGCGGCCTCAGTAATTCCGTACAGGCAAGCCGTCGCGGAGCTCAGGCAGCGGTTGGGCAAATCGCCACTGCCCCACTCGGTCGCATCGTATTCTCGCGACTTCCATTCCACTCCGTATTTTCGGGCCAAAAGATGATAGGTTTCCCGGACCCGTGCCCCTTCGATCCCGCGCAACTGCTCGATGCTGCGGCGGCTGGGCGGCTCTTCTCCGAAACGCATCGCGTACATTTTGCGTACCACCTTGAGGCGAGCCTCGTCATCGAGCGCCAGTCGCGCTTGGTACAGGAGCCGGTCAGAGCGTGCCCCACCTGGTTGTCCGGAGGAGTACAGTCGAACCGCCGCCTCTCCCACCCAGACAAGCAGTGTCCCCACGCGCGCCGCGAGGACCGCCGCCGCATGAGACACACGCGTGCCGGGTTCCAACAGGAGACAGGCGACGCCCCCGATGGGCAAATGCGTTCGCACTCCGTTCTTGTCCACCAAAACAAACGCGCCGTCCAAAACGTCGAGATTTGCCTTCTCTACAAACAGGATGGAAAGGCGCTCTTTGATGGGAATTGGTTTGAGAGGTGGAAGCATGGGTACTTTAGGTTGCCACTGACAAGGGCAAAATCACGCCCTGGATTTGTTGTCTGCCAGTTGTAGGCCGCCTGCCCTCAGGCGGCGTGTTTCTATGAGTTTTGACGACGCCGGGTCGGGGGACCCGGCCTACAACACTCCGCGGGGATTCATGATGGGATGAATTCTTCCCGTAGAAGTTGCAGGCGGATGAGTCAGGTGACGCGCCCTCATCAAAATGGCAATTCACCGAATCGCGGACTTGCCGGTGAATAGGCTCGATATCGTCGGCATCAGTGATGATGGACTCTCCAAGGGCTCTGGCCATAAATCCCCCTTTAGGGCCTTCCTCCACAAGTAAAATGATTTCGCCCATTCCCACTCCTCCGGTCCCATGTGTTTTTATCATGTCATTTGCGATCGATGCCCGACTAGAGTTGAGTCCACCATTCGTTTTAATCATCATTTGAAAGTCGGCATCGAACTGGCTTGTGTGAGAATCGTCGACACAATCAATTGTGGACTCTTGTTTCTCTAATTCAAGCGTGTCGCACCAACATCAGACCGCACTCGAATGCTTTGGCGGGTCCCATGCCAAAACTCCCTCATGCTACACGCGCCACCGAGAGCAGCCCAAGACCCATTACCTTGCCATGCCCGATGCCTAATTGCAGCACCATTCTGAAATTGTCTGGATCCGTAATTGTGAGAATCCCGTCGTACAGCACTGAAAAAATCTCTATTGCATTACTAGAGTGCTGGTTCCCTCGGAGCATCTGCTCCTGGGAAATCCGGACATCAACTCGCTCCTGCGGCGATTCTGAAAGATCGAAGGATGCCGATTGCGGTAACGAAAAACCATGCTGCTGCCCTTTTCGCTTAACCCATGTTTCTTGCTCCTCCAGCCGTAGCAACCCCAAACGCTTGCCATTGCGGGTCACACAGGGGTTGGCGCGAAGCCTGAATCGAAAACGATGTCCGACCCTGAACGAATTGATCTTAAGTCTCTCGTTCAGATCGATAGCCGGATCAGCATTGGCAAGCCATCCCTTCACGCCAATGCCTGTCCAGTCCGGCATCGTTCGGCTTTGCAAAAGAATGCGCGGACACCCGGTTGGGTCTATCTCCGGCTCCAGCCTCCACAAAAATTGACCTTCAGGGCACTTCGTGTCCGGCTTGCTGAATGCCCGACACAATGTCGAATGAAGCTGGTAGGGGTCTGCCAGGTCACGTCGAGCCTCCCGACATCGCGGATCAAGATGAATTCTATGCAGGAACATTTGTCCCCTCCTGAGGGAAAAGGATCCACTCCGAGCGCACGAACCGCGCCCCAAAGCGTCGTTCGGCAAATGATGATAGGGGTTGGTCCATCTTGAGCACGCCCGACCCATCCTCGGATTCAAAGGAGACCAATAGTTTCTCTGGGAGCTCTTCCCATTTTCGCGGTGACGCAATCCATGGCCACCGTGCCAAGACGTCCCGCAACGGAGCGTCCTGCAAGGCGTTTTCAATCCAGATCTGCTCGGATGGGACGTAGGATTTACGTCCCAAGGCGAGAGGCCATACAGGGTTGCGCAGGGCGGTGTGAGCCTGTTCCAGGAATGGGCGCTCCTTGCATTCCAAACCGACAAGAAAAGCCGCATCGGCAAGATAGAATCGCTGAGAAACAACACCATCCTTGGCTTGGGTTCCATCCGCCTTGATGATGGTGTCACTTTCGGCGCATCCTGCTGTCTGGTAGTCCCGCTTGGGCACCCCCGACCGATCGTGACGAACCCCCATACACAAGTGCGCGAGCGCTTCCAAATCGATCCAGTTCTCGCGATCGATCCCCATTGCAGCGGCTAAGAGTCCAATCACCCCGGACTTGCTCGGCTCCTTCCCTGTATCTCGTTGATCAAATCGACTGGTGGTTCCCCACGATTGCATTGGACCGACCAGACGAAGCAGCAAGGTAGGCATAGGTCACTCCTTTACTACCGAAAGGGTTTTGTCAAGAAGCTCCTTCAGGGACGGAGCGGAGTCCCCAAATCCGTTGAGCTCTGCCTCAGCCAGGTTAAGGACAAAGGTCCTTTCCTCACCACCAAATGCATCCTGCAGAGCCTTGGCTTTCTTGGCAAGCTCCTCTGCTGATCTTCTGGTCAGCGATTCATCCTTTTTCACGCGTATGGCTTTCTCAAATGCATTAGCAAGGTTTCGAGGCGCGCTGCTGTGCCGCACCGAAATGGCCACAAACTCGGGCGGATTGTGAGCCGCAAAAGTGTTCTGCTTGCCGGTAGGTTCAGCCACCACGAAACCTTCCAGAAAAGCCCGGAGTCCCCCTGCTGCAAGTTCCGTATCGCCCTGGAGATTTTTCACGAGCTTGTCCCAGTCGACAACGGCATAGCGATAGAAACAGGCCGAATTGAATTCAACCGTGCCCATCATGTCAGCGCCGGCAGTATCCTCGGGTTTGAGGTCGTCGACGGCAGTGTAGAAATCAAATTCCCGCTCGACGGCATGAGTCGAAATGGCATGGGCTACTTGGCAAGCGGCGTTCTGGTTCTTTTCGGGCATTACAGCTAACATGCGTCCGAACAACGCAACATCCACGCTCAACCGCGACTTGTTTTCTCCATCGATTGCATCATTCAGTTTTTTCACAACTTCGTCCGAAGGTCTTTTTTTGAGAAGATCGCCATAGGATTCTGTAATGACGCTTTCCAGTGCATCGATTTCCCTTGGGCTCAGGAATAGTAATACGTCCGTCTTCCTTTCCTTGTCTACCTTGACCTTTTTGTCACTCCCGAGGTTGCACACGGCAACTTCTATTGCCTTTGCCAAATTTTCCTCCGAGAAGTCCGTATGATTCTTCAGCTTCGGGGACACGCGTTTCTTGAGATCATCCACAATACGCTTCGTTCTACTGGCCACCCATTCCTTATTGTGTTCCTTGAAGTACTCCCGTACCGCTCGCTTGGAGCACTGACTGGATACTCGGGCGCGCCGACTACCACCAAAGATGGCGTCTTTGGGTGCTCCTGTGTCGTCACGGTTGAGATTTGACGGGGCAAAGTTTTGAAGGGCATGAATCTCGATAATTGTTTTCATTCGCTGGTCTCCTTATTAGTGTAATTCTCGGTATCGGTTTTCCTGCTCAGGGTGCGGTAGAAGTCGCGGGCCCAGGCATTCTGGGTGCGTTTCTGATCATCGTTCCAGTACAGGAGCCTCTTCAATAGGTCGTCGAAGTCGATGGCTTGGTCCTTGAGAAGACTAAGCATCTGGCGCAGGCGCTGTGACAACTGATCGTAATCGGCATCCAGTAGATTGATGAAGCGGCGTTCGGTACTCGGGGATCCGTTGGCCATTTGGTAAGCCGCACAGGCCTTCCCGATGGGCATTGCCGCTCCGCTCCGGCCTTCGCGCCAGTGTGCGGCCCAGAGGCCGGCCACAAGGTAGAACATCTCCCGCCGCCAGTAATTATCTTCATCCTTTACGAAGGGTTCGACGTAGGGATAGGCTGGAGCAAATCTTCCCGGGTCGAATGCGAGACTTCGACGCAACACCGCCCGCACTTTGGTGTCTCTTTCACTCAGGCCTTCCAGCCATTTGATGAATCCGTTCATGAGTCCTCCTTCCGTGGTTGGAGTTTGATAATCTCATCGCTGAGTTCCTTCACTTTGCTTCGCACCTGCCCTTCGGCTTTCACCAAGGCGCGGATAGCCCAGGCATCGCCCGTGGAAATCGATGCACGATGCTGCTCCCAGGCGGCTTGCAAGGTGTCCCGTACGGACTTCAGCCACTGGCAGCGGATGTCCTCGAAATCTCGTTCGAGAGTGTACTCGTGCAGGATTTCATGGAAGCGAGATTCAAGAGTGGACCAGTACCATGAATTCACCGGCATCTGTTCTATGAAGGCACCAATGTCCTTGCCAGCAGGTTCTCGCTCCCCTCGGGTCAAAAGGTCTCGTGCAAAGGATCGACAGGCCAACCAGAGGTTTTTTTGGGCCTCCTCTGCATCCATTAGGAGTTGTTTAATCTCCGTCCGAATGAAGTGATCTCCTGAAATTGCTTCCGGAAGCGCAAAGTACTCTTCTCTCCAAAAAGCGATATTGGGTCTAGGGGGAAAATATCTCTGTCCAAGGATCATCACACCCCCTGGCAACCTCCTGCGGTCCTTTTTAGTCAGTGTTACGGCATGTTCAATTACCCTCGGAGCAAGGTGCGCATCATCTGGGAGGAGCGAATCAAAATCTCTCCAAAATCCCCTCTCCGCAAAGTGAATAGGAACCCTCTTTTTCACCTTCTCCTTTGTCCCTTCTTCTGCAACCTCCACGATAGCGTATCCAAGCATCGGATCAAGCTCCGACGACTCCTTGTACCCGATGCCAGATGCAAAACCCAAGTCGGAAACCCCGCCAGAAAGTGATTCCTTAAGAATAACGGAACGGCTTCGCCATGTAAAAAGATCGACAACCCCAGTCGCCCCTCTTTCTACGGCTCGAACTTTTTCTTTGCCAGTTTTTTTGTCAGACACTTTATTCGCGGTTTTCAGATATTCCAGAGACTCTGGTTCCTTTTCCCACAATGGAATATCGGCTTGCACTATCACGCGATTTTGAGGAACAAGACAGAAGAGAAGGGTATCCAGCAAATTTGACCCGACAGGAATTGTCATTACAGAGCCAGCCGACGGAGCCGTCCCGGTATGCGAGATTTCACTTTTCCCTGCGGAAACGGCAAAGGTCTGGGTGGCAAGCAACCACCGAACGGCGGCAGCAGGAGTGATGCTACCAGACGCATTGACATCCACATGATCGAAAAGAACCTTGGCATTGTCGGCATTGTGCTCGGCAGCAAGAACCGTCCAAGCTTTCCAAGCCTTCGGCTGAAATGTTGGAATCTGTCCAAACGGATACGTTTCATCAAACAGCCAGAACCGATCCCGCCATTTGTTCAAGTAAGTTGTGATTTTTTCGCCCGGCAACCCTTCCTTGAACAAAGCTTTGGCCTGTTCGACGTCGGTCGGCCCTTCCAGGGCGCGGTACAGGACCGCGACCAGAAAGCGGTGCAGGGCCGCGACCACCAGTGGGGACGGATCTTCGATGGCCACGATTTCCTTGGATCGCACCAAGGTATCGTGGATGCCCAGTTCATCGCGCGTTCCTTCGGGGAATCGCACCGGGATCCATTTCTCATCAATCAGATTGAATTGGCTCATCCGGCCTCCTTTGTCTCGTACACCAGCCCCAGGTCGCCATCCAGTCGCACCGTCGCATCCTCCGCCCAGCGACCAGGCTGGTCCAGAACCAGAGGAAAACAATTACGCAAGAGCGGTGATTTCTTCCACCCCTCCGGCACTCCCCCGTTCCGGAGTCTCTTGACCACACCCTTGCGCGAAAGGTTCACGGCCCGCAGGAACCACTGTTTCGCCTGAGCGAACGCTAGCGTCGCTTCAGGACGGAATCCATCTTCCGGCCATAACGGGATAGCAACGATCGAGTCCTCGCCAAGTCGGGTCTGGGCCATGAGGGTTCGATGCACGCCGGGTTCATCTTCGTCGTAAAGAACGAATCGCGACGGATTGTCCCACGATGCATCGTCGGGAAAACCAATGATCGCTTGGTTCGCCTGCCCCGTGTGGGCAATGGCTTTTCCATCTGCATCCTTCAACGCTTTCTCCATCCGCTCCCGTAACAATTCGGACACGCGCACCTGTTCTTCGTACACCGCTTGCACCAAGGTGTCGATTTCGTCCGGCAGCGTCAGGTTTCTTCTCTGTCCGTCTCGAAGCAAACTCCAGGTGCGCAACAGAATATCCTCACGGTACACGGCGCCCCACCAGAGAGGCTTTGCGAAGGACGGCGGCTCGTCGCCGGCAAGTCCCGCCACCATGAGGATCGGTTCGGAAATAGGCCTGGATTTTCGCGCGTGTCGCCACAAGCGCCCCGCCCGCTGGAGAACGAGATCGATGGGCGCGAGATCGGTTGCGATCAGGTCGAAGTCCAGATCCAGACTTTGTTCCGCAACCTGAGTGGCGATGAGGATCTTGCGACCGGTCCGATTTGCACTTTCCCCAAAGGTCTCCAATGCCTGATCCTCGCGTTCCTGTCGTCCTTCGGCCGGGAAGCGGGCGTGAAAGAGAAACACCTCCGTTCCATCGGACAGGCGCTTGCCGACACGCTGCCCTTCGCGCTCCAGAGGCTCACCCTGGGGAAAGAGCTGGTACAGCTCTTGGGCACGCTGCACCGTATTGACCAGCGCCAGCCCCATCCCGCCACGTGCAAGATGTTCTTCCAATGCGAAACGCATGCTCGGGAGATCCGGGGGGATTCCATGCAATCGTAGGGTCAGACGACGCGCGGGATCGGCCTCGAAATGTTCTTCCCGTACCTCTTCGCCGGGGCAGAAAACGGAAAGGCGGGGGTATGGCTTCTCTGGTTCCGGTAAGACAGAACCAACTACATCCCCCAACTTGCGGCGAATAGACGGCGACAGGGTCGCAGAGAGAAGCACCACCGACGAGCCCAGTGCCAGGAGCCAGCGCAGCAAGTGAACTAGGAGCGTGCCTGTGTAAGCGTCGTATGCATGAATCTCATCGAAGACTACCACCCGATTCGCAAGGCCCCATAGGCGGACAAAGTTGTGCCGCACCGGTAGAATGGGCAGCAGGGCCTGGTCCACGGTGCCAACACCGTATTCTGAAAGAAGCGCCCGTTTCTTGTTTGTGAACCATTCTGCAGCACGGACCTCGCCACCCGCTTTGGGATCGTGTATGCCCGAAACCTTCAGGTCCTGAAATGTATCGTTCAGCAATGCCCCGCCATGCAGCAGTTGCAAGTCGAGCCGTCGATCCGTGCCTTGGTCACGCAGAAATTTGAGCGTTCGCTTGAACATTGCATTGCCGGTGGCTTTGGTCGGCAGAGCAACGTATAGACCGCGGTGGCCGAAACGTCGCTGCAATTCCAGATGCGCAAAGAAAGCCGCCTCGGTCTTGCCCTCACCCATAGGTGCTTCCACCAAGAGGATGGCGGGGCCCTGTAAATCAGTCACAGCGTTGGAGACGGCCTGCTGCAATGGACGTGGAGAGAGTGGAGGAAAACGAAACACCTGCTCGAAGGATTTCCGCTCCGAGGACAGCGGAACTCGATGCTCCCAGCCTATTGCATTCAGGGCTTTATCGGCAGAATCTCGGCGTTCTTGAAACCACTCCTTCAGGTCTTCGCAGGCCTCAGGATTCCCGAAGGGAAACCAGTCCTCGTTGGAGCCGATCCAGTCGGCAAAGCTCGTGAGTCCTGATAACAGCATGAAGTCAGGGCCTGATAGGTCTTGTTTCACAGGAATCTTGTCTGGCTTGAAGACCTCTCGTAATGCCTCCAACAGGGCACGGCGCGCTTCAGTCCAATTGTCTCTCCCCATGGCCCGCCTATCGCCCATGAGGTGGTCGAGGGTGTTCGGAGAAGCGCGGCTCCCGTGATGACATCCCACTGCATCGGCCACCAACTCCGCCAATTCATCCGGCCAACCCTTCTCTTGCAACAATACTGTCAGGGCAATCTGGCTCACGAAGGCATGGTTGATTTCTGTATTTGGGCTGCGCCCAGAATCCATCCCAGTCAGATTCTTCCACTTGCACTGAAATCCAGGGCAGGCCTTCCCCAGATCATGACAGGCGATGACGAGCAAAAGCCACGCGCGAGCATCTTCCCACTCCATTCCCAGAATTGCCGCCATCCTTCCGCGTGTCAATCGCGGTTCACGCGCCAAGATAGCATCGGCACTGGCAGCGACATCCAGCATGTGGAGAATGAGGGGATGCCATCTCGATTCTCCGCTTTTGGTCGTTTTTGCCCAGAGACTGGCCAGTGCTTTATCCATCATCCATCCCACATGCCCTTCGTCGACCACCCATACCCCACACATCGAAGCAGTGATAGACGAGCGCATGATAAGACAGCCAGGCGCCATCAGCAGATTTCGCTTTGCCCCAATAGCGGTAAATTAGACCGGCGTGCTCTTCTTTCATAATCCCAACTTGATGCTCAAGGATTGTGGGAAGGAACAATTTCTCACATCGGCATGGGAGGGTGGTAAAATAGCGCCTCCAAAAAGTCAATCAGTGACGCGGGAGAGAAAGAATTCTGCTTGATCAGTGAAGCAAAAGCTGAAACCTTGTCATTCAATCTTGCACTGGGAATTTTTATTGGGGACTGAGTGACATCTTGCAGCCTGTGCTGTCGAGCCAACGAATGCTGCTATGCGAATGAAACTACTTGTCCTCCAGTTTGTCAACGAATTTTAGATCAGGACCATCATCCTTGAGGAAAACCTTGCGAAAAGGAGAAATTTTGATGTCACCGAATTACCCCGAATCCGAAGTCGAAGCGAAAGACATGAAGTTTAAATCGGAGGGGCTGGAACTGGGAGGGTATCTGGCCCATCCCAAAACCAGCCAGGCTCTTTCCGGCCTTCTTCTGATCCACGAGTGGTGGGGATTGAATGATCACATCAAGGATGTGGCGAGGCGCTATGCGAGGGAGGGTTTTGTGACGCTGGCTGTCGATTTATACGGCGGCCGTGTTGCCAAGGATGCGGACCAGGCCTCTCGCTGGATGGGTGAATTGAAGCCGGAGGCCGGAATCCGGTCCATCCGGGCTGCCTTTTCGTACCTGCACCCGCAGTCCTATGTGAAATCAGGCCGTGTAGGCATTACCGGGTTTTGCATGGGAGGGAGCTTCGCTTTGCTCGGGGCCTGCCACATCCCAGAATTGAAAGCCGCTGCCCCTTTTTATGGCGATATCCCGGATCCCGATGATCCCATCAAGAGTATTCGCTGCCCCCTTTTGTTTATTGGGGGGGAGAAGGACGCGTGGATCACCGTGGACAAAATGAACCGCCTCAAGTCAGCGATTCAAAAGTATGGCATCGCGGGCGAAGTGCACGTCTATCCCGGCGCCCAGCACGCCTTCTTCAACAACACGCGTCCGGAAGTATACAGTGTTGATGCCGCCGCAGATGCGTGGGGGCGCGTGACCGGGTTCCTCCATCAGCACCTCGACTGAGGCAGCAAGCGAAAAGCACCAGCAGATCACCGGCGGGAAACATGCCTGTTCCCCCAGTCTGGACGAGCCGGACCAAAACCAGATTTTATTAGAAAGCCAGGAAACCCTGAGATCGGAGGTCGAAAGGAAGCTCGGCGCAGCGTGATCATCAGGTTTCTCTCCGATCGAGGTTTTTGAACCTCCTGTCTTCCTGGCCTCCTCATGAAAAATTCCCTTGCCCTTGCCGGCATGAATTCTGCTGATAAGCGCCTGAAAGGACACCCTCCAGGCGGCTCTTCCAAAGACTTTCGGATTGACAGTCCCCATTGATTCGGCTAATTTTCAAAGGTTTGTCCGTTCTTCCTATCCTTCCTGAGGAGTTGCTGCCTAATATGCACTTATTGAAAGCCGAAGATATTCAAGAACTGATCGGCCATACTCCCATCCTCCACCTCAAAAACATCTGTGAGGGCCCAGCGGCTGAGATTTGGGCAAAGATTGAAACCTACAATCCCGGCGGATCCATCAAGGATCGAACCGCCGTCGGCTTGATCCAGGATGCTGAAGCAAAACGACGGCTGACCCCCGGAGGAACGATCATTGAGCCTACCGCTGGCAACACCGGGGTGGGGCTTGCCTTGATCGGCGTCAAGCGGGGCTACCGGGTGATCCTGATTGTTCCCGAAGGCTACAGCCAGGAAAAAATGACACTGATGCGGGCGCTGGGCGGCGAGGTGGTGACAACCCCGCGGCCCGAAGGCATGGAGGCGGCCATACGCAAGGCGTTTGAGTTGGCCCGGGATATCCCCGGATCCTATGTCCCGCAACAATTCGAAAATCCTGCCAATCCTGAGATCCACTATAAAACCACCGGTCCGGAAATCTTTCAGCAGATGGGAGGGGCGATTGATGCCATTTCCATCGGGGCAGGTACGGGAGGCACGTTCACAGGCGTGGCGCGCTATCTGAAGGAGAAGATCCCCTACCTTCATGCCGCGGTGGTGGAACCCGAAGGGTCGATCTTTGCCGGGGGGAAGCCGGGGCCGCATAAGGTGGAAGGGATCGGCAACAGTTTTATTCCAAAAACTCTCGAACTCGCCCTGGCGAATGAAGTGATCACCGTGGCCGACTGTGATTCCCTGGCCACCGTCAAGCGACTGGCGGAGCGTGAGGGGGTGCTGGCGGGCGGATCGGGAGGGGCCAATGTTTTTGCCGCAATCCAGATTGCCAAACGCCTGGGTCCCCGGAAAAACGTCGTCACCATCATTCCGGACAGCGGCGAGCGATACCTCAGCAAGAACATCTTCGGGTAAGCAGCGTGTCATCCACACGACGGGGACTCAGCGTCCCTTTTAATCGGCCGATCTTTTTATTCAGGCAAAGGAGCCTTTATGGGTTTTGATACCGACGCGATTCACGCGGGACAAATTCCCGATCCGTCCACGGGGGCAATCATTACGCCCATCTTTCAAACCTCGACCTACGTGCAGGAAGCCCTGGGCAAGCACAAAGGATTTGAATACGCGCGAACTCAGAACCCGACCCGTTTGGCGGTCGAGCGGAACGTGTGCGCCCTGGAAAGAGGCCTGGCCGCGTATGCCTTCGCTTCCGGGATGGCGGCCATCGATACGGTTCTGAAACTGTTGATGGCGGGTGACCACGTGGTCGTTTCAGATAACACATATGGCGGCACCTTCCGGCTGTTCAACTTTGTCCTGAAGAATTTCGGGCTGCAATTTACCTATGTCGATACCTCTAACCTTGCGGCAGTGGAAGCGGCATTCCAGAAAAACACGCGGATGATCTTCGTGGAAACACCGACGAATCCCATCATGGGAATCACCGACCTTCGGGCAGTCGCCGGCCTGGCGAAGCGCCATAAGGCTCGACTGGTCGTGGATAATACCTTTATGTCTCCGTACTTCCAGCGGCCGCTGGCATTGGGTGCGGACATCGTGGTCCACTCCACAACGAAGTACTTGAATGGTCACAGCGATTCGGTCGGCGGGATGGTGGTCCTTCGACACAAGGAAGACGCCGACCGGGTGCAGTACTTGCAGAACGCGGTCGGGGCCATTCTCTCTCCGTTCGACTCCTGGTTGCTTTTGCGCGGCACCAAGACACTCGGCCTGCGCATGCGCCAGCACGACTCCAACGGGCGAAAGATCGCCGCGTTTCTCGAAAAACATCCCAGAGTAAAGAAAGTGTATTACCCCGGGTTGAAATCGCATCCCCAGCATGCCCTGGCGAGCCGGCAGATGTCGGGATTCGGGGGCATGATCGCGTTTGAGACCGGTTCGATTTCCCGAGCCCGCAAGGTGCTCGGCTCAACCCGCCTCTTCTCGCTGGCGGAAAGCCTGGGGGGGGTCGAAAGCCTGATTTCGCACCCGGCCACGATGACGCATGCCAGTGTCCCCTCGGCGGAGCGTCAACGCCTGGGAATCACCGACGGGCTGGTTCGGATCTCGGTCGGCGTGGAGGATGTGAGGGACCTCAAAGAGGATTTGAGTAGTGCGCTGGGAAAGATCTAGGGAAGCGGGTGTAGAACGAGCAGTCTGCTCTTCCTACTCGGGCACAGATTGCTCGATCCAGTTCAGGTAATTCGCCGATCCTTCGACAATGGGTGTCGCGATCACTTCCGGCACTTCATAGCTGTGCAAGGATTCGATGCATTTGCGGAGGTCGTCGAATCGCGCCCGGCGGGTCTTGATCACGAGCAGGAGTTCCTCACTGGTCTCAAGTTCATCCTTCCACCGATACACGGAGGTGATCTTCGGGATGACATTCACGCACGCGGCCAGTCGCTTCTCAACCACCGCCCGCGCGATTTTTTTAGCTTCGGAGATTTTTCCCGTGGTCACATAGACGATGATTTTGTCGGTCACTTTGGCCTCCACCCCCGCAACAACAGAGCGCTCACCCAGGCAGGGAGAACATGATGGCAATCAAATTTGGCACCTCGGGATGGCGGGCGATCATCGCCGAGGAGTTCACGTTTGCGAATGTGCGGCGTGTCGTGGAAGCGATTGCTCGATATGTGGAGTCTTCAGGCCGCTCTCCCCACGGGAATTCGGTTCCGGGAAGCAGTTCAGGTGTACCCATCCTGGTCGGCTATGATACGCGGTTTCTATCCCGGGAATTTGCCGAGGAAGCGGCGCGCATCTTCCTGGCACACGATTTTGAGGTTCATCTCTGCAACGCCCCCACACCCACACCGACGATAGCATACGAAGTTCTCAAGAACAAGAGGCGGCCCATGGCGGGAGCGGTGAATCTGACAGCCAGCCACAATCCTCCCCAGTACAACGGCATCAAGTTCTCATCATCGGATGGCGCCCCGGCATTGCCCGAGGTGACCCGTGCCATCGAGACGCTGCTTCAGGGCTTGAATGATTCGGACGTGAAGCGCGTCCCCAGCCTCGATCATCCCCGGCTGAAAGTGGTCAACCTCGATAAGGACTATGTGAGACGGATTGCTGAATTGATTGATCTGGCCGCGATTCGACGCGCCCGGATGCGGTTGGCCTACGATGCCCAATACGGCACTGGGGCGGCCATTGTCAGCCGGATCGCCCGGGAATTCAGGATTCCGGTCGCCATGATCCATGGACATCCTGATCCCAGCTTTGGCGGCCACGCTCCCGATCCATCCGAAGAACATCTCGGGGAACTGAAGCGGGAAATGAGAAGGCAACATGCCGCCCTCGGCCTGTCGACGGATGGCGATGCCGATCGCTTCGGCGTTTTGGATCGTGACGGGACTTTTATTACTCCCAACGATATCATCGCGCTGGGGCTGGACTATCTCATCACCGAGCGGAACTTTCCGGGCGGGGTGTGCCGTTCCGTGGCAACCACTCACCTCATTGATGCGGTCGCAGCGTATCACCACCGGGAAGTCTTTGAGACTCCCGTCGGATTCAAGTATGTGGGGGAACTGATTAAGCAGGATAAGCTTGTCATTGGCGGGGAAGAAAGCGCCGGGCTTTCCATCCGCGGCCATGTTCCCGAAAAAGACGGGATTCTGGCCTGTTTGTTGGCGTCCGAGATGGTGGCCGTGCGCGGAAAATCGTTGAAGCGACAACGGCAGGAGCTCTTCAAAAGAGTCGGCGAGTTTTACAATGTCCGCGTCAATGTGCCGGTCGATTCTGTCCGGAGGGACGAAATCCAGAAAAAGATTGAAAATCTTCCGGCGCTGCTAAATAATCTCAAGCAGTTGCCGGAAGTTGAGCGCGAGAACAATCTGGATGGCAAGAAAGTGATTTTCGCGGATGGCTCCTGGGTGCTCATCCGGCTGTCGGGAACCGAGCCTGTCGCTCGCCTCTATTGTGAGGCGAACACCGAGACCCGGCTCAAAATCCTGCGGCGGGAAGTGGAGAGGCTGCTGACGAGCGCCGGAGAATAAAGCCGGAAGGGGCCGCTTCCCGGCACGCCACTGCCGGGGTTCATTGATCCGATGAAGGCTGGTTTATTGAGAGGGGGAGGCTTGAATTCACAATTCCGGTGGCCCTGGACCCGCCGCGAGCTTCTGTCATTCAAGCATGCTTAGATGAGAATTCGATTGAGCCTGGGCAATTCAAGGCAACGCAACAGGCGCCCGGTACACAGGACACGCACTGGATTTCCCCGGGATTTGCTGAGCCACCCGAGACGACTGATCTCTGCCGCCGTTGTGGTTCTTTCCGTCCTGATCTTGTTAAGCGCCATCTTTGGTCAACACGGCTATATGGCGCTCCGAAAGCAGCAGGAAGAATTGAAGCAAGCGGAGCAGGAGAGGGAGCGCGCCAGGACGGAGCAGCTGCGACTCAAGAAGGAACTGGATGAATTGCGGACCCCGCAGGGGATCGAGCGCGTTGCCCGCGAGGAAATCAAATTGGCCAAGCCGGGTGAGATTATCGTCACCCTTCCGGATTCGAAAGGGACGACCTCACCCGCCGATCAAAACTCAAAACCAAAGGATCCGTCCAACAATCCTCAAGGTAAAAATCCTAAAGAAGATCCCAAAGACCATTAGGCACGATCGAAGCGGGCGCACAAACCTTCACTGGCCAGCCTGCGAAATCTGAAATCTCAAATTTAAGATCTGAGATTGCCCTGCGACGGAGAGGAAGACGAACCCTGAGTAGTGCTTTCAGGGTAACTCCAAAGCCAGGAACTCGAGCCGGGACTCGCACCGTCTCGCCTTCTTCGAAATACACTTTGAGTCTTAAGAACCAGCACCAACAAAAAAGCGGGTTTGAAGGACAAACCCGCTTCCTGAAAATCATCGATCGAAATTCAGCCGTCCCGCACTAACGGGGCGGCATTTTGGGAAGGTTCATCTTTTGAGGTTCTTCGGTGATCTTCGTCCGGGCGTCCGTGATGGTCCGGATCAACTCCGTGGTATGGGTGCCGTCGGCCGTCTTGGAGATGCTTTTGACCATGGCGTTCGGGTAAACATCCATATTGACCCAGGAGTCCGAAGTGCCCGATTCCGACACGCTTTGCCAGTGGGTGCAGCGCTTGGGACCGACCTTGGTCATGACCACTTCGGTGCCCAGATTTTTTCCCATGGATCTTTCGCTGGTACTCAAACCTTTGGTGACCCCTTCATTTATACGTGACATCATCGCCTCGGGCATTTCCATGGCCCTCATCTGAGGACTTTTCATGATCATCCGGTAGACGTGAACCTCTTCTCCCTGGGTTGCCATCAAGTACTTCATGACCGAGCCGGTGCTTGGACCTCCGGTAAATGACATCTCCAGCCAGTAGGCTGGAGTTCCCCCTACGTTCTCCTGGCCCACGACCGAGATCTCCATCTCGCTTTTCTGGCCCTTGGGATCGGTCACCTCGTACGCCGCGCCGGCCCCAACCTTGGGGTGGAACAATCCGGCGATGGACGGCCCTCGCATCGCCCCCATCTGGGCGAACGAAACGGCGGAGTAGACGAGCAAGGTTATCGTGAAAATCACCATCAAAAGAAAGACAAGATGTTTCCGCGCAAACAACATGGTTCCTCCTCGGTAGAATGGCGCTGGGACCTGTCCCAGTGCAGAGTATTGGCTTATGGGCTTTCCGATTCGAGCAACTCCCCGGGCAGCTAGCGCAACGCCTCGTCGATTTCCCGGAAGTAGTCTTTCTTGACCAAAACCTCGCGCGGTTTACTCCCGTCCGCGGGGCCAACGATGCCGTCCCGCTCCATCATGTCGATCAGGCGGGCGGCCCGGCTGTATCCCACGCGTAATCGACGTTGCAAAGTGGAAGTAGAGGCCTTGCCCTGCTCCACCACCAGGCGCACGGCGTCATCATACATCTCGTCTTTTTCCCCCATCTCTTCCTCGAGCGCTTCTTTCTCCTTCAAATCTTCGAGGACAGTGTCATTGTAAGTGGGGGCGGCCTGCTTCCGGAGGTGTTCGGTGACCGCAGTGATTTCAGATTCCGTCACCAGGGCGCCATGCACCCGCACCAGCCGCGCCGAGCCGGGAGGCAGGAGCAGCATGTCCCCCTTGCCGAGAAGCTGTTCCGCGCCATTGCAGTCGAGGATGGTGCGGGAATCCACCTTCGAGGCAACCCGGAATGAGATTCGGCAGGGGAAATTCGACTTAATCAGTCCGGTAATGACATCGACCGACGGGCGCTGGGTGGCCAGGATGAGATGAATGCCCACGGCCCGTGCCATCTGGGCGAGTCGCGTGATCGATTCTTCGACGTCTTTGGCCGCGATCATCATCAAATCGGCGAGTTCATCGATGACGATAACGATGTACGGCAGGGGAGTATGGTCGCCGTTCCCGGTGTTTTCATCAAGCGCCGGGCTGGTCATCTCGCTCACGATTTTGTTGTATTGGTCAATGTTGCGGCAGCCATGCTGGGCCAGGCGGCGATAACGGTTCTCCATCTCGCGAGTGGCCCACATCAGGGCGTTGGATGCTTTCTTGGGTTCATCCACGACCGGAGTCAGGAGATGAGGAATATCGCGGTAGAGTCCCAGTTCGAGGCGTTTGGGATCGACCAGGATCAGTTTCACTTCATCGGGGCGGCATTTGCACAAAATGGAGATCAGCATCGAATTGATGGCTACGCTCTTGCCGGAGCCGGTCGACCCCGCGATCAGGAGATGGGGCATCTTGGCGAGGTCCTGTACGACGATTTCACCGGTGACATCCTTCCCCAGACCCAGCGTCAGCCGCGAAACGGAGCTTTGAAATTCTTCGGATTCGAGGATGGTGCGAATCGCGATGGTTTCCCGCTGATGATTCGGCACTTCAATGCCTACGGTAGATTTTCCCGGCATGCGGTCGATCAGAACCGACTCCGCTTCCAGCGCCAGACAGAGATCATCCTCAAGATTTGTGATGCGGCTGTATTTGACCCCCGCATCGGGTTTAAACTCAAACGTCGTGACGACCGGCCCCGGATGCACATCCGTCACATCCCCCTGGACATCGAATTCGGCGCATTTTTCCTTGACCTGCTTGGCCCGCACATTAACCTCTTCTTCGTCCACCTTGAGATGCCGGGCCGCCTTGCTGAGCAGCTCGAGCGGGGGCAACTGGAACTCTCCCTCCTCGACCGCGCTGGGCCCACGCGCTTCGAGGCCCTCCTTGGCCGCCTTTGCCTTTCTTGTCCGACGCCGAAACAGCGGCCGCGTCCCCTCTGCGGACTCCTCCATTTCCTCTTCGACCATCGCCTCTTCAGAGACGCGTGGCAGTTTGTTGTTGATCACCGGGACCTTTTCCGGAATGTCACCCCGCTCCATGGCTTCCCGTAATTTTTCCTTTTCACTAATGACCCGGCGATCATGCCACTCGCGATAGCGCTGCTTGAGACCAAGGAGATGAGCGTGAAGCCAGTCCATCAAGCGGTGTAGCGAAAACGAAGTGGTGATGTAAAGTGCCACCAGAAGGGTCGCTACCAGCACGATGAATCGGCCGGCAGGATTGAACATAGTCTCAATTTGCTCCGCCAACAACTGCCCGATCAGTCCACCGAAGTTCGTCTTGAGCCGCCACCGCAGAAAAAGGTCCCCGGGAAGCGTCGCCGCCAGAGTCGAAAGTGAAAAAATGAGGAGACACAGGCCAAGGATCTTCAGAAGGGGAGTCTCGATGGCCGTGGACCGGAACCAGCGCCAGCTAAAGATCAGAAGGGCGATGGGCAACAGCAAAGAAGATAACCCCAGGGTCTGAAACAACAGATCGGCCGAATAAGCTCCCACAATTCCAATGAAGTTTTGGGGCTTTGGGCTGAGATTCTGGCTTCCAAACCAGTTCAAAGAGGGATCGGTGGGATGGTATGAGACCAGGCTGAGCAAGGCGAGGATCGCCAGCGTGGCCAGGAGCAGACCGATAATCTCATTCAAGCGATGGTGGTGTCGGGTGGGCGATAGCAGAGACATAGAATCTTTGAATCAGTTGTCAGAAAATAGTTGCCAGTTGCCAGTTCCCAGTTGCCAGTGAGTGCCCGTCCGGGAGTGGGAGGTAAAGATTATGGCCAGAATCAAGCGATCTTCGAATCCAATCATACTTTTGTCCTGGCTTTTACTAGCAACTGGGAACTGGCAACTTTCATCTCATCAATCCAATCACCAGAATCAGAATTCCCAGACCGATTCGATAAACCATGAAACTGTTCAAGGAATGCCTCTCGTAAAACGACGTCAAGAACCGCAAGGTGATCCAGCCCGCCACAGCTGCGACCAGGATGCCGACCGCGAATGGAATCCGCATCTCGGGGGGGATTCCCGTATGATGGATTTCCAATGCCTTCTTGGCGGCGGCACCCGCAATGATGGGTGTGGAGAGGAGGAAAGAGAAACGGGCAGCCGCGCCTCGGGTCAACCCGCGGAACAATCCGGCGGTGATCGTGATCCCGGACCGTGAAACCCCGGGTATGAGCGCCACCGCCTGGAAGCAGCCGATGAAGATCGTGTCCCCGAAGGTCATCGCGTGGATCTTCTTCTGCTGGGCGCTCAATCGTTCTGCGAAGTACATCACCACCGCCACCCCGATCAGTGACCCTGCAATGATATAGTATTGACGCACCTCGTGCTCGAAATATTTTTCGAACAGCCCGCCGGCCACCGCGGCCGGAATCGTGGCAAGGACCATCCACCAGAGCAAGGTTCGGCGCTCCGCATAGTCGCTGTCGAAGACGGCTCTCCGAAGGCCGAACGCGGTCCCCAATATATCGATCCAGTCCCGCCAATAAAAAATCAATAGGGCGATCAACGTCCCAAGGTGCAAAGCGACATCAAAGGTCAGCCCGGGGTCCTGCCAGTGCATCAGCCAGGGCACCAGCACCAGATGCGCCGTGGAACTGACCGGCAGGAACTCGGTCAGACCTTGAATGATCGCATAGACAATGACCTGCTCGATGGGCAAGAAATTTCCTCCCGCAGATAAGGTCCACAGCCCAATCCGCCTCGGCAGACAAACTCCAAAGACTGAGACTGGATCTACAATCTCAAATCCGCAATCCCGAATCCGAAATTGGGTGCTTTATATTTCCAGGATGACGGGCAGGACCATGGGCCGCTTCTGAGTCTGCTTAAAGAAGAATTTTTTCAGGTCTCGCGTAATCTTGTTCCGAATCACGGTTTGATCAGTTTTTTCCTCAAGGCTCGAACCTTCGATGGTTTTCAGGACGACCCCGCTGGCGTTCGTCATCAGCTCTTCGTTCTGATCCATCATGAGGAACCCGCGGCTCACGATCTCCGGGGAACGCTCCAGGGCCCCGGTATGCTTGTTGATGGCGATGATCGGGAGCACGATTCCGTCCTCCGAAATGTGTCGCCGCTCGCGCATCACCACCTCGTCCACTTCTTCGAGAGAACCTTCGTCGATGCACACGCGTCCCACCGCGACCTTATCCAGCAACACCGCCTGGTCCCCCTCGATGACGAGATGGTCCCCCGACTCCATGACGATGATTTGATGGCTGACGGCCTGCGTTTCCTCGGCGAGCTGGGCATGCCGCATCAGTTGCCGGTATTCCCCGTGCACCGGGATGAAAAACCTGGGACGGGTGGTCTGGATCATCCATTTGAGCTCCTCGGCGCTGGCATGACCCGACACATGGATCGGTGGCTGCGAGCCGTCATCATAGTAAACCTCGGCGCCGCGTTTATAGAGATGATTAACCATGCGCAGAACCGATTTCTCATTCCCCGGGATCATGCGCGCCGAGATGATGACCGTGTCCTTATGCTCAATTTTGAAATGCTTGTTTTCGTCGACCGCGATGCGGGCCAGGGCAGCCATGGGTTCTCCCTGGCTGCCGGTCGCCACATAAACCATCCGCTCCCGCCGCAGTGTCTTTTCATAGCCGGGACGCACGCACAGGTTAAGATCGAAATGCAGCAGCCCCATCTCCGTCGCGAGCTGATAAATCTGCGTCATCCCGCGCCCCAGGAAGGCAACCTGTCGATGAAACTTGTGCGCGGTGTCGAGCACAATCTGGAGGCGATGGAGCGAAGTCGCGAAACATGAGACGACAATGGCGCCCTCGGCCTTCGAGAAGATTTCGTCGAACCGCGCATGAACGGCCCGCTCAGAGGGTGTGTTGCCGCTTCGTTCGACGTTCGTGGAGTCAGAAAACAAGGCCAGCACGCCGCGGCGCCCGTACTCCTCAAAGCGCTCCGCGTCAAAACACTTGTGGTCGATCGGGGTGGGGTCGATCTTGAAGTCGCCGGTATGCACGAGGATCCCTGCGGGGGTCGTGATGGCCAGGGCCACCGCATCCACAATGGAATGAGTCACCTGAATAAATTCGACTTCGAGCTCCCCCAGCGTGACCCGCTGACGCGGCTCCACCTCCACCAGGCGCGTGGAGTCCAGCAATCCATGTTCTTCCAGCCGGTGCTTCACGAGCGCCAGGGTGAAGGAAGTGCCATAGACCGGAACGTCCACCTCGGCCAACACAAAAGGCAGCGCCCCGATATGATCTTCGTGACCGTGCGTCAGCAGGATGGCCTGAATCTCGTCGCGGTGCTGCTTGAGAAAGGTAATGTCGGGAATGACGACGTCCACGCCGAGCAGTTCGTCATCCGGAAACATCAGTCCCGCATCGATGACCACGGCGGAGGAACCGCATCGAACAAACATCATGTTCATTCCGAATTCGCCGAGGCCGCCGAGCGGAATGATGTCAACTTTTTGATTGGATATCAATGTCTAATCCCAGGGTAGATTTTAGTAACTTATCAACAGAATTTGTACCGACAAAAGCATACAAACCATCATTAGGAAGCCAGGAAAACAGGGAGTTAAGAGCTTTCAATGTGAAGAGAAGTTGATGATCCCGCCGAGGCGGGGGTTCTATTAACGACCGCTCTCCGGTCTCCTGGCTTCCGAATGGATTCAGGTCTTGATCCCGGTCTGCCTGAATGAGGATCATCTGTTCTGAGGTTCAGGAGGATGAGCCTTCAACTCCGAATCTAATCAGCCCTCTTCAAGTCATTGCCTTGGCCGATTCCACTGGATTGTGGTTTCACTTGAGTAAATTATCACAAGAGACCTCGATGCCGCAAGGTACGATAGAGCAGCGCGGTGGACTCGAGAGGAACGTTTTCTGCACGGACTTTGAGGTCAAGGGAGCATTCCCCCAGAATTTCTTGAAGTTGCGCGGGAGTGGCGGGGGAGTTCCTTACGATGAATCGCTTCAGGTTGTTGAGCAACGTCTTTCTCTTTTCAAGGAATATCTGCTGCGCGAATTTCAAAAACAAGCCGGTATCGTCGATCGTCAGGGACTTGGCGCGAGGACCCATAACCAGACGAATCACGGAAGAGTGCACTCGTGGCGGCGGGGAAAAGGATGACGGCGGCACAGGAAACAGCATCTCGACCCTGCTGAAGAGCTGGGTGACCAGGGACGCATAGCCGTAATCTCTACTCGTGGGCGTGGCGGTGACACGTTCCGCCAATTCTCGTTGCACCATCAGAGTGGCGTCTCGAATGAGATCGGCGGACTCGAAAAGACGGAAGAGGATGGGCGAACTGATGTAATACGGCAGATTGCCGACCACGCGAAAGCCGACCTTAGGTTCGCCGGCGGGTTCAAAATGGTGGAAGTCTACCTTCAAGATATCTTGAGCGATCACTTCAACGCGCTTGGAATCGAGGAATGCGGCTTTGAGCATTACCACCCACCGCGGATCCATTTCAATGGCCCAGAGTTTCTTAACGTGGGGGGCGAGGGCCTCGGTGAGAAAGCCACGGCCGGCGCCGATTTCGACTACTGTATCAGAAGGCTGCAAATGCAAGCTGGAGACGACCCGGTCGCGCATCCGCGTGTCGGTCAGGAAATGCTGGCCTAGCCTGGGCCGGGCCGAGGGTCTGAATTTTTTCCCCATCGAAATTCATGATAACACAAAAGTTTATGGCGCCCGTTGAAGCCGCGGGAACCATTCATCTTGACAGTGCCTTTTCTGTTCTGTACCTTACGTCGGCTCCGATCACAGTGCAACAGCAGGGTGCGGGGGATTCGATCGGAGTGGACCGGGCCTGCCATTCCAGCGGAGACCTCTGCCCGGAAAAGTTGAGCGGGATTCTTATGCGGATCTTATTGGTCGCTTCTGAGTGTGTTCCCTTCGCAAAGACCGGCGGGCTGGCGGATGTGATGGGGGCCCTGCCGAAATTTATTGCAAAAATGGGGCATGAAGTAGATGTCTTGATCCCGCGCTATCGCAAGATTTCTCTCGACCGGCTCTTAAGAGTCGCGCCGGAATTTTCCATTCCGATGGGAGGCCGGGCGAAGATCTGCTCCATTTGGCGGGCCCCCGAGTCCCCTACCCACAGCGAGTCGATTTATTTTGTGGACTGCCCGGAATACTTCGACCGCGAAGAATTTTACGGCGAGAAGGGTGTGGATTTTCCGGACAACGCGGAGCGGTTTGCGCTTTTCTCCCGAGCCGCCATTGAATTTGCCGGACGATCCTCAACACCCCCCGACCTCATCCACTGTCATGACTGGCAGTCTGCCCCGGTCCCGGTGATCCTGAAGTACGAATCCCGCGACGCCCCGTCCTTAAAGAACCTAAAGACGGTTTTTACCATTCACAACATGGGTTATCAGGGCCTCTTCGATGCCGCCGTCATGAAAACGGCCGGATTGCCGAAGTCGTCGTTTCATATCGGAGAGCTCGAGTACTACGGAAAGGTGAACTATTTGAAGGGCGGAATTGCGCTGGCCCATGCCATTACCACGGTGAGCCCGAGGTACAGTCGGGAAATTCAAACCCCCGAGTTCGGGCACGGGCTGGAGGGTGTCGTTCGAAGCCGGGCGGCGGATGTCCATGGGATTCTGAATGGGATCGATTACGCCGATTGGTCTCCAGCCATTGATCCTTTCATCGTCAAGAAGTACACACCCGAATCCCTGGATGGCAAGCTCGAATGCAAGCTCGATCTGCTCCAGGAGTTCCGCCTGCCAGGGCAACTGAATCGTCCTTTGATTGGCATCATCTCCCGGCTGGATGACCAGAAGGGTTTCGATTTGATCTCGGAGGGAATTGAATCGATTTTGGCGATGAACCCATTGTTCGTCGTGTTGGGTTCCGGCAAGCCGAAGTATGAATCCTTGTTGCAGCGGATTGCCACCACCCACCCTCAGCAGTTTGGCTTGAAGCTGGCTTTCGACAACAAATTGGCTCACAAAATTGAGGCCGGAGCGGATCTCTTCCTGATGCCCTCGCGGTATGAACCTTGTGGACTGAACCAACTCTATAGTCTAAAATATGGCACCGTTCCTGTGGTACGTGCCACGGGCGGACTGGACGATACCGTTGAGCCCTTTAGTCCCTCCACAGGCCAGGGGACTGGATTCAAGTTCCACGAGTACACTGCTTCTGCCATGGCGGCGGCCGTTCGCGATGCCTTGGAGATTTACAAGGACCGTGAGGCCTGGCACCGGTTAATGCGCGCGGGGATGACCAAGGACTTCTCGTGGGGTGCCTCTGCCCGCCAGTACGTCAAACTCTACGAATCCTTACTGTCGCGGCGCGCCCCGTAGAGACATTTTGAGATCTGGAACCCTTGAGCACCGGCGTGGGTTGACCCGGGTTCAGTCCAGGAAAAGACTAATGCGTTGATTCTTGGTCTTCTTATGAATTCATTGGGAGGAACTGATGTCTGACAATCCTAATATCCTTCACTTCACTGATACGAGTTTTGATGACGAAGTGTTGAAAGCCGATGTGCCGGTCCTGGTCGACTTCTGGGCTGAGTGGTGCGCCCCCTGCCGGATGCTGGCTCCGACAGTAGAGGCCGTTGCGGATCAGTATCAGGGCAAAGTGAAGGTAGGCAAGGTGAACGTGGATGAAAACATGGCGATCTCGCAGCGGTTTAATGTTCGCGGCATCCCCATGCTCATTCTTTTCAAGGGTGGACAGGTCAAGGATCAGATCGTCGGAAATACGAGTAAAGATAATGTCGTCCGAATGCTGGAGCGCCACCTCAATTGAGGGGACGGCGCGGGTAGTTGGTGTTCCCCAGGTCTCGTGTTGCTTAGACTTTTTCCCCCGGGGGAAGGTCCGTTTGATTACAGGGTGAGCGTGGGGTGTGGAACGCGGCCGAGGGTGAGTGGACCAGAAGCGAGGCTTGGAACCTATGTCGAATATGGTGATTGTCGGCGCACAATGGGGCGACGAGGGTAAGGGGAAGATGGTGGACCTCCTCTGCGACCGCTTTGACGTGGTGGCGCGCTACCAGGGGGGACATAATGCCGGGCACACCGTGAGGATTGGCGACCGGCAGTTCGTCATGCATCTCATCCCCACCGGCATCCTTCATCCCGACAAAGAGTGTGTCATCGGCAACGGAGTTGTCATCGATCCGGAATATCTGCTCAACGAGATTTCACAACTGGAGGCCCTGGGAATTTCGTTGCGAGGACGGCTATTCATCTCGACCCGGGCCCACTTGATCTTGGCGTATCACCGCGCCATTGAGGTAGCCACTGAAAGGGCGCTCGGCGACAAGAAGATCGGGACCACCTTTCGAGGCATCGGTCCTTGCTATGAAGACAAGGCCGCCCGCAGTGGGGTCCGTGTCTGTGACCTCTTTCATCCGGAAGTCTTGCGAGAGCGTATCTTTGAGAACGTCAAGACCAAGAATGCACTGCTGACGACGCTCTACCAGGCTGAGCCGCTCGATGCTCAGGCGATCCTGGATCAGGTCATGGCCCTCGTTGAGAAATTGAAACCCTACGCCACCGACACGGCGGCCTGGCTGGCGGGGGCGATGAAAGCAGGAAAGAGGATCTTGTTTGAAGGCGCTCAGGCCATTATGCTGGATCTGGACCACGGAACCTATCCCTTCGTCACTTCCTCGAGTGCCGGAGCGGGCGGTGCGTGCACGGGAACCGGCGTTCCCCCCACCCGGATTGACGGAGTGATCGGAGTGGCCAAGGCCTACGCCACACGAGTCGGGGGCGGTCCGTTCCCGACGGAAATCAAGACTCCCCTGGGAGAGCAAATCCGTCAGCGGGGCGGCGAGTACGGGGCTTCGACCGGCAGGCCCCGCCGCTGCGGCTGGTTTGATGTGCCGGCGGCGCGGTACGCCGGGCGCATCAACGGGATTGATGCCTTGGCCATAACAAAGATTGATGTCCTCGACACGCTGGAGGAGATTCCGATCTGCTCGGGATATCGCTACAGGAACTCTGACCTCAAGGAGATGCCGTGCGAATCAAGCGTGCTCGAAAATGTCGAACCCGTTTACAGGGTATTTCCAGGATGGCAGTCGCCGACCCTGGGTCTGACCTCCCGCGAAGCCCTGCCCCAAAAGGCCCAGGACTATCTCCTCGCCCTCTCGGAGCTGACCGAAATGGAAATCGCCATGATTTCAACCGGCCCCGAACGGAACCAAACCATCCTCTTGCACGAGGCAAAGATTTTTGGACTGATGGTATAAGAGTGATATAATTTTTCTGCGATTTTATCTACCCCCCTTTGACACTGACAAACGCGAATTAGACGGAGTGCAGATCTGACCTTCTTAATCGCTGGGGTTTGAAGCCCATTCTTCATCGAATTGAGAAGCGATCTTTCCATGCACCTGCCATTTCAGAACTCAGTTGAAGGAGCGCAAAGGGAGTTTCTGCGCCCTTCTTTGTCGAATCGCGGAGGTCGCTATGTGTAAGTTTCAATCCAACCTGAAACTTCAAGAGGTCACCAGCAGAATACTTCGTGCATTTTTCAAAGAGGTTTACCACAAGCTGGGGTATGGGTTTCTTGAGAAAGTTTATCTGAACGCGATGGCTACGGAACTTCGGCGGGCAGGTCTCAAAGTTGAAAAGCAAGCTAAGATCGACGTCTTCTTCAAAGGAGAAATCGTTGGAGAATACTATGCCGACCTCGTGGTCGAGAACGCGGTGATTGTCGAACTTAAGGCCAAGCGCTGTCTAATGGAAGAAGACGAGGCGCAATTGTTAAACTATCTACGGTCGACCCCATACGAGGTTGGGCTATTGTTAAACTTCGGTCCGAAACCTGAATTCTGCCGAAAGGTGTTTGATAACGATCGAAAGGCGACCAAGACTTGGGAATTGAATGGTAACCATCGAGCGTGAATGCCGAGATGAACCGTGGTTGGACTGGGTGCTCCATCCATGCATTGGGAGAGGGGATATTCGAAAGAAGAAATCAGGCAAGGGTCGTTCAGTCGTGAGCTGTAACCGCGTGGGAAGATTCTAAGCAAGCAAAGAAGAAGTCTCCGCGCTTTTGATAATTTCTGCCCAATTCTGGGGTAGAATGAACTCACTCAATGTCTTCTCGGTGTTCATTAGTGTTCGTTCGCGTTCCAAACAATAAAAAATGCTATCATTATTGGGACTATTTACTCGGGTTGAAGCATGATTTCCGTTGACGAAGCCAGACAGAAGGTTATCGATACCTGCCTAGCAAAGCGGGGCGAGCTGGGACTGGAGCGGGTGGCTCTCGAAGAAGCGCTGGGCAGGGTGCTGGCCGAAGACCTCTGTGCCGACACCGATCAGCCGCCTTTTGACCGCTCCACCAAAGACGGATACGCCCTTCGAAGCGCCGACGTCCAGGATGTCCCCGTGGAATTGCGTGTCATCGGTGAGAGCAAGGCCGGCGATGCCAGTCCTCCCCGGATCGGTGCGCGGGAAGCTGCCCAGGTGATGACCGGGGCGGCCATTCCCCCCGGCGCGGATGCGGTGGTCATGGTGGAGGAAGTCGAATCCCTTGGCCCCGCTCCGGCGAACCTTCGGGCCGACGCCTTCGATTCAGGCAGGATCAGAATCAAAAAGAGTCTGAGCGCCGGCACGAATGTCTCGTTCCGCGGCAATGAAGCACGAAAGGGGGATGTGCTCGTGCCGCGCGGCCGCTCGATCGAGGTTCATGAGATCTCGCTCGCCGCGAGTATTGGCGTTCGAAGACCATGGGTGTTCAACAAACCGCGAGTGGGGATCCTCGCGACCGGCGATGAACTGGTGTCCTTTGAAAATGAACCGGGACAGAATCAAATTCGTAATTCGAACAGTTATGCTCTCCTGGCGATGGCCCGGAAGTCGGGTGCCGCCGCAAATCTGTTGGGAATTGCGCGGGACGACCTTCAAGATCTCCGGCAGAAGATACACGACGGCCTTGAATCGAGTGATTGCCTGCTGCTGACGGGAGGAGTCTCTGCCGGAAAATATGATTTTGTTGAGCCGGTGTTGAAGGAATCCGGGGTGGAGTTTTGTTTTGACGCGGTGGCCATCCGGCCGGGAAAACCCGCCGTCTTCGGGACGCGGGGTCATCGGTTCGTCTTTGCGCTTCCGGGCAATCCGGTGTCGGCCATTGTTACTTATCATCTGTTCGTGGCGCCGCTCGTCGACATGCTTTCAGGCGGGGAACCCCGGGTGCCTTCGATCCTGAATGCGCGCCTTGAAAATACATTCAAACAGCCGACCGGAAGACGCGGCTTCCTGCCCGCGCATTTCGAAATCCGGAATGGTGACGTTTATGTAAGCACAGTGCGTTGGAGAGGCTCTTCTGACCTCGCTGGCCTGGCGCGTTCGAATTGTTTCTTGATTGCCCCGGAAAAACAGGCAGAGTTCAAAGAAGAAGAGTGTGTGAAAATCCTGGTGCCTTCGTTTTAGGCGGAGTTTTCCGTCGATCGGTCGCTGGAGTCATTTCATCCCATGCCCAAGAGACTTTCGCATTACGATGCTCGCGGCCAGGCCCGCATGGTGGAAGTTGGCCAGAAACCTGTGACCCTCCGGACAGCGCGGGCACACGGTTTTATTAAGATTTCACCCGCCGCACTCTCGGCCATCCGCAACTTGAGGGCTCCCAAGGGAAATCCTCTTGAAGTCGCCAGGATTGCTGGAATCCTGGCCGCCAAGCGGACTTCGGACCTGATTCCCATGTGCCATCCGCTGTTTTTGACCCAGGTCGATGTCCAATGCCGGTTTCAAAAGCGCGGAATTGAAATCGAGAGCTCCGCCACGACCAAGAGCGAAACCGGGGTGGAGATGGAAGCGCTCACAGCCACGTCGGTGGCGGCGCTGACGATTTACGACATGTGCAAGGCCATTGATCGCTCCATGGAGATCGGGGAAATCCATCTGATCGAGAAGCGTGGGGGGCGGAGTGGAGTGTACCGCCGGGGGGCTCCCAGGAAGTGATAGTCCTGGTTTGAGGGAAGTGGGGGTTAAAAAAGGCCGTAGAACTCCTTGACCGCTGCGCGCGGGAGGGGACTGATCGATCCGATAACGCTGCTGGAATTCAAGTCACAGGACAAATTCATGTCACGAGCAAAAGTTTTGCTGGCCGATGATAACTCCTCGATTGTCCGGATTCTCCACTCCATCCTGCAGGGTCTGGGCTGCGATGTGAGCACGGCCTCGGACGGAGCGGACGCGCTTCTCAAGGTGCGAGATTCGCACCCGGACCTGGTCCTGGCCGATTTCAGTATGCCGATCATGGATGGCATCCAGCTTTTTCGGAAGCTCCAGGAGTACCCCGCACACCGCGATGTGCCGTTCGTGTTGCTGGCCACGCGGGCGGAATATGAACAGAAAATCCGACCCCTTGATCTGGTCCCCGACGAAATCATCGAAAAGCCTTTCTTTGCGGCCGATGCGCGGCAGCGGTTGAAGACCATTCTCTCCCGCATGCAGCAACACCGCCTGGAGTCCATGTCGGTTGAGGATGGGGCGATAGGCGGACGACTCGCCGATATGGGTCCGGTCGACCTCATCCAAGTTCTGGAAATCGGGAGGAAGACCGGAGCCCTCTCGCTCGCGCGCCAGGGAGAATCCGCCGTGCTTTATTTTCGCGAAGGGCAGATTTATGACGCGGAGTCCGGAAACCTCCGGGGCGACTCGGCCGTGTATCGCATATTGACCTGGGGGGATGGCGACTTCAAAATTCAATTCGGAGCCGAGTCAAAACAGCAAAGCGTCCAGAACTCCACCCAGGGGCTGCTCATGGAAGGCATGCGCCAGCTCGACGAGGGGAAACGCTAAGGATTGCCCTTCCCCCTATCGATTGACCCTCGATGGGAGGGCAGGCCAGCGAGCCTGGTGATCCCTTTTGGCTTCAAATTCTCGGCCGGTAATTCGCTGCTTAAAATTCTCATGAATCCAACGCGACGCGCCGCCGTCATCACGATCAGTGATTCTGTCGCTGCCGGCACCCGGCAGGATCTCTCGGGCGCCGCCGCAAAGGAGAAACTCGAAAAACTCGGGTATCAGGTCGTCTCGACCGAAGTAGTTCCGGATGAAGTCAGCCGCATTGCCGATCGACTGAAGGCCATTACCGGCTCTCGAACCGTCGATTTGATCGTCACTACCGGCGGGACGGGTCTGGGGCCGCGGGATGTGACGCCGGAGGCCACTCAGGCAGTGATCGACAAAAATGTCCCGGGACTGGCCGAGTTGATGAGGGCCGAATCCAGCCACCAAACCCGCTTTGCGTTTCTTTCACGGGCCCTGGTCGGAGTCCGCGGGGAAACTCTCATCGTTAATCTACCCGGGAGCCCGAAGGGAGTGGCTGAGTGTCTCGACGCCATCCAGGATCTGCTCCCGCATGCTCTGGATCTCATCCACGGCAAGACCGGCCACTGAAGGTGGGGCAGACGTCTCGTCTGCCCATTGAGCGAGACGAGGTTTTCTTCTTTCCGCAATCCTAGAGCAAGCCGAACCAAGGCAAACGGGATGTCTGCTTCCACATTTCAGATTGCCTAAATCCCGCAAAAAGAATTAGAATAGCGAACTTGTGTCCGCGGGCTGGACCCTCTATCCGAAAGGACCCTGAATGCCCAAGAATTATATCCCGATCCTGATGTTCATGGCGCTCGGCTGCCTTTTTCCCCTCGTCACACTGGCCCTACTCCGGTTGATCCGGCCGAGCGATCCTCATAAGGCAAAACTCAGCCCGTACGAATGTGGTGTCGATCCCGTCTACCAGCCTCGCGAGCGATATACGGTCCGTTACTATATCGTCGCCATCCTGTTCGTCGTATTCGACGTGGAGACTGTGTTCCTTTTTCCCTGGGCCATTCGGTATGACGTTCTGGGCCTATTTGGATTAATGGAAATGCTCGTTTTCCTGGGCATCCTGGTAGTGGGTTTTATCTGGCTTTGGAAGCAAGGCGCCTTGGAATGGGTGTAGCACAGCGGCGCGGATGATTGCGGGGCGGGATGTATTGATCCCGAAGCGAAGAGAATTGAGGCTATTAAACGAATGGATCCGTATTCTTATGTAGACCCTTCCGCGGAAAGAAACTTCCTGGTGACGACCGTCGACCAGGTCGTGAACTGGGCGCGCAAGTCCGCCCTCTGGCCCATGACCTTCGGGCTGGCGTGTTGTGCCATTGAAATGATGGCGACGGGTGCCAGCCGGTTCGACATCGCCCGCTTTGGGGCTGAGGTTTTTCGCCCTTCCCCCCGGCAGTCCGACCTGATGATTGTGGCGGGAACGGTGGCCTTGAAAATGGGTCCCGTGCTGCGCCGCGTCTGGGACCAGATGCCCGATCCCAAGTGGTGCATCTCCATGGGCGCCTGCTCCAGCTGTGGAGGCCCCTTCCCGACTTACGCGGTGTTGCAGGGGGTGGACCGGATCGTTCCCGTCGATGTCTATATCCCCGGCTGTCCGCCGCGCCCGGAGGCTTTGCTTTACGGGATCATGCGCTTGCAAGATAAGATCGACCGGATGACCATGGTCGGCCAGATCAAAAAGCCCCCCACCGAGCTTCGCCTGGACCGGGAATACATGCCCATGGCAAAATGAAATAATCTCAGTCATCAATTCTCAATGATTGTAAGACGCTCCGGATCTGCTACCAGAACCCGGAGCGTTTTGTTTTTGGGGAAGAAGCGTGGCAGATTGAGCGTTCACGCCCGGCGAGATGTCGAGGCAGACGCCCCTGCCAGTTTGACTGGAATGAAATCCGAATATGCGTCCCCCCATTCGTGGTCATGAATCCTTCATCAATGTCACTTTCTTGTAACAAACCTGAGGTCCAATATAGGATGCGGCTAAGCGCGGTCTTCCCGGGATCAGCCGGAATGTGATGGGCGACACATAGCTATCTACTGCACCGGGTATAGACTTAGAATTGTCGCAGATTCTGGAGACGGGCGACATGGGCGGACACTCCCGGGGTTGATGAGTGACCGGTGTCCGCCGATCGCATAGCTCCAGATGGTGGATTGCGCTCCGGCAGCATGAACCTGTTCTCAAAATCAGCCCAGAATCTATTCGAAAGGGGGTGAGACCATGCATCGTGAGGAAATCGAGTTGCGAATTATGGCGGAAAAGCTTAAAGCCCAGCAGGAGGAATTTTTGAAGAGATCCCTGGATTACTTTCTATCGAATTCGGCCGCTGACATCCTGTCCCGGCTGACCCCGACCGAAGAATCGGTATTTCCATTTGCTCAGGTGCCGCTGGAGCAGGCCAACGTAGAAACATTTACGCAGCGCGATGCGAAGCGAAAGCCCTGAATCAGAGTACGTTGTCGGCCCAGACTGGCGCTTGCGGATCTTCCAGGAGGGAGAAAGCCTACGAGAGTGCAAGCCCTAAAAAAGCCCGGAAGCAAAGTGGACCGGCTGGATGCAGCGGGCGACCGCCTTTATGAATGTGAACGGGTGTGGGCCCAACGTCCGGAAAGGGAATCGGAACAAGCGACGCATGAAGATTAACGTGCACCCGAATCAATCAAACCTGAGACGAAGGAGGAATAGACGCGGACGATGAACGTTCCCTCCCTCCTCAGGTACTGGCTAAAGACGCCGCCAAAGCGATTGTCTGCCGCTGTCGACCTGGCCCGAGGGAAGCCCGTACTAGAAATCACCCGATCATTTCTGACCCCGGCGGAACAAGAGAATCCAACCCATCGGCCGACCGGTATTTCACACTCAGGTAAGAGTGCTCAGAGCATAGGGACCATCCTCTCGACGCGCTGCCCGCTCATGGTGTAACCCCCCCCTCATCCCAAAACACTCCCAGTTTTTGCTGTTTACTCTCGCCATGAGCTCCCACGCAGTTTGAATCGACCCGCTGCCCGCCCCCCGCAAGAAGAACTACGCGTTCTCCGGCTGAGCTGCATTCCGCCTGTCAAAGTGCTTTGGAGTGCTGTCCCGCGTGGTGGACGACACATTCAAAAACAGTTGACATTTATATAAATAGTTATATAGTGGTTTCATGAGCCTGGAACACATTCTGCTTGGACTCCTCCGCCAGCCGGCGAGCGGGTACGATTTGAAAAAGGTGTTTGACGAGCGGATCGACTACTTCTGGGCCGCGGAACTGAGCCAGATCTACCCCACTCTCAAGCGGCTCGAAAAACGCGGCTGGGCCCGCTGCTGCCAGGCCGTCTCGAGCCGTGGGCCGGGGCGACGCGTTTATGAAACGACGACGGCCGGGCGGCGGGCGCTCCGGGACTGGCTCGCCAAGGGGCCGGAAATCGGGGACGAACGGTTTGCCTATCTGGCGCAGATCTATTTGATGGACGAACTGGGGGATCTGAAACAGACCCTGCGGTTCTTCACCGTTCTGCGGGACGATTTCAACCGGAAACTGGAGGCGTTGCGCCGGCTGGAGCGTTACTGGGTAGAGGCGGATCCGCACTATCCCGATGAGCTGCCACCCCCGGATTTTCACGTTCACCTTACCCTGCGGATGGGCATCCTCTCCCTGGGGGGTCACGTGAGATCGTGCGACGAATCAATCCGGAGGCTGCGCGCGCGCATGGATAGAGAAAAGCACACGCGTCCAGGGGTTTCCAAATCCACCCGCCGCAAGAATCCTCACGCCCCACCGCGCCATAAATTGGCTCTTCGGCCCCCAGATCGCAAATCCCAGACACCTCGAGCCCGACCTTAAGGAGAATCCATGGCCACCGACGCACTTGAACCCTCACGCCCCACGCCCGACCGTCCCCTGGTCGCCCCCTTGCGCCATACGCTGATATTTCTCCTGATTCAGGTGGGCTTGGCTGCCGGCGGGGCGTACATGCAACACCGGCCAGGCACCGGCCCGAGCGCGACGCCGGAGCATCCAGCCATGGCTCCGGTCTACGTATTTATGATTGTCCTCGAATGGGCTCTGGTCTACTACGTTTGGGTGGGGTTGCACCAGCAGAAAAGGATTGGGATCCTTGAACTCGCCGGGGGGAGATGGAAAAGCTGGAAAGACGTCTGGCTTGACCTCGTTATTGCCGCGCCTTTCTGGTTTGTCTGGGAAGAGGCGGCCCAATTGATGCACAACGTGCTGGGGGCGAGTCATGCGAAACCCATCGACGCCCTCCTCCCTCAAGGCGCGCTGGAGATCATGCTGTGGTGCGTCTTGTCGGTGTCGGCGGGTGTCTGTGAAGAGATCGTCTTTCGGGGTTACTTCCAGAAGCAGTTTCAGGCGTTGACGGGCAGCATCGTGCTGGCCGTGCTGGCGCAAGCCGTTGTCTTCGGAATCGGTCATGCGTATCAGGGGACAAAACAGGTCGTTGTCATCACGGGGCTCGGCGTGCTGTATGGCGTGCTCGCGGCTTGGCGCAAGAACCTGCGGCCCGGCATGATCGCCCATGCCTGGTCAGACGTCTACGGCGGATGGATGTTTAAACTGCTGACGAAATAAGCGATAGGGGAGAGTCCAACATCTGGAGGAGGTCCTGGGGAGCTTGGAAGCTTCAAAGAGCTTGACTCCGATTCATTGAAGTTCTTCTTGGGAGGCGGCAAAAATGTGGGTACCTCCTTCTCTCATCCGGCTGTTGCAGGATGCCTCCCTTCGATTTCCTTGAGGATACCCGGCCTGGTACCGGGGGCAGTAACCCCTCCTGACACAATGATGTAGTAGATGACGCTAAACCCGACAATCCCCCCAACGGTAGTTGGGGGAACCTTCAGATTCGGCCTAATGGAGCCGCCCCTTCAGTTGTTTTCAATCCCCCCGACGACAGTCGGGGGATAGTTCAAATACCGCCTCCAAGCCCAGTCGCCGCTCCTTCTTGAGGAGTCTCAGCCAATCCTTTTCGGAGGAACATGGGACTTTCTTCTGATTCCATTGCTCACAAGCGACACGTCTTAACATCCGGCCTTCCCGAGAGGTGGGAATTGAACAATCCACCATCTGCCGGTGGGGGGATTTCCATGTTGAGGATTGCCTGTTGGTAGGCTGAGTCTGAAGGTTCCGCCACCTTCTGGTGGTGGAATTCGACTCATCAGCAGGCGCGATGAATCGACCCTTTACTCCTGGACCTTAACGAGATTTCCATATACTTTTCCGAGCTTCACCTTCATTTCGAACTTCACTGGAAGATGGCGCGCGTCTTCAGTAAACCAGATGTAGAACGCCCCCCTCTGTTTGAACAGCCCGCCGAAGAAAGATTGCACTTCAACTTTTTGCGTTGAAAAGGATCCGGCCTCATTCTTGATATATTCCTTCTGGATCGGTTTGAGCGTGACTTCCTGGGTGCGACCATTGTCGGTCAGGAGAATCTGGTAGACTCCGCCCGGCTGGAAGGGGAATAACCTTGCCCGGTAAAGAGCCCCCAGCAGATCTGTTGCGCAAACCGGAAAATCCTTGATCGTATCGTCCCTGAGGGTCTTGGGAGGGTCCACGCCCAAATCCTTTTCAACGACCCGGGCAGTTTTCTTCTCCCTGTCGATTTGAACTTCAACTTCGCGATGACGCTTTCCTTCATGAGTGCGCTTCAACATGCGGAGGGAGCACAAATCCGTTCCCTGGCTGGCGGAATCAAAAATGTCGTTTACTTTGAGCAGGGAAGACGTCGAGATGGCGGAGCCTTGGAAGCGATGGACAAGGCTGCCTTCGTCAGCAGCACCTTCTTTGACAGTAAAGGCAAGTTTGCCTGCCGTAACTTCGGGTATGAAGAACATCCATCCCGGCGGATCCCATTTGACGACGTATTCCAGCTGTTCCTGGTTTGTGAAAGGGGATTTGTCGGAGGCGGGGAGGCGGAACGGGCAAGAGACGAGCATCCCGGTCATGACGAGGCACCGTGCCACGCGGAAGCGATCTCTTTCATGCCTCGTTGAGCGGGTGGGAAAAAAACGGAGGCCTTTTGAGAGTCGGCGCAGCTCTCTCCAGTCGAAGCCGGCGAACTTCGTCAGTGGCATGCGATATGTTAACATGCTTTATTTGAGTGGATCGCCGCGAAAAGGGTTTTTCAGGACTACCATGGAAGTAGTATATGGAATTCATGCGGTTGAGACGCTGTTGCGTTCCCGCAGCCGTCCCGTTGAACGATTGCATGTGGCCCAGGGGTCGCGTTCAGCCCGGCTGCAGGTGATTCTCGGCCTGGCACGGGATCAATCAGTCGCGCTGCGGTTTGAGAAGAATTTTGCACTTGACCGATTGGCGCAGTCGAAAGCACATCAGGGTGTGGTGGCAGTTTGTGGAACCAAGAAGTACGCCTCCTTGGAGGATGTGCTCGCCGCGAAGGAAGACCCCGCCTTTTTCGTGGTGCTGGACCAGGTCGAAGATCCTCACAATCTGGGTGCGGTGGTCCGCACAGCGGCGTGTGCAGGTGCGGACGGCATCGTGATCACGGAACGGCGGGCCGTAGGGCTTACGCCCACGGTCGCCAAGGCCGCGTCGGGGGCGTTGGAACTGGTACCGGTGGTTCGGGTCGGCAATCTGGTTCAGGCTTTGGAAGAACTCAAGAAGTCCAATATCTGGATTATCGGGGTTGAAGCCGAAGCAAAGATGGGATGGACTGAAGTGGACCTGACCCTGCCGGTCGCCCTGGTGTTTGGGAGCGAGGGCGAGGGGATACGCCGCCTTGTGCGGGAACACTGTGATTTGACGGTTTCATTGCCCGTGCAGCGCCCCGGGGTCATCGCATCGCTAAACGTGTCCGTGGCTGCCGGGATCCTGATGTATGAGGTCGTGCGACAGCGTCGGGAGAAGAAAGGCCAAAGTCTCCCCCCGGTCACCCCCGGGTAACCGCAGGGTCCCCCAAAAATGTTGTTTACAAAAAATCTTTGTGTATGGTAATTTATTTGCTTTGTCCCTACCCACGGAGAGGTGTCGGTAGGGGGACCGACGAAAAGCGGCGGGGTCGAGCGCTCGCGATGAGTTGGAGTTGACTGCTGGCGTAGCTCAGCTGGTAGAGCATCTGATTTGTAATCAGAGGGTCGGGGGTTCAAATCCCTTCGCCAGCTCCAAGTTTTCGCGAGCGATTTGGGCGGCAGACGCAATGGTTTGATAAGGGGTGGATTGAAAGGCCCATTACGGTTCTTTTTCGATGAATGGGCTTCTAACTTTTTTCCTCGGGCGGCGGTAACGGTCGTTACGCTTTGGTTTTTGAAGAAGCACGTGTTGCGGTATCGAGTGCCTTACTTCTTAAGAGCCCTCACAGGGATCAATCACCGTTTTTTTGTCGAACCCATTCCCAAGCGGTTTTGGACCTCATCATCCCACGTCTGTTTTTTGTTCGAGCGATTGGAGATGAGTTGTGGTGTCGGAGCGGCACTCCCGGACCAAGGGGACAGGTGGCCGAGTGGTTAATGGCAGCAGACTGTAAATCTGCCGCTCTCTGGAGCTACGGAGGTTCGAATCCTCCCCTGTCCACCAGCTCTAGGATTGCGGATTTTAGATTGCGGAATGTGGACTGGGAGTGGGTGACGAAAAAGCAGGCGGGAGTAACTCAGTTGGTAGAGTCACAGCCTTCCAAGCTGTTGGTCGCGGGTTCGAGTCCCGTCTCCCGCTCCAGGATTTGAGCGAAAACGACCCGGCGGGTCGTCTCTGAGGAATTGGGATGACGTTTGAATCGGCGGATATTGGGCCGCAGTAGCTCAGTCGGTAGAGCGCGTCCTTGGTAAGGACGAGGTCACCAGTTCAATCCTGGTCTGCGGCTCCAGGATTTGAAGTTCACGGGTGGCGCACACAGGATGCGATTTGTCGTGGGTGCGAATCGGATCCACCCCACGACAAATGCGAGACACGGCATCACAGTGGGTGCCAGCTTCGGGGTAAGATCGAATCACTCTAATATAAATTTAAAGTCGAGTTGACTGAGGAGAGACCGCCATGGCGAAGGAGAAATTTGATCGATCCAAGCCGCACGTCAACATTGGGACGATCGGGCACATTGATCACGGGAAGACGACGTTGACATCGGCGATCACGAAGGTGCTGCAGAAGCACAATCCGAAGGTGC
>JAIQFY010000001.1 GCA_020072965.1 Terriglobia bacterium | reverse complement strand
CAACGGTCCCAAAGGGTGCACACGGGGGACGGAAGCGCCAACGTCCTCTGACCGCGCCCGCGGGTGGGCCAGGATCTACGCCGATGGTGCCCCAGTCACGGTCGGAGGTGGCTCCGGTGAGGGCATTCAAATCGATTCCATAGAGGTGGATGGTCCGGGTCGGGTCGGTCGTCATTCCCTCGAACCTCGTTCGGACCGTCGCTTCGGTGCCGCCGAGGACGGTCAGTCCTCCGGTACCGATCAGGAACACATCGGTCTCGACATAGACCGGATTGGTTCCCGGCATGGTGAAGATGGCGACGTTACTGGTGATGGTGTGCGCCGAAATGTAAGTGCCGGCGGTTCCGTTAGCCGGCCACGGTCCTGCGGTGGGAGTGGCGGCGTCGGTGACAAGCGTTCCCGCGAAGCTGATGTAGTCACCCACCTCGAAGGGCGCCTGTTTGGTCGCGTCCGGGAATGCGCCCGGCGCAGCGACCGGATCGTTGGTGGAGAAGCTTCCGGTAAAGGCACCCGTCAGACCCGCCCGAACTTTCCGGTCGGGTCGTTGATGCGCAGCCGGTTACCGGTTGTCGAATCACCGATCACGCCGCCGACTCGCATCTCGCCGATGCTGTAGTCGATGAAGTTGATGAAGCCCGCACCGTTGTTCAGGCCCTGCTGGGAGATGTAGATGAGCCCGGCAATGTAGGTGTCACCCACACGGTTGCCCACCGCCTCCACCTCGTACGTGGTGAGGGGTGTCGGAACGTCGGCCCGAGCCATGCCCGTTGCCACTCCGGTATAAGGAGCGGGGGCTTGAGCGAAGACTTCCTCCCATGTGAGCGCGTTGGCGGGAAAAATCACGATCGTTTCCCGGGGCACAATCACCACATGGCCGTTGACCTTCAGGGTGCCGCCGGAATGGGCGTCACCAGCCGTGGTCAGCGTGGCCTCCTGGAGGAAGCCCGTGATGTCAAACTGCGTTGGTGAAATTGGCCCCTGGGCCATGACCGTGCCGGTCGAGGCCAGTAAGGCAAGAAACAGCAACGCCACTGTGAGTGACGTCAATTGCCTCTTGAGGCTGGTTCGCCTTTCTAGATTTACTACCCCATTGATGTTCATGAAGGTCTCCTTTTTTAACCTTTGGTTTTCTAATTTACGAGAGCGTTAATCGTAAGGGCCTGCATTGCCGTCTTCCTCATGAGTTCGTTTTATCTTCCTTCCGATCCTCTTAAACATTCCGGAGCCGCTGGACACACTTCGAGGGCACAAGAGGACGAGGTAATCCACCTCGGCGGTGGCCCTGAAAGGCACTTCCAGATTTCTGGGCGGCTTGGAAGTACGCACACTTTTTAGCAGGTCAAGTACCAAACGGCAGTTGACGGGAATATTTGATTACGAAGGGAGATTGAGGTGGCTTGGAATTAGGATTCTTAGTCGATGGCCAGGCATATCAATGGCGTCCCCACAGCATCGCAAAGAATTGCATTGGGGTCATGAATACAATCGCTTACACTCTCATTGCCGCATAGGCATCATGCGCCACATCAAGACGCAGATCTGAGAGGATTGACTCCCGTAAAAGTCTGATATTAGAGTGCCAGAGCGGGCAAGAGGAGGGACGGGTGGAGGGAGTACAGGTGTATCAGACGATTCCACTCCGCTGCTACAGTGTTTCAGAATGAGTGTGGAAAGACCCACCTTTGCGGGTATCTCTCCCGCCCATTAAGGGTGAAAATGGGTCTCCAAAAATATACCCTCAAGTGATTTTTTTTGGGTAATGTTTAATAAAAGTTGGCCAGCTGAGAATGTGCATTTTGATCTTGAGCACGTAAGTGATTGAAAAAATATTGGTCTGACTCCTGATTATCAATTCGCCCGCGTACGGACCTTCGAATTTTTAGCGCTTCCCTTTACACAATGAATCTCTTCATAACAAAGGAAGGAGGAGTTCACTTCATCCCAAATTATGCGTCTCTTTGGTTGGAGGAAACCGAAAAAGGGATCGACTGTAAGCCCTGTATCTCAGCGGATCTTACAGGGCCTTGAGGATTGGGGGCGATAGGATAGGATTTCGAAGGGCTGGTGTAAGGGGAAAGGAAGATAATGTCGCGGCAGAGGAAGGGACACAGCGCGCAAATCGTATCGAAAACGGCAATCTTGATTCGTTTTGCTGTGTCACCTTGGATTCGTATGGCCCTCCCGGCCTATTGAACTTTCAATTTCGAATAGGGAAAAACATAGGGTTTTTCCTCAGCCGCCGCATCTGCGGTTGTGGGCACAGCCACCTGGGCTGCTGTGCTCTCCACGGACACTGTTTGGACTGCCGGCGCGTGTATGATGGCACCTTCCCGCGCCTTGAGGAACACAAGCCGGTTGGAGTGGGATCGGTAGTCCACCTTGATGAAGTCCCCCAAGCCGATCTGCTTCGTTGCCGTTAGATTGGCCAGAGGGAATACGATGTGTCGTTCAATAGTCCGCTTGAGAGGGCGTGCGCCGTACTGCGGGTCGGTTCCTTCCTTGAGGAGGAATTCCCGGGCGGCCTCAGAGCAATGGAAGACGAACTTGTTGTCGGACTGTGAATTCAGAATGCGTTGCTGCACATAGCTCAACTCGATATCCAGGATTTTTGAGAGGTGCTCCGCCTTTAATGGACGGAACACGATGACTTTGTCGATGCGGTTCATGAATTCTGGTGAGAACTTCCGCTTGGCTGAATCCAGCGCCGTTCGATATACGAAATCGTCCGTTTCGGGCGAGTCGTACTTCTGTTGTGCAGTGGCAAAACCTAGTCCAGTGCCCATCATCATGCGGCTGATCTCTCCACCTCCGAGGTTTGAGGTCATGACAATGATGCATTTCGAAAAATCGACACGACGGTTATCACCCAGGGTAAGAGTCGCTTTGTCGAGGATTCCAAGCAAGAGCTTCCACAGCGAGTCGCTCGCCTTTTCAATCTCGTCGAACAAGACCAGGGTAAGCTTCATCTGATCGGTATGAAATCGATCGAGAGCTTCCTGGGTCAATGCCGGTTGAGTCTCGCGATGCCCCAGGTACCCCGGGGGGGAACCCACGAGCTTTGCAATCTCATGACTGTGTTGAAACTCTCCACAATCGATCTTGACGTAGGCATTGCTGTCGCCAAACAAGACTTCAGCAGCCGCTTCCACGAGGCGCGTCTTGCCTGACCCCGTCGGGCCCAAGAAGAGAAGGTTTCCAATCGGGCGTCCGGGCACCGTCATGCCAGCCTGGTAGATTTGAAACAAATCTGACATGCGCCTTACGGCACGCCCTTGGCCGACAACTCGATCCTGCAGCTTGTCTTCAAAGTCCTGGATTTGTACGCTTCGCAGGTCGGGGTTAAGCTCGGACAGTTGGTTGGTCGGGGATGATGTGGCTTGAATTTCCATGGCGGACTCCTTTTGACCTTGACCCTTACTGGGGTACTGTCAATCTATCCACCGAAGTTCGATGAAGGTCTAAGCAACCCGCATGCCAGAGCAATCTATTATCTTCAAACCTATGAGGAAAAATCATTTAAAAAATATTCATCAATATAGACCACCGAAAATGTTGTTTCAGAATAATTCACTTGTATTTCTGCGATACAAGAAATAATCCATTTCGATCAAAAAAGTCTTTTTTACGCATAGATCTTTTTCTAACCCTGGAGCGAAACCAGACGTGGCACATTTGGGGCAGCCTTAAGGATTTCCATCGATTCAGAATCGGTCAGGGTGGTTTTCATTAAGCAACTTGCAGGGGTTTCAAGTCTTATAGGATCGCATTCCGATGAGTTCCATTATGCTCGTCCGAATAGGTCAAGTCTCCAAGGCCGAGGCCGTTGATTGGCTGTGCAGTCGGGAGCCCGGAATGCGGTGGTTTAGGAAAAAGCAAGGAGAGGGTAGAAGAACTACCTGATGGGAGTGATGTCCAGGCTCGATAAATATAAGGAAGACGGGCGCGCTCCAATGAGCGGAGGAGTGTCAAGAAACTGACGATGAGGGGGGAGTTGGAGTCCTTTGAGCTATGCCACTACCTATTCATCTTCCCCATGGGTCGCGGGGGCGGCACCTCCAGGCGGTGGAGCCAGGAGGTCAGTGAACTTTTCACGGGTGTATACTGAGGGTTTGGCTTGGGGTCTTTGAATCACAAATTCTTCCGCCTCCCGAAGAATCTCATCGAAGCTGTCGTCGACGGCGGCCAGTAACCAATCCGATCCTTTCTCCGCGTCAGTTCTGACCCAGCGGACAAGGCCATGACTGGATACTTCAGCCGCTCTGTCATGAGAAGGTGACTTCAAGAAGATTGATGCCTCTTGTTCGATGGCATATTTTCTGACGTCATTTAACTTCAAATCTGCCATGCTGTGACTCCTGACTCCTCGATGCTCGGGAGGGTGTCGTTGCAGCCAGCCGCTGCGCTTTTGATGTTCCTGGTATTGAGGGCTTTCAAAATAGCTAGACCACGGCCGAATGTCAAGTAGCCTGTCGCTACGATAGTTGGCAAAATCCACGAAAAGGTCTAGAATGATCACTCAAAATCTAAATGCGCTGACTATTTATTTTCAATCGGGGTTATTCCGGCGGGACAGGCGACTCTCCGCCGCCTCTAACCCAAATTACCGAGAGGAGAAATCTCTATGGCAACAGAACGACCGAAAGCCACGACCATGAAAGGCAATCCATTGACGTTGATAGGGCCGGAATTGAAAGTGGGGAACAGGGCACCGAACTTCTCGCTGCGCAACCAGGACTTACAGCCTTTTACACTTAACGACACGCAAGGGAAGATCCGGCTGTTTAGCGTCGTGCCTTCGCTTGACACGCCAGTCTGTGATGCGCAGACGCGACGATTCAATCAGGAGGCCGCAAAACTTGGCGATAAGGTGGAAATTATCACGGTGAGTGTCGACCTGCCGTTCGCGCAAAAGCGCTGGTGTGGAGCTGCGGGGATCGACAAAATCAAGGTGGTTTCAGATTACTACGATCGGTCTTTTTCGGAAGCCTATGGAACCCTGATCAAGGAACTTCACATTGACAGCCGCGCCATCTTCGTGGTCGACGACAAGGACACGATTCGCTATGTCGAGTATGTTCCTGAAGTTTCCAGTCATCCCGACTATGACAAAGCCCTCACTGCTGTCAAGGGTCTGCTGGGAACACAAGCGGCTGGCCGCCCGGCATAGGAGCGCGCCCGATTCTTCTGGCGATGGGATGGAACCTGAAGGGCAAGGATGGTCTGAACGCCTCTAGTCATGGGAAAGAGTGACTCTCCCGCCTTGCCCAGTCCCCCAGCCGGGAACTTGCTGTTGCGGAGTCGTTCGATTCGAACGGCACTAAAGCGCAAAGCCACAATCGATGGTGAATACCTGTCCAGTGGTCGAGTCCCCTGAGGCCGACGCCAGCAACAACGCCTGCTCTGCAATGTGTTCCGGATCGACAAATTTTTTCAGTGCCGTTGAAGAGACGTAATGCTGAGCGACTTCCTCGCTGCTTTGTCCCAGTTCTGCCGCCCGGCGATTTATGACGTTTTGCATCCGTTCTCCGCGAACCGGGCCGGGACAAATGGCATTGACCTGGATATTAAATTCTCCAAGCTCGGCTGCAAGAGTTCGATTTAGTCCCAGCATCCCCCATTTGGAAACCGAATAAGGTGCACGCAGCGGATAGGCCATCGTCCCGGCAATGGATGCAATATTGATGATCTTCCCGCGGCGACGGGGGATCATGTATTTGAGGGCAGCGCGGGAGCACAAGAACGCCCCCGTCAGATTGGTTTCCAGGGTTTCGTTCCAATCTCGCAAGGTCACTTGAGCCACGGGAGCGGTGGGTCCTGTACCTCCCGCATTATTGACGAGAATGGTAAGCCCGCCAAACCGCTCGGCAGTGGCGTCCACCATTTGAGCCACCTCGTCCTCCCTCGAGACGTCGCAAGAGATGATCACCGATTGAGCTCCCAAGCGGGTCAATTCTTCAGCGACCTTCTCCATCGGGTTCCGGTTCCGGCCGCAGAGGGCAATGGAAGCGCCCTCGCGGGCGAATGCCAGGGCAATGGCACGTCCGATCCCCTTACCGCCACCCGTGATCAGCGCCACTTGATCTTCCAGTCTCATGAATACCTCCCGTAACCCCTGAGGGATAAATCGCCTGTCTTATTCCATGAGGAATGCCTTCATTAGTCGCCAAAAGTTAAACACATCCACCTTCGAGGAGATCTCATACGGAGAATGCATGGACAAGAGCGGGACGCCGATGTCGATCACCTCAATCTCCTCCCGGGACAGGAATTGACCGATGGTTCCGCCTGTGCCGACGTCCACCTTGGGGGTTTGCGTTTGCCAGGGAATATGGTGATCGTCGAGGATTTTCCGGATTTGTCCGATGAACTCAGAATTGGCATCAAAACCATGCCCATAACGTTTAAGGGAGATGCCATAACCCAGGCGTGCCGTGTTGGTGACCTCGGCTGTGGATGGGAAAATCGGATTCAAGCCCAGGTTAACGTCGGCAGAAATGGCCTTTGAAGCATGCAGAGCGATTCGAACATGGTTTTCGTTGAAAGTGTGGGGTGACTGCGCTTCGAGCAGACGTCCCACGGTCTCTCGGAGATAGGTGGAATTCGCGCCTGTATTGTTGTCCGATCCGCTCTCTTCGTTGTCTGAGAGATAAATCAATGCGGTGTGTCTCGGGATAGTCTCAAGGTCAAGCAAGGCTCGGAGGGCGCAGAAGGAGCTGAGTTTATCATCTTGTCCGTAAGAGCCGGTGAGTCCGCGGTCGATGCCGACATCAGCGGCCGGGGTGGCGGGCACTAGTTGAAGCTCCGCACTCACAAAATCTTCTTCCTCAACATGGTACTTATTGAGGACCGCCTTCACCGTCTCTGAGAGGGTTGAGCTATCTCCGGGAATGGATCCCACAATCGGGTCCATTTCTTCACCCTTAAACACCTCGTTGTATTTTCGATCCTGCATTTCCCTATCTTCGTGGGGCGCAACGTCGGGAATCAGGAAGACAGGGTCACCGGCCTGGGTGCCGATTGACACGTCGATATGGGTGCCGTCCTTCCGATCAATCCGACCGACCAGGGCCAGGGGCACGTTTGCCCATTGGTACTTCTTGATTCCCCCGTGATACGTTGTCTTGAAAATTGTGAATCCGCTGGCGGATACAAAAGGACGGGCCTTGAGTTCGAGCCGGGGCGAGTCGATGTGTGTGCCGATGATATGAAGCCCGGAAGCGAAGGGCTCCCGCCCCACGACAACCAGGATCAGCGCTCGATCCCGGTTGTTAAAAATGAATTTCTTGCCGGGAATGACGGAAGATTTCTCCGAGAAGAGCTCAAAGCCCGCTGATTCCGCTCGGGGGATGGCTTCGCGGGTTGCCATCAGCTCAGTCTTCGATGCATTGAGGAACCTTTTGAAGTCTGCATCTAAGGAGTCCATGACGGCACGATCGGCTTCAGTCAATTGCTGCCATCCTGATTTTTTTGCAGACCAGTTGTCGGAGCCTTGCGCCCGACTCGTTGTCGAAGATGAAACGAGCATGAGAAAAACCATTACACTAATGGACACTGAATGATTCATAGGCAGTGAGCCTCAGTTCAAAGTGTTTTAGGAAACTGTGTTTCGATTAGATCTTAAATGAAAACACGAGAATCGGGGGAGGAAAATCGTAGGGGCCTTCCTTCCAGCAAATGGCTTCGGCCTCGAATTGCATTGAGCCGGGACAGGAGATCATGAGTAACGATCCTTTATGCCCGATTTTTCATCGGGGAGTGCTGCGGGACCGCTCTTATCCGACCGCCGGGACCCGGCGGCACATGATCTTGAGGCTCAGGTAGGTATTCCCAACTTGGGTAGAATATAGGCCTGGAGCAAGATCCAAACGGCAACAAATATCAGTATCCACCAATCGCTCATTAAACTTCCTCACTTCGAAATCTGCCCTGCAGGGACTCTCCAACCTCTAAAGGAATGACTCGGAATGCTAAGAAGGGGAAGTCATTGTTTCACTGTCGGGCTTGCCGGCGGACCGCCGGTCTCAACCGGCTCAAGTGAAACGAGGCCCGCCGCAGCCGCTCGACGCAGCTGACTGGTTGCGACCTTCTTTTCCTGCACTGAACGTCGAAAAAAGTTGTTCCGTTCTGCTACTGTGGCACCTCGGGCACTTGGCCTTGTTGGCCCCGTGAGATAAGACCAATTTTTCAAATACATGTTGGCATCGGGCACACTCATATTCGAACATCGGCATGATTCTAAATTCCCTCTCAGTTCATCTATTCCGGCGGAGCCCCTTCATTTGTTCCGGACGCCTCGGGCATTCCTTGGCGGATTTCGTAATCAAAAGTCATCTTGGCGGTCTTTCCCAGCATCGCGGCGGCACCGCAGTACTTTGTTTCCGATAGATGGATGGCGTCCTGCACGGATTTTTCCTTAATCTCGCCCCCATAGACAACGTAATGAACGTGAATTTCAGTGTAAACGGTAGGAGCCGTTGAAGCGCGCTCCCCCCGAATCTTGATTTCCAAGCCGGTCACGTTTTCTCTTTTTTTGCGCAGGACGTTGATGACGTCAGTACCGGTACAGCCCCCCAATCCCAGGAGTAAGAGTTCCATGGGGCCGATCCCCGAGTTCCGGGTCCGGTCGGCATCTATCACCACCCCATGCCCGCTCGTCGGGATCCCGACAAACTGATTTCCGTCGATCCATTTGACTGTAGACTCCGTCGCCATTGGTGGACTCCAGTGGATTGGCCTCTGATGCGCGCAAACTCCACGCTATGGGTATGGATTCAATTTCCGGCGTTGCGACTCAAAAAATCTACAATTCACCGGCGAACAAAACGGAGCCTCCTCGTGCGAATGGCATCCGGGAATGAATCCCCAGGGGACAGGTTCTTATACCACAAGGAAAACCACTTGCGGTATACTTTCAGCACGATGTGAGTCCAGGTTTCTCAACTTTGACTTCTCTTCCGTGATTCCATCTGCTCGCAGCTTCCCGGGGCCCATGCTTAGAACAGCAATCGATGAAAAGCAGCTCGTGAAAGATGCCAAGGCGGGGAAGTACGAGGCGTTTGAAGCCCTCGTGCATCGCTATGAGCGAAAAATCTATAATGTGGCCTATCGGTTGAGCGGAAACCGCGACGACGCTGAGGATGTCCTGCAGGAGACCTTTTTGAAAGCCTTTGAAAACTTGCGAAGGTTTCGGGGAGAGGCGAGCTTTTATACGTGGGTGATGAGGATCGCCGTCAACGCGACCTTAATTCGATTTCGCAAAAGCAGCCGTCCGAATACGATCACGATAGACGAACTCGGCGAAGGCCCCGAGGGGTTCCCTCCCAAGGCCATTGTAAGGTGGGAAGAGAATCCTGAGCAAAAATATTCCCGGCTGGAGAGGGAACGCATTCTGCGGCGGGCCATCCTGCGGCTGCCACCCCTCTATCGAACCGTGTTCTGGCTGCGTGATGTGGAGGAGTTTTCCAACGCCGAGGTGGCGCGAATGTTGAAGGTATCGGGCTTTGCGGTAAAATCGAGGCTGATGCGTGCCCGGCTGGAGCTTCGCGAACAATTGACTGCATACTTCGGGAGGAAGGGCGAGCGAAGCAAAATTCAAGAGGCAGCTCATACCCATGCGCCGGGATAGGGACGGCAGATCATTAGGGCGGCCCCCATCATCAAGGCCGGTATCGAACCTTCTTTTTCGTAAGGCAAAATACTTGTGTCCTTTTCGCCTTCTCTGAATCTATCATTAAGGATGATGGAAAGAGTGTTGCCTTCCAACCACGATCGTCGAAAATTCCGCGCCTTCTCTTGAAGGGAGTAGAAATTATGCATTTGGAAAACTGGATCCGCGCGATTGCCGGCACCTTCGTGCTGGTGAGCCTCTCGCTGGGCTATTTTGTGAATCCATATTGGTTTCTCTTCACCGCTTTTGTGGGGGTCAACTTGATCCAATCGGCTTTCACGAATTGGTGTCCGATGGAAAAGATCCTGATGAGGCTGGGAGTTAAGCCGGCGACCGTCATGAAATGATAACGAACAGGAGATTGAAAGTGGTCGGTCCGCGAGCGGACCGTGCTAAACTGGCGCAGGGATACCAGGTGGGTCTCCCCGCTGGGGGCCCGAGCCGGAAGCCAAGAATTGCGGCGTTAAAGCCGACCCGAATGGTGGTCCTGGATGCCGCGACTGATCTGACTCATGTTCGAGAGGCGGTCGAAAGGGGAGATTGTGGCGACTATGAGGGAAGTGGCCTAATGAAGGGAGCGCCCGGGGAGGATGGTTTTAAAGCCAAATGTGGTTGATTCGTACTTGAACTCATACTCAAACAAGGAGAAATATGAAAAAGACTCTCGTAATTATTGGAATTGCTCTTATGTTTATCGTGACCCTCATCTTTGCCCAGACCAAGTCCGAGCCGAAGCCGTCCCAGCCAGCCAGCTCGGAGACTATGACCTGTCCCATGATGGGAATGATGTCACACGAGCACGGTGAGCATATGAAAGGTCAAATGCAACACTCCATGCCGGGCATGGGCAACGGGATGGCCGGCATGTTCTCCCTCTCCGCGGAAGAAATCGGCGCGCTTCTCAAGGAGAAGAAAACTGATGTTGGTTTGACTGACTCCCAGGTGAAACTTGTCGCAGATTTGATTGCATCGAATCAACAGAAAAAGGCCGATGAGAGGATGCATCAAATGCACCAAATGATGGCGCAGAAGCATGGCGAGGGGATGCAATGCCCCTGCATGGAGAAGCCTGGGAAATAGAAGTCGGGAAAACAAGAGAAGTTGGAAGACCTGCCTCCGGATTTCTTCCAGGAAGGCATCCTGAAGCGTTGGGATGCCTTCATTCCTTCAGATTCAATTCTTACGCAGACCCAGGCACCGGTTCCTTAAGAGGTGTTCCAGGTCTCGTTTTGTCTTTCGGGGAATCTCAACTTCCGGCATGTGTTTGTATAAGGCCAGGGTCTTCTTGAGGGCATCGAATACGCATTCGCAGGTCTGGCAATTCTCAATATGCCTTTCGAGTTCAGCACAAAGGGGCTGAGGAAGCTCACCGTCAAGGTAATCGGCAAACATGCGCAACAAGTCCTTGCAGCGGGTTGACTTTTGCAGACGGGTCCTTTTTGAATATTTTTTCATAAGAAGCATCCCTGTTTGACGGACTCAGTTGGCCCACCGGAAGGCCAGACGACCATCTCTCCGGGCTAATGGGATCCCTCAAAAAGAGCGCCAATGAGGGGCATCTGAACCCTCAGCCATTCGTTCCCCCCCCGGAAAACTTCTAGACTACCAGGGCCGGCTTCAAACTTAAGTCTTCCGCGAGGATGACCGGTCGAAGCTCCACCTGTGTCTTAAGGGAATTGGAGATCAAACACGCGCCCTCGACATCGCGGATTAGCTGCTCAACTGTGGCAATCTCGTCAGCAGTGGCGACAGTGATTCGCGGGGTCACGACGACCCGGGTGAATTGATACTTCCCATTCACATTCTCCAGCGTGCCTTCTGCGGCACTCTCGTATTGCAGGAGTCCGATCTTCTTGTGGCTGGCAAATGCGAGGAATGTTGTCATGGTGCAGATTTCAACTGCTGCAACCAGAAGGTCTTCGGGTGTCCACAGGCCCGGGTGTCCCTTGAATTCCGGGGGCGCGGCAATCTTAAGGCCGGGCTTGCCCTCGCTCGATAAATCTCCGTGGCGTTCACCACTCCAGCGGAGTTGCGTGTTGTAATGGAATATCTTGAATACTTTTTTGGGTTCCATAAGGCAGATCCTTTCGAGAATTGTGTTGATGTTCCATATTGATGAAGAGTCCTTTAATTGCTGGTCATGATTTAGCCTGCTCCCACTTCTTTTTCTCGCTCAAAAAGTAAACGACCGGGACCGTCATCCGGGAGAGCAGCAGGGAAGCCACCTCGCCGGCCATGAGGGATATGGCCAGACCCTGGAAGATGGGATCAAACAGAATAACCGTGGATCCAATGATTACAGCCGCCGCCGTCAGCATCATGGGCCGGAACCGAACTGCCCCCGCCTCGATGACCGCTTCGCGCAGGGGCATCCCTTGATGAAGTCTGAGTTCGATGAAGTCCACGAGGATGATCGAGTTGCGCACCACGATACCGGCCCCCGCAATGAAGCCGATCATGGAGGTCGCGGTAAAAAACGCGCCCATGAGCGCGTGTGCCGGCAGGATCCCCACCAGCGAAAAAGGAATCGCCGCCATGATCGCAAGGGGGGTCTTGAATGATTGGAACCATCCGACCACCAGGATGTAGATGAGGACCAGAACCGCTGCGAAAGCGAGGCCGAGGTCGCGGAACACCTCGTAGGTAATATGCCACTCTCCGTCCCATTTCAGGGAGAACTTGTCGGCGATGAAAGGCTGGTGTGCAACATACCGTTCGAGGGTGTAGCCTTCCGGGAGTTTCATCTGATCAATCGCTTTGTTCAGTTTCAAAATGGCGTAGACCGGGCTCTCTTCCTGGCCGGCCACATCGGCGGTAACATAAACGACAGGCATCAGATTCTTGTGATAAATGCTCTTATCCCCCAGTCCTTCTTCGATATGGACCAGCTCTCCCAGCGACACGAGCTTCCCCTGAAAGCCCATGACCTTCAGCCTTCTTAAGTCGTCGATACTGGATCGTTCTGCCGCCGGCAGGCGCAATAGGATGGAAACGTCTTCTTTTTCCTGGGGCTGGTGCAGCAACCCTGCGCTCATTCCCTCGACGGCGATGCGAAGCGTGGACGCGATCTGCTCTGCAGCCACGCCGTTCAATGCGGCCTTTTCTTTATCGATGACGAACCGGTATTGGCTTTGATCCCGTTCCATGTACCAGTCCACATCCACCACGCCGGATGTCTTGTCGAAGATATCCCGGATCTGGCGGGCGATCTCTATTTGGCGGCCGTAATCCGGACCATACACTTCAGCCACCAGCGTTTGTAGGACTGGCGGACCCGGCGGGACTTCGGCCACTTTTACGCGCGCGTGGTAGCGGTCGGCGATCTGGACAATTCGGGGTCGCAGACGCTTGGCGATGTCATGACTCTGCGCGCTTCGTTCCCCCTTGGACACGAGATTGACCTGAATGTCGGCATTGTGGGGGCCCCGGCGCAGGAAGTAATGACGGACAAGGCCGTTAAAATTGTAGGGCGAGGCGGTACCGGCATACATCTCATAGTCCGTCACTTCGGGTTGTGTGGCAATGTAGTCGCCGATCTCACGCGTCACGGCAGCCGTCTCTTCAAGGGTTGTCCCTTCCGGCGTGTCAATGATCACCTGAAACTCGCTTTTGTTGTCAAATGGAAGCATCTTGACTCGCACGAGTTTGAATGCGAACAACGAGATCGCCACCAACAGCAAAAGGGCAACGGTCAACAGGAACCCGAAACGCCGTCGGGGATCATGAATCAATCGTGACATAACCCGCCGGTACAATTTCGTGGACCAGCTTTCCTGATGGTGGGCATGATTTCCCTGGCGCTTGAGCAGCCGCAGCCCGGCCCAGGGGGTCACGACGAAGGCCACCAGTAGGGAAAAGACCATGGCGGCAGAGGCCCCTATGGGAATGGGCCGCATATAAGGGCCCATCAATCCGCTGACAAAGGCCATGGGGACAATGGCCGCAATCACCGTAAACGTGGCCAGGATGGTGGGATTTCCAACTTCATCGACCGCTTCGATGGCAACCTCGCGAATCGGCCGGCCCACGTTCTCCGGGAGGCGGTAATGGCGGACGATGTTTTCGACGATGACGATGGCATCGTCCACCAGAATTCCGATGGAAAAGATCAACGCGAAAAGCGTGATCCGGTTGAGCGTGTAGCCGTAGAGATAGAACACCGCGAGGGTCAGAGCCAGGGTGACAGGGATCGCAATGGCCACAATCGCCGATTCACGCAAGCCGATCGTCAGCCAGATCAGGGCTGAAACGGAGAGGATGGCGATCATCATGTGGAGCAGAAGCTCGTTTGATTTTTCGCGTGCCGTCTCTCCATAATTGCGGGTCGTCGTGACATGTAAGTCCTTGGGAATCAAGGTCCTCTTCAAGCGATCCACCTTTTCGATCACATCCTGGGCGATCTTGATCGCGTTAGTTCCCTTGCGCTTGGCTATCGATAGGGTGACCGCGGGGAAAGGAGATGACAGATGTCCATTCGGTCCCGACGCCACAGAAGAAGGATTCGGCTGCGAGGTTGTAGCGGACTCTATGCCTTTGGATCCGGCGGCAGGTCCGGCCCCAAAGAACACATAATCACTGGCTTCTTCCGGCCCATCTTCAATCCGGGCGATGTCGCGCAGGTAAACGGGGTGATTGTTGGATACCCCCACCACGACACGTTCAACATCTTCGGAAGAATGTAAGAATCCGCCGGTTTGAACCAGAAACTCCTGATTACCTGAAGAGAAGCTTCCTGATTGCAGCTGGCGGTTGGATTGATCCAGCGCGGTAATCAACAGGGCAGGCGCCACATTGTAGGCGGCCATCCTGGCAGAGTCGAGGATCACCCGGAGTTGCCGGCGCTGTCCTCCAATGATTCTCACTTCAGAGACATCCGGGACTTCCTTAATTTGATCGTGGACTTGGGCGGCGACCCGGCGCAAGGTAAAGGCATCATAACGCTCACTCCAAAGCGTCAGCGCCAGAACCGGGACATCGTCAATGGAACGCGGCTTGATCAGGGGCGGGCTCGCCCCTGCAGGGATCAGGTCAAAATTCGAAAACATTTTCTGGTTCAGCCGGACAATGCTGTCCTCTTCCTTCTGGCCGACATAGAACCGGACGATCGCCATAGAGAAACCTGGCGAAGAGGTCGAGTAAACGTACTCCACCCCCGGCACCTCGCGGATCAACTTTTCCATCGGTTTGGTAATCCGCTCTTCGATTTCTTTGGCAGAGGCGCCGGGCATTTGCACCATGACATCAATCATGGGGACGATAATCTGGGGCTCTTCTTCCCTCGGAAGGAGAATAACCGCGCCGAAACCCAGCAGGATGGAAGCCGCGATGATGAGCGGCGTGAGCTTGGACTCGATAAATGTCCGGGCGATTTTTCCGGCGAACCCGATTTCCTTTTCCATGTCCTTCGGCTACCTCACCTGAGTTCCGTCGCGGAGGGCTTCGACCTTCTCAACAGCCACTTTCTCTCCGGCCATCAGTCCCGCAAGGACCTCGATGCTCTCTCCATACGATTTTCCCGTCTTCACCAGGCGAAGATGGGCAATATTGGATCCATCCACCACGTAAATTGCCTCGAGTTGGCCTTGTTGGACGATCGATTTTCGGGGAACAAGCAGCGCCTTTTTCTGACCGATCACAAGCAGGGCTTTGCCGTACAATCCGGAGCGAATCTGCATTGTTTGATTCGGCTTGCCCCGTTCCAACGAGAGGCTCACTTTCACTATGTTGGTTCGGGTCGCGGGGTCTGAGGCCGGTACGATCTCATCGACGCGCCCTTGAATCGCAGCAGGGCCCAGGGCATCGATCTGAACTTGAACCGGGTCATTCAATTTAATCCTATTGATCTCTGCATCCTCCACCACCGTTTCAAGGCGGTAGTTTGCCGTGTCCTCCACTACGATCAAGGGCATCCCCGGGGTGGCCATCGTTCCAACATCGACATTCCTCTGGGTCACGATCCCGTCCGACGGCGCCGTGAGGCGCGAATAGCTCACCAGGGTTTGTGCCGTGACGGTATCGGCATTCACTTGCTTTTCTTTCGCCTGGATCTGCGCCTTTCGGGCCACCATGGCCTGGTAGGTCGCTTCCGCCCCTTTGTACTTTGATTCCACTTCTTCAAACTCATGGGGGCTGACCGATCTCTTGTCATACAGGTCTTTGAAGCGGTTGTAGGTTGCGGCGGCAAACTGGCGGTTCGCGTCCGCTGCTCGGATCCCGTAATCGGCTTCGACCAGCGCCTGTTCTACCTCCGAGGTCCCCGCGCGCGCCTTGGAAAGCTGAGCCTCGAGCTCTCGATCATCGAGCACCAATAGGACCTGCCCGGCATGAACTCGGTCACCTTCCTTGGCCCGGATTTCACGGATCGTGGCCATAACCTTGCTTGAGACAACACTCGTATTAATCGATTTCACCGTGCCGACGCCCTCGAGGTACTCCGGGACCGTCTGTGGCTGAACAGGGATGACTTTTACACCGGTGACAACCGGCTGTTCCACCCGCGCTCCATCGGATTTGATCTCGCCCCCGCATGAGATCAGCATGAGAGATCCCCCCATTAGGGTAAATGCCAGGAGAGGCCATGTAAGTTTGTTGATCATCGCTGGGACTCCGTCTCGATACGTTTTCATCCTGATCTATGGATTGAGAACCTGGGACTGCCCGTCCAAGACCCCCGATGCCAGCTCTGCATTCGCTTTCGCAATGCGGTGTTCGGAGAGGGCCTGGTGATACGCCGTTCGTGCCTGTGTCAGGTCGGTTTGGGCCCTCAGCAGTTCGGTGATGGTGGTCAGGCCGGCACCATAACGGTTCTGAACAATGCGCAATGTTTCCTCTGCCTGCCCAATCGAGGACTTTGTGACCTCAATCCGCTCCCGGGTGGTGTCGAGGTCCAAGACAGTCTGCTTCACCTGTAACCTCACCGCGGCCGAGACAAAGTTGTTCATCGCCATCGAACGTTCCAGATTGGCCTTGGCTTCCTCCAGTTGGGCTTTGTCGCCGCGCCCTCGGAAGAGGTTAAAATGCAGCCGCGCCCCGACAATCCAGTTACTCCCTCCCCGGTCTGCAAAGGTCTGGGAATCCGCTTCCCAGGACCCAAAAACGCCGATCTGGGGCAGAAACTCAGCACGCGCGATTCCCACCCCCTTTTGGGCAATATCCTTCATCAATACAGTCTGAACGTAATCGGGGCGCCGCTCCAAGGCTTGCTTGAAGAGCGAATCCTGGGATTCCGAGTCAAATCGAACTTCGTTCAAATCCGCAGCAATCTCTACTGGATTGTCGACAGGCAGCCCCATTTCAAAGTTGAGACTTGCCTTGGAGAGGGCCACCCGGTTCTTTGCCTTGAGCAGTTCCTCCTGCATCCTCGCGAGGAAAACTTGAGCCGCCAGCCGGTCTGATTCCACTATCAGGCCGGACTGATACATCGATGCCGCCTTCACGCTGGAGGCCTCGGCGGTCTTCACAGCCTCCTCCGCCACCTGTTGGCCTGAGCGGGCAAGCAAATGCATCGTGTAGACCTTGACCACTCGAAAGATCAATTCCTGGCGCGTCTTCTCAACATCCTGCTGGGCCACTTTCTCTCCCAGCTTGGCCTGTGAGATGGCGCCGCGAATCTTTCCGGCATCGTAGAGGACCTGTTGGACCGAGAGCCTGGCTTGGAAATTGTCGAGCGCGTCCGGTCTGTTCAGCGATGAGATGGAGAAATTTTGCGGTCCGAATTGACTCTGGTTCAGGAGGCTTCCGAAGACGTAGACCGGGTTGTTGCCCCGCGTAAAGGTCTCGTCAAAGTTGACTTCCGGCAGATAGCGCGACACTGCCTGCGGCACCTTCTGCTGCGCCATGACAAGTCCTTCGTGAGCAGCTTTGAGCGAAGAATTGTTTTGGAGAGCCAGTTCAACGGCTTGACGCAAGGTGAGCGGGGCCGAAGCCTGAGAGGGTGAAGCGGGAACAGCCTGCGGGTATGAATTGTCTCCCGGTACCAAGAGAAGGGTCAATAATACGACGGCGAGAGACCCGGAAATTCGACAGCGCCGCAAGGAATGACTGGTGCGGTTGGACATGAAAGCATAACTCCTCTTACATACCCCGTTATCCATGGAAAGCCTCATTCATGACAGCGGCAAGTTTGACGGCCATTGGAAAGAATGACGACCGTCCTCATTCTCCACTGATTCAACGCGGACCAAAACGACTCAAAAAATCTTGGGTGAAGGAGACCTGTCGTGAACCGTGCCCGATGACCAAGGCCTTCTTTCTCGCTTGACTGGACGTTTAGGAGAATTCGATTTATATTCTCAGGCGTATCTATCAGCCATCGGTGCATCGTACTTCGGTCGCGGTGCTTCACTCTCGAAGCCGACTGGGAGGGTACTGGTTTCCTGAGGGCGGGAGCCGCACCCACCTGTCAGAAAGTGGACGTCTTGGGCCATCAACCGAAAAAGAGTCGTGGAGTACTGGCCACTCTTGATTTCAACGATGAAGATTTGAATTCCGCCCTCTGTGAAGCCACCGCGGTTACGAAGGAGTATTTCGACTCAGTCAATGAGTGGCGGGTGTTCCCCCTTATTCAGGGTAAACGACTTCGACATGCGATTCGAGAACGATTGCCCCTGGAGCCCACTCCCCCCGGCAAGGTGATTCAGAAATTTCGCCAAACAATTCTTGAGAATGCGCGCCACAACTTGCATCCGAGGTTTTTCGGCTACGTGTCTTCCTCTGGAAACCCCGTCGGCGCGATTGCCGATCTCCTGACATCCACCCTTAATCAAAACGTGACGGCTTGGCGGTCGGCTCCATCGGCAGTCGAAATAGAGTTGCTCGCGATCGACTGGATCAAGGAAATTCTGGGGTATCCCCGGGAAGCGATCGGCATGTTCACAAGCGGAGGGTCGCTGGCCACTTTGCAGGCTTTGGCGATTGCCCGGGAGGTAAAGGCAGGCAAGAATGTCTCGAGGAATGGAATGCAGATCCTCGGCCGTTCCCGATTGATCCTCTACATGTCTGAACAGGGCCACATGTCGATACCGAAGGCGGCGGCGCTACTCGGTCTGGGAAAGTCTTCCGTGCGCACCGTCCGGGCGGATCAGGCCTTCAGGATGGAGCTCTCGGATTTGGAGCGGCAGATTGCACAGGATAGGTCACGCGGCCACCGTCCATTCTGCGTGGTGGCAAGTGCTGGCACAGTGAATACAGGGGCGATCGACGATCTCGAAGGGATTTCCCGTATCGGCCGGCGTGAGGGACTGTGGTTTCACGTGGATGGCGCCTATGGGGGATTTGCCGCCCTTGTGCCGTCCATCTGTGACCGTTTTCGTGGAATTGAGAAGGCGGATTCGGTCTCGCTTGACCCCCACAAGTGGCTCTACCAGCCTCTCGACGCGGGTTGCATCCTGGTGCGTAACCGCCGCCAAGCTTATCGGACGTTCAGCGGGAGTGGCGAATATGCCAAGGTGATCGCTGGAATTCCAGGCGAGGATTTTGCCTTCTTTGAGCATGGAATCGAACTGTCCCGGCGATTCCGGGCCCTCAAGATCTGGATGGCGTTTAAGTGTTACGGCGCGAGGCTACTGGCCGCGTGCATCGAAAAGAATTTGAGGATGGCCCACGTTCTGGAAACGCTGGTCAAGGCCAATGAATATCTCGAAATCCTTGCTCCGGTCGAACTCTCCATCGTTTGCTTCCGGTATGTGCCCATCTCGGTCCAGAAGGCCTACTTCTGCGCCCGCCCTGCTCAAAAGCAAGAGCTGGATCACCGGTTGAATCGGTTGAACGAAGCCATCATGACTCAGCTTCAGCGTGAGGGCAGAGTTTATCTGTCAAACGCCGTCCTCAAAGGGCGGTTCGCCTTACGGGGCTGCATTCTTTCTTACCGGACAGAGGAGCGGGACTTGAGGATTCTTATCGATGAGGCCGTCCGAATAGGTCGGATGTGGGAAAGAAAAGTTTAGCCGAAGAAGCCTCAAGCTGTGGGTTCTTGATACGGCAAATTGCTGCGAGTTGACTTGATCGCCCCACGGAGAATCCTCTGCGTGGAGGACCAGTTCCGTGAGGCCACTCATATGACGTGTTAGAAAAAAAAGGAGGGTAGGAGCGCTATGAAATTCAAAATGAATTGGTCTTGGGCACTTTCGGTGGGGCTGTTCCTAGTTTGCCTTGGAAGCCCTTCCCTGATTTGCCCCCAGGGTCAGTCCCCGGTGATTGCGATCAAGGCCGGAAGGCTCATTGATGGCAAGAGCAGCTCACCCCAGTCGAATGTGACCATTCTGGTACAGGCGAATAAGATTACAAGCGTAGGGACCAATATCGCCATTCCAGCAGGTGCACATGTCATCGATCTTACCGAGTTCACCGTGATGCCCGGTTTGATTGATGCCCATACACATCTCTTGTTACAGGGCGACATTACGGCCGCCGATTACGACGAACAGTTGTTAAAGCAATCGCCCCAGTACCGGACCATCACGGCTACAGTGAATGCACGAACGGCCCTGGAAAACGGGTTTACAACCTTGCGAGATCTGGAAACGGAAGGGGCTGGGTACTCGGATGTCGACGTCAAGCGGGCCATTAACAATGGCATTATCCCCGGCCCGCGGTTAATTGTTGCTACCCGAGCGCTGGACGTGACGGGTGCGTACCCGTTGCTGGGCTACGCGCCGGAGGTGCATGTTCCTGTGGGTGTTCAAACCTGCGACGGCCCGGAAGACTGCCGTCGGGCCGTGCGCGAGCAGATCAAGTATGGGGCCGACTGGATCAAGGTGTATGCCGATCGGAGCTATTATGTCAAACCCGACGGGACACTGTCCTCAATTCCAACCTTCACCCCCGAGGAGATGAAAGCAATTGTGGATGAAGCGCACCGGGAGCGCCACAAAGTCGCGGCCCACGCGATGGCGACCCCCGGAGAAAAGACGGCGCTGGACGCCGGCGTAGACTCCATCGAGCATGGGGATTATTTGAGTGATGAGATTCTTGCGCAGATGAAACGGCAAAACGTCTTCTATTGTCCCACACTTTATGTTGGGGTCTATGTTGCCCAGGGGCGGGCCCAGGCGGGTGCACCGATCTGGGTCAAGTTGATGGATATCGCCCGGGAATCGTTCGGGCGGGCGCTGAAGGCGGGGGCCACCATTGTCTTTGGAACGGACGCCGGGGGCTTCGCCTGGAGCGAGAATGAGGCCAAAGAGTTCGCTTTGATGGTGAAGTACGGGATGACCCCGATGCAGGCGATACAGTCGGCCACCTCAGTCGCCGCCAAGGCGCTGGATATGGATGACAGGATCGGTTCGATCGAGACGGGGAAATTAGCGGACATCGTGGCCATCAAGGGTGACCCGCTTTCTGACATTGCACTGCTGGAGAAAGTGTCCTTTGTGATGAAGGACGGGAAGGTTTTCAAGCAGTGAAAAACCAGTTGTCGGTTGTCAGTTCTCAGTTGTCAGTGATTAATGCTTAGCCATCAGCCATCAGCGGTCAGCTATCAGCCATCAGCGGTCAGCTATCAGCAATCAGATATTGACGCAAACAGATCAGTCATTTGCTGAAGGAGGTTTGCTGTTTGCTGACCGCTGATGGCTGATAGCTGATCCACCATGAAAAATCCTTCGACACCGAAATCCAAGAGCGCGAAGGAAACCCATCAACGGCTCGCGGAAATCCACGAGTCGTTGCGTGACACTTTGCGCGAGCTTTCAGGCCTGAGTGAAGGCAAGCTGTGGGGAGGTCTTGCCTACCGTTATGATGAACAGGTTTTCTTTACGCTGACGCTGCGTCCCCGCACCGTCCTGATTGAGATGAAGCTCCCCGGCCAGGAGGCGGAGCTAGCCTTGGGGCTGGGTTTTGTGCATCCACACAGTTTTACGCGTCTGGCCCGCAATGGCTGGGTGGCTGTGTCCGTAACGCCCGAAATTCCGCTTGACCGGGTTCAGGAACTGATCGATCGAAGCTACTGGAACCGCGTGGAGAGCTTTCCAAATGTGCAGCGCCGCCGTTCCAGGCGGAACCGTCTAAACCTTTAGTTCCATGAGAGAGCGTAATAACGACTTCAGTCGTCAGAGAATTTGACGGTTCGCTATGGATTCGATTCGGAAACTTGATTTGCAACAAGAACCCGGGTTGAGGAAGACTTGGTCTATCTTCATGCTCTATTCTTGATGGCTCTGCTTGCGCCCCTGGTGCTGTGGTGGGGGATGCTTCTCGATTGGCTCCTTCGCGGGCGTGACATCGAGCGTTTGGCAGAGCTCCCCGCGGATGTGTTGCCCAACCTCGGCTGGCCCTCCATGACAGTGATTGTTCCCGCCCGTGACGAAGAGCGCTCCATCGAACCTGCGCTTCGAAGTCTTGCGACCCAGGATTATCCCGGCCTAAAGATCGTGGTCGTGGATGATCGCTCCACGGACCAGACAGCCTCCTTGCTTCTGAGCCTTTCCCGGGAATTCTCGACCATCTCAATCGAAACGATCCGGGAACTCCCTTCAGGCTGGCTGGGTAAAACGCATGCCTTGTGGAGAGGGGCACAGCGCGCCGGGCAAGCAAAGTGGTTCCTCTTCACCGATGCCGACGTCGTGTATGAACCCGCTTCCCTGAGACGTGCGGTCCGTTATGCTGAAGCACAAGGAATTGATTTGCTGACCCTTTACCCGGGGCTGATTCTGGGCGGATTTTGGGAGCGTGCGGTCATCGCCAGTTTTGGCTTGCTCAGTTTTGTGGCCTATGCCCCGTGGCGTGTCAACAATCCCCAATCCGGAGCCTATTTTGCGACGGGTGCATTTAATCTGGTACGCCGCGAGGCCTATGAACGGGCGGGAGGCCACAGACCATTGGCGCTCGAGGTGATCGATGACGCCCGGTTGTGCTGGTTAATGAAGCAGGCCGGGGCTCGAGTCAAGGTGATCATCGGCCTCGGCGCCATCCGAGTCCGATGGCAGGTGGGAGTTGCCGGGATTGTACAGGGCCTGACAAAGAATTTTTTTGCAGGGTTCAACTACAGCCTCGCCAAGGCTATCGCCGGGTCAGCCGGGATCCTGCTTTTTTCTGTGGTTCCCTTCTTTGGAATGATGAGATTGCCCCATTTATCAGGATGGCTTTCGGCTGCAAGCGTTGTGGCGCTTTTTGCCCTGTATCAACTTTCGTCCAGGGGGACAGGAGTTAGTTTTCTATTTGCTACAACACATCCATTAGGCGCGATGGTAATGATATTTATCATATTCCGCTCGGCCTTCGTGACCTTAATGGGCGGCGGGGTCACTTGGCGGGGGACGCATTACTCGCTCAGGGAGTTGAAGGAAGGACGGCGAAGTGAGCGAACGAGTTCGATATGATCATTTCGCTGTCGTGGCGGATGAGTATTGGCGCTCCTTCGGTCCGGAATTCTCTGAATTGATTCTACCGCGGATTGATCGGCTCATCCGGGAGCACCGGATCAGGCTGCGGTCTGTACTCGACCTGGGCTGTGGGACGGGTTCGTTCGCGATCAGGATGGCATTGCGCGGCCTGCATGTGACCGGCCTGGATGCGAGCAGTGGAGCCTTGGGGGTTGCCCGCCGAAAGGCCGCTCAAAAGAATGTCCGCGTCCGATGGGTCGTTGGAGATATGCGGTCCTTCGCCGCAGACCAGAAATATGATCTGGTGACCTCCGTTTTCAACAGCGTCAATCACTTGCTTTCTGCTCGTGACCTGAGGGCCATGTTTGTGACGGTGAGCCGGGTGCTGGTTCCGGGAGGACATTTCATCTTTGATCTGAACCACCGGAAATGCTTTGAAGAAGTATGGGGCGAAGTATCGGTGGTCCGGAAGCCATGCTTCACCCTGGTGCGTTGTGATGAGATTGACCGAAAACACCAGCGCGCCACCGCGCATCTTGTGGTTTTTCTGAAGCGAGGAAGCCACTACGTATGCAGTACCGATACCATCAAGGAGAAATGGTTCAGTAAGTCTACCATCCAGCAGGCCGCCCGGCATGCGGGCTTGCGGGTGATCTACAAGGCAGATTTCAATCCGTTTCCAAAGCAGATGGGATATTCGCCGGACATTAAGAGTCTTTGGATGCTTCGGGGCGAAGCCTGATGTTTTACGGGATTGGAGCAATGGTGAGTCTCTCTCAGTTGGTAGGGAGGGCGTTCACTGAAGCCTCTAGAAATGGACTGATTCGATCATGCATCGGGGAGTTCATCTGTCATCGCTGTGGTGGCTGCAGCACTTCGATCGAGTAGAATGCACCCCCGGGTCTGCATTTCAAAGCCTGACCCGTTTCACAAAACGCTTCAATAAGAACCATCAGCCGGTTTATTCTTAATCTCTGGGGTACGCGGGCTACGGGCAGTCGATCGATTACGGGTGAGTGAAGCTAGATAATGACCCCATCGGGAAAATCCAAGCTCAGAAGATCTTTGAGACGCCGCGGCCGTCCTGGCTCAAAAGTATGCGTCCTCATCAGCGGAGGACTGGATAGCTGTGTTCTCCTTGGCGTCATGGCACAGCAGTTCCGTGAGACCGTCCCTGTTTACATCCAATGCGGATTGCGATGGGAAAAGGCCGAGATTTACTGGCTGAGGAAATACTTAAAGATGATCGACCGAAGTTCATCGACGGTCCGGAATCAATCCTTGGCGATTCAGCACTCTGTGATCCACCCCCTGACTGTGCTCAGCCTGCCAGTGCGGGACGTTTACGGACCCCATTGGTCTTTGCCCAGGTTTCACCAAAACCGCGGTGTCAGGGAAGCAATAAATAATCGTTCCGACCGGGTGCCCGACCGGGACTCCAGCGACGAGCAGGTTTATCTGCCGGGACGAAATCTGTTGCTGTTGTCAAAGGCTGCCGTCTTTTGCGCTCGCGAGAGGATCCAAATTATTGCCATGGGGCAGCTCAAAGGAAATCCATTTCCGGATGCGACACCACGATTCTTTCGATCGGCGGAGAAAGCGCTCTCATTAGCGCTGAACTATCCGATTCGCATTTTGTCGCCCTTCCTAACCCTGTCGAAAGCCGAAGTCATGAAGGTGGGCAAGCAACTGGGCCTCCCCTTGAACCTGTCGTTTTCATGCCTGGCTCCCATCCGAAACCGCCGTCCTTGTGGGAAGTGCAATAAATGCGCTGAAGGGGAGAGGGCCATGGGATATTAGATCCCCGCTGTTCAATGCTGAGCAGAACAATTCCCTCAATCTCAAATAGCGCCCCTTTCAGTTGCGGATTGTGGATTTCGGACTAGAAGCCCGGAACATCCGCCCCAATCCGGCGTATGTCTGCATTCATCCAGCAAGGCGATTCGATGACGCCGTGCAAAGTTCTTGTAAAATGATTTTCAGGGCATTTACGTGGACAGTGCGTTGTGCTAACCTTGCTTCAAAATCTGAGGAGCCTATGAAACGCATTCAGTGGTTTGTTGCGTTCGTGATTTTGTTCTTGTTGTCCACCCCTCTGATCCTCATCGGAGTCAGCCGAACCGACACACCGCAGACCACTCCGGCCAATCCCGAACTCGACATTCTCATCAAGCGGGCGGAATCCATGGTGGCACGAAAGCTTTACGACGATGCCATTGAGACGTATGCGAAATGTATTGCAATCGCGCCCCGGGACGCCACTCTCTACAACCGCCTTGGTGTTGCTTATCACCGCAAGCAGGATTTAACGTTGGCGCGAAAAAACTATGAGAAGGCTGTGAAGCTCGAACCGAATTATGCTGAAGCTCTCAATAATCTGGGGACAGTTGCCTTTGCAGAGAAGAAGTACAACAAGGCCATCCGGTATTACAAGAAAGCCGTAAAGCTGAAGCCGGATGCGGCCACGATGCACTTTAACCTGGCCAGCGCGTGGTTTGCCAAAGAGAGTTATGACAAGGCGTTTCCCGAGTACCAGACCGCCTTTAACCAGGATCCGGACCTTATGGAGCACATCAGTGCCACCGGCAGTATGGTCCGCACTACAGGATTCAATCGGGCCAAGTACCATTTCTATCTGGCGAAGATTTACGCAGAGATGGGCAATGTTGAACGCGCCCTCGACTACCTGGCGAGGGCAATGGAAGAAGGATTTAAGGACATGAATCTTCTTTATAAGGACCAGTCGTTTGCTGCTCTGATCAAGGATGAGAGATTTTCACGTTTGATGCAAAACCCCCCAAAGCCGATCGAATAGCCGATTACAACCTCGATAGGAGAGTGCAATGAAACCATTAGGTCCCTGTGGGAAGACCTGCCTGACTGTTGTTCTGGTCCTTCTGTTCTCTTGTGTTTTGTTAGCCCAGGGTGGAGGCGTTGACACTACTCTGGTGATGGCCGTGGGCGACAGTTTTGTCGCCGGATTCCAAAGTGGGGGGCTCTCTATCGACGGGCAGCGGAATAGTTTTCCGGCTTTCGCTGCACGGCAGATGGGTGCCTTCCTGCCCCTGCCTACCATCACGCGGCCGGGGATTCCAGCGACCTTAACGATCGCGCCCAACGGGAGTATCGTGCCTTCATCGTCCACGGTGGGGACGCTTTTGCTTCCTCCAGTCGGGAATTCGTTCCACTTCAATGTGGCGATTCCGGGATTCAAGGTTCATGATGTGTTGGCCCAGCGTCCGCAGCTTCCGGATCCGGTGAATCGACCGGGTGATATCCTTCGCGATCTCATCCTCGGGGTCCCGGGTTTGGCGGTGCCGGGGGCGGTCACGACCGGTTCGGAGATTGAACAGGTCGAGGCCTTGCATCCGACATTTGTTATTGCCTGGTTTGGCGGAAACGATGTCCTGGGTGCTTTCACTGCAAACAACGTTTCCTTGATTACCCCCTTTGATTCCTTCTCGGCCGATTATCTGACAGCCATGAAGCGAATTCAGGCGGCGGGGGCCAAGGTGGTGACGGCCAACATCCCCGATGTAACCGCTTCACCGCTGGTAATACCCGCTGAAGTGGTCGCCGCGACCGCCGGGGCGACCCTCACCACCATCGGGCCGGTACTGGGGATCTCGGCGGGCGACGGGGTGTACGCCCCGGCAATCCCCCTGGTGACCTCCATTCTCACTGGGCAGGTTCCGGGACCCCTGCCACGAAGTTCCGTGCTGAAGGCCGCCGACGCGGCAACAATCCGCGCGGCTCTGCTCAAGGAAAACGACTTTATTAAGTCGACGGCCGGATCGCTGGGGATTCCCATGGCGGATTTCTTTGGAGTTCTTAACAACGTTAAGGCCAACGGAATTGTAGTCGGTGGAAGGAAGCTCACGGCAAATTTTCTCGGTGGGATTATAGCGCTTGATTTTATCCACCCGACGAATACCGGCTATGCCCTACTCGGGAACGAAATCCTTAAGGCCATCAACACTGGATATGGGACCAATTTCCCGTTGGTGGATTTGAATGCCGTCTTTGCATCCGACCCTTTGGGTCCCCTCGTCCATAAGGGCGTCTTCGATGGAGCAGGGGAAAATGAGGTTTCGATTTTTAATATCAGTGTCGATCTGGAATGGTTCGAACAATTCCAGGAATTGATGGCAGGTCCTCAGCGGAGGTCGGAATTGCCTGTGGTCCAGGAGCCCGTCCTGGCGGGATCTGAAGAGGGTCTGAGCCAGATGGTCACTCCCCCAAGGGCTGAGGAGCGGCGATAAGCCTGTAACCTCGAAAGTGGCACGGGGCCGACGGAGATTTGCACGGAGGGCAGAGAATCTTGGACGCCTCCCGAGGCCGCCGAGTGTTTCCTTGGCCGGGTACGAATTGCGCCCTCAAATTTTGAGGACTGAGCATCGTGTGTTCAGTGTTTTTTGTTAGTGGGGAAGTGAAACCCTTCTCAAATATCGAATTCCAGATGCCTTGGATGGACGGAGGGAGGCTGCCGGGTCGAACGACTTGACGTCTTGTTGGTTCGAACGTGTGGGATCATTGGAGGAGTCAATTTAATTCTCCACGTCCTCAAGAAAACCCATCCGTCGTTCGTTTCGCATGGCGGTTCGAAACCGCCTCGAACTTCGAGACGGCCTCACTACAATAAGTCAGCGGCGTAAGGAGTTCCCTCTATGAGAACTCCTTATTGATCTCCGCCAGCGCCTCCCGGCTGGGACGGACTTGACTGGTTGGCAAAGTTGCCAGCGGTTCGTCCATCATGTTGAGATCATCGATAAAGTCCTTCTTCTCACGGTCATAGAAAAGCAGTCCGGTGATCAATTCACCCAACTCGTTCGCCTTCCTGATCAGCTGCAGGGCTTGAGGTTTGCTCGAAGGGTCATAATCCCGATCCAGCTTCCGCAACCGAATGTGGGATCCATCGTGCAGTTCGACTTCCTTGACGGCCCCCTCCGGGTAATCCGCTTGAATCTGTTCAAAGTAGGGGACAAAACCGATTTCATGGAGCATTTCCTCGTGCTCTTTCGCATACTTGAAGCTCTTTGTGGACCCTTCATGGTTGTTAAAGGTCACGCAGGGGCTGATGACATCGAGCAGGGCAGTTCCCTTATGGGCAATCGCCCCCTTAATGAGTGGCACAAGCTGTTTGGGGTCACCTGCAAATGACCGGGCGACATAAGAACATCCCAATTCGATGGCTAGGACGCAGCAGTCGATTGGGGGCAACTCGTTGACGATCCCGTTTTTCAGCTTTGAACCCACATCTGCGGTGGCCGAAAACTGTCCCTTGGTCAATCCGTAAACGCCGTTATTTTCGATGATATAAATCAGAGGAATGTTCCTGCGGAGGAGATGAATGAACTGCCCAATGCCAATGGAAGCCGTATCGCCATCTCCGGAGACACCAACTCCGACCAGGGTTCGATTCGCCAGCATCGCGCCGGTGGCAACCGCCGGCATACGACCATGGACAGCATTGAAGCCGTGTGAGTTGCCGATAAAATAGGCAGGGGTTTTAGAGGAACAACCAATCCCGCTGAATTTGGCCACTCGATGCGGCTCCACACCATACTCATAAAATGCCTTGACGATCTGGCTGGTAATGCCGTCGTGCCCGCAACCCGCACATAACGTGGAGTCGAGGCCCTTATACTCTGTCATTGGCAAGCCCAGTCGATTAGTTTTCGACGGGAGATTGGGATTCACTGTGGTCATGATTTACTTTCCTTCCTTCATCTGATCTTCAGCGGTTGTGACAGCCTCGGTAATCGTGCGGGCATCGATCGGGTGACCCGTGTAATGCAGAACCTTCTGGATGCGATCACACTGGCGACCCACCTTCAACTTGATTAAGTCACCCATCTGGCCGTCACGATTTTGTTCAATGACATAAACGCGGTCATGGCGCTCCACAAATTCCAGCAGACCCGGAGTAAAAGGAAGTGCCCGGATCCTGAGATAACTGCTCTCAATCCCTTCTTCCTTCAATTGATCGCGGGTCTCAACCACGGCCCAATCGGTCGTCCCAAAGGCGATGAGCCCGATTTTGGCATTCGGGTTTATATCGACAATCGGTTGTGGAACATAGGACCGGGCAGTATCCATCTTTCGCAGTAGCCGATCCATAAGGTTCTTGTAGTCCTCCGGACGCTCGCTGTAGCCGGCTTTTTCGTTGTGGCCGCTGCCACGAGTGAAATAAGCGGCGAGGGGGTGCTGCGTCCCCGGCAGGGTGCGGTAGGGGATTCCATCGCCATCGACATCGCGATAGCGCTCAAACTGGCCGAGGCGTTCGAGGTCGTCGCGGGTGAGGACCTTGCCGCGGTCCAACGGTTTGTTGGGATACTGGAAGGGATGGGCCATCCAGTTGTTCATGCCCAAGTCAAGATCACTCAGTACGAAAACTATGGTCTGAAACCGTTCGGCCAAATCGAAGGCGGTACCCGCAAACTCGAAGCACTCTTCGACCGAGGAAGGGAACAGAACAATATGCTTTGTGTCGCCGTGGGAGAGGTAAAAGGCGGACAGGACATCGCCCTGCGAGGTCCGGGTGGGGAGGCCGGTCGAGGGGCCAATCCGCTCGATGTCCCAAACGACGGCAGGAATCTCCGTAAAATAGGCCAAGCCCGCAAATTCTCCCATCAGTGAAATTCCGGGACCGGAGGTCGCGGTCATCGCCCGGGCTCCGGCCCAGCCCGCGCCGATCACCATACCCAGCGCCGCCAGTTCGTCCTCCGCTTGGACGATGGCGAAGGTGGCCTTTCCCGTTTCCGGGTCGATACGATATCGGGAGAAATATTCAATCATGGTTTCGCAGAGACTTGAAGAAGGGGTGATCGGGTACCAGGTGACCACTGTGCAACCGGCAAACATGGCGCCCAAGGCTGCCGCTGAATTGCCGTCAATGATAATTTTTCCGGCTGTCAGGCCCATCCGCACGACCCGAAAGGGGTCTCTCTTCATCAGCCGGGCGCGCACATAATCGATCCCCAGATCGACCGCCATCACATTCAACTCCACGGCCTTCGCCTTCGATTTGAATTGTGTTTTGATGGCCGCGACTACCTCATCCCGCCCGATACCCAGGAGCTCTGCCACCACCCCCACGTAAATCATATTTGCCAGCAACTTGCGCAGTTTGGGCTCGGGCGAGGACTGAGTGGCCAGCTTCGCAAATGGGACCGGGTACAGCGTGATGTCCTCTCGCAGGGTACCGAGATTCAGAGCCTCTTCGTAAATGGCGACACCACCGGGGCGCACGTTCCTAACATCGTCACGTGCCGTCTCAGGATTCATTGCAATACAGAGGTCAACTTCCCGGCGGCGAGCTACGTAGCCATGCTGATTGGCCCGGATCGTATACCAGGTCGGCAGTCCGGCGATGTTGGAAGGAAAGATGTTCTTTCCGCTCACCGGAACACCCATCAAAAAAATGGACCGCATCAATACACTGTTGGCCGATTGACTTCCAGACCCATTGACCGTCGCCACCTGGATGGAAAAGTCATTAACAATCTCCTCGGGAACTCCTTGTTCCTGTGTGACCCCGGCAAGGGCAGTCTGGGTTCCATTGGACATCGCGCACACTCCTGGTTTTTTCGAGGTCCGCCATTCAGCGGAGTTATCCGAAATAAAGTAAGCCTCAAATGATATCATTCTTTCCGTCTATGCCTAAAATGAATTAAAATCATAAAACTGATGTCTAATGCGGATAACTCTGATGGACACGGCTCAACTAAAGCTTTTCCTGGATTTGGCGCGCATCAAGAACTTCACCCGGGCGGCCCGCAACAATTATCTCACTCAGCCGGCGGTCAGCCGTCGCATCCAACAGCTCGAGTCGGAACTCGGGGTTCGCCTCTTTGAGCGCAGCCGCCGGCGCGTCCTCCTTTCGGAAAATGGCAGGATTTTTCTGCCGTACGCCCGCGATATCCTTTCCCGGCTGGACGAAGCCCGAGAGGAGATGCGGGAGAGCGAGAGTAAACCCATCGGGCGGCTGAAAGTGGCTGCCTCACCCAGCATCGGGCTTTATGTCCTTCCTTCCTACCTGAAGAGGTTCATCCGCCTCTACCCCAAGATTGACCTGCACGTCGAATACGATTTACCCGACCGAATCTACGCCAGCATCGCCGCAGGCGATCTTGACCTCGGGGTCGTGGCCTACCCGGTCTCCAAGCCGGAGGTGGCTTCCATCCCCTTCGTAACCGACACGATCGTCCTGATTTGTGCCCCCACCCATCCTCTGGCACGACGTTCGAGTGTCCACCTCAAAGACTTGCTCGGGCACAAGTTTGTGCTCCTGCCTGAACGGCTCCCCACAGGAAAGGCCATACGCCAGGCCCTTCGCCGGCTGGGGGTCCAGTTAGACACCCAAATGGAGTATGACAATTTCGAATTGATCAAACGGACGGTGGAGATGGGACTGGGTCTCTCTATGGTTCCTCGGCAAGTGGCGGAACTGGAAGTTAAGAACAAGAAGTTACGGACTTTGAAAATCATGGATTTCACGTTTGAAAGACCCCTGGCGATCATTTTCCGGAAGGGCCGGATTATCTCCTCCTCCATGCACGCCCTGCTCTCTATCCTGAATCCGGTCGAGGCGGACAAGCTGAAAGGGGCCGGAGGGAAAGCAGAACGTCCAACAAACACGGTCCCCAGACGCTAAACCGATTCTCTCACCTGCCCGGTTTGTGGTAAAATTTGTCTGCTCGCCATCGTGGAGCTCTTGCCTTTCGCTATTCTCAAAAATGATCCTAATTCTTTTCCCGGAGCCTTCATGTCTAATTATGCATCGTCGATCGGCATCATCGGATTGGGATACGTGGGATTGCCGCTCGTCATCGGGTTTGCGACGCGGGGGAGTGAGGTCCGCGGGTTCGACATCGACTCCCACAAGATCGAAATGCTCAATCTCGGGAAGAGTTATATCAAGCACATCCCAGAAGATGCGATTCAGGCCATCACGCGATCCGGGAAGTTCACGGCCACCAGCAATTTTGCCGAGCTGAAGAAAGTGAAGACCATCATCATCTGTGTGCCCACCCCGCTCACCGAAAAGATGGAGCCTGATTTGACGTACATAATACAAACTGGAGAATCCATTTTTCCCCATTTACAGCGCGGGCACCTAGTGGTCTTGGAGAGCACCACGTATCCGGGAACCACGGAGGAATTGCTGGTGCCGATCCTGGAAAGGAGCGGGCTGACCGCCGGCAAGGATTTTTATGTGGGATTCTCGCCAGAACGTGAAGATCCGGGCAATAAGCAATTCAAAACACATCAGATCCCGAAGGTCGTCTCCGGAATCGATGAAAACTCCCGAGCTTTTGTCAAAGAAGTCTATGAAAAGTTATTCGAGAAGGTGGTGGTCGTTTCTTCGCCCCGCGTCGCGGAAATGAGCAAACTGCTGGAGAACATCTACCGCTGTGTCAACATCGCGCTGGTGAACGAGCTGAAGCTCCTCTGCCATCGCATGGACATTGATCTGTGGGAGGTGATCAATGCCGCCTCCACAAAACCCTTCGGGTTTACACCGTTTTATCCGGGCCCCGGCCTGGGTGGGCATTGCATCCCGATTGATCCTTTCTATCTGAGTTGGAAGGCAAAGGAATATGATTTTCCGACCCGCTTTATTGAGTTGGCGGGTGAAATCAACACGGCGATGCCATTTCACGTCGTGGAGTCGGTCGCTGAGGTCCTCAACCGCAACCGCCAGAGTGTGAACGGTTCCCGCATCCTGGTCCTGGGAGTGTCTTACAAGAGGGATATCGATGACCTGCGCGAATCTCCGTCACTGAAGATCATGCAATTGCTCCAGGCTCGCGGAGCCCGGGTTGATTACAATGATCCGTATTTTCCGACCCTGCATAAGATGCGGAGGTACGACTTCAAACTGGAGTCGGTGGACTTGACCCACGAGAATTTAGCGAGTTACGACTGCGTCGTGATTGCGACCGATCACTCCAGCTATGATTATCAGGCTATCGTAGCCAGCGCCCGGCGGATCGTGGACACACGAAACGCCACGGCAAAGGTTCAAGGCCGGGAGTCGAAAGTGGTTCTCGCCTGACAGGGTTCAACGGGAATTGGATGGGGCTTGATTCGAAACACTGGAACGGGATACGCGCGGGCTCAACTGATTTTCTTGGGTGGTTAGCTCTTCAGGTCATCCCCGATAATCCCCGCTGAGCAGATGTAGGATGGGAATGAACCGCTCATATGGCAGCGCGAGGTCAGACACTCCGGAGGTAAAGAACATGAACCAACGTGGAGAGAACTGTCGGCAAATGGGTCGTCTGCTGACTGGGATCGAGATGGCGATCCTTGGGCTGTTGTGCCACCTCAGTGGCATGCCTGGATTGATGGCCCAAACCCCGAGTGCGGATGTGGTGATTTCCTCCGCCGCCTCGCCCAATCCTGCGGTCACAGCCTCTAATTTTGATTACATCGTGTCTATTTCTAATCGGGGGCCGGCTGCGGCGCCCAATGTCATTCTTACCATTCCGATGCCCGCCGACACTTCGTTCCGCTCTCTGACGGCTCCCTCGGATTGGGCTTGTGCAACCCCGCCGGTGGGGGTCAACATAACAATCACCTGCTTGAACCAATCGCTGCGGGTGGGTGGACCGAGCCTCATTGTCCTGACCCTTGCCGTGGGATGCGTATCGCCCGATGGCGCCAACCTGTTCAACTCTGCCACCATCGGACCCTCGAGTAGCGATCCGAATGCGTTCATCGATCCTGATTTCAGCAACAATCAGACGACAGCTTTAGCTACAGTCTCCAATCCGACACAAATTACCCCGGTCAGCAGAACATTCACGTCGAGCGGAGGGGACAGCAGTGTGGATGTGACGACTCCGTCGATCTGTCCTTGGACAGCGGTCAGCAGTTCTCCATTTGTCATTATTAATTCAGGAACCGAAGGAACCGGGAATGGATCCGTGGGCTTCGCTGTGTTACCGAACTCTGGCGCCACATCGCGTACCGCCAGATTGACGATCGCCGGGCTTCTTTTCACTCTGACTCAGACGGCACCGGGAGTTGGAAACTCCCAGATCAACCTTCTACTTCCTGCATCGGGCGCCGCGACGGCGTCCACTACTGGAACGGACGGGACCTTGCATACGGGTTATGCCACATTAGATTTGAGTTCCAATAAGGCTATCCACGGTGGGGGAGGTCCCAACGCGGTGAGCGCCCCTTACGGCATCGCGGTATTCAGGGTGACCCAAAACGGCGTGGTGGTCAGCGAGGTGGGTGTTCCCGCTTCACCTCCAACTACCGACGCACAAATTTTCGTCGACTATCGTCTAGGAGTTGCCACTAAATCAGGCTCCGAACAGGCTGGGACACTCGACATCAATACAGGGGTCGCCATCGTAAACACTGGGTCGTCCCAGGCGAACGTTTTTTTCGATTTGAATAGTTCGAACGGGGCACTCCTGGCATTTGGAGGAGGAGTGCTGCTACCGGGAACTCATATCGCTAAATTCATAAATCAGCTTAGCGATTTCGCAGCGGGGTTCGTCTTGCCCCCGAATTTTCCAACTGACATTAAGTTCGGGGTGATGGAGATATTTAGCGATCAACCGGTTTCCGTCCTGGCATTGCGACAGACTACCAACCAGCGGGGGGATTCACTATTTACGACGACGCCCGTGGCCGATTTGACCAAACCCTTAACTGCCGGACGCCTCTTTTTTCCACAACTCGCCGACGGCGGGGGATTCACAACTTCCGTGATCCTAATGAACCCCTCTGACGCAACCGAAGCCGGGATTGTTCAGATCCTGGACAATAACGGGGCTCCCTTGGGGGTCCATCGGGTAGGAGATCCGGCCGGGTCGAATTCGACTTTCACATATTCCATCCCGCCCTTCGCGGCCTTCGTTTTATCGACCGACGGTTCGCCCAGCGTCATTAACACGGGTTCGATCCAAGTAACTCCAGGGATTGGTACAAACACGCCGGTGGGACAGGCCCTTGTGACCTTTACGCAGGCGGGCATACTGGTCACTGAATCAGGGGTCTCGCCCGCGACCCCGACAACGCATGCACATATCTTTATTGACCAGTCCGACGGCCATGATACGGGTCTGGCCCTTGCCTCACCCAGCAGCGTGCCCTTTCAAGTGAAGGTCACGGCCTTTCAACCTGACGGCGCCATTCAACTGGGGAGCGGCGTGATAGATTTAAAGGGCAACGGCCATGATGCAAAATTCATTAATGAAATCATCCCAACACTTCCGGCTGAATTTGTTGGAGTGCTGGATGTGTCATCACCCGTTCCGTATGTCGCCCTGACCCTGCGCGCCCTGACAAACGCTCGGGGTGACTTTCTCCTGACAACGTTTCCCATTGCAGACGCCAATGCGGCTGCCCCCGCCCCAATCATCTTCCCTCAGATTGCGGATGGAGGGGGATTTCGAACTGAGTTCATTTTACTCAATACGGCCGGATCCACGGTATCGACGCTGAATCTGTTTAGCGACGATGGAGCCCCACTGAGCTTCGCGAAACAGTTTCGAGCCAATCCACGCTAGAGCCTCCTGATCCATCATGCGTCGAGGAAATCACTGAGAGGGTCAAGGGTCGAGAGGCATTGTCTGCATTCTAACTTGACGGCTGGACTGGAATGGTCCGATGTTCTTCCGTAGGGAACCAAGGAGGGGAGAGCCGGATCCACCTGTATTGATCATCGTCGGATACAGCAACGATCCACTCTCCACAGGGTTCTCTCCGGGATGAATCAGCGATTTCCCTCGGCTCATCCCGCAAGGACCACCCCTCTTCTGATACAAACCTCCGAACCATGACAAGCGGGTGTCACTACCCCTAAAGGCAGCGGCCCCGCCTGAGCGGGGCCGTAGGGTGGATGGGATTTTGTGGCAGGATCTTTGATGCGGATATTGTTCTTGAAACTCGATCTTTAGGGCCCAGTTCAAACAACTCTTGTAAACCTATGTGTTCCGTCAATAAACTTGGTGTGCCGACTCGCCTCAGGCCAGTCGATTCGTATTCTGGCCCTTGAAGCACTAGGCATTGCCGCGAGGTCGGACAAGCAACAGGTACATTTCCTGCATGCGACTGATTTCTTTGTCAACTCTCGTCTTGTTCCGGCGGAGGAATTTGGAGATTGCCTTCTTTTCAAACCCGCAGAGGAAGTAGAGGGCGAACTCGAGCTGGAGTTGGAGGTCGCTTAGGTTTTTTACAAATTTCTCTGTCGTGACGAAATTGTCGGACTGATGGATGTCCCGGGAATCCCAATATGACTTCATAATGTCATTGACCAGCAGTTGAGCTACCCTTTCGTTCATCATATGTCCTCCCCTGTCTTCGGTGTTTCCTTCCATCAAACTCATGATACGCCATTGGTAGAGCAACTTATATGCCAATTTTTTATTAATAGCATAATATATTGATAATAATGTAATTGTAGTCTATTAATAAGAATCTAGGAGGCGAATTTATGTCCATTAATGGTCTATGGCCAATACGTATGTTTTTTTATGAAACACATGTTCTCATTTGACAATAGAAATAGTGACCAGTGCAGTCTTTTTCCCCACAAAATGAACCTTATCTGGATAAATCGAATTCGGGAGAAAGCCCCCCCCTTGAACCTCACAGTGGGGCGGTAGGAGCCTGAATTCCTGAATGGCCCCATTTCAAAGTAGGCCTCCCACTCAGGAAAGCCGTGAGCTGAGCCGATTGGAGCAGGGTTCCTGAGGCTCCACACCCTCTATGTGGAGAAGTGGGGGATTCCGATTGTGATTACTTCCGTCTAGTCAGAGGAGATTGGATTTTGCCGGAGCCGTTGCTTCTCAAAAATTTCAGATCAGGACCTGTCCAATGGTCGATTTTGGGAGTAGGAATCCCACAAATGGACATCGGAAGGCACAGCGCTATTGAGAAGTCTCCCTTAACCCTCATTAATTCAATCCCATTTCTCTTGGCGCGAATGGTACGGAATTTGCTGGAAAATTCCTTGTTCATTCTTAGCTAAGGATTAGTGTGCCGACTTTTATTGAAGTGGGGCTCTGTTGGTCCAACGACGTAAGCCGCCGCCCTAGCTAAGTGATCAGGCCAATACATCTGAGCAAAATGGACTCTTGAGATATGGGGAAGAGGATCTGAGAGCAGGTCAAAGCATCAGGGAGGCATCATGGCAAAGGTTGAACGTGTCCGGGAAGTTGTTTCCGCTCCTCCAACCGAGGAATTCATTCGCCTAAAGACGGATGCGGGCTGGAAACTCGTGGCTGTTGAATGGGAGCGTGAGACCTCAAGGGAAGAACAGGGGACGGGTGTTCTGAGCGGGGAGGTTCCCTTTGGGCTCAAAGTGGGAAGTGATTGTGTGACGCTCGAAGAGGAGCACACCGAAAAACTGATCCTGTTGCGGACGATGGAGTTAATCGTCCTGGATAAGAACCTGACTCAGGTGGCGGATGAACTCAATGCGCAGGGATTCCGTACCCGACAGGGGGTGAAATGGAGTCCTGTCTCAGTCTTCAATCTGTTGCCACGATTGATTGAGGTCGGTCCTCGGATCCTCTCCAGCGAGGATTGGGCCGTTCGCAGGCAGCGCCTCTTCGATTTGGTGTGAAATCATTGCATCCCCTGACGAATTGGAGGTCACAGGGGTTTTCGACCCTGAAAATCTCCAGCCTGTGACTCCATCCTCCTCACGTGTCACTCTTTACTGCTATTCATACCGTAGTGCCACCATAGGATCGACTCTGGTTGCCCGCCGCGCGGGCAGGTAGCATGCTAAGAGTGCAACAACCCCGAGCAGCAGGGCTACACCGACAAACGTGGGCGGGTGCAGACTCTCTACTCCAAACAGCAACCCGGCCATCATTCGTGCAGCCAGCCCGGCGCCCACCAAACCCAATGCAATTCCAAAAACGACAATGAGCAGCCCTTGGCCGATCACCAGCTTGAGGACATCCCTGCGCCCGGCACCCAACGCCATTCGGATTCCAATTTCATGTGTCCGCTGGGCTACGGAATACGACATGACCCCGTAGAGTCCGACTGCTGCCAACGCTAGTGCCACCACAGCAAAAATCGTCAGGAGCAAGGTATTGAATCGGGGCTCGGCGATTGAGGCGTAAAGGTAATCCTCCATCAGCTTGGAGTCGAAGAGGGGGAGGTCCTTGTCCTGGGCCTCCACCTGTTCGCGCACTGCGCCGATCAGGGAGCGGGGGTCATTGTCGCCGCGGATGACCAACGTCAATCCATTAAACGGCATCTGGTTTTGAGGCTCATAGACCTCCGGTCCGGAAGCATAACTCAATCCACGATGCTTGACATCGCCCACGACTCCAATAATCTCGCGCATCACTGAGCCGCCTGGAAGCGTCGACATCCCGGGCTTGATCCGTTTGCCGAGGGGGTCCTCATTTGGAAAAAACCGCTTGGCAAAAGTCTCATTGACGATGATCACAGGGTGGGCCTTCTCATCATCTCGCTCGGTGAAATCCCGCCCCCGCAGCAACGGAATATGCATGGTTCGGAAATAGTCTGGGGCGGCGGTGCGATAGTTGGTGCTGGGCTGTTCGCTCCTGGCCACCGGACGCCCGTCGATTTCAAAGGAGATACTGATCTGGTCGTCACCGAGGGGCAAGGGATAAACAGCGCTTGCCGATTGCACACCCGGCAGGGACCCGAGGCGCGGTAAGAGTTGGCGGAAAAAGGTCGCTTGCTGGGCCGTGGTGTACCGTGCCTCCGGTAAGGCAAGATTCACGGTGAGGACTTTGGCTGGATCAAATCCAAGTTTGACTCGCTGCAGGCGCACAAAACTTTGCATCAGCAATCCGGCGCCGACCAGCGGCACGAGCGCCAGGGCCATTTCCGCTGCTCCGAGCATGCTGCGAAGGCGGCTGTGACGCCTGCTGTCGGGGGTGGCGCTTCGGCCTCCTTCGTTGATTGCTTCGGCCGCGCCTGACATTGAGACGCGGATCGCCGGAAGCAAGCCGAAAAGCAGGCCGGTCAGAAGGGAAGCGATCGCCGTGAAGGCAAAGACGTGGGCGCTCAGATGCACTCCACTCAGACGGGGGAGGTTCTGAGGGCTCAGGGCCAACAGCCCATTCGTTCCCCACAGGGTCAGAAGCAGTGCGAAGACCCCGCCGAGCAGGGAAAGCAAGACGCTTTCTGTCAGAAGTTGCCGCACAATCCGGCTCCGGGAGGCCCCAAGGGCAGAACGAATCGCAATTTCCTTCCGGCGCACTGTCGCACGCGCCAGCAGCAGGTTGGCAACGTTCACGCAGGCAATCAACAACACACACCCTACCGCTCGGAATAGGATCAATAAGGCCGGACGGATGTCACCCACGAGACGATCCAGTTCCGGCTCAGCGGTCGCCCCGCCATATTTGTTCGTATCCGGATATTGCTGAGCCAGGGCGTTCGCGATGGTCTCCAGTTCTGCCCGTGCCTGTTGCAGGCTGACATGAGGTTTCAGGCGGGCAATGGCTCCTAAATAATGCGCGCCCCGCTGTGCCGTCATGGGTTTGGAGTGGTCAGTCGTGATCATATCCACCAACATTGTTGTCCAAAGTTCGATCGGCTTGGACTCAATGGGATATTGAAAGCTCTGTGGCATGACCCCGACGATAGTGTAGGGTTGATTGTCAAGGACGATGGATTGTCCGATGACCTGTGAATCCGATCCAAAGCGCCGCTGCCAGAGGCCGTAGCTCAGGATGACTGGCCGGCCCTTTGCCGTGCCGAGGCTATCTTCTGACGGCAGGAAGTCCCGTCCCAGTTTGGGCTTGACGCCCAATAGAGGAAACAGGTCCGAAGATACCACGCCACCCAGAAGGTGCGCCGGTTCGTCCATGCCTGTCAGAGTGAAATCGGCGGTGTGGAATGCCGCCATTCGTTCGAATACGTGGTTCTGCTGCTTCCAGTCGACGAAGTCGGGATAGGAAATGGTGGAGTGGTAGACACCTACGCGAGGACTTGATTCCCATACCGCGACAAGGCGTTCGGGAGAATCAAATGGCAATGGGCGCAGGATGACGGCGTCGATCACGCTGAAGATGGCGGTGTTGCCGCCGATGCCGAGCGCCAGGGTGATCACCGCGACGGCGGTGAAACCGGGATTTTTACCCAGCATGCGCAGACTGTATCGAACATCTTGAAGCAGCGTCTCCAGAGCCGGCAGGCCGCGACGGTCACGGTAGTTTTCCTTGGTTGATTCGATGTTCCCCAAGCGGATCAGGGCTTGCCGCCTCGCCTCTTCCGGATTCATGCCCGATCGAAGATTGTCCTCGATGTGCATCTGAAGATGGGATTCGAGTTCGTTCGCCAGCTCGTGATCATGCCGGGCTTTGTTGAACAGACCGGCCAGCCGCAAAAACCACGCACGCAGTTGCCGCATGAATGACCCTCTCTGGAGCTAGTATTGTCTTGTGCCCCTTGAAGTCAGATGTCAGACGTCAGATGTCAGAAGCCGGAAAACACCAATTGGGTCCCGGCTTCTGACTTCCACCTTTTTTCTGACCTCCGATGTCTGACCTCCGACTTCTGAGTTCCGACCTCCGACCTCGATCCCATCACCTACCATTCACCACAGGTCACACTTCACTCGTACCTCAAGGCCACCATTGGGTCCACGCGGCAGGCCCGGCGAGCCGGCAAGTAGCTTGCCAGCAAGGCTACCGCGAGCAGGAATGCCGGTACCGCGAAGAAGGCAATGGGATCGAGACTGCTGAGGCCAAATAGAAAGCTCGAAAGAAGCCGGGACACGCCTGCGCACGCCGCGATGCCGACTGTGGCGCCGATCAAAACGGGGCGCAAGGTCTGGCGAAGAACGAGGCGCATGACGTCCTGGCCATCCGCTCCCAGAGCCATGCGAATCCCGATTTCGCGGATGCGCCGGCTGACCGCGAAACTGACCGTTCCATACACGCCGGCGGATGCCAGCAGAAGCGCCAACCCGCCCAGTACCGCAGAGAAAATCGCCGCCACCCGTGCCGGGGCGCGCCAGAACTCGAGATAGTCTTCGAGTCGAACCACCTTGGCAGTGAGTTGAGGATCGAGCTCGTCCACTGCGGAGCGCATGTCCTTCAGCGAAGCGCCGGCTCCGGTGGTGCGAACCAGCAAATGGAGCTGTTCCAGCTTGTCGGCGCTGGCGGGGATGTACAAATAGTTGGGATGGTCTTCACCGAGATGCGACACTTGAGCGTCCTTTGCGACGCCAACCACGTAGTAGACGGGATTGCCGGGCCTGTTGTACAGCACGAGCCGCTGGCCGACCGGATCTTCACCTGGCCAAAAAATCCGGGCCGCAGTTTCCGTCACGATAAGGGCCCTGGCATCGGTTTGAACCTCGGCATTGCTAAAGGTCCGGCCGCGGACGATCGGAATCGACAGGGTGGCGAAGAAATTCCGCGAGACGGCGTTCAATTCAACCCTTTGGCTTTCCTCATGGCCAGGAATGGAACCCTGGGTGACGTGGTGTGAGCTGCCCAGGGGGAAGACCGAAGCTTGTGCCACTTCTTCCACCCCCGGTAGCCCGGAAACACGGTCGATCAGCTCGTTTCTGAAAGCCACAGCGCGTCCCCCGGTGTAGCCCTGGTTCGCCAGATCGGTGGAGACCGCTGTGATGTTTTCAAGGGAGAAGCCGGGATCGAGGGTCTGCGCCCGGTAGAGTCCTCGAAGCAGAAGCCCGGCGGTAAGCAGAAGGATCATGGAGATCGCAATTTGCAGTCCTACTAGCGAACGTCGCAACAGCCCACCGCGAGTTTGATGGCCTTGCAGGCCCGCGCCCTCATCCTTGAGTTGTGTCGCCAAGTCCATGCGGGAGGCTTCGAACGCGGGCGCGAGGCCAAAAGCGATGGCCGTGAGCAACGTGAGGACGAGCGTGTAAGCCAGGACCCGGAGGTCCGGGGTAACCGATAGATTGAGGGTGGGGAATGCTTCCGGGAGATGCGAGAGAGTGAACTTCAGCACTGCTTCGAACGACAAGAACGCCAGGAGGGAACCCAGCGCCCCCCCAAGCAGTGCCAGCAAAAGACTCTCCGTCAGGAGCTGACGCACCAGGCGGCCGCGGCTGGCGCCGGTGGCAAGGCGGATCGCGATCTCCCGCCGGCGCGTAGCGGCACGAGCGAGCAGGAGGCTCGCCACATTCGCGCACGCGATGAGAAGGACGAGCCCAACTGCAAGCAGAATTGCGGCCCCGCCGCCGACCATGAGGTAATGCTCCTCAGGCCGGACGAACAGGGTAGAAGTCGCGACGCTGATCTTCGAATCAAACCCGGGATGGCGTCGGTCAAGGCGGGCCGCGATGACTTTCACGTCGGCCAGGACCTGCGCATTCGAGAAATCGCCCCGGACGCGTCCCATCAGCTGCAGCCAGCTGAGTTCGTCATCCGCCAGCATGTCTCCTTGCAGTTCCCGGCCGGAATAAAGGCTCGGCTGTATGCTGAGCGGTGCCCAGAATGCAGAAGGCACCACCTCGGTCCCCGCGAAACCGCGAGGTGCGACCCCGATGATTGTCAGGGGGACACGATTGAGCGTGACAGCCTTTCCAATGACGGCCGGGTCTGCGGCGAAGGTGTTGCGCCACATCTCATCACTGAGAACAACAACGGCGCCACGGTCGCTTTGAGCGCAATCGGATTCGACGAAAGTCCGTCCCAGCACAGGCCGAACGTCCAGCACCTCGAAGTAATTGCACGAGGCCAGGGTACCGAGGAGTTGACGGTGCCGCTCGCCATCCAAGGTCACCTCAACGAACGGGGCGTAGGATAGCAACCCGGAAAAAACGTGGTTCTGGTCCCGATATTCCTTGTATTCGTAGTACGAGAATAGGTTTCCTGAGCCGTAGACGCTTCGGTGCATCGGTCCCTGATTCAGATGGAAGGTTTGGTACAGAGTGAGGACGCGCCCGGAGCCGGGCAAATTCAGCGGCCGCAACGCGAGGCCGTTGAAGATCTGGAAGATGCCCGCGTTGATTCCGATGCCGAGAGCGAGCGTAAGGACGGCGACGGCGGTGAAACTGGGTGATTTGCGCAGCAGACGCAGGCCGAAGCGCACGTCTTGCCAGATGGTTTCGAGCCGCGGCAGGCCCCATCGCTCACGGTAAAGCTCTTTGGCTTGCTCCAGGCCGCCCAACTGGACCAGGGCCTGCCGGCGTGCTTCTTCTTGAGTCATCCCACGATGCAAGTTGTCCTCGACGTGCATCTGGAGATGGCTTTCCAGCTCGTCTGCTAATTCCCGGTCCCGTCGTTCCTTGTTGAACAAACCGCCGAGCCGCAGAAGCCAGGCGCGTAGTTGTCTCATGAGACTCCTTGTTTGACATGTGGGGCAGACGTCCTCGTCTGCACCAACGGCCCCAAAGAAGGGCGGACGGGGACGTCCGCCCCACGCTCTATTCGTACCGCAGCGCGAAGTCGTCTCAAGAGTGCTCCTCCCCGGGCGCCAGAAATCTTGCGAGTATGGCCGTGGCTTGTTCCCAATCCTGCGTTTCTTTCGCGACGTGCTTTCGTCCGGCGCGTGTGAGGCGGTAGTATTTGGCCTTGCGGTTGTTGTCCGACATGCCCCACTCAGAGTCGATGTAGCCCTCCTGCTCCAGTTTCAAGAGAGCCGGATAAATGGTCCCGTAATTGACGACCAGGAGATTGCCGCTCGTCTGCTCAATCCGGCGGGCAATGCCGTAACCGTGCAGCGGTCCCATCGCTTCAAGGGTCTTCAGGATCATCAGGGCCAAGGTTCCCTGCCAGACCTCTGTTTTATCGCTCATAATCCTCCTATTGGGTTCCAATAGAAAGGGTGCCACAATTCCTATGGGAAAGCAATAGAAAAATGAAGAGACCCCATTTCGGGAGGGTTCAGGGCCGGAGGAGGCTGGGAACTAGCGACTTTGGAAGGACAAGCTGCCGGGATAGGGACGCACTGGGATTCGCTTTGAGTCGAGGCAAAAAAATGGGGTCAGCCGCGGATCGCTCTCCGCGTCTGACCCCAGTTGGTTTCGAAAATATGAAAAAGAGGATTAGTTCGTGTTTCCCTTTGGGGCTACCTTGGGTTCAGCAGCCCCAGTGCCAGCCACACCGTGACGCCCAAATAAACCGCCAAAACGAACAGAAAAACTAAATCCATCTTTTTAAATTCCACCCAACCGATCTTGATGAATGGTTGGCCCGGCATTCTCAAGGTCTGGCTCCTTTCTGGTTCTTGTGGACCTCAACCAGATTCACGGGCCAAGAATATCAACCCCGGGGGATGGTGTTGTGATGCAGACCACAGGTGATGGGGGACGGGGCTGTTTTTCATTCACCTGAGGTAGTAGAGGGCTTTTCTGGAGAATTGCGTCGTGGTACTAACGGCATTCGCGATTCCCTGTGATATTGAATTCAGCGGCGGGGCGAGGAGTAATGTCGCTACGGGCTCAGTGGGATAAACTTCCAACGCGTGGCTGCCCAGACGGGCTCGCTGACCTTCCATAGGGGCGTCTGCCCGGAGAAATCCTTTGGCCCGAGTCCGACAACCCATAGCACATTCCCGCTGGATATCGCTATTCTTGTTAGAATCTCCCGAATGGTAAGATTTTCGCCGGAAACGGTCACATTGTTTCTCTCAAGAGCAGGTTCCTTCGAAATAAAACGAGCAGAGACAGATCCCCCTTTATATTTTTCCGGGTAAAACAATTCTTTGATTGAAAGTTTTAAGTCATCTTCTGCCCACTGCACCGATTGCTTCGATATCTTAAACTCCGGGATGCGGAGGTTGAGGAAATTAAATGGATGTGAAACAAATGCCTTCGGATAGATGTGTATTATCTGATCTTCAGCGGTGACCTGATTTTCCGGTGCTCGTCCCACGATGGCCTGGATCAACTCCAGCACGGAGCCGCGCTTGAAGTGGAGGTCTGGCAAAGAGGTTAAGGGAGACGGGTTCAAAAATTCAATGGCCATCGGCAGCTTGAATCGTTGGCCAACTTGCACCAGTTGGTCGACGGGATTGATGGTCTTCCACGGGACGAAATCGGTGGGCTGCTCAAGCCGTTCCTTCAAGGTCTGACCGGGCAGGCAGGACACAAGACACGACCAGGCCGAGAGCGCAACGACGGTGAGAATAAAGGTACCTCTTAAATTTTTCAATCAGGGAATCCTATTAATAATGATCAAATATAGTAACACGGCCGGAGGAGATCGGTGCTGATTTGCGGCTCTACCGCTTCGGCGACGGCGGAACCGGTAGAGCCGCAACTTTGAGTGGGTCACCGATCCGGACTTTTTCCTGTCACTATATTTGCTCATCCTCAGTAGATTTGAAATAGGACGGCGCCCAAGGATAGAATGCAACTATGAATGATCAAGTGGAGTCTGTGAAGCCCATCGTCACCGTCCCTCTTTTTCCAAGGCTCGAACGTATGCTGGTCGAATTGCTCCAGTCCCTCAACCCCGAGGATTGGGAAAAGCAGACCTTGGCACCCAAATGGAAGGTTAAAGACGTCGCGGCACATCTGCTCGATACCGCGCTTCGCGGGGTCTCCATGGCCCGTGATGGGCTTTCTTACGAGGCATCTAATTTCACCTCGAACGTAGAATTGGCGCTTTTTATAAATCGTTTGAATCAGGAAGGTGTCAGTTTTTATTGCCGGCTGAGTCCCGCTGTCTTGATTTCCATGATGGAAGTTGCTTCCAAACTCCTGAGCGAATTCCACGCCTCCCTCGATCCATATGTGACCTCACCGTTCGCCGTGAGTTGGGCAGGGGAAGAACGGTCTGCAAACTGGTTCAACACGGCCCGTGAATTCACAGAGCGATGGCATCACCAGCAGCAAATCCGTCTTGCTGTCGACCGTCCCGGAATCATGACACCCGAGTTCTACCACCCTGTCTTGGACTGTTTCATGCGCGCCCTGCCCTTCACTTACCGGACCCGCACTGCCAAAGCCGGAACCTATGCACAATTCAATGTCTCAGGGGAATGTGGAGGGAGTTGGTATCTCTATCGCGATGGCCAGCGCTGGAGGCTGATTCAGGCGCCTCTGGGAGAAAAGGTTTCGGACACAACGATCCCGCAGGAGATTGCATGGCGGATCTTCACGAAGGGCATTGACAGGGAGTCTGCACAGCGTCAGGTCCAAGTCAGCGGGGACACCGACCTGGGACTTCACATTCTGATGATGATTTCGATTGTGGCATGAGTCGCAACCCATGTCATTTCCCACAGGCCTGGTCGGTCCCAAGAGATACCCGTTTGGTGGGCCTCGAGAAGGAGGCACCATCCAAAACGAGCCTCTGCTTTTATGGAGGATTTCAAATCAGAGTTACAATCTTCGTCCCCTTGCGGTCGAGTTGCATATGTTTTGGTAGCCGGGATCCCGCCGTGTGGGATCCCGGACTCTTGCGACCGGGAGGAAGAACCCGGGATCCCACACGGCGGGATCCCAGCTACCCAAGCGAGCCACTTCATGAATCTCTCTCGTTCGTCACTACAATTGATCATTCGATAGAGCAGGCCGCTGAGGGAGGGATCTCAGACTTCTCGATCATCGCAAGCTCGGGTCACAGAAGATTCGGAGTGAAAAAGGTCCGGGGAAGGGTTTGGTCGGGGCGAGAGGATTTGAACCTCCGACTTCTTGCTCCCAAAGCAAGCGCTCTAGCCAGGCTGAGCTACGCCCCGTAAGCGTCAGCACATCAAGCTACAAGAGTTTATGCGGGTTGTCAATTGCTTGAAAGAACGTCCCGGGTGGGGTCCGGCTTCATATAGGCATCAGGGTTGCGAGGAACGTCAGGCGGTCTCAGTCGCGTACAAGAAATAGTCGTGAACCCTCTCCAAGGCCTTTCCGCGATGGCTGATCTTATTCTTCTGTTCGGTGGTGAGTTCGGCAAACGTCCGGTTGAGGGAGGGAACAAGGAAGACAGGATCATAGCCGAATCCGCCTGTTCCCTGCGGGGCCTCGAGGATGCGTCCTTCACAATGGCCGTGAAACGACTTGATCAGTCGGCCTCGAAAGGCGATGGCCATCACGCAAACAAACCGCGCCGCGCGCTTCTCTTCCGGAACGCCCGCCAGGGCCCGCAGGAGCTTCTCAATGTTCTCTGGATCGCTGGCGAGTTCACCCGCATAACGAGCCGAATGAACGCCCGGCGCACCGCCGAGGGCCTCGACTTCGAGCCCGGTGTCGTCCGCCAGCGTTAGAGCGTCGGAATATCGGCTGTAATGTAAAGCTTTGTAAATGGCGTTTTCCAGAACCGTCGGTTTTTCCTCGGCGCAGATTTCAGCATCTTTGATGTCCTTCAGGGTGAAAAAGACGACCGGCAACTCTTCCAGGGCATGTTGAATCTCCCGGATCTTACCGTCATTTGTGGTCGCCAAAAACAGCCTGGTTTTTTCGACAGGACTCATCTGGGTTACGCCTTCTGGATGGCCTTCTTTTGCATCTCGATGAGTTGTTGAATGCCAGCTTCTGCCAGCATGAGAAGGTGGTTCATCTGGTCCTTCTCAAAGGGACGCCCCTCGGCGGTCGCTTGAACCTCCACGAATCGACCTCCTCCGGTCATGACCACATTCATATCCACCTCGGCGGTGCTGTCTTCGCTGTAGTCGAGATCCAGCAGTGCTTCACCGTGAATCAAACCGACGCTAGTAGCCGCGACCATTTCCCTTAAGGGGGAGGTCTCGATCCGCTTCTCATCACACAGCCGTTTCAAGGCCACCGCGAGGGCCACCGTGGCCCCGGTGATGGACGCGGTGCGCGTGCCGCCGTCGGCCTCGATGACGTCACAGTCAATGTAGATGGTTCGTTCTCCGAGTCGGCTTAATTCTACCACACTGCGCAACGAGCGCCCGATCAACCGTTGAATCTCGTGGGTACGCCCGGAAGGACGGCCGCGAGTGACCTCGCGCGGGGTTCGCGTCAATGTGGCGCGCGGCAGCATGGCATATTCACTCGTAATCCAGCCCTTGCCTTGACCCCGCAGGAACTGCGGTACGGTGTCCTCGACCGAGGCGGTGCAGATGACCCGCGTCCGCCCCACCGAAATCAGGGCGGACCCCTCCGCGTTCTGGATGTAATTCGGGATGATGGTGACCTCTCGCAAGGTGTCATTCGCCCGTTGATCAGTGCGCACTCTGTAATCTCCTTTGTGGGTCTTCCTTTTGCGCTGGGGCAGGAACGGGAGCGGGTGCAGCAGGACCCGAGGTAGTGGAAGCCGGTGTGGCGGCCGCCGGCCTTGCCACGTAATAAAGGTCCTGGGTGAACGCCTGTGTCAGGTCGGAGTGTCCCACGAGGGAGTCCGCCTCCGTATCATCAATCAGAAACCGGACCCGCCGGATGGTGGGGATGTTGACCGTCAAGGAGTCGACCACTGAATAGATGGTTTGCAGTTCACATTCGATACCGCCGGGATGGTTCTTCTGGATGGCCCCTGAAAAATCGACCAGGGCGGTTCCATCCGGAGTGAGAAACACTTCCTTCAGGACGGTTTCCTGAGAGATCGTACGACCGAAGTGCTTCTTCGAACCTTCGATCAGTTTCAAGATGATCTGCTTGGCACGGTTCTGGGCCAACTCCGAAGCACGGATCTCTTCATCTTCTTCCTCCAACATTCCGGGGCTGGCGAGGGACGGAAAATACAGCTTCACCGGCACCGACGCTGCCGGCTTGATCAGCAACGTCGAGGCAGGCTGAAAGGGTTTGATGGGCTGAGCGCTCTCACGGCGGAATAACTCGACAATTCGCGAGAAGCCCCGGAAATAATAAACTCCCACGGCGCTTGCCACCAGCAAGGCTGCGATCATGAATATTCTAAAATATCGCCACATTTATGTTCTTGGTGTCGACCTCATCCAACAACGTTATCGCGGGGAGGTCTTCTCCTGCTTGCCAGGTTGGATGTCGGGGCCAGCTTTCGGCTTGCCCGCCGGGGCAGAACCGACCTGCGCATCGTACACAGGTTTATACCGCTGGATGGCGTTGGTTATGGCTGAGGCAATCCTCGCTTGGAACTGCGGGTTGACCATCTGTTTGACGTCGGTCTCCGAATTCAGATTGCCCAGTTCCACCATCACCGCGGGCATCACCACATTAGCGGATGGCCTGAGAGGAGCTATCCGCGGGGCAGCAGGTTCCTGGCCCCAGAGGGGCGCCAGCTCCGACTCGAAAAGCTCGGCCAGCGCCTGGTTTATCTGAAAATTGGAAGCGTTGGCCTTCGTCCAGTCGCGAAAATATAAATGGGCCACCGGGGGTTTTTCCACAGGACGCTGCTCAGTCGAATTCAAACCCGAAGGAACCGGCTTCGGTGCGGGGGTCGCTTCCTTGATGGGTGAATAGACATAGACCCGGGCGCCAATCCAACTCTGAACCAGTGAAAAACCGACGTGAATTGAAATGAACACATCAGAATGAATTGTGTTGGCGGCGGAGGCACGCTGGTCCAAAGAGACGTCATCATCCGCGTCTCGGGTCAGGTAGACTTGAAGACCCAATCGCTGTTGCAAGCTCGCGCGAAGCCGATGGGCAATTTGCAGAGCAACATCCTTCTCAACCGCCGCATTATTTGCGGCGCGTGAACCGCTGTCCAGGCCGCCGTGGCCCGGGTCAATCGTGACTATTCTCAGAATTCCGCGCGTCGGGAGGACGGCCGCCTTCTCCTGACCCTTAGTACCTGCTCCACCAGGGGCGGCAGTCGCTGGCGGAGGGGCGGCAGGAGACTGAGCCGCCGTGCCGGGAGTGGGTGGGGAGATTTGCTGCGGCGGAGAAACCATCACTACGAAAATTCGGCCTTCCTGAGTGGTTGAAGACTTCACATCGAAGTTCGCAGAGGACAGCGTGATCCGAATCTTGGGCCTGGCGTCGGCGTCATCGTAGACAATCGATTTGATCCGGTCGTCCGCATAATTCAGCTTTTCGGCGGTCGGCTCGAGGGGAGGATTGCCCAGGGTGACGACGAGCTGCTTTCCTTCCTGTTTCAGCTCGAAGGGGGCCGCTTGGGTGACCTGGATGGCTACCCGGGAGGAGAGGATCCCTTTTGTTGCCTCAAAAAAAACACGGGAGGGCGGCTGGCTGGTCACAAAGGCCCGTGGGGCATCCTGTCGAAAAGTGACCTTCCGGTCCGTCAGCCGCGGGAGGATCTTGGAGATGGAGTCTACGGGTACCATCCATCCTGCGGGCATGACGAGTGCCGGATCACCCATCGAAGTCAGGATGCCATCGATGACCACAAGCGTGGAGTTCGGGCGGAAGAGGAGCGAATGTTTTCCCACCTTGATCTGCAACACCGAGGCGGTCTTCTCCACTTCGGTGACCGGACCCAACGTGGAAAGCAGATCTTGTAAAGCAAGGTACCGCTCACCTTCCACGGGAGTGACCAGAAGGATTTTGGATTGGGTGTCGGTGTATAGGATGACGTTTTCTGCTGCAATCGAGAGGAGTCCAGTATGGCTCAGCAACAGAAAAAAGAGAAGAAACTCCGTGCTGGCGATCAGAAATCGTCTGGGATCGGGAGCCCGGACCTTCGCGAGTGGAAAGAATAGCAACCGCAAGAGAGTTAACTTTCGTGCCGGGGCTTGATTGATCGATGTTCCTCCGCAGGGCCCGCGGCAGCTGTCCCCTTGGAACGCGAATAATATAACACATACAGCCCCGAGTCACCGCCTCGCCGAACCCGGGTTGGCTCATCACCCTCGCAAAACTCCGGCTCCAACAAAGTCCGGGCATGAAACGAGGCGCGCACCCAACTGAGGGGTGTCGTCCAAATAGGTGTCGTGAAAAACGGAGTCATGGGCGCAACCATCGGACGCTCTTCGGGGTCGTGTGACCACAAGCGATACTCTCGGTCATCCCGGAGGCGATGTCAGCACAGGCGTTATCAGTGGCCGTCCGGACCGCCTCTTCGCGGGTTGAACCTGCCGCGGGTCGGCAGGATGTTCGACCTTTGAACTCGACGCACACTTCACATTCATAGTGGCTCAAATTCATCGTGGAATACACAATGATCCCCACCAGCAGAACAAAGACGGCTCCGACGGCCAGCTTCACCCTTTTCGACATAGCGAAACATAATAGCGCAGGGTCGAAGGTTTGGGTAGGCTGAACCATCGGCAGGCAAGTTAGGGATTCTCGCCTGAGGGGGGCGCTGCTGTCTTCAAGTCCACAGCAGGAGTTCCTCGCGCCACCCTGAACCCGATGTAGGCCGGCGAGGGTTTCCTCAGTTCAGGGGCGACTTTGGAATCACCCGGGGTGTCTGCACTTCCTCCGACCGCCTTTCCTGTGCCTTCTTTGGTCATGGCCCACTCTGCCACGTTTCCTCCGACATCAAAGATCAGTTCCTGATCCTCGTTCCCGCTGGCCTGAAAACTTCCAACTCTTTGGAGCAAGGGCGCCTGCTGCTCTGCGGCCAACTCTGAGATTGCCTTCCTCAACCTCAAGGTGTCGTCCGGATTGACGGAGTATCCCGCCCAATAATCGAGCGTGTTTTCTCCCGATTTCGCCGCGCTCGCCAATGGCTCCAGCTCTTCCACCCTGGGTAGGCGATAGGTTTTTCCGGTCGTTTGGCTGAGCCATTCACAGTAGGCCTTCGCTTTTTCGAAGGGAATGTTGTTGGCTGGGTAGTCTTCAGTTCCCGCGTCAAACGTGTACGCTCTTTCGAAGGCCGCGTACTGTGCGCGCGTGACCTCAAACCTCCCGATCTCCAGCGGGCCGCGGGCGACGACCTCCGGGACCAGGATTGACTTCCCTGTCTTCGTCCTTTGGTCATCAACCGGGAAGGCTTCGCCGAGATGAGCACCGCTCTTCTTAATGGTCTTCTTCTTGATCGCGACCGCGAGAGGCGAATTTGGCTTCAATGCCTCGTTGGTTTCTTTTGCAGTTTTGAACAAGTATTTATCGATCCACGCCAAATCCTCTTCAAGCTTTCGGCGCTGGTGCGACAATTTCTGGGGGCCGTGCGGCTCACCGGGAAAGAGGATGAACTTGACATCTGTCTTGCCGAGCTGCTGAAGGGCGCGGAAGTGCAGCCATCCCTGCTCGGTGGGGACATTGGTGTCCACCGTGCCGAAGAAAATGATCGTCGGCGTTTTCACGCGGTCCATCTTAAAGAACGGTGACTTGCGGATGTACAGCATCGGATCTTCGAGCGGAGATTTTCCAAAGTAATAATTATCGAAGGCCGCACCAAAGTGCGCATTCCCCCAGTCGCTGGTCCAGTCCACGTCGCCGGCTCCCGCGGAACAAACCTTGTATCGATCGGTCGACACCGTGAGGGCGATGGAGAGAATCGCCCCGTTGGACCACCCCATGGTTCCGAGTTTGTCGGGATCGACCAGCCCCCGGGCAATCAGGGTGTCAACGCCCTTCTCAATATCAGGCACCTCGAGATCATAGTACTTTCCCCCTGAAATAGACTCCACCCACTTCAAGCCATAGTTGGAACTCCCGTGATAATTCGGCCGCAGGACAAAGGCCCCGCGTTCAGCCATCAGGTTGACCGGATTGGCAAAGGACTGGCTCCAGGAATCGAAGTCGGCGCCGGCGGGTCCGCCATGAATCATTAACAGGAGGGGATACTTCTTCCCGGCTTCGTAGGCATGGGGGTAATAGAGAATTCCTTCGACTTCTTCATCAAGGGCGCCCCTCCAACGGACGACTTCCGATCGGGCAATGACGCGCTTGTTGAGATTTGGATTCAGATCGGTAATTTGAACGGGCGAGACGATTCGGGACCCGTCAAGTGTGGCCCGGTACCACTGGGCGGGCGTACTTGCGGTGGAGAAGGCGTAGACCAGGGAATGACCGTCGCGGCCCGCTGTCATTTGCCAGATGTGGCCGACGTGGTCCCCTTCGAGCCATGCACGAGTCCACACCGTGCCTCCGCTTCCACGGCTGTAACGAGCTTGCTTGTGGAGAGCGCCATTCGCCAGGTTGCAGATAAAGCCATCTGGAGTGACTTCCAACCCCCCGCCTGAAAGACCATTCTCCCAGTTGAGGTTTACCTCGGTGGTTTTACCCGTCTCCACATCATACGAATAGAGGCGGGAGATCGTCGCGTTGAGGTACTGTGGGTCCGAAGAATAGCGGCTAACAACGTAGACTGTTTTGCCATCCAGTGCCCACCGGAACTGCACCGGGTTGAGTTTTTCCTCTACAAACAATTGCTTTCGTGTGCGGGTTGCTAAATCGTAAAGGAATGTTGCGGGTTTGATGCGCTCGTCGTACACATAGCTCAGGCTGCGTTGCACCACCGCGATCGCCTTGGTGCCATCGTGCGACAGTTCAAACATTTGAATCCGGTCACCGCGGTTGTCGGTGAGCCGCGTGACCGTCTTCGATTTGACCTGGGCCTTGTAGAGGCGCACGGGCACGACATGGGCCTCATCATCCACCACGTTGGAGTTGTCCTTCTTTTCTTTCAGCGATGCTTCGTACTGGGTGGGGTCCTCTTGCGCAGCAAAGACAATAGAATCGTCATCCGCCCAGTCGAAGCTCATCACCGCACGATGCCCGCTGGTCAGGGCCCAGGGTTCTCCCCCAAAGGGGTTGATCAGCCACAATTGTGGGACCGGACCGTCGGATCCTGCCGCGGGAGTGGGTGCTTTAGCCAGCGGGTCGGGGCGAGCACTGACAAAGGCCAGGAGTTGACCATGAGGCGAAAACTTGGGGGAGGAATGATTCTCCTTGCCACGAGTCAACTCAATTTCCTTTTTTTCTGTGAGGCTGGTCAGGATAAGGTTGGAGAATCGGCCGTCCTTGTCCTTGTCGGCCACACTCTTCACCCAGACAGCCCACTTTCCGTCCGGAGAGATGTCAAATTGACTGGCCATCTCGGTCAGGATGAAGTCGTCAATCTGCCACTTCTCAGTCTTCTCGGACTTCGCGGGTGTCACCGTTGATTTGCTCGAAGCTTCATCGCCGGCAAAATTCGGGCAAACCGTTGCGGCGAGCAGAAGAATCAAAAGAGTCAGGAATGAAAATCGAATTGGACGTCTAATCCTGGAAATCATAGGCCTCCCGAGTGGGATTGATGAATGGATAGCTGAACACGGCAACCCTCGTGGCTCCTGGAGCGCCGGCGTCTCGCCCGCACGTCTTCTCTTGGCCTTCAATAGTACCTGCGGGCGAGACGTCCGCGCTCCCACAAAGCCCCGACTGACTGGTCGGATCTCTTCACCTTGACGGCGGATATCAACGGGCAAATTAATGTTAAATCCCTCGATTGAACTTACTCAAGATCTGCTTCAACCCCTCAATTGGAATCGCCTCAACCACGTGTCCATCCCGGCCTCTCACCGTGGTCGCTTGGAGCAGGGAGTTATAAATCGCTTCTTCCGTAGCTTCGGTAGCAGCCTCAAAAAGCGGCGATAACTCTTCATCTTGAATTTTCGCCCGCCCGCCGGTGGACCTCGTGTCTGAAGTGGGAAGGCCTCTGAGGGCGGTTGAAAAAGCGATCACATAATCACCGCTACCGTTCGAGAAGGTGGATCCTGTTCGAGCCATGCCGGCCAGCGCGCGCCTGGAAACTCGTTGGAGCTGGTGCGCATCCAGAGGGGTGTCGGTTGCAATCACAATCATGCAGCTCCCGTCCCCCGGGCGCCCACTCTTTCCATTCTTCGGCAGTTCCCTCCAAACGGGCACTCCATCTATTGTCAGATGCCCTCCAAAATTGGTCTGGACGAGGACACCGAGGGTGTATCCTCCACTTTCGGGAGGAAGCACACGCGACGACGTCCCGATGCCTCCTTTCCAATCGAAGGCCGCTGTCCCCGTTCCCGCGCCCACGCTCCCTTCCTCCACAGGGCCGGACTTGGCACTCAAGATGGCATTGAACACATCCTTCCTCGTGACATGCCGGCCGCGAATGTCATTCAGGTACCCGTCATTGGTCTCGCCCACCACCGGATTGATTGACCGGACGTCTTCATTTCCCGGGAGGGCAAGCATGTAATCGACCAGCGCATCTGCCACCCGCCACACACTCAGGGTGTTGGTCAGCAGAACGGGAGTTTCAAGAACTCCCAGTTCCTGGACCTGAGTAAAACCCAGAAGCTTTCCGAAACCATTGCCGACAAAGATCGCCGCGGGCAATTTTTCTTTGTGAGGATTATCCCCGGGTGGAAGGATCGCGGTCACCCCGGTCCGAACGTTGTCTCCCTCCCAAAGTGTGGTGTGGCCGACACGAACACCCGCCACATCGGTGATGGCGTTCCACTTTCCCGTTGGAAAAACTCCAGGAGCAATGTTGAGATCTCTGGCGCGGACCCGCGCCGGGGATCCAGGTGGGGTGCTCGTGCCGGTCTGCGCGAAAACGGAAAAGACAATGGAACAAAGGGAAATCAGCACACCCATGCCCTGAACCGGCCGGAGCATGTGTCGAAGTCTACACATTCGGATTCTTGACGACTTCATCTATTCGTTCCGCTTCAAGGCAGACTCCAGCGGGACAATCTGGCCCGTTACCCGTCCGGCAAATGCCCGATCGCCCATGGAGTCCAGGTTGATCTTGACGTTCTCAAGGGCCCCGAACAGCGCGGTTCGGGCCATTTCACGGGCTACCCGAATATCGGAGATCATATTCTTGTTTCCAATCGCCTCCAGTCGAAGAATGTGTTCAAGGACATTTTTCGAATGTTCGGCGACGTGAAAAGGGACAAGGGTTGCCTGTTTCAAGGCCTCATCGATCTTGCGCTGCCGTTCCTCCTTGTCCGCCTCAGAATCCTTCGGAAGCTTGTAAGCGGCCGTGACGAGGGTATAGGCATTCGTGTCATCGTCGATGAGGCTTTTCAATTCAACTCGAAGTTGATCCAGGGCATTGAGAATTGCGGACAGCTCGTCTTCAAAGGCTGCGGCCGCCTTTTTCCCTTTGGAACGTGCGGCAACCATTTCACCTAAGCCCGCGGCCAGGGCTGCGGCCGCTGCGGCCACGCTCCCGCCACCGGGTGCGGGCGTGGGAGCCGCCACCGCGTCAATAAACGACTCGCATCCGGCCAACAGCGGACGGTCAATGGGGGGAGCCGTTTGCGCAGCGGGGGATCTTTTTTCAGCGAGCACGGCTGCCAGACGGTTCTCGAGGATTAAGTCCGGCTTGAAGTTCTCGATTTCAAGATAGTGCTCTGCCGTCATTTCCAGCGCTTTCTTTGGAACGAGACCCACGATCTCGCTCCCGACGACAGCGATGCCAGCTGCCGCAGCTTCGCGCGTCACCGCATCGAAGACAACGTGGATGGGCGTTTGTTCAAAGTCCGTGAGGTTCATGGAGACTTGAGCCAGATTGCGGGCCTTCAGATCCACGCCCATGGCCTTGACGAAAGGGAACCCGCCGCTGGAGAACCGGATCTTTTTTGCAATGGCCTTGGCCACGGAGACGTCGCTCGTCCCGAGATTGATGTTGTAGGCAATCAGGTATTTTCGAGTGCCGACCACCGTCGCGCCGGCGGTCGGATGCAAGGCCGCGTCTCCGACATCGGGCCGGCGATCACGATTGGTTTTCACCTCCTCCCGGAGCCCTTCGAATTGACCCTTGCGGATATTTTCCAGGTTGACGCGGTCGGGACGGGTTGCGGCGGTCTCGTAGTAATAGACAGGGATCTTGTAGCGTTGCCAGATGGCCTCACCGACCTGCCTGGATATCGCCACGCATTCTTCAATCGTCACCCCTTCGATCGGAATGAATGGGAGCACGTCGGTTGCTCCGATGCGGGGATGAGCACCCTGGTGACGGGTCAGGTCGATTAGCTCGGCGGCCTTCCCCACGACGCGCAGCGCCGCTTCGGCCACAACTTCCTTGGGAGCGATGAATGTAATGACGCTACGATTGTGATCGGCATCCATCTCCTTATCCAGGATGGTTGCACCTGCCATGCTTTGAATGACTTGTATCAGGGCTTCAACAACCTCGGCCCGGCGACCTTCACTGAAATTGGGAACGCATTCAACCAGGGTATTCATGAGTACCTCGTCGAAGGAATTTAGAAGTTCCAGATGATGGGAGGAATCCCCGGGCGCTCCGATAAACCAGCGGCATCGCTCTTTTCCGACGGTTATATTACGCCATGGTATACAGACGAATAGCGGAAAAGATCGCTAGTCGAGCCGGTTCTGCCTGAGGACTGATCATCCGTTCAAGATAAACGCTGCAAACTTGTACCAGCATAAGAGCATTCTTGCCTCATCCTCTTTTTTGATGGTCGAAGAGAAGCTGCCCTTTCTTAATCACCGCGCGCACACTGTTCATGCCGTAGTGGTAGGGTACCAGCCGGTAGTCATTCACTTCAAAAATCACCAGGTCGGCTTGTTTCCCTTCTTGAATTGAACCCATTCGGTGCTGACAGCCGAGGGCACAGGCCCCTCCCAGTGTTGCCGCTGCAAAGGACTCCGACGGGGTCATCCAAAGAGATGACCCGGCGATCGAGAGGATCACCTGCATACTTACTGTTGGAGAAGTGCCCGGGTTGAAGTCCGTGGCAAGCGCGACCAGGGCCCCGGCATCCAAGAGCCTTCGTGCGGGCGCGAACTGGTTTGTGCCCAAATGAAAAGCGGCTCCCGGGAGCAAGGTGGCCACCACCTTCGATTCCGCCAGCAGGGCAACCTCGTCCTCCTTGATGTGTTCCAAGTGGTCGGCCGAGATGGCGCCGAGTTCCACGGCCAGGCGTGCGCCCCCGCTGTGGCTGAGCTGGTCGGCGTGGATCTTGAGCTTAAGCCCAAAACTTTGCGCGGCGATCAAGATCCGCCGGGATTGCTCGACGGTGAAAACCCCGGCTTCGCAGAAAACGTCACAGAACGTGGCGAGTTGATCCTCGGTCACGCGGGGAAGCATTTGCTCGCAAATGAGGTCAACGTACTTGGTCGGATGATCGCGAAACTCGTCCGGGACTTCGTGGGCGCCCAGAAAGGTCGGAATGATTTCGAGGGACACTTCGGGGTCTTCGTTGAGTCGAGCTATGATCCGCAGGATCTTCAGCTCATTCTCGAGATCGAGACCATAACCGCTCTTTGCCTCGATCGTCGTCGTCCCGTACTCCAGAAACCGGGTGCATCGTTGTCGCGCCGCCTCAAACAATTCGTCTTCCTCGACGCTGCGCAGCCGCCGCACGCTGTTGCGAATCCCTCCACCTAATGCGGCGATGGACTCATAGCTGGCGCCCCGAATGCGCATTTCATACTCTTCGTGTCGGTTTGCCGCGAACACAAGATGAGTATGGCTGTCGACAAACCCGGGGGCGATCACACAGTTTGAAGCATCGAGGGTGACCGCAGCTCCCGCGCGCCCATCCCTCCGGACGGCTTCAGTTATTCCCACGGAGGCGATCTGCCCATCCTCGATCAGCACAGCCCCGTCAGGAATGATCCGGAGCATCAGCTTCGGCCCGGAGACCCGGTCCAGAAGTTCCGGGGTGATCAGTTGCGCGGCACTATGGATGAAAAGGCCCGGAGAGTCTTGTTCTGGCATGAGGTGAAGGGATCCAGTGGTTGACTAATCCCGACTATTTATTAAAATGGCTGAGGTTGAGGCGTCGTCAGCCAGGATTAGGACGAAAAATGATACCCCAATCGTCGTGGTATTCCGAAGATATTTTTGCAGGATCCTCGGATATCCATCTGGGCGTGCTGGAAACACGGTGCCCTTAAGACTTGTCGCTGCACGGGGGAGACAGACCCTTGGAGTTGAGTCCAAGGTCGGAGACGCCAGAAACTGAATCGGGAGATTGTCCTATGCCAATGTATGAATATGAATGCCTGAACTGTGGATCAAACTTTGAACAACTGGTGTTCAATCACGACGAGAAGGTGGTTTGCAGGAGCTGTGACAGCAAGAGAGTGGAGCAACGGCTCTCTGTGTTTGCTGTGGTGGGGGATCGGTCGGCTTCTTCCCGCCTCGAAGAGGGCCCCTGTGGGAGCTGTGGAGCTGCTCAACGCGGAATGTGCGGGACCGATTGAGGTGACGTCAACTAATAGCGGTTGATTACTGCCTCAATCTGTTTTGCCTGCTCCAGGTCTTTATCGCTCACGCCGCCGAGAGAATGCGTCGAGAGCATGAAGGTCAGGCGCCTGTAATTAATCAGTAAGTCGGGGTGGTGATTCGCTGCTTCTGCGATGAACCCGATTTTGACGACAAGAGAGACGAGGTCGGGGAAGCTTGAAAGTTCGAATTGTTTGGTCAGTTTCCCTTCCTGTATTGTCCACCCAGGTAAGGCCTTCAACCCCTCTTCAATCTCGGAAGTGGATAGTTTGGTCATAAAATCCTAAACCTTGAACCATATCGTTACGTAAAGGAACCCATTTAGTGTAAGAGCTTGACGATGGAAGCGCAAGCTTTTCATTTATTTGGGCTGATTCACCCCGGGAATACTTACCAGTCAAAGTCAATCCGTGGCACAAGTTGTTGGCAGGGTGGGTCTTGGGACGCCGCCGTAAATGGTTGATTCTCCACCGTGAGACCTCCAACTCAGGACCATTTTGAGTCGGTTTCAGAAGCAAAATGGTCCGAACCAGGCCCAAAAGAGGTGATGAGATGAAACTGAAGCGAGAGAAGTACTGGATGTGGATCACGGCGACATTGTTGTTTCTGGGTCACACGGCCTACGCCCAACAATTCGACATCAAAACTCACCAGCTCAAGAACGGGATGAAAATCCTGATCCTGGAGGATCATTCCATTCCCAATGTGGCATTGTATTTCTTCCATCGCGTGGGATCCCGCAACGAGCATACCGGCATTACAGGTCTTTCGCATTTCTTTGAACACATGATGTTTAATGGCGCCAAGAAATATGGTCCGGGAATGTTTGATCGTGTCATGGAGGACAATGGGGGCTCGAACAATGCCTACACCAGCGAAGATTTGACGGTATATCAGGATTGGTTCCCGACGGCCGCTTTGCCGCTCATCTTCGACCTGGAGGCGGATCGCACCGGGGCGCTGTCATTTGATCCGAAGATGGTGGAGTCCGAGCGCGGCGTTGTAGCGAACGAGCGACGACTTAGCGTGGAAAATAATAACGAAGATCTTTTGCGGGAGCAGTTGATGGCAGCCGCATTCACCGCCCATCCATACCACTGGCCAGTGGTGGGCTGGATGGTCGATATTGAGAACTGGAAAAGAGAGGATTTGATCGACTACTTCAAAACGTATTATGCGCCCAACAATTGTGAGATGGTTATCGTCGGAGATATTCAATCTGATAGGGTTATCCGACTGGCGCAACAATATTTGGAATCCATCCCGGCCCAGGAACCGCCTCGCCCGGTGTCTACCCGAGAGCCTGAGCAACTGGGAGAGCGCCGCGTCTTCGTCCACAAGTTCGCCCAGCTTCCGTTGCTGCAGGTGGCTTATCACGCTCCCGCGGCCGTTGACCCGGATTTCATTCCGCTCAGTGTGCTGGATTACATCCTGCTGAGAGGCGAGAGCTCGCGCCTTTATCAGCGCCTGGTCGACAAGGAACAAGTCGCCGTTTCCGTGGGAGGCGGTCAATCGGAACACATCGATCCTTTCATCTTTGAAATTGACGTTCAACCGCGCAGCGGAGTCGAGGTGGACCGGGTCGAAAAGGTTCTGTACGACGAGCTGGATAAAACCCAGAAGAGCCTGGTGGAGGAGAGGGAATTGCAGAAGGCCAAGAACACAGCAGTCGCAGACTTTTACAGGTCAATGAAAACCATCAATGGAAAGGCCAACGTCCTTGGGGTCTATGATGTGGTTTTTGGGGACTATCACAAGCTGTTCAAGGAGGTCGAGTTGATCAATCAGGTGACACGTGAAGATCTCCAACGAGTCGCTCAAAAATACTTCACCCCCCGTAACCGAACCGTCGCGATTCTGGTCCCGGAGCCTCCCCCAGCGGAGGGAAAATAGGGAAGCTTGACGGTGGAGGAATGATCCGGCAAGAGTTCTTGACGAGGAGCTGATGAGAAAAAAATCTCGATGGAGACCCGAACGATTCGTGCTGTGGACCTTGATTCTAATCATGCCCGCCTTATCCCCAGCGGCGGAAAACGCCGGGAAGGTTCAACTGCCGCAGTACCAGACGATCAGGTTTGACAACGGCATGACACTACTCCTCCTGGAACGGCACCAACTGCCTCTGGTCAGCTTTCGCTGGGTTTTGAAGTCGGGTGGTTCCATCGGCGATCCGGAAGGCCGAGAAGGATTGGCTTCCTTGACCGCCCAGTTGCTTCGCAAAGGCACGGCGACGCGCACAGCAGACCAGATCTCGGGGTCTCTGGACTTCGTGGGGGCCAACTTCCATTCAGGTGCGGCGCAGGAGTACGCCTGGGGATCGGCGGAGTTTTTGAAGAAGGATTTGAACCTTGCGGTGGACCTCCTTTCGGATATGCTCCTGCACCCGACATTTCCGCCTGGGGAGGTCGATAAGTTAATCAAGCAGGAGATCGACAGCATCAAAGAGGACAAGGCCGTGCCTCAACGGGTCATCCAGTATTATTTCGATGGCTTCCTTTTTGGAGCCCAGCGGTACGGGCGACCCTTGGGAGGGACCGAGACCAGCCTGTCGAAGATAACCCGGGATGAGATCGCGAGTTCCTATGAGGCTCAATTTGTCCCCAACGAATTGATCCTTGCCGTCGCTGGGGATTTTTCGACATCCGAGGTCGAAGCTGGATTGAGGGAGAAATTCAATTCGTGGAAGGCGAAGAAGGTCGCTACGCCTGTTGTAAATGAGGCGTCAAAAGCTCAAGGCAAACATGTGTTGGTGGTCGATAAACCCGACTCCACCCAAACTTTTTTCCGCCTGGGGAATGTGGGACTTGCACGAACCAACCCGGACTGGATCCCGGTTCAGGTTGTGAACACCTTATTCGGGGGTCGCTTTACCTCGCTGATCAATACCGCGCTTCGAATTGAGTCCGGACTGACGTATGGCGCCAACAGCTTCTTCAGTTCACGGCGTATGCCCGGGTCCTTCGTCATTTCTTCCTTTACTCCGAACGATAGCACGGAACGTGCGCTGAACATGACGCTGGACGCCTTGAAGGATCTTCACGAGAAGGGAATCAGTCAAGATCAACTTCAATCCGCCAGGAATTACATCAAGGGCCAGTTCGGACCGACGATTGAGACCAATGATCAATTGGCCAATCTCATTGGGGATCTCGAGTTCTACGGTCTGGGGCCTCAGTACATCAACACCTACTTTGAAAAGATTGATGCCGTGACGCTGGCCGACGCCAAACGGATCATTGAAACCTATTATCCGCTGAACCATTTGGATTTTGTGTTGATCGGGAAGGGGTCGGTCATCGACCCCGTTGCCAGGAAACTGGCGAGCGATGTGAAGCACAAATTCATCACTGACCCGGGGTTTTAATCGAAGGATAGGTTGAACCGCGGAGGTTTCTGAGTTCGCAGTGCAAAATACGATTTGTCCGGGGCTCCTTGCGTCTCCGCGGTGATTGATTTGGTTTAATTCTCTTCCCGCATCGGGATCTTTATGCCTTTGAGGCGGGCGGTCTCAATGGCCTCTTCGTACCCGGCATCCACATGCCGCGCGACTCCAATGCCTGGATCGTTGGTGAGCACCCGGTTGATCCGCACGGCCATTTCCGGGCTGCCATCGGCGACGGTCACCTGACCCGCGTGCAGTGAATAACCGATTCCCACGCCGCCGCCATGATGAAATGAAACCCAGCTGGCGCCACTGGCCGTGTTGAGCAGGGCGTTGAGGATGGGCCAGTCTGCGATGGCGTCACTGCCATCCTTCATTCCCTCAGTTTCGCGGTAAGGTGAAGCCACACTGCCGCAGTCGAGGTGGTCGCGGCCAATGACGATCGGGGCTGAGATTCTTCCCCGGGCCACCAGGTCATTGATGCGCTCGCCGAATAGGGCCCTCTCCCCATATCCCAGCCAGCAGATGCGGGCCGGAAGACCCTGAAAGGGAATCCGCTCCTGCGCCATGGGAATCCACCGGTGTAAGACCTCATTTTCCGGAAATAAATCCAGCACCAGCCGGTCAGTTTCATGAATGTCTTTGGGATCGCCCGAGAGGGCGACCCAGCGGAACGGCCCGCGGCCTTCGCAGAAGAGGGGCCGGATGTAGGCGGGGACGAAACCGGGGAAATCAAACGCATTCGGGACCCCGGCCTTTTCCGCAAAGGCCCGGATATTGTTGCCATAGTCAAAGGTCACGGCCCCCATCTTCTGAAGGGCCAGCATGCCTTCGACATGCTTCGCAATGGATTCCAGCGACCGGCGGACATAGCCCTCCGGATCCTTCTGTCGCATCTCGATGACCGCCTCGAGGCTCATACCGCAGGCGACATAGCCATTCAAGGGATCATGAGCAGAGGTTTGATCGGTGAGGATATCGGGGACCACCCCTCGACGCGCCAGCTCGGGAATCACCTCGGCGCAGTTTCCGACCAATCCGATCGAAAGCGCTTCACGTGCCTTTTTTGCTGCGCTCACCCAGCAGAGGGCGGTTTCGAGTGAAGTCGTCATGCGATCGCAATATTTCTGACGGACCCGGCGATCGATGCGAGCGGGATCGACATCAATTCCAAGGAAGACCGCACCATTCATAGTCGCAGCCAGAGGTTGGGCGCCACCCATTCCCCCCATGCCGCCACTCACAATGAAGCGGCCCTTAAGATCGTTCCCAAAATGCTTTTTACCAGCAGCGGCGAAGGTTTCAAAGGTTCCCTGAATGATCCCCTGGCTGCCGATGTAGATCCAGCTGCCGGCCGTCATCTGCCCGTACATGATGAGTCCCAGTTTTTCGAGATGATGGAAGTAATCCCAGGTCGCCCAGTTCCCAACAAGGTTGGCATTGGCGATGAGGACCCGCGGCGCATACTCGTGGGTTCTAAAGATGCCGACCGGCTTTCCACTCTGCACAAGGAGCGTTTCATCATTCCCAAGCCCATGCAGGGAACGGATAATGGCGTGATAAGCGTCCCAGTTGCGGGCTGCTTTTCCGGTGCCTCCGTAGATGATCAGCTCGTGCGGGTTCTCACCGACTTCCTCATCAAGGTTGTTCATGAGCATGCGCATCGCTGCTTCCTGCCCCCATCCCTTGCAGGAGAGTGAATGGCCACGAGGCGCCCGGACGGGCACGTAAGCGGCATCAGCCTTCTCAATAATGCTGGTGGTTTCGGTTTCTGATCCTTTGGCCATAAATCACTCCTATCGGTGCCCCGAGCCACGGATTTTGTCAGTTATCGCAGAGGGGCAGGTCCAACTGATGATCGAAAGACAATTCCATGAGGACTCCAATGCAATTCAAAGATGCGAAGAAGTTGGGAACTCTCGCCCTCTCGCCCAGTTTAGCATCGGGCAGTGAAGGAAGTAAATATTCGCGCCGGGCAAGAGAAGGCGGAGGGATCATTATGAATCCGATGACTTACACTTGGAATGGCAATGGATCCTTGAATGCATTCTCTCAAGGCGCGGAGATGAGCGTGGCAATTTTTAATTTTCTACGAATGGGGGATAGGTGAGCCCTCGATGGTTTAGAATCGTTCTTCAAGATCAGAACGTCACCGTGGATGAGAAGTTCAGGTTCCGATCAAAGAAGATGAAGTTGCATACTTGCCTCCACTGATCGGTCGTCTCGAACCATGATCGATAGCAGAAGTGGCAAGCGACCGCTGTATTTGCCTGCATACAGGTTCGAAGAGAAGGAACGGATTTGAGCAGAAGCACAACCGGCAGGTGACGCGAAGAGCGTATTTCGAAAATCATCGATTCATGATTCCTGATCATATCCCGGTGAATATTCGGTATGAAATTCTGTAGACAATTTGGGTCCAATTACAACATTTTGTATAACTCATTACGTTTCCTCATTTTTGGTTAGTCATCTTGATGAAAACAAACCGAGGGGGTTTCTTCGGTATTTGGTCTTCGGTTTGCAACCAACACTTTCAGCGGTGGAGGAGGCTTTCTTTGCTGGATGTTGTTGGAGCATCTCAGCAACAGGTCCTCGGATTCACTTCCGCCTTCTTTACTTTTTCCGCCATAAGCCTGTAGTCGGAATACCCATACATCCTGAGTGAAACAGTCGAAGCGACAGTGATTCTAGTAGCCTATCAGGCGATTCAGTCGAAGTAGAATTTCATTTCACAGAATCCGGTGACGTCTTCGCCCATTCAATTCTGAGCGCTATTCGTGAGCAAGAGACTTCTTGCATTCCTGGGCAGGAGTGTATTTGACAATCTTTTCAGTCAGATTGCAAACAACGAGGAGGCAAATGATGATGAGTAATAAATCTTCTCATTCCCGATTGGGAATTGCATTCTTTGCAATTCTCCTGATCCCCATGTTTTCAATTCCGGTATTCGCGCAGACCAGTCGCGGCACGGTTTCGGGGACAGTAACCGACCCGACCGGCGCAGTCGTTCCGAGCGCCACAGTCCAACTTACGAATACCGCAACCGGCGTGGTGAGAACGGGCGCCACAAACAATGTGGGCAATTACAGGTTCGATGCGGTGGACCTGGGTTCCTACAACTTAAAAATCAGCTTGCAAGGTTTCAAGAGTTTCGTTTCCCAGGCGGTGGGCGTTGAAGCTAACCGAACGGCGACGATCGATGCCACTCTCCAACCTGGCGGCGGCGAAACCGTGGTAGAAGTGAATGCCGCCACTGACGAACTCCTGGTCAAAGATGCCCCACTTCGAGGAGGCAACTTCGCTCCTGTTGAAGTAGCCAAGTTGCCCCTCGGTGCGCTTAATCCCATCGCTCTGGCACGCACCCTTCCGGGGGTCGTTCTGGCGTCGGGAAGTTACACCTTCGGCAACGGAGGCTCCTCAACCCAATTCGCCGTCAACGGGCAGCGCCCCCGCGGCAACAACTACATGTTGGATGGAGCAGACAATAACGACATTTCCGTGGGAGGTCCCGCTCAAGCGTTCAACATTACGGATGCAGTGCAGGAGTTCTCGGCTCAGACGAGCAACTTCGGCGTGGAATTCGGCCGAGCCGGCGGCGGTGTGTTCAACGTCATTACCAAGTCGGGCACCAACGAATTTCATGGCACCGCGAGCTGGCTCTTTCTGTCAGAGGTGTTCGATTCGGTTTCGAACACGCGCAAATTGAATACGGCCCCAGGCACACCCGTGAAGAAGCCCGTTTACACCGAAAACATTTACGGATTCACCTTTGGAGGGCCGATCATTAAGAACAAGACATTCTTCTTCGGCGGGTTCCTCCAGGACAGCTATCGATCTACCGCCAGTCTCTCGTCGGTCCTTCCGACGGAAGATGCGGTGACAAAGCTTCGCGCTTTTTTTCCCAACAATCCCCGATTGAATCTCTATTTGAATTCATTGGGGAGCAACCGTGGAGCGGCCAACCCGATTAACATTAGCCTGGGTAAGGATCCCGTTTCAGGTACTGATCGGGGTACTGTGCAGTTTGCGACAAACTACTTCGGGATACCTTCTTCAAGCGGAACGCCCCAGTGGATTTTCCGGTTAGACCATAATCTGTCGGACCTTCATCGCATGTCGTTCCGGTACATTTACGATTCGAGCACGCAGTTGACCGCCGATTTCTATTTCCCGGGCTATACGGACGATTTCAAGGGGCGCGATCAGAACTTCCTGTTCAGCGACACCTACACCTTTAGCCCGACGTGGACGAATGAATTTCGCTTTTCCTATGGCCGCATCGGCTTCGGGTGGTTCATCAACACCAATGGGGCGTCCGATGCCACCACTTTGGCGCAGATCTCTATTCCGAATATTACTTCGCCAGGTATTTCGAGTTCCATCCCTCAGTTCCGCCGTGCCAATAACTGGTTGTTCCAGGAGACCCAGTCCAAGGTGATCGGGCATCACACCCTTCGGTATGGTCTGGAAATACTTCGCCAACTTTCCGCCCAGCGCCCCCCGTTTAACGATCGAGGGTCGCTGACCTACCGCAACGGCACGGGTGCCAACGCGGCGTATTCTGGATTTGCCAATTTCCTCGATGACTTCAGCGGCCCGTCGGGTTCTTCCAATCGGAACTTTGGAGACGCTGTTTATTATCCAAACCAATTCCGTCAATCCTATTTCCTCCAGGACCAGTGGAAGCTGAATCCATCGTTAACCATGATCCTGGGTTTGCGGTATGAGAACTATGGGGCGCCCGGCAATGTTTTCGACTTTCCGGCGTTTGCGGGCTTTGACCCGGCGCAATTCCTGGTCCCCAACAAACAGAACGCCGATAACAACAATTTTGCTCCGGCATTTGGTTTTGCGTGGTCACCCTCATTCAAGGATGGCTTGTTGGGAAAACTCTTTGGAGAGGGAAAGACGGTGTGGCGCGGAGGTTACCAGATCAGCTACGATTCCTTCTTCAACAACATGCTCTCGAACATCCTTGCCGATGCGCCCAACAGCGTGAGCACAACTTTCAGCGGTGCGGGCACCGGCCGTGGATCGTCCAACTTTTTTGCGACAGTGCCGACGACCCCTCGTACGGTGACGTTGCTGGATTCTCAAACCAGCGTCTTCGATCCGAACATCCGCAATCCATACACCGAGCGCTGGTCATTCGGCTTCCAGCGGCAGCTGCCTTCAAGACTTCTGCTCGATGTGTCGTACGTAGGTTCGGCGAGCCATAAGCTGTTCACCAACGAAGATTTGAACGTTCGCCTGCCGAATGGGGTCCGGCTCTACCCTGATTTCGGAATTCGACGGATTCGTGCCAGCGAAGGCAACGCCATTTACAACGGGATGCAAGTTCGATTTGACCGGCGGTTCGCGAACAGCTTCCAAATGACCGCGTCATACAGCTGGTCTCGGGGCATCGACAGCACGAGTGAGATTTTCACAGGAAACAACTCGCCTTCTTCTTATACTTCGGTTCCCATCAATCAAGGCGGGTTGAGTCTCGATCGCGGCGTCAGTGACTACAGCCGCAATCAACGTCTCGTGCTGGTGTACTTGTGGGATATCCCTGGTCCGAAACAAGGTATTTTGGGTCAGGTGCTCGGCGGTTGGACAATCACGGGGATCACCACATTCCAGACCGGTGCACCCTACACGGTGGCAAACGGTTTCGACCGCAACAATGACGGAGTCTCAGCGGATCGTCCGGATATCAGCAATCCGAACGCTCCATTGAACACACGCGCTATCACGTCAACCACTTGTTCCACTGGATGGCTAAATCCCGACACGAATGGCTGTGTGACGCCAAATGATGTTCATTTCATTCAAGGTAACGGTCTGCCCAACAGTTCAACCGTAGGGCGAAACACACTGTTTGCGGGCGGAGTAAATAACTTTGATGTGGATATCCTGAAGACATTCAAGGTGACCGAGGGCAAGAAACTGGAGTTTCGTTTGGAGACCTTCAATTTCTTCAATCATCCTCAGTTTACGGTCATCCCGAGTATGAGCGTCGTGGGTTCGTCAGCATTGCGATTCCTAAACAAGGATTTCACCAACAGCGGCACTCGCTCCATGCGTGTTCAGTTGAAGTTCCTCTTTTAGGTGAGATTGACTGTTTGATTTTAAGGGAGCGGGGTCCATGGCGCGCTCCCTTTTTTTGTGGCGCCGGTTCCGCAAGACGGGAACTCGGAGTGCCATCAATGCCAGGACTGAGATGTTCATCCCCTCCGCGGCTCTGCGGTATTGATCAACCCGAGGAATCCTGCTGGCAATCAAACTATCTAATTACCGACGCGATGACTTCGTCCCTGATCAGCTTTGTTGCGGCCTCGATGTCGCGATGCATGTCCCGATCATTTATCAGAGAGGGTACCTTTCGACGCAGTGCCCGGTAAGCTTTATCAGCCAGAGGTCCGGTCCTTGCCGGTCCGAGAAAATCGAGTCCCTGGGCGGCGCCCAACAGCTCAATCCCCAGAATCGTCTCACAATTCGTCAGCACTTGTTTCAACTTGAGGGCGGCACCCATTCCCATGGACACATGATCTTCCTTGTTGCCGGAAGTGGGGATTGAATCGACCGACGCGGGGTGCGCCAGCACCTTGTTCTCTGAAGCCAGGGCCGCGGCCGTCACCTGGGCGATCATAAAGCCCGAATTCAAACCCGGATCTTGCGCCAAAAAAGGCGGGAGATCGCCGAACTCGGGATTTACCAGCCGCTCGATGCGCCGCTCGGAGATGGAGGCCAGCGTCGCCATGGCGATAGTAAGAAAGTCAAGCGCCAGGGCGAGAGGTTGGCCGTGAAAATTTCCGCCTGAAATCACTTCGCCCGTCGCGGGGAAGACCAGGGGATTGTCAGTGGCACTATTCATCTCGATCCCAAAGATTCGGGCGGCATGTTCGATCGTGTCTCGAACTGACCCATGAACTTGCGGCATGCAACGGAGGCTGTACGCGTCCTGGACCCGCGGATCAATTACCGAGTCCCGGTGAGATTCCCGAATTTCACTCCCCGCATTGAGCCGCCTAAGATTGGAAGCAGAGATGATCTGACCTGGCTGGGGGCGGACATTGTGGACTTTTTCATCAAAGGCCGCGGGCGTTCCTTTGAGGGCGTCCAGAGTCAATCCTCCGATGACGTCGGCGGCGTTGGCGAGATTACGGGCCCGAGCCAGCGAGAGCAAGCCGATCCCGAGCATCGCCTGTGTCCCGTTCAGCAGAGCCAGCCCCTCCTTGGCTTCCAGTCGCAAGGCCTTGATTCCGGTTCTCTTCAGACATCCGCCACCATGGCTTCTCCGTCCCTTGCAGATCGCTTCTCCTTCGCCGATGAGAACGAGAGCGAGATGAGCCAGTGGCGCCAGGTCACCGCTTGCCCCCACCGAACCCTTCGAAGGAATCACCGGATGTACCCCGCGATTGAGCATGGCACACAGGGTATCGATCACCACGGGCCGCACCCCGGAGAACCCCTTGGCGAGCACATTGGCCCGCAATAAGAGCATTGCGCGAGTTTCAGCCTCGGAGAGGGGTTCTCCAACACCGCAGGCGTGGGATCGCACCAGGTTCAGCTGGAGCTCGCGTATTTGCGCATCGGGGATTCTCTTCTCACTGAGCTTGCCAAATCCGGTGTTCACTCCGTAAACCGCGTTGCCTTGTTTGAGAATCTTCTCGATCAATTGGCGGGATCGATTGACGGCCCCCCGGGCCCGGGGAGCAAGCGCTACGTGCACCGATCCCGGATGCCGGGTGACAAGAAGGACCTGTTCCAATGTAAGATCGTTGCCGGTGAGGTGGATGGTCTTCATAGGAGGACTTGATCGGGTGGTTGTGACTCCTTGGAAAGGAGACGGGTTCTACCAACAAATTGTGGAGTCCGTCTTGTGCAAGACGTGGGGCAGACGTCTCATCTGCCTTAGACCATGGCAGAGCCGGGTGGAGCAGACGAGGACGTCTGCTCCACGCATGTTTTCAGCCCTCAAAGAACTTGGAATATTTTTCGGGAAGCGAACGCAAGTGACCTTCGGCGTCGGTAACCGTGTGCGTGGTTTCACCCGTCGCCAGAAGCTGCCCGGAGGCGCGATTCAGGACCTCATATCCAAAAACAATCAGCCGCTTCTTGAATGAATTAACCTTCGTTTTGATAATCAAAACATCGTCGTACCGTGCAGGGGCTTTATAACGACATTGAGCGTCGGCCACCATTAGGTAGATTCCCTCATGCTGCTCCATGTCACGGTAGGTGAAACCCGTGGCGCGGCACCATTCGGTCCGGCCCACTTCAAACCAAGCCAGGTAGTTGGCATGGTAGGCGATGCCCATCTGGTCGGTCTCGGCGTAGCGGACGCGGAGGCTGGTTTCAACGGTTTGGTTGGACATGGGAAAAGGTGTCAGCCGTCGGCTATCAGCGGTGAGTGATCAGTTGAGGTAAGGATTAGGAGACTGGACTAGGTTTTGAATATCTTGCCTTCTGCCATAACAGATCCCAATCCAATTCTGGGTGAATCATCTCTGAGAACCAAAAACGGGCCACTGATACCTGATCGCTGACAGCTGTCCTCTTATTTTTTTATTTGCTCCGCCAAATAATTCTCATACCCAATCTCTTTGATCATGAACAGCTGCGCTTCCAGCCAGTCGGTGTGTTCTTCCTCATCCACCAGAATGTCTTCGAGCAGTTCGCGCGAGCCGCCGTCGCCTTCCTCGAGGCACGTCTGGATTCCCGCATTCAGGCGCGGGATGGCAGCGTGTTCCAGGGCCAGGTCGTTCGCGAATTGGGTCTTGACATCGGGCCCGATATTAATCTTGAAATAATCCGTCATGTTGGGAGAGCCTTCGAGAAAAAGAATCCGCTCCACCAGGCGATCCGCATGCTTCATTTCGTCGATGGATTCCTTCATAATGATTTCCTGCAATCTCATGTATCCCCAGTTCTCGCACATTTTGGCATGAACAAAGTACTGGTTGATGGCGGTGAGTTCGGCTTTCAGGACTTCGTTGAGTAACTTGAGAATCTTCGGATTGCCCTTCATGGTTCCTCCTCAAAATGGAATGCCGGACGCCTCAGGGTTCCCCGGACAAGATACTGCCCGCCTCTGATTCCCTTCACCACTGCCATCGTCCGAGGTAGTCGGTGCAGATTATAAATCGAATTCTTGATCTGAATAGAAGAATTTGGCTCTCGATGTCGCCTTTACTCTATTTGGAGGGCTATGCTATTGTTGGCGCGGCGCAGAAATCAATCCGGTGATCTCAGCGGAAGATGACCACATCCTCAAAATTCAAGGTTAAAAATCCTATGCGCAAAGAAGGGCCTCCGGTCAATCCGGGGAGACCGTATCTGGAGAATCTGGTGCGTGAATGGCGCGCCCTCGAGGATAAGGTGCGGATAGGCGGTGGCAATGAACGGATTGAAAAACAGCACAAGCAGGGGAAGTTAACGGCCCGCGAGCGTGTCGACCGACTTTTTGATACCGGCAGATACTTTCAAGAGGTTGGTTCGCTGGTTGCTTACGACCAGTATGGAGGCCAGGCGCCCGGCGCCGGCGTGGTTACCGGATTTGGGATGATCGAGGGGCGGCAGTGCGTGGTCGTGGCTAACGACGCCACCGTGAAGGCGGGATCCTGGTGGCCGGAAACCATTAAGAAAATCCTGCGCGCCCAGGAAATTGCCATGCGATGCCGCGTGCCCATCATTTACCTGGTGGACTCGGCGGGAGTGAATCTTCCTTACCAGGGAGGGGTCTTTCCCGGGCAGTATGGCGCCGGAAGAATTTTCTATTACAACTCCATCATGCGCCGTTATTTGAAGGTCCCTCAGCTGGCTGCGGTGATGGGCCAGTGCGTCGCGGGCGGAGCTTATTTGCCGGCCCTTTCGGATGTCATGATCATGACGGAAGGCACGTCTTTCATGGGCCTGGGAGGCCCGAATCTTGTCAAAGGGGCGACCGGCCAGACCGTGGATGGGGAGACGCTGGGTGGCGCCTGGACCCACAATGCGATTTCGGGTGTTGCCCATTATCGCGCCAAAGACGACGATGATTGCCTGAAGAAGTTGCGTCATCAGATCGCTGAGCTTCCGAGGGCAGTGGGGATGCTGACTGCCCCAAACGAAGCGAATATTCCCGGACGGAATGAGAAGACGACCTCCGCCCACCCGTTGACAGACATTTACGACATCCTGCCTGCGGACCACCGTCAGCAGTACGACACGCGAGCCCTGTTGGCTTGTATTCTGGATGCCGATTCCTTTGGCGAGTTCCAGGCCGACTACGCGCGCGAGATGATCTGTGGGCACGCGCGGATCAGCGGTATCCCTCTCGGAATCATCGCCAATTATCGCGGCATCGTGAAGCCCAGTACGGCCGGCGGACCGACTCGATTTGGAGGCATCATCTATACGGAAAGCGCGGAGAAGGTCGCCTACTTCATCGAGACGTGTGCCCGGCAAGGTACGCCAATTTTGTTCGTTCAAGATGTGGCGGGCTTCATGGTGGGAACCGAGGCGGAGCAGTCCGGAATAATCCGCGCGGGGGCCCGCTTTGTGGAAGCAATGAGTTGCGCCGGCGTCCCCAAACTGGTTCTCACCGTCAATCATGCCTCCGGCGCCGGGTATTACGCCATGGCGGGACAGGGCTTTGATCCGGATTTCATTTTTTCCTGGCCGACGGGCCGAATGGCGGTCATGGAAGGCGACAGTGCTGTCCAGGCGGTCTTTGGCACAGAACTTGAGAAACTTGAACGGGAAGGAAAGAAACCTGGTTCGGCTTTGGAAGACCGGATTGATAAAGTCCGTAAGGATTACGAGCATCAGTTGGACGCGAAATTTGCGGCCGCCCGCGGTTTTGTCGACGCCATCATCGCGCCCGAAGAAACCCGCGCGGCCCTTGAATTGGGCCTTCGGACGGCGATGAACAATGCGGGCCCGCATCTCGGTCAGTTTGTGCTTTGATTGAAATTAAGAATCTATTCACCGCAGAGAGCGCAAAGTACGCTGAGTTTAAGGGTAGGCGGATGTGGGTCGAGAGTGGACGTTTTACCCGGGGAATCTTGTAGGCTGTCGGATAAGGCTCCCGGCGCAAGAACCCTCTGGGCTACCACAGCGAGCTACCCCGTGATGAGACAGACACCGGATTTAAAGGGCTTTCGAGGTTCATAGGGGTAAGGTGTCTGCCCCTGAATTTCATCTGAAACCTCCGCGCTTCTGCGGTGAATTCCAGCGGGTAACAATTTGAAGAACATTCGAATCGGATGTGGACAGGGTTTCTGGGGTGATTGGCCGGAGGCGCCCGTCCGCCTGGTGGAGGGCGGACCACTGGACTACCTGGTTATGGACTATCTGGCAGAGATCACCATGTCAATTCTTCAGAAACAGAAATCCCGTGATCCCCGGCTGGGCTATGCGAAAGACTTCATCCCGATCGTCGAGCGCATCCTGCCCCGGTGTGTTGAGAAGAATATCCGGATCATCGCAAATGCCGGCGGGGTGAACCCGCAGGCGTGTGCGGAGGCGGTCCGCGCCGTCGCTGAAAAGCTCGGCCTCTCGTCCCGGATCAAAGTGGGCATTGTCTCCGGCGATGACATCTCCGGCAGGCTGGATGATTTCCTTTCACGGGGTGTAACCCTCGAGAATATGGAAACAAGAGAGCCGCTGCAAGCTGTCCGGGGAAGGGTTCAAAGCGCCAATGTGTATTTCGGGGCCTGGCCGATTGTGGAGGCGTTGAAAAAGGGAGCCAATGTGATTGTCACTGGACGTTGCACGGACACCGGTCTTTCCCTGGCGCCCATGGCCTTTGAGTTCGGATGGGAGGAGGAAGATTGGCATCGGCTCGCTGCGGGAACAGTCGCCGGCCACACCGTGGAATGCGGCGCGCAATCGACTGGCGGGAATTCCCTGGTCAATTGGAAGAGAGTGCCTGGTCTCGCAAACATCGGATATCCAATAATCGAGGCATTTGAAGATGGGACCTTTGTCATTACCAAACACAAAGGAACCGGGGGTCGCGTCGACGTACCGACGGTGAAGGAGCAGTTGGTGTATGAAATGGGCGATCCCCGGTCCTATATCACTCCCGACTGTATTGCGGATTTCACGACCATCCAATTGCGGCAGGAGGGGAAAGATCGAGTGCGTTTCTCTGGAATCCGGGGCAGGCCGGCCACGCCCTTTTATAAGGTCTCAATCAGTTATTCTTCGGGGTGGAAGGCGGTGGGAACGCTGGTGTATGGCTGGCCCGAGGCCTACGAAAAGGCAAAGGCGGCAGACAAAGTTGTGCGGGATCGACTGAGATCGATGGGTTTGAAATTTGAAGAGGTCCTCACTGAGTTTGTTGGTGTCGATGCGTGTCATGGCCCTCTTTCCAGTGAACCACCTCCTGACATCGCCGAAGTGCAGTTTCGCATTGGGGTCAGATCGCAAATCAAAGACGACGTCGAACGCTTTACCCGGGAGATCGTTCCGCTCGTACTGAATGGGCCGCCGACAGTGACTGGATTTGCCGGGGGGCGTCCCAAGGTTGAAGAGATCGTTGCCTATTGGCCCGGCTTGATCCTGAAATCGGAAGTTGTTCCGGTAATTGAAGTTCTTTGATTCGCAGCACGACCAGCCTGGTTGTAGCACAGAGGGATCGATGAAAGTTCAGTTGCTTCAGTTGGCTCACGCACGGTCGGGTGATAAGGGCGATACCGCAAATATAGGGCTCATCGCGCTCGAGCTTGCATACTATCCCACCCTTGTTAAAGAGGTCACTGCGGCGCGCGTAAAGAAACATTTTCGGGGCATCTGCAAAGGCCCGGTGGAACGATTTGAGATTCCCAATCTCGGGGCTCTGAATTTTCTGCTTCATGAATCTTTGGGCGGGGGTGGAACCGTATCCCTGAAGACGGATGCGCAAGGGAAAACGTATTCGACTGCTTTGCTTCGGATGGTGATCGAGGTCCCACCAGCGCTGTTTCGCAAAAAATCCGGAGGGATCGCGGGACGGAGGAGATGATTAACCCGGGATTTCTTAAGTCCTTCTGAGTTGCATGGTGAAAAACCAAGGTTGCTAAAGGGGAATTACTGCGATATGCGGCTCTGCCGCTTCCGCCGTGGCGGACGGTAAGCCTCTGGCTTACCGTGGGGAGCCTTCTTCCATTTTTTCCATGAATCGCTAAAGCCCGCCGTCCCGCCTCGCGGGACGGCGGGCTTTAGCGGCTCGTGAGGGGATCAAAGGGTTTGGGTGAGCCGGAAAGGCTGAGCCTTTCCTCAATAATGAGCGGCAGAGCCGCATATCATCTCCGAACTTTACTACTATTGTCCCTCTGTTTGATCATCATCAATAGTCTGCTTTCGTTCTTCGGAGCAATTTGAGTTGTTCTGTAGTTCAATGCACCTGAGAATTGAGGTCGTACACCTGTGAATCATACAAGACTGATCTTCAAGATTGACAATTCCATTGCACGCATTACCCTGAACCGGCCTGAAAAGCGAAACGCGCTCGATTTCGAACTGATTGCAGAGTTGAAAAAGGCCTTTCACGATGCCGGATCAAACGCGGCTGTAAAGGCCATCAGGTTGGATGGCGCAGGGAAGGACTTTTGTGCCGGCATGGACTTAAGCGTCCTCCAGAATATTCAGCAGCTCGATGTGATGGAGAATATCGAGGATGCGAAATCGTTGATGGACTTGATTGTTCTCATGCGAAAAACCTCCAAACCCATAGTTGCGGTGGTACAGGGAAGGGCGCTTGCCGGAGGATGTGGCCTGGCCACCGCGTGTGATCTCATCCTGGCGGCGAGGAGCGCACAGTTTGCTTACACGGAGACCAAAGTCGGGTTCGTTCCCGCCATCGTTTCCGCCCTCGCGCGTCGCGCTGTCAGCGAGAAGCGGGCGTTTGAGCTGCTGGCGCTAGCCGAACCCATTACCGCCATTGAGGCAGAGCGCGTCGGCTTGATCAATAGGGTTTTTGATGACGACAGCCTGGAGGGGGAGGCAGGGGCGTATCTCGCCGCATTGACCCGCCTCAGCCCTTCAGCCGTGGCCCTGACCAAGTCACTTCTCTATTCCATTGACGGGATGCCGTGGGAACAGGCCCTGCGGGTTGGGGTCGATGTGAATACCCTGGCTCGGATGACTGAAGATTGCAGGCAGGGTGTGGCTGGTTTTCTGAAGAAGAATAAGTAATGTGCGGTGGGTTTCTGTGGGGCGACCAGGCTGGTCGCCCTACAATTCGCTTATCCCATTCACGGGTTCATCTGCCTCTCCAACACCTCAACGATCTTCTCTGGTTGCGTGACCACACTCAACAAAGCATAGTCCTGAGGTGCGGTGTCGGTGGAGCGCCTCCACTCATCGAGAAAGCGATTCCAGAATGACCCAACGAGGAAGATAGGGCGGTGTGATGGAATTTGGCCCATCTGGACCAGATTCCAGACGAGGCAGAGCTCGGCCAGGGTGCCCATTCCGCCGCGAAACACCACGTAGGCCTGACCCAGGGCGATGAGTTTTTCGAGCCGGGAAAACAGATTTTGAGTTCGGATTTCCTCCACGACAAACGGATTCACCGACCCGCGAAAGGACTCCACCGTTACCCCGATAGTGTGTCCGTGTGCCTCTCGCGCCCCTTTTGAAGAGGCTTCCATGATGCCGGTATATCCTCCGGTGCAGATCGAGTAGCCCCGTTCAGCGAGGAGTTTTCCGAGACGGCGGGCCGCATCGTAGTCCGGGTCGTCCGGTCGAGGGTACCGGCTGCCGAACACGGTAACAATCTTGCTTCTAAGCTCTGCCGTCATCGGTCGCTGTCGACAACTTGTGGTGATTCGGTGGGGGTGCGTTTGGAGTGCCACAACAGGGTCCGCAAGGATTCAAATTCGGAGGCGGGCGCCCCCTCGATCACAATGACATCATGGTCCCTCATCTCCAATCCCACCTGCTCGCCTTCTGAGTCCCATCGCATGAGCTTGCGTTCTTCGGCCGTCACCACCTTGAGCCGTTTGTATTTTTGACTCAGCAAGACGCGATAGCTGTTGAAAAACTGAACGGTGTCCTCCAGGGTGTCCCAGGTGGTATAAAGCAGCAAGAGGAGCTGGCCGGCTTCATCCTCGTAAACCTGATATCGATCACCGCCCCAACCTTCACTGGCGATGCGAGCACTGTCATCGTTCAGGAATTGCTGAAGGACGATCAGCATGCCCAGTTCCCCCAGGACGTTGGAATCCACGAGCTTCCTGTGCTTGAGAAATTCTGGTCTGGGGGCCGGGATGGTCAGCGGAATGGGATTATCCCGCCGGTCGAAGTATTTATCGGGATGCATCACTTGTTCCATCGAAGAAGGAGGATCTCGATAGATTGCCCCGGCCCGAGACCAGTCGTTATGACGGCGGAAGTATTGAAAGAAACTCGTCCCGTAAAGATAGGGGGAGGTCAGAGTGGTCTGAAGGGCGCGGGGAGCCTGTTGAAACACCTTTGTATTGGCGGTGGTCATCTGAACGGTCTGATTGATCATCTCCCGAAAATCAAATCCCAGCGTGTTTAGGCTCCTCCCCATAGGCTTCAATAGGAAATCGAGCATCATCGCGGTCGCCTCCCCCTCAACCAGGGCATGATGCGCCTCCGTCAGATCATCGTTCCCCGGGGCTGGCTCGCTGAATGTTTTCAAATTGAAGTTTTGGTCCTGAATCGCGTGAGTCAGTTCGTGGGCGAGGACTGGGACCTGCAAGTCCATCGGGGTGCTATCGAGCAAATTCAACTCGTGGCTCCGGAAGTCATAGAAACCGGCGACCTGCTCTGTCAGGAGATCGAGGGCGAATTTGATATAAGGAAAATCTCGAGGGATGAGACCGAACTTCAACATGGTCTTGCGTTCTGCTTCAAGGGCCTGCTGGTTCTTATCTTCCTGACTATAACGCGCCAGCAGGTCGCGCAACTGCTCTTTCGATTTGAATTCCTTGTGGACAGGCCGGGGCGGGGGTTGTCCTCGCATTGTCCGCAGCTCATCCAGGATGGAGTCTGCCTGGTCGAGTATTTCGGTTTTTTCCTTTGGAGTGAGGGTGCTTTCCTGGGCAAAGGAGAGAAGTGCGGGGCTGAGGACAAAGAAAAGAACGGCGAGAAGAAGGAGCGACCGCTGGATCTTTTTCAGGATCAAAATTGCCTCAGGCTTGTGACAAATTGGCTTGGCCTTGACACTTGTTCAAGCCGGGTCCTTATCGGGCAGAGTCCACGCGTTCTTCTGAGGAACCGATCAATTGCTCCCAGAGCCAATCCCACGGGACTGGAAACGGACATCAGAGGCCCGATTTGACGTCCTCGAGGTGTCGGACACAATCCCGTGAGGGACTTACAATTGTCGTGCTTTGACGTTCTCCTGGATGAATTTGATCGTCTCCTCGGTCGAAGTGCCCGGGAAGAAAACCGCCGCGACACCCAGCGACTTCAGTTCCTCCACATCCTGTTCTGGAATGATTCCACCCAAAACCACGAGGACGTCATCGAGATTGTTGTCCTTCAGCAGCTGCATGATTCGGGGCACAATCGTATTGTGAGCACCCGACAGGATGGACAGTCCGATCGCATCGACGTCTTCCTGTAGTGCCGCATTGACGATTTGCTCGGGCGTCTGACGGAGACCGGTATAAATGACCTCCATGCCGGCATCTCGCAACGCCCGGGCCACAACCTTTGCTCCCCGGTCGTGGCCATCCAGCCCGGGTTTCGCGATCAGGACTCGAATCTTGCGATTCTTATCGGCCATGATTGCCCTCAACAATGAGTTTATTGCTTCTTGGATTCAGAATATGCGAGGCCGAATTCCTGAAAAACATCTCATCGGGGAATCGCCGGGGTCCGCATATCCTGGTGGTGAGGGTCTCCTCGCCGCGTTCTTGGAGGACTATCAAGTCAGCCCAGCGGATCAGTGTCGAAACAATAGAAAAGGTTGGACCTGTCAGGTGACCTGTCCAACCTTCGTGAATATCCTTGGCCACCGAAGCAGTCTCTGTGTGCAGACCGCCACTCCGGGTGCTGCACCCAGGACTGCGTGTGTCCGATGTCAATTGGATGTGATGCTCTTGACAACGTCACCCACCTTGGCAGGGCCTCCGGTCACGACCCCGGTGGCCGAGCTGGCGTCCACCTCGATGATCTTAATGGTTCCAATCAGGCTGGTGACTTGTTTCAGAACCTTGCCGGTGGCCGGGTCCTTAACTGTGCGGGTGACTCGTTCAAGCTTGTAAGTGTCACCCATTTTAACCCCCTGGTCTTTGCCGATGTTCAAAATAGCATTCTGTCCATCGACATCGGCCACGATGCCGTTAATTTCAATCTTAGTCGCCGAAATTTTTTCGGCATTGCTGATGATTTCTCCTGCCACTTGGTCCACAGCCGCACGCGTGGCTTCGCCCAGGATACTCTCCTGGAAGTTACTGCTGCCCATATCGAGTCCCCCGGCGCCCCAGCCACCACCGCCGGCGCCGGCCCCACCGACAGAGAAACTACCCCGCTTGGATTCGCCTTTTCCTTGCGCCACGCCCAGGATCTCGGCTGTGGTGGTGTCGACCATTCGTGCGTCAATGGCCACCATGGCCTTCATGCTCTTCTTGCCAAGGCTACCCAGCCCGAATCCGCCCCAACTGCCGCCTCCGCCCCCTACCTTGAAGTTCTTGTCGTCAAACCCGAACTGGGTGATGCTGCCAACGATAATCGCGTTGACACCCAGAATCTTTCCAATCTTGGCAGCCGTCATCGGATTGGCACGGTCGCTGTTTGAAAAGTTCTGTTCTGCCAGGATCTGATCCAGCATCTTCCGCTCGACGACAGAATAGGTTCCGTCCTTCACCAGTTTGGTGACCAGCATGTCGGAGATGCCCTTGCCGACATCCCAATCCCCGGACCACCAGCGTTGAACCGTTCCAAAGTCGAAATTCATGAGCGCAACGCGGCGCTTTGTCACGGCGTCGGCAGGCGCCCCGAAGCTGGCTGCGATCGATACAAAGAACATCAGAAGAAAGAAAGTCACTCCCCATCTTCTAATCATGGTCAAGCCCCCTCCTGAACCCTTGAATTTAATGTGTACCCCGTAATCCCCCAAGAAAAGCACCTCGGTTTTTCGGACGAAGAAACCTTCCGAGGCGCCCGGTCGCTACCCTAAAAAGCCCTTGACTCCAGGAGTAAATGACGGCACAACGCTGGAGGAACACTATTTCCCTGAAACACTAAAACAATGGTTCCTCATAAACGCCAAAGACCAACTTCAACTCATCACTGATCTCACCCAACGTGGCATAGGCCTCCACACACTCAATAAGATGGGGCATCAGATTATCATCGCCTTCAGCGGCTTGATGCAGGGAGCGAAGAGCCCTCGACACCGCCGCATTATCGCGGTTTTTGCGCAATTGTTCCAGTTTTTCCCTTTGGCGGTCCGCCACGGTATGATCGATGTACAGGACATCAATCGGGTGATCATTCTCGGAAACGAAATCATTCACTCCCACGATGATCTTCTCTTTGCGTTCGACCGCCTTCTGAAACTGGTAGGCGCTCTCTTGAATTTCGCGCTGTGGGAAGCCGCACTCAATCGCGGCGATCATTCCCCCCATCGCGTCGATTTGTTCAAAGTAATCATGGCATTCTTTTTCCATGTCGAGCGTCAACCGCTCCAGATAATAGGAACCTCCCAGGGGATCGACGGTGTTTGCCACCCCGGATTCATGGGCGATAATCTGCTGGGTGCGAAGTGCGATCGTGACCGCTTGTTCAGAGGGAAGGGCCAGGGTCTCATCGAGGGAATTGGTGTGCAAGGATTGAGTTCCCCCCAGGACGGCCGCCAATGCCTGGATTGCCACTCGAACCACGTTATTGTAAGGCTGCTGCGCCGTCAGGCTCACCCCGGCGGTCTGGGCATGGGTACGCAGGAGCAACGACCGCGGGTCTTTCGCCCCGAACCGTTCCTTCATGGTGTGATACCAAATCTTGCGAGCGGCGCGGTATTTCGCAATCTCTTCAAAGAAGTCGTTGTGGGCATTAAAGAAGAAGGAAAGACGGGGGGCAAATTCGTCCACGTCCATGCCCGCATCAATCCCCGCCTGAACGTATTCAATGCCGTCACGCAAGGTAAATGCCAGCTCCTGCGCCGCGGTCGCCCCGGCTTCCCGGATATGGTAGCCGGAAATGGAGATAGAGTTCCATCGGGGCACGTCCTTCGCACAAAACAGGAAGCCATCCGTGATGAGGCGCAGGGAAGGTCGCGGGGGGTAGATCCATTCTTTCTGGGCGATATATTCCTTGAGAATATCGTTTTGAAGGGTGCCGGAGATCAGTTTCCATTCCGCGCCCTGCTTCCGGGCCACCGCCAGGTACATCGCGAAGATAACGTGGGCCGGCGCGTTGATGGTCATCGACGTCGTGACTTCGGCGAGCGGAATACCGTCGAAAAGGGTTTCCATGTCCGCCAGGGACGAGATGGAGACGCCGCACTTGCCGACCTCGCCCGTACTCACGGGATGGTCCGCATCGTAGCCCATCAGCGTCGGGAGGTCGAAAGCCACCGACAGACCGGTCTGCCCGTGGGCCAGAAGATACTTGAAGCGTTCGTTGGTTTGCTCGGGGGTGCCAAAACCCGCAAACTGCCGCATTGTCCAGGGTTTCCCCCGGTACCCGGTGGCATGAATGCCCCGTGTAAAGGGCGGCTCACCTGGGAAGCTGAGATCCCGTTCAAAGTCAAATTCAGAAAGTTCGGCAGGGGTGTAGAGCCGCTCCACCGGGCGCATGGACACTGTCGTATACGGACCATTCTCTTCGGGGAGTCTCTCGAGTGAGTGCTTCAGCGTCGTCTCTTCCCACCGCTTCTTTGCTTCTTCTATCGTGGAAGAGGCTGTCTCAGGGGGCTTACTCATATCGTCGGGGATTTTCCCTTCACACGTGTGTAATATGCTCAACAGTGAATGCTGACTTCAAAGCTCTTGTAATACTATTCGATGGAAGCCAAAAAATCAACTTTTCCGCCATTAAGCCCATTCTCGAACGAAAATCGGAGGTAATGATGCCTTAGATTGGATTGACCGGCGGACGCCGATGGATGTCGACGCCGATCCGATTTGGCAATCCCGGCTGATCATTCTTGGTTCGGCTATTGTATTTACGTTGACGGAGCTACCGGTCTCGGATGAAATAGCTCAAGAAGCCGTCGAGAGACTGCGGAATTGGGCCCGTTATCTTGACGCCCCCACACCCCTTTGTTACACTCAACCGCTTATTCTGCGCTCTGAATATGAGCATACTGGGCATTCATACATCGATCAGCGGGTCCATCAGGAATGCGGTCCTCAGCGCGGAAGAGCTTGGTTGCGATTGTTTCCAGATGTTCTCACGCAACCCGAGAGGCTGGTGCGCTCCCGCTTTGGCGGATTCCGAGGCCAGGGCTTTTGTCGATGAACGGGTACGGACGAAGATGTGTCCCGTGGTCATCCATGACTGCTACCTTGTGAATCTTGCGGCCGAAAACGAAGAGATCTGGAAGAAGTCGATCCAGGTCTTTCGCGACGAACTCGCGCGTGCGGTCATGCTGGGCGCGGACTTCGTGGTTTTTCACCCGGGCAATCCACGGTCGTTGGGACGTGAGAAGGGAATTGAGAGAACCGTGGCCGGGTTGGAGGAAGCTGCGAGGGGACTGAGACTGAACGGTGTGACAATCCTGGTCGAAAACACAGCGGGTATGGGGTCAGCCCTGGGTTCTGATTTTGCTGAGGTGGCTGAAATTGTCAGGTTGGCGCGCCAAAGAAATCTGCGAATGGGATGCTGCCTCGACACCCAACATGCGTTTGCGGCTGGATATGACATCGGGGACAAGAAAGGGCTGGAAGGGACCGTGAGGTACCTGGAAAAAACGGTGGGTCTGGAAGACATCAAAGTCATACACACCAATGATTCCAAGGTCCCCCTGGGGGGACGGGTCGACCGGCATGAGCAGATTGGTCGTGGGAAAATCGGTCGCGAGGCTTTCAAGCGCCTGGTACATCATCCCGGGTTGCGGCATCTCCCCTTTATACTCGAAACGCCGATTGACGAGCCGGGGGATGATCTCCGCAACCTGGCGGTCATGAGGAAACTGATGGATGGGCCGAAGGTAAGAGGGAAGAGAGCGCGCCGGATTTAAGTTGGATTATCTGGAGTCTTAGTCCTTTTTAGAGACAGAACTCATGGCTGAACGTCGATACGATCCTCATCAAATTGAACCCAAATGGCAGAAGGCCTGGGTGGACGGTCGTGATTTTGAAGTCGACCCGAACTCAACAAAGCCGAAATTCTATAGCCTCGAGATGTTTGTGTATCCCTCAGGAAACATCCACATGGGGCATGTCCGCAATTACGCGCTCGTGGATGCCGTCGCTCGATACCGGCGGATGCGTGGATTCAATGTGCTTCATCCCGTGGGTTGGGACGCCTTTGGTCTGCCCGCGGAGAATGCTGCGATTAAACACAACACGCATCCGGAGGTGTGGACGCGCCAATGCATTGCCAACATGAAGCGGCAGCTGCTGAAGCTCGGCTTCAGTCTGGACTGGTCCCGTGAATTTGCGACCTGCGATGTGGACTATTATCGCTGGAATCAATGGTTTTTTATCAAGATGTTCGAACGGGGATTGGCCTACAGGAAGAAAAGTACCTTGAACTGGTGTCCGATGTGCGAAACCACTCTGGCGAACGAACAGGTGGTGGGTGGCTGGTGTTGGCGCCATGAGGACACGCTCGTCGAATCCCGCGACCTCGAGCAGTGGTTCCTGAAGATTACCGATTACGCCGACGAGCTGAATGCTTACCTCGATAAACTGACCGGTTTTCCTGACCGCACCCTGCTGATGCAAAGAAATTGGATTGGCAAGTCCGAGGGGGCAAACATTGATTTCCCTGTGGAGAACAGCTCAAACCGGATTTCCGTGTTTACCACGAGAATCGATACGATTTTTGGGGCGACTTACATGGTGCTGGCGCCCGAGCACCGGATAGTAGATGAGCTTGTCTCCGGCCAGCCCGAGGAGAGACAGGTGAAGGAGTTCCGCGAGAAAACCAGGCAGGAAGATAAAGCCGAGCGGGCCTCCGACCCACAGGAAAAGGAGGGTGTCTTCACGGGACGATATGCTCTCAATCCCTTTTCAGGCGAGCGAATGCCCATCTGGATAGGAAATTTCGTGGTCATGGAGTATGGCACCGGAGCCGTGATGTCAGTCCCGGCACATGATCAACGCGATTTTGAGTTTGCCTTGAAATACAGACTTCCTGTTCGCCTGGTCATTCAAAACCGGGATCACTCACTGGCCTTGGATGGGATGCGTGAGGCTTTTATCGAAGACGGGATTCTTGTGGAATCGGGGGAGTTTTCCGGACAGCCCTCGTCGGCCGCCCGCGCGTCGATGACGGCCAAGGCCGAGCGCGGGGGATTCGGAAAATCAGCCATTCAGTTCCGCATCAAGGACTGGGGAATTTCCCGGCAGCGCTATTGGGGGACTCCGATCCCGATGATCCACTGCGAGCGTTGTGGGGTTGTGCCCGTTCCTGAGAAGGATCTCCCTGTGATCCTGCCGAGGGTGGAACGGTTTACGGGGACTGGCGGCTCACCCCTGTCCACCGTCCCTGAGTTTATTAACGTCAATTGCCCCCGGTGTGACGGCATGGCACGGCGCGACAGCGACACGATGGATACGTTCGTCGATTCCTCGTGGTATTTTTTCCGGTATTGCGATCCCCGGAACTCGGACCGGCCGTTCGAGCCGAAGTCGATTGATTACTGGTTTCCCATCGATCTCTACATTGGTGGAATTGAGCACGCCATCCTGCACCTGATCTATTCCCGATTTTGGACCAAAATGATGCGCGACCTGGATGTGGTGAAGGTTAACGAGCCCATCGCGAATCTGTTTCACCTCGGAATGGTATTGAAAGACGGCGCTGTCATGTCCAAATCGAAAGGGAACATCGTTGATCCGGACGATATCGTCTCCGACTTTGGCGCAGATACGGCCCGCATGTTCATCCTCTTCCTGGCTCCCCCTGAGAAGGAACTGGATTGGGATGACGCCGCCGTGGCAGGGATGTTCAAATTTCTGCAAAAGGTTTTCCGCCTGGTGGCTCAGAATACGGGTTGGATGAAGGATTTTTCCGCGACCCCCGACGAGGCCCTGCTGTCCGCACCTGCGAAATCACTGCGCCGAAAGATGCACCAGACGATAAAGCGTGTTTCCGACGATCTGGAGCATCGCCTCCATTTCAACGTGTCGATCGCCGCCATGATGGAGCTCCATAATGAAATGTCGGCCGTGGAGGCCAAAGATCTGGAGGATCCCGGAACCCGGGCTGTCTTCAAGGAGAGTTGTGAGACCCTGATCCGGATGATATCCGTATTTGCGCCGCACATCGCGGAAGAGATGTGGGAGTTGAATGGGCACTCCAACCGGCTGACCCGGGCAGCCTGGCCCGAGTACAATGAATTGCTGGCCGCCGAGGAGGAGATTGAAATTCCCATTCAAATCAACGGAAAGGTGCGCGGCCGCATCCTGGTAGCCGCAGACGTCTCGGAGGCTGAGATGAGAGAGCGTGCCCTTGGGGACACAAAGGTGAAGTCCTGGGTGGGAGACAAGACTGTCGTGAAGTTCATCGTGGTCCCCAAACGCCTTGTCAACATCGTCGTGAGATAAGGCTCCCTCTCACGCCTCCCTTACCCCCCTGTGCAATCGGGCAATGTTGGTTCTTGAAGGGTTCATCGTGGATTGTCCGGGATTGTCCTGTTGGACTGGCAGTTCAGGACTGAGGGAGCATTGTAAAAACATGGAAGGTCAAAACACTTTATTATGTCGTATCCATCGCCCCCGCGCTCTGGCAGTTTTCGCGAGTGTGCTCTCCCTCGTTTTATTGGCCGGCCTTTCCGGAGGATGCGGCTATCATCAGGCGGGGAAGGCGACCAAACTCCCTCCGAATATTCGAACCATCGCCATTCCAACCTTTTCTAACAACACGACCTATTTCAAGGTGGAACAAAAACTGACGCACGCATTGATTGAGGAGTTCATTGCCCGAACAAAGTACAAGATTGTGTCCTCGGAGGAGGGTGCCGACGCCGTGATTTCAGGGCGTGTCATGAGCCTGGGGGCCACTCCGGTGATCTTTGATCCTTCCGGCCGGGCCACCACTTTCCTGGTCAACGTTGGGATCTCTGTAACCATGGCGGATCCCGAGAAGAAGACCACCTACTACCAGAACAAGAATTTTTCATTTCGTGAAGAGTACGAAATCAGCCGCGATCCCTCACAGTTCTTCCAGGAGGACAGCACCGCACTGGATCGCCTCGCCCGGCAGTTCGCCCAAACCCTGGTCAGCGCCATTCTTGAAAACTTTTAGTCCGTCATGAGAGATATACTCCCGCGCGTGTATTCATGCGAATTCTCTAGCCCCAAGACGTACGAGGCGAGTGCGTATTTCATCCTTTCCGAGAGGGGGAATATCCTTGTCGAAGTCCCGGAGTTTGTCCCTCGAATGCTCACCGAGCTGGAGTTCTTTGGCGGCGTCCGGTATATCTTCTTGACCCATCGGGATGATGTCGGGGACGCATGCAAATTCAAGAAGCACTTCGACGCACGTATCATCATGCACGAGAGCGAGCGCGACCATGTGACCTGTGGGGTGGACATCTCTTTCGAGGACGATTTTCAGTTCGACCAGGAAATAACCCTGATCCACACCCCGGGGCACAGTCCCGGGGCGGCCTGCCTCCTGCTGAACATCGAGGGGGGAATACTCTTCTGTGGAGATCACCTCCTTGGAAATGACCATGGGTTGGTCCGTCCCGTGCGCTTCGAATGGACCTGGAACTGGGAGCAACAGCTTGAAAGTGCACGAAAACTATTGACCTATCCTTTCGAGATCGTTATTCCTGCCCATGCCTCCCTCAAGAATGGCTATATCAACAACGGGAAGAAAGCCTTGAAGGAGTGGCTCGACAAACAGCCCCGGGAGTCTAACAGGGCCAAATAGATTCATCCCCGCAACACTTGATTGCCTCCGATTTGATTCCACGATATAATTTAGGCCTCTCATTCCTGTGTGAAAACCGAAAGTTTACAGGTTGGACCTGAATCGCGTGTTGACAATTGAAAGGAAAATCGCATGAATACCCTATTGGATGGAAAGCCCATGGACAGTGGCCAACGGCCGCCGTCACCGCCGGGCGCTCCGCCTGCCAAACCCCCTTCCGGCTCTTCGGGCATGGTCGGCATAATCAGTCTGGTCGTTGCAGTCGTATCGCTGCTGTTGCTCGCGTACGTTGCATTTGACCTGAATGGGACGAAGAAGGCGCTGCAAAAGAGCAATGAAGATATCGCTTCACTCACGAAAGGGATTGATGCCGCTGACCGGCGGATCCTGAATCTTGGGGCGGACTTCAGCGTAGTCAAGGAAAAGCTGGGGATCACTCAGCGCGAATTGGACGCGGCACGTGCCCAGGCAGAGCAGCTGGCGCGCGAGCAACAGAGGTCCTCGCAGGAACTCAAAGCACAGCTTTCCAAGAAGGCGGAGACCGCGCAGGTCAGCCAGTTGAAGGAGGAAACCAGTTCTAAGATTGGCGCCGTGAGTGGGGAAGTTTCGAATGTCAAAACCGACGTCGAGAAAACCAAGAAGGATTTGGAAGCAGCTCGTCGCGAATTGCTGGATGTGCGGGACACTTTGAGTACCCAGATTGCACACAATTCGTCCGAGTTGGGCGATCTCCGACGCAAAGGGGAACGGAATTACGTCGAATTTGAACTCGACAAGAAGCAGGGCTTCAAGAAAGTGGGAGACATTGCGATTCGACTGACCAAGATGGATCAAAAGAAGAAGAAATATTCCCTTATGGTCTCGGTCGATGACAACTCCCTGGAAAAGAAGGATAAGACCGTCGACGAACCGGTCCAGTTTCTCGTGGGAAAAGACCGATTGCGATATGAGATTGTGATTTACCAGGTAAACAAGGCCAGTGTCACGGGATATTTAAGTATTCCCAAGGACGTCAAGTTAGCATCGGAGAACCCCCGATCCTCCCAATAGAGTGAGGAGGGCAATTGACGGGGGAAGACCCCTTGTGGCCTCGAACAATTCCAAGGACGGGCTCGGTCGAGAGATAGTCCCGCCGTTCTCTCTCTCCGCAGTCCCTGCTTAACCGCCGTTGGAACCCCATCGGCTCCTCCACGGTGTGGAGAAGAGAGTGGGGGTTACAGATTTGGTGAGCCGGTTTTCAAGGCTCTATCCCGCAAGCCCTGGCGGTTGGAATCCTGCGGAGGATCCCCTGGACTCGACGCCGGGCTGTTCAGCCGTTCGATAGAGGCCCGTTGAATGTCGAGTGACGCGACGACGTTGAGCGCTCCGGCCAGCCTGTTCAAGACAGGCTGGATCATCAGTTCGAGCGACGACCTGGTTTACTTTGTTGGAAGTGTTGTCTCGGGATACGCGCTGCTGGCCCTGAACCGGGTGTGGGGTGTTTCACTGATTTTTCTCATCTTCATCTGGGCCATCATTTTTGATGGCCCGCATGTATGGGCAACGTTTTCCAGAACCTACCTGGACACCGAGGAGAGAAGGCAGCGCGCACGGCTCCTGTACGGCTGTGCTTTCTGGTTTGTCCTCGGACCGGCCATGGTCCTCTCAACACAATGGTCTCACCGGGACGTTTTCGCAAAGTCCTTTTTCTTTTTTGCCAACATCTGGGCCTACTACCACCTGGTCAAACAGCATTACGGCTTCATGGTGCTTTATAAGAAGAAGAACAACGATCTGGAACTCTTCGACAACGTTCTGGATCGATTGTTCCTTGTGTTCATGCTGGGATATCCATTCCTGTGGATGATCATCAGTTACGGACCCGCTCACGAATACCTTCCTATGAGTTTGAGGGGGGCTGTCGAAGCCGCAATCCTTCGGATTCTTTTCGTGGCCATGTTGGGAGTGACCTTTCTGTGGGCCTCACGCCAGGTTCAACGCCTGGTCAGCCGAGTCCCGATCAACATCCCCAAATATCTGCTCCTGGCCGCCTTTATTCCACTGCACTGGATTGTGATTTCATCCGTCGTTCGGGCAAACATCACGCCCCTGGCCCTGGTTCCGCTGCTCACGTTGCCGCATAACATCCAGTATCACCGGCTGGTATGGTTTCATAACTCGAACAAGTACCGGAAACCGGAAGCGGAGGATCGATTTGGGTTTGCTGTGTTTGCCAACAAGACCTTTCTCCGGTACGCCATCTTCGGGCTGCTGTTTAATTTTCTGTACCAGTTGCCTCGCGCCTATGTGGGATCACCTGGCGATTACAAAACGGCACAATCAATCCTCGCCGCGTTCTTCTGGGGTTATGCCTTCACCCACTACTATCTTGATGCCAGGATTTGGCGGGTGCGGCGCGATCCCGCCCTGAATCAGTCACTGCAACTGACGGAAGTTTCCCCGTGACGATTGCAGCCGCTTTATGGGTTAAGAACTGAGAGCACGACGATGTTAATTCGTACCCAGGGGGTCTACGGTGTTTGACCGCGAACTGAGGTTGGGAGATACCATCGAAGACTATTGCGTGCGGTGCAAGCTGGTCCTTGATCACGGCATTGTTGCGATTGTCGGCGGTGAAGTGAGAAAGGTAAGATGCAACACGTGTTCATTTGAACATGCTTTTCGGGAAGGCAAGGGGGGGAAACCCAAAAAGACCAAAGCCCAGTCGCTCTTCGACCAGGTGGCCGCGTCGATGCCGGGCTTTGAGGGAGACGAGTCTTCCAAGCCGGGCAAGAAAATCCCTTCCCGAAAGAGGTAATTTCACCCTTCTGTGCCTTCTTCCACGCCTTTTGATTTCTCAACGACCATGTAGCATAGTCCGGAGAAGCGATCCCTGTTCCCAAAGTGGAGCACGCGTTCCAAAGGAGAGTCTGATGAAAGGTTCAGTGTCCAAGACCCGGAAATACCGCAGTGACATGAATGAAAAAATTCTGAATTCCGGGTATCAGGAGTTCAACAAATTTTTTGCTGCCGATGCCAGGGCGTACGTGAAAGGCACCCTGGATGTCAGAACGAAGGAGATGATGGGATTGGTGGCATCCATGGTCCTCCGGTGCAACGACTGCATTTTCTATCACCTCGATCGTTGCGTCTCGGAGGGGTGCTCCCGGAAGGAATTGTATGAGGTGATGCACATTGCTTTAACCGTAGGGGGAACCATCGTGATTCCCCATCTGCGATACGCCTTCGAAATGCTGGATGAATTGTTCGAAGCGCCCGCCACTAGCCCGGCCGCATCACCCTCTCATACACATTAAAGATTTATCAATAGAATTGGTTCGAACGATGGGGAGAATTCCCGATTAGGAGGCCAGGAAGACAGGAGGTTAAAAAACTCCAATCGGAAGAAAATCTGACGAACGCGTCGCTGCCGGCTTTCCATTGACAATCGATCCGCCGGCTTCCTGGTTTCCCAATAAAAACTGGTTTTGGGTCCGGATCTTTCGGACCTGGGGTGGGCGAGTGCTGTGGAGTGCGGAACCTGTGCCCAAAGACCCCTTATTTCAAGTGCGGAAGCAGTGCGGCATAAATGGCAAAATTCATCGGCACGGGGAGGCCGTGCTTTTTGGCGAGCTGGACGACCCGGCCGTTCAAAGAGGCGAGTTCCATACGCCGGTTGTTGACAAGATCTGTGTAAAGAGAGGCGCGTCCATTCGGTTCGAGAGTAGACAGGAATTTCATCGTCTTCTCAACGAAGCGTCCATCAAACTGGATCCCTTCCCCAGCCCCCACATTGACAACCTCGCGCATGGCCTTTTCCATCATGGAGCGAGTTTCATCCCGGGCAAGCATCTCACCCAGCGTAGCCCGAGTCAGGGCGCTCATCCCGCCATTAGCGCAGATCATGGCAAACTTCTCCCAAAGCGCCCGCCTGATGTCCTTTGATATCTCATGGGTGATTCCGGCCCGGTCAAAGGTCTCCTTGACCCGGGAAATTCGTTCCGATACTGTTCCATCTAACTCCCCCCAGATAATTTTTCCGGGTCCACCGGAATGGGTAATGACGCCCGGGCCAGTCAGGGCCGTATAAATGTAAGTTGCCCCGCCGAGGACATGGTTGCGTCCGTGGTCTCGCCCGAGCTTATCGGCGGAATCTACGCCATTTTGCAGAGACAGGAGCAGCGTCGGGGGACCGACCAGAGGAAAAACAGCCTTTGATGCGGCCTCCGTGTCGTATGTCTTGACACAGAAGAGCACTAAGTCTACCTGGCCGACCGTTCGAGGATCGTCTGTAGCGAAGGCCACCGGTGTTCCCGAGGGCTCACTCGGAGCAGTTGTTGGACCGCCTGGTTGCGGGACTGGCCTGATTGCAATCCCGAAACCACCGGCTACGCTCTCGATTCGCAGCCCTTGCTCGAGCATCGTCTTGAGGTGCTCTCCCCGGGCGATAAAACAGACCTCGTCGCCGGCCCGGGCGATCACCCCTCCAAAGTAACCGCCGACCCCGCCTGTTCCCATCACTGCAATTTTCATCTGGGCTCCATAATAGAAAGTTTCATCTTGCAATTAATTTGGAGCTTACTACAATAGCGTTCCTACTGTAAAAAATTCTAGAATTCTGAGAGAAGGGATTCTCTCGTAATTATGCCTCGGCAGGGATCTACATTTCTAGAGATGCTCCAAGGTTGTCGCGAAGGGAATCGCCGCGCCTGCGGACAACTGATCGAAAGCTACCTGTCGCTTGCCGAATTCTGGATCGACCACTACTTTCCGGTTTTGAGTCCCCATCGTGATCAAGTCATTGTTGAGTTACTGAAAACCTCAATCGTCGATCCGGGGGGCCTTCTCAAATCCTTCCAGGGGACCTGGGAGCGCGAGTTCCTTCGTGAGTGGCGGCTGTGCACGTTGAGATTGTGCTGGGGGCGGGCTGTTTATGTGCATGATGCGGCCCCGACGCCCCTCCTGCGCGACCAGTTGGCAGGGCTCCTCAAGGGATTCCCGTTGTTGCATCAGCAACTCCTCTGGTTTCACATGTGTCGTTTTCCCGCTGGCGAACTGGCCCAGATTCTATCGATGCGGCCCGAGGTGGTCGAACCGATTCTTTCGAAAGCCCGGGCGCGTGCTGTGGAGACGAATTTGCCGCACTCATCAGGGGGACAGATTCCGACCATGCCGCCCAAGCTCCTGGTTGAAATGGATTCCGAAAAAAGCGAGAACTGTGTTTCGATCAGGCTGCTCAGCAAAATCATTGACGGACAGGCCCTGTGGGCTGAGAAGGAAAAGGCGGAGGGTCATACCGCGGATTGCCTTTACTGTCTCAGTAATCTGACGGCGCTCAAGGAGACGATCTTGAAGCTCCGGACACTCCCGGCTGCCAATCCGCTCCGAATCGACAATTTCCTGAACTCAACGATGGGCAGGCCTGAAGAAAAAAAGTCGTTCGGCGCTGCCGTAGGGAAGCTCTTCAAAAGAGTCTAGCGCCGCCTCGGCGAAGATCCGCCGATGAAGGATGCGCGGGCCAGTTCGGATTCACCTTCTTTCAAGCATCGGTCAGTGGCCATACCCTTCAACACCAACCAGTAACCGACTTCCTGATAGTGCCTGCTCCCGGACAAGCTCTCGGGGTTATTCCTGCGCCTCGAAGAGGCCCCATCCCTGAGATTCATAGATCAGCCGGGAATGAGACTGGAGTTGATCCATGACCCGGGCGCTAGCGTCTCGCGTCAGAAAATAGCGATAATGATCGTGGTGCGTATCCCAGTCAAAGAGGTCCGGTTCGAAAGAGCCAACGTGTGGGAGTTGATCTAGAAACCGGTAATGGACGGGGATCTGGGGCATGTTTCGAAACAGGAGATACGGGTTGCCGCCCTGCTTTTCGAGATGGTAATAGTTTGTGATGTGCAAGAAACAATATGTCTTCAAATGGGCTGAGTGCAGGTTCTGAATAAGCGGCAGGACCCGAGCATCGGGTTGCATCCGAGCCATGGCGTTGAGAAAAGGCTTCATCTCGCGGTTGAATTCGCTCGCCCGCCACGCCGTTACAGTAAGAGCAAAAACTGTCAGAGTCACCAGGAGAACTTTAGTGAGGAGGTGTTCTCCGAATTGCTTCGAGAGGACCCCGCAGACGCTGAGGAGCACAAGGATTGACAAGCGGTGAGCAAAGGAAGCGGAAGGGATTTGAGTAGGGAAAACCAGCGCAGCAAGGAGCAAGAGAAAAAAAACAAGCCACGCGTCCAGGCCCACGCGGTTTCTCATTGTGAGATATGACAGTAAGCCGGTGACCAGCCATAGGGCTGCCAGTGACGCCAGAGGCAGGCCCAGGCGATCGATCACAATCCGGTGGAAGTAATCGTCGCGGTAGATCAGGAATGGCTGAAGCAGATCAAAGAGACGGGAAGAAAAGGGAAGCCAGCTTGCGCCCAGAGCCGATGCCGGCGCGGTGAGTTCCTTGTAGACTGAGAATCCGGCGAGCAGGACCGAAGGAACCACCGGAGCTGCGGCGAGCATGATTGGCCGACGGCGTAAACGGGCTGCAATGCACAAGCCTGCTACTGCCAGAATAACCGCAGCATAGGAGACGATATGCGTGTAGAACAATGCGGTGGAGACCAGCATCAGGGCAGCAGGCCGCCAGGACTGCCTGAAAAAAGAGATTTGGGGGTTCTGGCCATTTTCGATTTGGGCCGGCGGATTCAAGAGCTTGAGAATCAACGCTAGAACCAGGAAGGAAAGGGGAATTGAAATCAGAAAATTTAACGACCCGAGGTAATAAAAAAGATTGAACAAGAAAGCAAAGGACAACAGCGAAGACCAGGGTGAGACATTCCGGATCGAGCGTATATATGCCAGGAGGCTGAGGGGGGTAAGAAGAACATAAAAGGACAAGAGAATTTTTCCAACCGTGAAGACGGAAAGGAACCTATTCAGCAACCTCCCGACCAGATAAATGAACACATAGGGGACGTTTCCCAATTGGACGGTATAGTCTCGCGCATAGTGATATCGGGGATCGTGGAAGTGAGCAAGAATCTGGATAGCCAGGAGATGCTCGGGATAATCTGTCAGCGGAAGAAATTTTGGAATCCAAACCAGCAGGAAGGCTGCTACAAGAAAGACCCCAAAGACAATTCGAAATCCCGGGGAAAGCGGTGGGGGTCCTTCCTTCAATTCATTTGTCATGGTCGAACAGCAGTTTCTTAAGTGCCTGAGATTCGGCGGCAACCGTATGGAGAGAGTTTTGATAACGAGCCGGAATGATGGCGCCCTTGTGGCTCAACTTACCCTCGTGGTACTCCAAAATATATTCGGGATCCTTGAGGTGATGGCCCGTCAGGATTGCCACCACTTCTTCGCTGAACATCAGTTTCTTCTCGCGTGAGAGTTTCAGGATGGCCGCAAGGGTTGATGCCGACGCCGGTTCGCACCCGACTCCATCCCGGGCCAACAGGGCCCGGGAATCAGCAATCTCGCCCTCCGTCACCTCGACGACATCGCCATGGGTCCACTCCAGCGCCCGGAGAGCTTTTTTCCAGGAGACCGGACTGCCGATCTTGATCGCGGTCGCCAGGGTGTCGGCTTGCATGGGAATCAGGTTCCTGCTGCCGGAGCGGATCATCTGCGCGAAGGGATTGGCGCCGGCTGCCTGAACCAGCGTTAATTTGGGGAGGCGGCTGATCAGCTTAAGATCAAACATCTCGCGCAGCGCCTTGCCGAACGCCGAGCAGTTTCCCAGGTTGCCGGCGGGCAGCACAATGCGGTCCGGTGGGCGCCACCCCCGTTGCTCCATGAGCTCAATGACTATCGTCTTCTGGCCTTCGATGCGGAATGGATTGATCGAATTGAGCAGGTAGGCGCCGCCCTCGCCCGAAAGCTCCCGAACCAACTGCATGGCGTGATCAAAGTTTCCCTGGATTTGCACCACCGTGGCCCCGTAATCAATCGCCTGGGCCAATTTTCCCCGTGCGATCTGTCCCTCTGGAATCAGGACCACCGCCCGGATGTCAGCGCGGGCCGCATACGCCGCCATGGAGGCGGACGTATTGCCGGTGCTCGCGCAGAGAACAGTCCGGGCCCCGAGCAGCTTCGCCTGCGTGATGGCCGTGGTCATGCCGTTGTCCTTGAAGGAGCCGGTCGGGTTCATTCCCTGATGTTTGACGGCGAGGTGCTGAAGCCCTGCTTCCCTCGCAACCCGCGGTACTTCCCAAAGCGGCGTGTTGCCCTCCCTCAGCGAAATGACGGAGTCGAAGCGATCCAGGAACGGCAACAGTTCCCGGAACCGCCAGACACCGCTCTGGTCTTGCGGGACCGGCGAGAGCTTGCGGTTGAGGAAGTCGACCTTGAGTCTCTTCGGATCGGGTGAACCAAAGGTGTATGCGACATCCAAAAGATCATTGCACTGACTACACTGGTACAGGACTTGATTTATAGGAAATTGTTTGTGGCAGGTGATGCATTCGAGATGGGCTGGCATGAATGGTTTCCTGACGATCAGAGGTCTCGCAAGGATAACTGTGTCCAAATCAGGCGAACGCATTTTAGACTGAATCCATAGTACAATCCAAGGCCGATGTGATCTCCATGCGATTTGCCCCGGAACGTCCCGGGCTGCGAGCATTAACCTGGGCCCGTAACAGTTCAATGCCAAAAGATGACTATCTTGATGATCCTGCCTTTCCGGCGGAGCTAGAGAACTTACAGGCCTGCCTGAGAGCCCATCCCACCCTGCGATCGTTGACCTCCTCGGCATGGTTTTCGCAAAACCGCAACCGGATCGAGCGGATCCTGGACCATTCCCACGTTGAGAACAGCTCCTTTTCGCCATCCCCCGGAAAACCCTGGTTGCGATGTCTGAGCTGGAACATTGAAAAAGGAACAAAGCTCGATATGCTGATCGAGATCTTCCGGTCGGATCGGAGGTTTCTCAGCGCCGATCTGATTCTGCTCCAGGAAGCCGACTTGGGAATGGCACGGTCAGGGAATCGGTTCGTTGCCCGTGAATTGGCCCGGACACTGGACATGAACTTTGCTTTTGCTCCATGTTTTATAGAGCTCACCAAGGGGGCTGGCGAAGATCTCAAGGCGGCGGGAGAAAACAGTTCAGGACTCCAGGGAAATGCGATATTGTCTCGATTTCCGATTCAGTCGGCCCGGACAATTCGACTGCCTCAATGTTTCGAGCCTTTTGAGTTTTCTGAAAAACGGTACGGAAATCGCGCTGCCTTGATCTGTCAATTCGATATTGGAGGGCGGAAGATGATGGCCGCCACAACCCATCTGGAAGTTCGCAACTCGCCGAGGTGCCGCGCAGAGCAAATGGCCGCGCTGATAGGGGCCCTCAAAGAAGAGGCTAGGACAACTATCCTGATCGGGGGCGACTTCAATTCGAATACCTTTCCGCGCGGGACCGCTTGGCGCACCCTTCGGAGTCTCTTCCGGCTGATGACGGTTGATCCCGCCAACCTGGTGGGCACGACTCTCTCGCCGCAAGCTCGCGAGCCTCTCTTTGATGTCTTGAGTCACTCGGGATTTGAATGGAAGCCATTCAATGATAGCACCGCCACCGCTGCCACTTTTCTGCGCTCGCTTGAAGATGTTCACCTCATCCCGCGGTTCCTTCGCGATCGAGCCTCCAGGACCCTGAAATCTTTCGAGAAAGGACTTCCTTTGCGCCTGGATTGGTTTGTGGGAAAGAATATTTCCCCGGTGGTTCCTCTCTCCCGGAGGGAGAGCATGGTCCATGGATTAGACCCCATATCTCCAATGACGATCACAGAATTTGAAAACGGTGTTGCGCCTGAGAATGTGTCCGATCATCGACCCATTTTGGTCGACCTTGCATGGGATCCTTAGGGCGGCTGCGGTCATCCTACGAAACGGTCTGGGGGGAAAGGAGATGTTTCCGCAGGAATCGAACCATCCGCCCTGCCACCCACCACTTGAACGGAAAAGTCCCAAGGGTGTAATGGCCACAAGGCATGAGCTGAAGCTCAAAGGGAATGCCATGGGCCTCGTACTCGCGGAAGACATCCTGCGAAAAGCACGGAAGAAACGAAAGGTCGTATTCTGCCGAAACGATGAGCATTTTTCGAGGGTTCTGCTTCAGTCTCCGAATAAAAGGGAAGGGGCTGATCGGCGACCAATAGTGGCGAAGCTGGTCCTGGGTCAAGTGCGACTCGATGCCCTGGCGGACATGCTGCGTGGTGATACCGGTCCAAACTACGTCTCCAAAATAGCTTGACCCGTGATTGAAAATCGCCGCGGCAAATCTTGGGTCGTGCGCAAAAGCCAGGAAAGCCACGCTCGAACCGATGGATGTCCCCATGACAGCGATGCGGTTGAATCCCTGGCCCAGAAGCCAGTCGGCGGCCCGTTTGACGTCAAGGACGGCCTGCCGGGAAGCCTGGAGGGTCCGGCCGATGTTGGAGCTCACCATGTAATCCGAACGTTCCAGATGTGGCGGCTTCCGTGAATCATGGTAAGGCATGCTCAATCGCAGGGCAGAAATTCCAAACCGGGCAAACAATTGTGCCAGGGCGACATGGGCGTCGAAGTCGCCATTCCATTGGGGCATCACAATGACCGCCGGACGAATCTTCTTTCGCGAACTCAACTGTTTTGACGGGTAATACCGGGCGAACACCGTGTTATTCTCAGGATAGGGTGATTCGATTTGGCTTGGAAAAGTAAGATGGCGGCCATCAAAATGAAATTCAACCGTGGGGACATGACGGAAGAACTCCTCGCTGTTTTTCATTGCCCAGCCGACATATTCATCCAGAATCCGCCGGGGATCATCAGACCCATTGCGAGCCTCGATGAATTCGGCGCCCCATTCGAAGGGCAGAACGCGGCGGTTGGTGTCCCGCGCGAGCCTTCGCTTTTCCTGAGAAGTGATCCAGCGTTCTAACATGTTTCCATTGACCCCAAAATGAACAAGTATTTTACTGGATTTCAGTTATTTTTCAACGGAACATCTCGGATGAGCCTGGCGGGACAGGAAATAGCGAGACAAAGGGAGTTCGGCGTGTGTCTGATAGCCGGGCGACGGGTTGAAGGCCGGTGAGATGACCAAAGATTCCATTTCAGGTGTGATCACGTCTTCGCCCCCGCGCGCCGTGACTGCCTGTGTCCTATGCCTTGGGGTCGTGGCGATCAGCTTTGGATCGATCTTCGTGCGGCTTTGTGAGGCGCCTTCTCTGGTAATAGCGGCCTACCGGCTCTTGATTGCGACTATCGTTCTGGTTCCGTTCCAGATCTCAAGACAGAGGGATCGAAAGGGGGGGCAGAGTCAGGGCAAAGCAGTCTATTATCTCCTGGCCGGGATCTTCCTGGCCCTCCACTTCGCGACGTGGATCGCCTCCCTAAAGTACACCTCGGTGGCAAGCTCGGTCGTACTCGTCACAGCCAATCCAATCTTTGTTGCGCTATTCTCCTGGTGGTTTTTGCGCGAAGGGATTTCGCGGCGTGCTATCATTGGAATTCTGGTTGCCGTTGCGGGCGGCATCTTGATTGCCCGGGCCGACGTCGGGATCGGCCAAGACACCCTCAAGGGCGATGCACTGGCCCTGCTGGGGGCCGTCATGATGGCAGGTTACTTATTGACCGGCCGGGTTATCCGGAGCGTAACTCCATTAACCCAATACGTATTCAGGGTGTACGCGGTGGCGGCCGGCGTATTAGTGCTCTTCTGCACGTTGCGTGAGCCGAATTGGGTTCATTATTCAGGACGGACGTTTCTATTTTTCTGCTTGTTGGCCCTCGTGCCGCAGTCGATCGGGCACACGTCCTTGAATTGGGCGCTTCGATATTTTCCAGCAGCCATCGTCGCCGTGTGCACGCTGCTCGAGCCGGTAGGGGCCTCGCTGCTTGCGCTTTTGATCTTTAAAGAGGTCTTGACTCCCGAAAAGGTACTCGGAGGTTTTATTATCCTCGCGGGAATCTATCTTTCAATCAGTGACGGCCGCTCAATGAAGTCTTCCGTATGAAAGCACTGCTTCCATTTTCGCTTAAGCGGGGAGATGTCATTGGCGTGGTGTCTCCTGCGGGAGTCGCGAACAAGGCGGCGCTTCGCCGTGGAATAAAAACCCTTGTCAGTTTGGGATTTCGGGTCAAATTGGGGGCACATGTTCTTGCCCGAGATTCCTTCTATGCCGGAAATCACCGATGGCGCAAGGCCGACTTGAATGGGATGATCCGGGACCCAGCCGTCAAAGCGATCCTTTGCGCGCGCGGCGGATATGGGTCAGTTTACTTGCTCGAAGATCTTGACTACAAGACCCTGCGCCGGCAGGCAAAAATTATAATGGGGGCCAGTGATGTCACCGTCCTTCTCAATACGATCCACGCGCGGACCGGTTTGATCACGTTTCATGGTCCGATGGTGGCGACCAATTTTTCCAAGGGTGAAGCGGGTGTCGATCTTGATTCCTTCAGGAACGCGTTGATGGGCGGGGGAGAGGGCGGACAAACAAGATCCTGGAGCCTGCCGCTGAGGCGCGAAGAGGTTATTCGGCCGGGGCGGGACAGCGGAAGGCTCGTTGGCGGGTGCTTGTCGCTCCTGATCAGTTCCCTGGGGACACCCTACGAGTTCAACAGTGCCGACAGTATCCTGTTCATTGAAGACGTCAATGAACCGCCCTACCGACTCGACCGCATGCTCAAACAGCTGGGAGATGCCGGCAAATTCCGGCAAGTGCACGGCGTTGTCCTGGGCGACATGCTGAACTGTGTCGACGAAAAGCATCCCCGCTGGAAGGCTCAGAATGTACTGGAAAGCTACTTCCGTAACTTTAAAGGCCCCGTCATCAGAGGTCTTCACTCCGGCCATACACGAAATCCTTTCGTGACGTTGCCGATCGGAGTCCGGGTCACCCTCGATACGCGAGCGGATCCAAGATTGATTGTCGAGGAGGCAACGACGAGGTGAAGTCACGCTCCGCGGGCGGCAGGGGCGGGGACCGTGACCGGGGAGAGAACCTTAAGGGATTGTGACGCGGACCCCGGGGGGTTCTTCAAAAATCATCGCATCATTCGATACCAGGCAATGCATTACTTTATCTCTCGGGTAGATAATTAACATTTTTCTCATCACTTTGTTTTCGACGCTTTTTCTGCCAGGGCGTCCAAAGATCAGTCCATGAATAATCTTCAGAGTATCCACCGGATCCATTTGATTGGCATTTGCGGAACGGCCATGGCTTCTCTGGCCGGTATGCTCAAAGAAAGCGGCTTTGAAGTGAGGGGTTCAGACCACAACGTGTATCCGCCGATGTCCACCGAGCTTGCACGGCTGGGGATTCAGCTATTCTCAGGTTTCGATGAAAGGAACCTCGATGTTCGTCCTGACCTGGTGATCATCGGGAATGCCCTGTCGCGAGGAAACCCGGAAGTAGAACGGGTCCTGGATGAAAGGATTCGTTACTGCTCCTTGCCCGAAGCGGTCAGGGAGTTGTTCATCCGGGGACACTCCTCGATTGTCGTAGCGGGAACCCATGGCAAGACCACCACCACCTCCATGCTGGCATGGATCTTTGAATGCGCGGGTCTCAAACCTGATTTCTTAATCGGGGGCATCGCCCAGAATTTTCACAAGAGTTATCAGCTCGGCGGAGGGACTCATTTCATCATTGAAGGTGATGAATACGACACCGCCTTTTTTGACAAGGGGCCAAAGTTTCTTCACTACCTGCCGAGCTCGGTTCTTCTCAACAACATTGAGTACGACCACGCTGACATATATCCCAGCATCGAAGCCGTCAAGCTCTCTTTCCGACGTCTGATCAACATTGTGCCCCGGAATGGCTCTTTAATTGCCAATGCCAAAGATCCTGTTGTGGTGGAACTCTCCAAGGCAGCGTTCTGCAAGGTTATCCTTTTTGGTGTCACAGGAGGGCCCACGAGGAGCGGAGAGGATCCGGGCGAGGAGCGGATGGGTTATCTGGCGCGCGACATTCAGATCAATTCTGAAGGGACCGTATTCTCAGTTTTCGAACGAGGAAAACCATTCTCCGAATTCCAGCTTCCTTTATTCGGTGACTTCAATGTGAGCAATGCCCTGGGGGCCATTGCAACGGCCACTCAATTCGGGATTGGCATCCCGGTCATCCAGAAGGCTCTCGGAGGTTTTCAAAGTGTTCGACGGCGGATGGAGGTTCGTGGCACGGTTGCCGGGGTGACTGTGATTGACGATTTTGCCCATCATCCCACCGCCATTCAGCAGACCGTGAAAGCCGTCCGTTCCCGGTATCCGAGGGCGCGCCTATGGGCGGTGGTGGAGCCAAGATCGGCGACCATGCGACGCCGTGTTTCTGAGGCCGAGCTCTTGCGGGCCTTCACGGATGCCGACGAGATTGTAGTGGCGGATGTGTATGCCCCTGAAAAACTCCCCCTCGGTCAAAGACTCTCTTCCGAGCGTGTGGTCGAAGGGCTGAAAGCCCAGGGAAAATCCGCGCGCTTTCTTCCCAATGCGGATGCCATCGTGGAGACTTGTAGTCCGATGGCCCGCACGGGAGACGTCTTTGTCGTTTTCTCAAACGGAGGTTTTGACAACATCCACGAGAAGTTACTGGAGGCCATGAAGAAGAGGAGTCGGCACGCGTGAAACGATGGACCACCACCCGCGCTCTCCGTTTCACGGTGCTCTGCTTAGTATTGTTCCTGGAGGCGGCCGGCCACTCGCTCCGCGCCGAGCAGCGTGTTTTTTACACCTGCGACATGTCTAAGCAGGAGGAGCATTTTTTTCATATTGAGATTCGGACGGAGGTGGAGAAGGCCGCGACCTTCGATTTTCAAATGCCCGCCTGGAACGCCCTTTACCAGATCCGCGACTTTGCTCACCGGGTCCGGGCCGTCGAGGCCTTCAACCAGGACCACATGCCACTCCCGGTGGAGAAGGTAGACAAGCAAACCTGGCGGGTGGCGGCTCAAGATGCCCGGGAGGTCGTGCTCGATTATGAGGTTTATGCCAATGTCCTAACCCCTTATGATGCCCAACTCGACGCCCACCACGGATTCTTCAACGGAGCCTACATCTTCATGTATCTGGTGGGGGGGAAGAATCTTCCCATCCAAGTCAGGTTCCGAATACCTGAATCATGGCACATCGCCACGGAATTGATCCCGACGCAGGAGAAGAATGTCTTCAACGCCCGAAATTACGATCATCTGGTTGATTCTCCCGTGGAGGCGGGGACGTTCCGTTGGCTGCAGTTTGAATCGAAGGGTGCAAAGTTTAACGTCATTGTCGATGGGGAGACGGCCCAAATCGATGACCGGGAACTGCTTCTTCTCCTGAAACGCATCGTGGAGGCTGAATTCGAAACCATGCAGGATGTTCCCCTGAACCATTACACCTTCATCTATCACTTTCCGGAAGGGCCTTCAGGAGGCGGGATGGAGCACGCCTTCTCGACGGCCATCAACATGAGCGCGCAGGAGGTGTCGCGCCGGCTCGATGAAGTTGCCAATGTCAGCGCTCATGAGTTTTTTCACCTCTGGAATGTAAAACGCATTCGACCGGCTTCGCTTGAGCCGATCGATTACGCCCGCGAGAATTACACTCGGGCGCTCTGGTTCAGTGAAGGCGTCACGAGTTTGTATGGCGCTTACACGCTGGTTCGGGCGGGCGTCGATAAAAAGGAGGATTTTTATCGCTCCCTAGCCGAAACGATCCAAAGCGAACAGGAACGTCCGGCGCGTCTCCATCAAAGCGTCGAAGAGGCGAGTCTCGATACCTGGCTCGATAAATACCCGTTCTATCGGCGCCCGGAGAATTCCATTTCCTATTATGAGAAGGGCGAAATCCTCGGCCTGCTTCTTGATTTGACTATTCGGCAGGGGACCAATAACCACCGCTCGCTGGACGATGTGATGCGCTTTCTCAATAAAGAATACGCTCAGAGAGGGCGCTTCTTTGATGATCGGGCGGGCATCCCCGATGCGGTGGAGCGGGTGACAGGGAAGCCGCTGGACGAATTTTTTGCGCGTTACGTCCACGGGATTGAGGAGATCGACTACAACTCGTTCTTAAGGGCAGCCGGCCTCAAACTTGACCTCCAGCCGCGAAAGGTGGGGGACCCCGGATTCACGGTGACGCAAAATTTTGATGGAGCCCCGCGGATCGATGAGGTCACCGCAGGGAGCCCCGCGGAGAAGGCCGGATTGAAAAACGGGGACGTACTGGTCGAAATCAACGGGCGTGCCGTGACGCGTCGCGCCCTCACCCTCCTATCGACCATGGATCCGGGGAAACGCGTGAAGATCAAGTGCGTGCGCAGCGGGCAAACGCTGGAGGTGTCCTTTCAGACGATGGCAAAAACTGTGACTCACTATGCCATCATGGAGTCCGCCGATCCCACCCCGCTCCAAATCTCGATCCGCGACGGGATACTCACCGGAAGATGAAGGGCGGACGTCGGACCGACGGTTTGCCTGGGGTTCGGTGAGAGTCCACCGCTCTTATTGCCCGGTCGATAATTTGATACCATGAGTCGCTTATGATTCGCGCCACCATTGCACTCCTGGGAGTCGCCCTCTACATTCTGCTGGCGGGGCCTCTGACTATACTGATTACCTGGGTCTTCAAAACGCACCACTTTCTGTACAACGTGAGCCGGATGGGCGCCCGATTGGCCCTTTTCCTGGCCGGTGGAACGCTCACGATCTATGGGAGAGAAAAGATTCAGGAGGGTCAGAATTATATCTTCATGCCCAACCACCAGAGTAATGTGGATCCCGTCGCCGTCTTTCTCGCTATCCCCCGGGATGTGAAGGCCATCGCCAAGAAGGAATTCTTCAGGGCGCCCCTTCTGGGATTAGCCTGTCGCGTCGAGAGGTTTATCCCGGTCGATCGAAAGAACCACACCAGCGCGGTGGAAAGCATCGAACAGGCCATCCGTCAACTGCAAGCCGGGGATTCGTTCCTGATCTATCCGGAGGGGACCAGAACCCGGACCGGCGAGATGGGGGAGTTCCGCAAGGGGGGCTTCATCGCGGCAATTCGATCAAAAGTTCCAGTGGTCCCGATGACCCTTGATGGGTGCTACGAGATGATGCGCAAAGGGGAATTCAAGATCCGCCCGGGCCACATCAAGATCATCTTCCACGATCCGATTGATGTTTCGGGTTATTCGCTGGACGATCGCGATCAACTCATCGAGCGGGTCCGCACCGCCATCGCCTCGGGCCTGGAGCAGGATCAGCGTTCTCAAGTTCAGTCCCCGATCTCTCAGTCTGAAGGTTCTCAGACTGTGTGATCTATCCAAGATGAGGAATATTTCATGTCAAGTCAACCCTTGAAGGCGCACCTCGAATACAGTCTGTTATGTGACGACGTCCGCGTGGAGTTGGGAAACAAGCTGAGCTTGATGGGACTTTTCAGGAATGTGTACTTCTATGCGCTGCCCGCCAGTCTCCTGAAATTCGCATTGATCAACCACTGGACGGGGGAAGGGGAGTACACCTCGGAAGTGAAGATCCTGTCCCCGGACCGTTCCAAGGTGGTGGCGCAAGCCCAGGCTGCTCCTTTCCGGATTGAGCCCAACGGGTTTGCCGACAACATCACCATCTTTGCCAACGTCACCTTTGAAACGGTGGGCGATTACACCCTTCAAGTCTACCTCAACGGCGTCATGGTCAAGGAAACGAATCTGAACGTGGCCTTGATCTCCCCTCCGGCGCCGGAATCGAAAACCATCCAATAGGCCGGTGTCAAAGAAATCACCGGGTCGCGCACACATCGTGTTTCTTGCGATGTGTGCGATAAAGCGGCCCGATGAAACAAATCTGATGGTGCCAGGTCTCAAGATTCAACAAGTTGAATGTTGAGCAGAAACAGCAAAGTTTATGACACTGGAAAAACGGAGAATGCAGACGGATGCTGCCTGTGTCCGTTGACAAACCGGGTTGACAATGGGTGAGCGCAGGGTGAGAATTGAAGTTCCTTGTGCCAAGGTCCGAGGGCGCGATGATGCGCTGGAGGACGGGCGCGAGAAAGAGGAGGCGAGATGACTACTATGTTAGCAATGGAAACACCAACGCTGTCTAAGGTGCTGTTGCAAAACGCTGCGATTCCGGCCGGCGGCGAACACCGAGTACTCCCCAACCTGGATGTGAAGAAATACGACCGGCTCCATATTCATATCGGACGCGACGCAAAGGCTTTGGCAGGGCTCTCAGTCAAAGTGCTGTTCAGCACCCCACTTCCAGGCTTGCATTGCGGCGCGATTTTAGCCGACAGCACCGTCTGGTTTGAAGAGACAGTGTCGGAGCGGGAGTTCATTTGGACGGCTCCCCTCAACTTCAACGGAACAGGATTCATTATGAGCGTGCCGGTGGTCGCACCGGTGCTCTACGACGTAATCCTCAAGAACACGGGTCCCCAGGCGCTCGATGCGATCTACGTCACCGTGATGGCTCAGGAAATCTGACACGGGACCACGGCAGAAGCAAAAATGGGGTCAGGCAGCAACATTAGATTCGTGCCTGACCCCATTTTCTTTGCCCATTTGTGCACTGTTTTCAAGCCCCCTCGAACATCGGCTTGTAGGTTTCCCTTCGGGTGGCATCCAGATAGGCCTCGACTTCCGTCGCCGGAATGTCGAGATGCAAAAGGGCCTGGCGCGTCATCTCCAGCCCGGCCTCAAACTCCGGCTGGACCACTTCCCGTACACCCGCGCGGCTGAGATCGAGCATCTGTTGAATACCCTCTGCCCTGGCTATGATCGGAATATTCGTGGCTAATCGTTTGAGCGGTTCCATGACCCCGAAAGCCACTGCCACCGATGGAACCGTCAAGAGCAGGAGCCGTGCGTGAGACACCCTCGCCGCCTCAAGCACGATTTCACTGGCGCCATCGCCGAATATCGCTGGAAATCCTTCCGCCTTCCGCCGCTCGAAGACAGAGCGATCCGCCTCAATGATGACAAAAGGAAGGTGAAGGCGCGTTAACACCCGCGCAATGTGGTGCCCAACCCGCCCGCCACCCACAATCACGACATGTTGCTCCAAGCCGGCTTCAGTGATATTGACGGATTGAAGAATCTCCTCCCTGGAAAGACGTCGGCGAAACGCATAAAGAGGCGCTGTGAGAGAGGAGCAGAGCGGCGTCAACACCATCGTGAGCACGGCAGTGGTCAACAAAAGAGAGTAGGCTTCCTGGGAGAGGCCTTTGGTTTCCAACCCAATGCGAGCCAGGACAAAGGAGAATTCTCCAATTTGGAACAAACCCAGTCCGGCCGCCAGCGGAATCACATTTCCGTACCCAAAGGAACGAACCAGGACGGCGAACAAAGTCCCCTTTCCCAGGGCAATCAATGATGTGGTGAGGAGGACCGCGGAGAGATGGCTGACAAGAAATTTTGGATCCAGCAGCATCCCTACGGAAACAAAGAACAGAAGCCCAAACAGATCGCGCAAGGGGATGATGTCACTGAGGGCCTGGTGCCCGTAATCGGACTCGCTGAGAACAAGTCCTGAAACAAAGGCGCCAAACGCGAACGAGAGACCCGCTAGATAGGTGGCGTATCCGACTCCTAGCCCCAACACGGTCACACAAATCAGGAAGAGTTCCCTCGATTGCCACCCGGCCACTTTTCCCAGGACAAAAGGAATCACGCGCCTTCCAAAGACCCACATGATCCCTATAAACATTCCCGCCTTCAGGAGGGAGACGCCCAGATCCGTATAATCAAACGAAGCCTTGGAAAGCTGTGGCAGTGTGATCAGCATCGGCACGAGGGCAAGATCCTGGACAATCAACATCCCAATCATGACCCGGCTTGAGAGTGTTCCCAGCCACCCCTGGTTCATCAGGGTTTTCAGGATGACCATCGTGCTCGAGACGGAAATTGCAGCGCCGAACCACAGTGATTGCACCCAACCCCATCCCATCCATCGTCCCAAGCCATACCCCAGAAGAATGGTTAGGGCGAGTTGGATGGGAGTGCCAATCAACGCAACCAATCGTACGGGTCGTAGTGATTTGGGGGAGAATTCAAGCCCGATGCCGAATAGAAGCAGTGCCACCCCTATCTCGGCGAGCAGCTCAATTTCGTGAACATTCGCGACGGTGGCGCCGCCGGTGTAAGGACCCACCGCTATGCCGGCGATGATGTAGCCCACAATCAGGGGCTGGCGCAGCCGATTGGCGACCAGCCCTCCTAAAAAACCCGCCACCAGGATCAGAATGATGTCCGCAACGATGCCCATTGAATCACCCCGTTTTGAAGCAGTGATTGTGATTTTAGATATGCGCTCCATTCCGGGCAACAAATATTGAACCTCAAGAGAACAAAAAGGGGATGGAGACTCGGACCGTCCCGAATTTAAGAAGTTCAAATGCCACCACCGGGAGGTGGTGGATTGTTAAGGTTCAACCTACCAACCTGGAAATCTCGACCAGAGAATCCCACCAGCGGTAGCTGGTGGATCGTCCAAATTCCACCTTCGCGCGAAGAACGACCGGGGAATTCAGGGCTGTCCCCAATATCGTTCAGTTAAGGTTGACCGATACTTAGATTGCCTGACAGAGTGGCACCTTCTGACCTGCAGCTCCGGCTTCCGAAGCTGATTCTTCATTAAAGCCGCGCAGCGGCGAAATAAAGTAGTCCCGCGAGGCGCATACGCGTCAACCTAAGACCTGAGGAAAGAGCGGTCCATAATCCCCCCGGCGGAAGCCGGGGGATGATTCAGGTACAGCCTACTGCAGCGACCCCATTTTCATTATCTCCCCCCATCCCGGAAGCGGGATGGGGGGGATGTGGTCTGTTTTTGGAGCCTGTGTTTGTGGCCCGTACTTGAACTTTCCCCCAGCTTCCGCTGGGGGGATTCGACAGAACCGTCCCCCTCCCCCTTTAAAATCAATCCTCTTTAAGTTGACGCCTATGCGCGAGGCGGGGCGCGAGCCCCAGGAAACGCCCGCCCCTCCAACCAAGTGGCCTGCTTCAGCGGGCGACATGACTTTTTCCTTCGATGGTAAATTCATTTTCATTGCTCACCCTACTAACAGATAGAACCCAAGAGCGCTCGGTAACTTCTGAATTCAGGCTTGAGTGAACGGTATTGGAGCGGTCCCGGATCTCAAAATCGATCTAAGAGGCAACCTGAGGCGCTGCATAAGAGATTTCTGTTATAATCCTGTGTCTCCCCCAAGGTCCACGCACAACCCCCCTCAAGTTGAATTCGCCGGCACGCGACCCATGCGCCGTGCGACCGTCGAGAAGGGGAAGAGGCAATGAGCGAACACGACAAGCGAAGCGCAGGCTTGATTGAACCCCATGGCGGATACCGTGAGCTGAAGTCCTATCAAAAAGCCGAACTCGTCTATGATGCCCCCATCTCATTCTGCAACCGCTTCATTGAACGGCGCTCTCGCACCCATGACCAGATGGTTCAAGCGGCGCGAAGCGGCAAACAAAACATCGCCGAAGGCAGCACGGCATCGGGCACCTCACGCAAGAGGAACTCAAGCTGGTCGGCGTGGCACGGGCCACTCTCGAAGAACTGCTGCTGGATTTCGAGGACTTTCTGCGACAACGCGGATTCACGCAGTGTGCCAAAGACTCTCCCGGCTCAAGTGGCTCGCAAGCTCGCCTATTTGTCGAATAGGTCCTATACGACTTATAGGTCTAATATCGAAGAAGCCGCCCCCGAGGTAGCCGCGAACACACTGATCTGCCTCATTCACCAGACAGATTACCTGCTGGACCAACAGCTGCGGCAATTGGAGGAGCGCTTCCTGAAGGAGGGCGGCTTCACGGAACGGCTATACAAAAAACGCCGTGAGACCAGAAGATATTGAATCAATCGCGCTTTGTGGGGTCCCATTGATCTTGGCCGGCGAGGAATCGTCTGATTTCAAAGCCGGCTGCTTCTTGGGCGCTGAGCTGCTTGCTGTGTGGATCTCGTTCGACGGAATGCGCGCCCGGCCCCGATGAGTCATATTCTCCAAAAAACGCCAGGTTGGTGGAATTCGTCTCGCCAGGAATCCCCTCCCGCCACCCGGCGGTCCGGATGTGCGCGCCCATGTGCGTGTTCAAGAAAACCACGCTGGCATAAGGGCGCCAGGGCCGGCCCAACCAGACGTCGGTTACCCCCGGCTCCGCCGTCAGAGTGCAAAGGTCAAAGAGGAAGCCACTCTCCTGCTCCGGATAATGCTTCCCTTGGGCCGTTACAACACCGGTGGAGCGTTTTGTGCTGTGGATTTCGCAGCGGTCGAAAAAAGCCTTCCCATCGCCGGAGATAATATCTACGTTGCCTTCGATGTAGCAATTCGAGAAGTACTGTCGGGAAGAGGTGCAAGGCCGGCGCGTTGCCGAGGCGCAGTCCTTGCTTCCGGCATAGAGGGTGCCTTGGTTGCCGAGAAGCCGCACGTTGCGGAATACCGCGCGGTCGCCGGTCACCCTGAGCGCCGGGGCCCGAGAGCCCTGCGCCTGCTGCACCGGAAAAATGGGAACTGGAGAAATGGGGACTGTCCCGCTCTTTGGGGCTGTCCCCATTTTTCCAGGGCGTTCGCTGGAATCGTTGGCAATGGTCAGATTTTCAGCGACGAAGTTATCCGCCAGCACCGTGACGGTGGCCGGCTTCAGGGCGCCGCCCGCGCTCCCGTCGAAAGCGATGACGGTCTTGGTGGCATCTGTATAGGGGCTGCGCAGCCGGATATTGGGTTTTGCTATCGTGAGCGCCTCGCGATACGTGCCGGGAGCGATGGAAATGACAGCCCCGCTCGCCGGGGCGACATCGATTGCCCGTTGGATGGAGTAGTAGTCGCCCGTTCCCGATGCCGCCACGTAGAAAGTTGGATCCTCCGGAGGCACCGTTATCGCCGCCGCTGGGGCAGTCGCGTTCTCGGGAAACGCGGGGAAACTGTTTCCACAATCCACAGGAACGGCAGGCTCGACGCCGGCACTGCTCATCGAGACGTCGTTTCCGCGGGGTTCGACATTGCCGCGGCGCGGGCCGACCCGGACTTCGGCGTGCTCCGCCCGGATATCGTCCCCCCGCAACCCATCTACGGTAACATTGTCGAGGCCCACGCCCATTCGGTGCTGCTCATCGAGGCCGAGCAGCAGGATCGCGCCCGGCGTCACGCTGTGAACGTTCTTCAGGAGGATGTCGCGATAGAGCGGCAGGAGGTTGCCGGGAAACGTGGTGTACCTTGTATTCAGGACAATCGGGTTGGTAACGTTCCGCATGCACACATTCTCGTAGGTAACATCGCGCACCAGCCCTCCGCGGCTGCGATCGGACTTGATGCGGATCCCGTTGTCCGCGCCGTCGATGCTCAGATCGACCACGCGAACAGCACTCACCCCGCCGCTGGTGCCGCTGCCGATCGACATCCCGTGGCCGGTATAGAAATGGTTGTCGGCGATGGTGATATTGGAGGCTGGACCCGCGTTCCCCGACTTGATCGCGATATTGTCGTCTCCCGTTGCAATGAAACAGTGCGTAATAGTCACGTTGGAGGAGGACGAAGGATCGATGCCGTCGGTGTTGCGCGCCGTTTTCGGGGTGTGGATCTTGACGCCCCAAGCGGTGAATCCGTTGGTGCGCTCCACCCCCACGTGAAAGTTGGGGGAGTTGCGCAGGGTGATGCGATACAACGTAAAATCGTCTGACTTCCGCACGACCAACATCCGGGGGACGCTCTGCTGCTTATCGAGAACCTTGGCGGTATGAGCAAGGTCCCACCAGGTCACGTCCTGCCCGAGCAGCTTCGCCCCGCCCCGCCCGTCCAGCGCGCCGTCGCCCATGATACCGCTTGCGGGGGCGTTCTCCGCCAGTATCCAGGGCTTGCATCCGTGCCCTTTTTCGTTGACGACGCCACAGCTTCCGCCAGCGAGGTCATAATCGCGGGGGTTGCGCGAAGCGAACAGCGCTGTATTCGCGTCAACCAGAAGCGTTACACCGGTCTTCAACAGCAGCGGTCCGGCAAGGAAAATGTTTTTGGTTCCGTCTTGCTTCAGTTCGACCGCCCGCCCGGGCGCACAATGGTCGATGGCCTCCTGGATCCGGGCCGTGTCCGGTGTCCGCTCGCTCGTTTCCGGCAACCCCCCTCCGGGAGCGGAAAGGCGCGCTGTGAGGGCCGTGCACACCGGCGGCAGATGGGGCTCGACGACGTGGCGTGTATCCTGCGCCCGCAGGGCTGCAGCGCCGCCAAATACCGCCAGGTGCAGCAAAACATAAACAACGCACGTCACGCCTCTTCTCATATTACCTCTCCAGCAAGCTTTGGTAGCCTCGCCGGCGTGTTGTACCGGCGGGGGCTTTTGCGGGCAGTCGCTCAGCATTTCCAATTCAATCCAGTCCGCAGTCAAGTGCTCCCGCCACAAAGAGCGTGGCGAGGCTACCAGATCTTACTCCAAGGGATGCTTTGGTACCCTCGCCGGCGTTTTATGCCGGCGGGGGCTTTTGCGGACAGTCGCTCAGCATTTCCAATTCAATCCAGTCCGCAGTCAAGTGCTCCCGCCACAAAGAGCGTGGCGAGGCTACCAAATCTTACTCCAAGGGATGCTTTGGTAGCCTCGCCGGCGTGTTGTACCGGCGGGGGCTTTTGTGAGCATCCGTGCGCGATCGCTGGTTCGTTGCTGACCGCGAGCAAAGGCCCCCGCCATCCCTTCATGCTGGATGGCGAGCCTAACAAACCCCAGCCGCGAGTGGACGCACACCGCGAAAGGCAGATTGCGGAGTTGCGACCTTCGGCGGGGTGGCGCATACATCGCGTCTTTTGCGATGTATGCGGTGAAGAGTCGACTTACTCTCTAGCTTCTTGACGAGGTCTCTCTCACAAAAGGCCGCCTGCCGCGGCAGACCAACTGCGCATATGTGCGCCACCCCGTCCAACATATCGGTTCATTTAATGATCAGCTTGATCGGCAGGGTATAGCTTGGATTACCGCCCAAGTCGTGAAGGATAAGATCCCATTCTCCACTTCCCACCGTCTCGGGGATCTGCACCTTCAAAGAGCGGAAGTCTGAATGGAAGGTTAGGCCGCGCCTGATGGACTGTCCTTCGCGTTTAAACTCCGCCACGAGCTTCTCCGTCGAACCAACAGGATAAGTTCCACCGATGTACAGGTACTCACCTGCATATGCCACCATCCTATCAGGTGAATCGGGGCGGATGTCCTTTCTCTCTCCCCATGAGCCAATCGCATAGCGCGGGTCCCCGACTTTCGGAAATTTTCTCCAAGGGCGTCGTACCCATTCCGTCGGAAGACCTCCGCGCCACATGCGGGTCATGAACACAACGTCGCCATCGGCAAGATCTTCGGGCAGAGGGAGCTGGTAGTTAAGCGGGTCCTGGATGTCAAGAGTTCTAAATAAGCGCCCTCCCTGCCAAACCTGGATTTCGGCTCGCTGAGGCATTACTGTGAGGCTTTCTACCCTATTATCGGCTGGAGTATCCGACAATCTATAGCGCTCGGGTTCCGACCAGGGAGAGGCGATACCCGCGAACCAAGTGCGTCCTTGAATGAAGACCCGGCCCGGTGAAAGCTCCACAGGAACCTGAACACGAAGCAATTTTGGATCGAGGGGGGAAACAACAACAAGTCGGTCATTCTGTTTGAAACCGATCTCCACGCGGTCCGCCAGTTGAATTGCCCTCAGATCTTGTGCTTCGAGATCCAACCATTGTCCAGGAGCCACGGACGTCATGCCATAAACAGTGTAAAGCATCGGGCCATGGGTCACCCAAATGGTCACGGAGTTACTCCGGGGATTGGGGCTTCGTTGTTCCACTACCCGCACCGTGACCTCGCCGGCAGGCAATTCCTTGGGAAGGAAGAGCGGGAATGAATCAGCCGACGAGCCTCCTCCCCAAGGCCCCTTAATCGTATGGATTCCTCCTAGCAAATCCGTGAGTTCAACCTCATTCGTCGTCGAGAAGCCCGTCCCAGACAAGAAAAGTACTTCCCCCGGTTGTCTCACCTGCTTCCTTTGCATCTTCAGCGTCGGAGGACTCACCACATCCGCGACCTTCAATTCAAGGGGAGCACTTCGTTGCCCTCCATATTCCAAACTCACGCGGCATGTGCTCGGTACGAGGCCAGTGGGGACCACCAAGGCCACACTTTGTCGACTCCCGGCTTGGTGTGTATAGGACCCGCCTAGCACTGGTGTCGAATACTGATGTTCCGCTTGAGTGAAGACAACACGAACTCCCTGCGGGTCGTTTGCCCCCAGATATTGGCCCACAAGATCGATATACATATCCGGTGTGACGACATCAGGCAACGCGCAGATCAAGTGCGGGGTCGGAGCGGCCTCGGGAGTGCTCTGCAAATCACATCCCGCGCGAATACTACCGGGCACGACGAATGCGAGCAGCAAGGCGAAGCTCCCAGCGCTTCGCAGGGACAACCAGGTTCTTTCATGCCACCGCATCCACATAAGAAACCTCCGTAAAGATTCCGAGTTGCTCATTCTGATGATATTCGAACATTTTTGGGGGCAGGGAGGATTGGTGATGCTTGGTCTCAACATTCAACGTATTGAATTTTGACGGGCTGTTGCTCAAATCTAACCGCCGGGTCAGGGGACCCGGCCTACAACGCAGGGTCAATTGGTTGTGTTGTAGGCCGGGTGCCCTCGCCGGGCGCCCTCGGGTTTCGGCAACAGCCCGTCGAGACCTGGCAACTTCGTTAACCCTGTTTACAGATTGTAGAAATGCGAGCCTTGCTATCATTGCGAAGCAGAACAATTGAAAATTCGGATTTAAGCCTACAATTTGATTATTGAACTCGGGTTACTCGTTCTGAGATAGGGAAATCCACGCGACCTTCCCGTCTCGAAGACCGAAAAAGGCCGCACTTAGATCGTCTGGACCACCTGTATAACACAATATGGTGGTTCCGACTTCAGGCCGTTTTCGACTGTGTTCCGGGCCCCCTGGATAATTGTGCGATAGTCGGTACCGACACGATCCACCCACGAGGGTTTTCCATAGGCTTTAATAACATCCTCCGATGAATTCCCGAGCCCGATACCCTTCTCGGTCTTCCACGCCAGCAAGTCCTCCGACGTTAGTTGTACACGCCTATCAATACAATTGCGAAAATCGCTCAGGAGGACATCGCCTGCTATTTTATCGTCGTAGACCTCAACCATCCGGGTGAGTACGAGGTAAGCGCGGCCGTCCTCCGATTGATAGCAAAAAGTATCCCTCGCGACCTTCGGCGGACGGTCCAGCTTCTCAGACAAGCTGTTCATCGAAATGTCTTTGTCGATGCGAAAAGGCCCCAGGGCATTCGGTCCGGTATAGACTGGCTTGCCTGCGCTCCCTACTCCCCAGAGAGCAACTACCAAAAAGATTGTCTGCCACATGATTCACTTCCTGAGAAATTTGTGTGATTTCAGATCCCCCTTACTCCCTCTTGCTGCTTCCTGCCGAGAGCATTAATTGCAGAATCCGATTGAAAGCCTGAACCCTTTGACGAGTGTCTTTGATCTCTTTTGCTCTTTGAATCGCTTCATCGGGGTTCTTCTTCGCTATCCACGTGATTGCCTCCAAATAGTAGCTCTGGACATTTTCCGTTTTGGCGGCCTCGGGGTCTTTCGGGTCGATGTCTGCGAACTCCTGCAGAAAACGCTTCAGCCATAAAGAGACCTTCTCTGAATTCATCGCGGCATATGACTGCAGGATCCACGATTCCGACTGAAGCCGAAACTCCGCGATGCTTAAATCTATTTTCCCTCCGGGCAACTCCACGACGTGGATTTCGTCAAGAAGGTCTTCAGCCTCCTTCAATCGGCTCAAAGCCTCTTCGGGATGGTCTTTACGGAGCACATTCGCCAGTGACATCACCGCATCAAATTTCATTTGCGGGTCTTGAATTTGAGGAAGAAGTTTAGCCGCCGCCGTCGCCCCTCCCTTCTCGTCGACCAGGTGATTAAATTGAACATAAGCGGTGGCATCGGGATATCCGGGCCAGGAATTCTTTTCCGATTCACCGGGCAATGCCTTCGGAATCTCTTCAATCCTTTCGGCAATACGTTTGGACCACGCGTCGTCCTTTCCTTGAACGGCCGTCTGAAGTCGAGCGAGCAGCTCAAGCGTCAAGCTGTGCGAGCGCAACGTCTGGAGGCTTGAGGGATGCATGGTCTTAAGCTCGGCGATTTGATCTTCACAATGCTCCAGCCTTGCGCTGAACTCCAAAACACCGAGGATCATGACCGGGATCATCTCCGGATAATTGGAAGCGGTAAATGGAATGAGTCCGAGCAATCCCCGTTGATCTACTGGGTTGGTGGAGAACTCATCGAGGGCAAATATATTCGGCGGGGGTAACTGGATGGACTTCAAACTTTCAAAGGCGTCTGCAATCCAGTAGCGGGCAAGATCAGATTTCATCTGGTGCAGTTTCTGCGTCCACCCGAAGAGGTACTTAAAGCGCAAATAATCATCGTGAGGAAACACCCGGGAAGCAATGCCCATGGCCTCCTCGGGACTGGTGTTCATCTTCGACATCACCAGCGTCTGTGCGGCGGCATAATACGCATCAGGGTCTTTATAAAACCGTACTCGGGACGACGAAGCGAGGTTTGCCTGATCGTTGACAGGAAAGCGACGGGCTTCCGGCAATGCCGGCTGAATTTGCCAAAACAGGGATTCCGCCAGCTTGGGGTCGAGAGGGAACAGGGATTCAGCAATGGATGCCTGCACCTGGGTCTTGCTGGCGTGTGACATCTCCCGTATTACGCCCCTCTGCCAGCTCTTGAATGACTCCCAGTTTTGCTGTGCAGGCATACCCACGGAAGGGTACTCCCGCTCCGTCATATCCTGGGAAAACTCGAAAGCCATCCGGTAGAAAGGGATGGAACGTTGCGGGTACTTCCTTGAAATGAGATCCGCCAATTCCATCATCCCCAAGGCACGGGTATCCGCGACGTCAGAGAGAATGGTCGAGTATGATAAGGCGGCGACGTTGCGTTCGACAGGGGGAAGAAACGCGAAAGGATCTTCCTTGAGAGGTGCGTTTTGTCCTTCCTTCTTTTGAACCGGAGTGGAGGAGCTTGCCTTCGACGAAGGCGCCTGGCCACCTGAAACCCTGCAATCGCTTATCGTTGCACAAGAGAGTAAAGAGACCAGAACCATTAGGGAAATCATTACACGTGAAGACGGACAGGTGGTAAGCGAAAACATATTCTTCCTTTTGGCGGTAACTAGGAAATCGCCACAGAAAGCATCACAGGTGCGTGGGGCCAGGTCTCAAAAAACAACATTCGAACCAATGGGGGGTGTCACAATGGGGGGTGTCAGGTCTCTGCAATCGTAATTTGCTCTTTATGATTGTGAAAAGATCGCTTCTGTTACTACTCAATTGCCATTTGCAGAGACCTGACACTCTATGTTTTCTATGTTTTAGTCTCCCGCGGATTGAAGAGTCGGGACACCCACCTTTGAATCCAGCAACTCTCCCTGTGTTGAGAACCGATCAATTGGTCCGGTTCATCGTCATCGTCCCTGTCCGAGTAGTGCCGTAAGCATAAGTGCCCCCCGAGAAGGTGGGATCTACCCACGTCACCACAAAGATATCATTAACATCATTCAGGGAGCTCGCTGAGAAAGCGAAGTTGACTATCCTTATGTAAACATTCGCGGACGTGCCCCCGAAGACCACATTATTACTATCTGCGAAAAACGACACTCTCAAGGTGCTCTCAGTTAACCGGCCAGCCAAGAAATAAGTCTCCGGAGAAGTGAGGGGAGAACCATTGAGACTAGTGAATCGGACGTAGCCCCTGACATAAACACCATCCGCCCACAGGCTGGCATCTCCCTCCGTCGTTATTCCGAAGGCGGGTGTGTCTGTAGTAAACCGGTAGGCACGCGGCGAACCAGCCAGCGGTAGAGAAGAGAACTGATTATTCACAAGCGTCAGGGCGGTTCCAAAGATGGGATTAAAAGGGGTCGAAATCTCAAGTCGGCCGCGACCTAAAGTTGTTCCTGGAAAATACTCACTCAGGAACATCGCTGTACGCGACACCGATCCAAGGATAAGGCCTTTCGTCGCCACATTGAGATTATTCTCATTAAAAAGCCTGAGGGTGATTTGCGCGATTCGGTATGGATCGGCCGTTCCATTGTTCAGGGCGAGGGCGATGGTCGAAAAGTCTTCGAAAGCAACTGTGGACAGATAGAACTCATTAGAGGGAGGAACTCCGATGCTGTCAATTACCGAAGAACCTGAGTGGACAAAATAGGTAAGGTTGCCCTCCAAGAAATTGTCATTCGCTGCACTTGGTGTCATGATGAGAGCCATTCCGGCCTGGACACCGCCGTTGACCGTGATGTGAAAACTCCGTGTGACTCCCGGGGGAATTGAGACCGAAACGGCTCCATTGCTCACGGGTGTACCATTAACCGTTGGATTCCACTGTTGACCCTCGCCAGTGAAAAGGTACATCGTCCCGCTGTAAGCGAGGGTTCCTCGATTGGTGGCATTAATCACCGTCTCATACCCGCCGCCGGCAGCCACCTGCCCGAACACCAGGTCCTTATGTGTCCAAAAGGTCTGGCCAGGCATTGAGGTGCTTATGACAAGCAGTCCCAGAAGTGCTAACGCTAAGATCAGCTTAATCCGCATAGTGCCTCCTTGTTCTGTGATCGGGACAGGGACCTGTTGGCACTCCCAGAAATTAGTAAAAACGTGAGACCCGGGCGCGCAGGTCCAGGCTGCTGTAATTGTTTGAAGACCTTTTCGCCATGTCCATGTGAATTTGCTCAGGATCCTTAAATCTTAATCGTAAGTAGGGCGGCGACACGCATTCTCCCGACAATCGCTCCCAGGATGATTGACGAAGGGAGAATGGGGGGTGTCAGGTCTCTGCAATCGTAATTTGCTCCTTGCGATTGTGAAGAGATCGTTTCTGTTACTACTCAATTGCCATTTGCAGAGACCTGGCACTCTATGTTCTCTATGTTTTCTATGGGTTTGGCTCAGGAATCTTCTCGAGATTCGCCTCTACTGTAATCGAACTTCCGGCCGTAACCGAAATCGTCCTCTGCCACACCTTGAAACCTGATTTTTCAATAGAAATCGTGTGATCCCCTGACGTGAGCTGCAAAGTGGACGGGGTACTCCCCACATACTTTCCATCAACCGTTATCTCAGCGCCGTCAGGTAAAGACCTTATGGAAACGGCGGATGTTTCAGCGTTCGGCTTGACGTCCATCGGTTTCGCCGCGGTGGATGGAACTTCAGCTGTTGACGGTGCTTCACCTGCTGGCTTGGCTTCAAATTTTTTTGGATCCAAGCTCATGTCGCCATTGATGTAAGCGGTAATCTCCGTGCCTTTTGGGATAGTAATATCCTTGCCGTGCATGAATAGGAAGAATGGGGCCGCTGGAAAGAACACGATGCTGGTGGCAACGATACCGCCCGTCATCGCACCGGTATGACCGCCTCCTTTGACTTCTTTGACGGCGCGCAAGGCGGCTTTTTCGCCCGAGAGGAGTCGGGCAGCATCAATATTAATGTTTAATTTTCCGCCACGCGCCATTCTTCGCTTCGCTTGAGCCTCAGTCACTGTCCCCCAGGCAATTCCACCTTTAGGTATCATCAGGACCTCACCAACTTTAATGTCTTCTAGAACCTCGAAATCGACTCGGTCATCGACATGGGCGTCTGCAGACGAGATGGTTCGACTGAGACGGAGTTTGACGGGAGTCCCGTCTTCCAACCCAAAACCAAGCGGTGATTTCACGCGCTGATCTGGCGGAGGGGTCGATTGAGTCTGGGTGGCGGACTGGGGGTCCGGCTTGGTCGTTTGTGAGCCCTGGGAATAAGCCCTTGTCGCAACGACCAATAACAAGAGAAGAGTGCCAATCTTAAGAAACCGCATACATTCCTCCTCAGTAACCACAGTTGATTTCAGTTTCCCCAACCAATTATTGTCTCTCCGAATCCGCCGCGGCTTACGATGTCCGTGATGAAAAATCGGAATGATCTCTAACCTCATGGCTTACCCTCTCTCACAGGAGTGCGCACACGTGCAAAGAACGCTCGTATGCCGCACCCCGAATTTGCTTTGGTAGCCTCACCGGGCGTCTCTTGCCCGGCGGGGGCTCTTCCGTGAATCGAACCACAACTGCCGGATTGTGCCACGCCGCTACGAGAAGCCCCCGCCACAAAAAAGCGTGGCGAGGCTACCAGAACGGGGGCTCTTCCATAATCTGACCATAACTTCTGCGCTCTGGCACGCTGCGCCGAAACGCCCCCGCCACAAGAACGGTGGCGGGGCTACCAGATCGTCACAGGAACTAGAGTGGAGAAGGAGAAAACGAGAATATCCCTCGCAATACTCATCAAGCCTCCGTAGGGTAAGTGCCAATCCGTCCTGGAATGGCAACGAGGAAAAACAGGTGACCAACAACGGCCAGCCAATCACCGTGATGAGAAGAGGGGCCCGACAGGGGGTCGCCTGGCCACTTCGAAGTGTAGGGCGCGCTTCGGCAGATTTCAAGGGGAAATAATCGGCGGCAGAGGAAGATGTAACGCGAAGGGGAGGTTTGTCGAAGCTGCCTCAAAATTCCAATCTCCAAACCCCAAAATCCAAATAAAATCCAAACTCCAAATTCCAAAACCCAAATTTCAATCCGCTGGCGGCAACCGACGGACGAGGAAGATCCTTATTGAATCGCGATGGCGCGCGGGGAGGGGCCGACCGGGAGGACAGTGAAAACCTGGCTGGTGGCGGTGTCGATCACGGAGACGTCGTTCGAGCGGGAGTTGACGACCAGCAGATATCGATCGCCGGGGGTCAGCACCATGGCGTCGGGCCCGGCCCCCACGGGGATCGAATTGAGAACCGTGCGCTCGTCGACGTTGAAGACGAGGACCGAGTTGGAGCCGTAGTTTCCTACAAACAACCGGGAGTTGTCGCTGGTGACCGCAGTTTGGTTGGGCTGCTTTCCTACGGGAAAAGTCAAAGAGATGTCGTTGGCGGCGGTGTTGATGATGGAAATGGTGTCGTTCGAAAAATCACTGACAAACAACTCGCCCCCGTCCGGCTTCAGGCGCAGAAACACCGGGGCTTTTCCTGTCAACAGGGTCGCAATCCGCTCCTTCTTCAAAGCATCGATCACGGCCACCTGGCCCGTATCGGCGCTCGAGACGAAGAGTTTTGATTCATCGGGGAGAATAGCGAGGGATGTGGGGTGCGCCACCACCGGAATCGTGGCCATCAACCGGAGGTCCGTTGTGTCAATGGCCGAAATCTGAGCGCCGCCGTAGCAGGCCACATAAAGAGTGGGCTCATGCGGACTCATGAGAGCTTGCGTCGGCCCAGCGCCGACCCGGATGGTTTTCTCGACCGCCAGTTTCGAAACGTCAATCACCGAAATGTCGTTCGATGCGGAGTTGGGGACGAATGCCCTTTTCCCATCCGGCGTAAAAACAACATAAAAAGGTTTGGAGTGAACCGGGATGGTCCGGACGACCTCCTGCTTTGAGGAATCAATCACCGAAACGGAATTTGAATCCGTATTCGCCACAAACACATACTTCGATTGAGGACACGCAGCCGCGCCCGTGGGGCTCTTGCCCACGCGCAACTCCTTCACGACGTGAAAGGACCTCAAGTCGAGAATCGAGACCGAATTGCCCAGTCCATTTGAAACGTAGGCGAAATGTGTCCCTTCTGCCGGGGTGGTCGGAGGAGAATCACTGTCGTCGCAAGCGATGAGCAGCAGCAGAGCCATCCCGCTCGCCAAGCTCAAGAAACAGCGAACAAACCTCCACGTTCCAAAATGGGAACTTTGTTTCAGCATGGGAGTCAATCGATCAGGTGAGGGTACGGTCCACCACGGGAGCGATTTGGCCGATCTCCGACATCAGGCGTTCAAACTGTGTCGGATAAAGTGATTGGGCCCCGTCCGAGAGGGCATGGTCGGGCTGATGATGCACTTCAATGATCAAGCCATCAGCGCCCACCGCAATGGCAGCGCGCGACAGCGGGATTACTTTATCGCGCTTGCCTGTTCCATGACTGGGATCGACGATGATCGGCAGGTGCGAAAGCCGCTTGACGGCTGGAACCACGCTCAGATCCAGCGTATTCCTGGTATGGTCCGCAAAGGTTCGGACCCCGCGCTCACACAAGGCCACCTGATAATTCCCTTCCGACATGATGTATTCCGCCGCCATAAGAAACTCATCGAGAGTCGCCGACATTCCCCGTTTCAGAAGCACCGGTTTGCGAGCCTTGCCCGCGAGCTTCAACAGCGAGAAGTTCTGCATGTTGCGCGCGCCGATCTGGATCATGTCGGCATATTCATCCACGGCAGCCAGGCTCTCGGGATCGACCGCCTCCGTCACGATTGCCAGATCAAAGGCCTCCCGAACCTTAGCCAGTATTTTCAGCCCTTCGATGCCAAGGCCTTGAAAGCTGTACGGGGAAGTCCGGGGTTTGTAAGCGCCGCCGCGGAAAAACCGGGCTCCACTCTTCTTGACCGCCTCTGCAACTGTCATGGCTTGGTCATAACTTTCAATCGCGCAGGGGCCGGCCATAATAGCCAAGGCTTTGCACCCGATGGCTGTGTTGCCCACCCGAACGATGGTGTCCTCGGGCTTCAATTCTCGGCTGACCAGTTTGTAGGGCTTGGAGACCGCGATGGTTTCGACGACACCGGGGAGATCCTCGAGGGCGCCGACATCGACCTCTCCCTGGTTGCCCGTCACCCCAATGGCAGTTCGTTCCGCGCCCGGGATAGGATGCGCCTTCAGCCCCATCTCCTCGATGGTTTCACAAACCTTGCGAATCTCTTCCGGGGTGGCATGCGACCGCATCACGATCAACATGGGTTATAGACGTCCTTTCCTTTTCTGGCTAAGGCGATCATTCTATCATTGAGGGGGACGGGCGTAAATGAAAGGAGTTTCTCGAAGTCTGAAAAGCAAACCCTGTTCACCGCAGAGACGCCGAGGCGCAGAGGAGAATCCTGGATTCAGTGAGGGGAAGCTGGGGTCACGAAGCAGGCCAGCATGTTTTGCGGCTGGAAAATGGCGGCGAGTGCTTGCCGGAGTTGGGAGGTTGTCATCTGCGAGACGGTCTGCTCTGCCTTTCCGGCGGATTCGACATCGGAGGAGCCAAATGAACGTCGAAAGAATGTAAGTCCTTTGAAGAGGGAATCCAAGTCTTGCAACCTCCGATGGGTTTGCCACATTTTTTGTGCGGCGGGCACGGCGGTGTTGCTGGCGAGCAAGGCCGACATCTGCCCCAGAGCCTGGTTCGCAAGGACTGTGGGGTCACCCGCACTCTCATCGCGGTCGCCTTCAAAGGAGCGCAGGTAAAAAAATTCGGTCACACCGGAGTGACTGAACACGTCCTTGAAAAGCCACTTCGCGATCTCAATCACGTCCGTGTCCTGGACGCCGAATCCGGGACCATTGAAACCCATCATCAGCAGGGAAGACAGGGCGGTCGGACTGGAGTCCTGGACCATTGCCGGCAGTTTGGGCGCCTTAATCGATTGAAGCGGCTCAAACGCCCCCGGTTTCCATTTCGAGCTGCTGAGTTTTCGGGCAAAGGGCGCGACGTACTCAGTCCCCTGAGTATCTCCGAGGATGACCAAGGTCGGTTGAATATCCTTTTGGATGCGATCCCACCAGGCCGAAACGTCTTTTTCTGTTGCCTTCCGGACATTGGCCATCCGCTTGGCGAGTGAAGGGTAGAGGTCGGTGTGACTGAAAAAAGTACTTCTCAGTTTGTCGGCTGCAAACCTCCGCGGAGAATCGAGTTGAGATTGGAGTGTTTCGAGCAGCTGCGGCTTCACAGCGGCGACATCCTCGGGTGAGAATCTCGGTTCCAGGAGCATCTCCAAGAGGAGGTCAATACAGGCGGGTGCTGTTGAAGGCGGGGTGATCAAGGCATAGCCAAACAGATCGTTCTCCACAATGGGTATAAGGGTCGCGCCCAGAGACTCCAGTTGGAACCACAACTCGTCGTGGGTCTTGTCCTTCGCGGATTGAATGGAAGACCTGACGGCGAGCGCGGTCATGCCCGCATTGTCGTTCGATTCGAAGAATTGCCCGCCCGGATAAAGTAGCTCGATGATAACCAGAGGTGATAAGTGGAATTCGTTGACGAAGACATTCGGTCCCCGAAGGATGGAATATCTGTTCCACGGCTCGGCCTTCAACTGGCTACGGTCCAGGTTGCCTACATAGGGGGCGGGTCTTTCCGCGGATGCAGGCAGGTTGGCGCTCGCCTGCTCCGCTTTCTTCCCAATCTTGTTCAGCGCACGCGGGACCGCCAGTTCGACAAAATCGCGGTAACTCTCGGGAGTAAAGGTCCTCGAGGCGAGAGCCAGGGGCCAGCGCTCGATGGCGTGCGCGGTGTCCAGCGTGAATAATCCGGACGCAGCTTTTGATACTTCCTCCGCCGTTACCTTTTCGAGATCCGTCAACACGGACGTGTAGGCCAGGTAACCACGCCCGGATTCGTATTCCGCCAAACGCTTACTGACGGCGGATGGCGCTCGATTCGCCAGTTCCCACGCCAGGGCAAATTGCCGACGTGCTCTGAGCATCTCGTCTTCGGAGGGAAGGGAGTTCGTAAACTGGCGAAGGCGTGCGAGGAGGTACACGGTGGTTTGATCGAGGGCCCCGGAAGGACACGAGAAGTGTACTGCAAAGAAATTTTCGCCGTTGACCCGCAATCCATCAGCATTAAGATTGGAGGCCAAAGCGCGCTGGTAAATCAGATCGTGTCCAAGGGAAGACATTTCCCCTTGGGCGAGAAGGGAGGAGAGCACGGCGAAGGTTGGAGTCCAATCCGGTTTCGAATGGAAATAGTAGTTTACGCCTGCCAGCCCGTCCGTGGATTGAAGAAGGGTGTAGTGGAACGCGGGCTTGGAGGTTGAGGAGGCCGGTGTGGTTTTGGTTTTCGATGGTTGTTCCGGAAGCTTGAGGAAGTTTTCTCCGACCTGCTGAATCACCCGCTCGCGCTCAAAATCACCGACGACTGAAACAATCATTTGAGGCGCCTGGAGCGAGCGGATGAGGAACTGTTTCAGCGAGTTCAAGAGATCGGGTGTGGCTTCAGATGGGACAGCACTCGATGCTGGGTAGCCCGTCAGGACGAACAACTCGCGTCCCCCAATCCCGCGACTGTTTAATCCATCGGGTCGAGACAAGGTTTTCAGCGCAGAAGCCACCAATCCTGGGGAAGGTTCCGCTTTGAGGAGTCTCTGGACGACCAGTGGATATATCTTCTGCAATGCCTCCGCCGGGAAGGTAACTGTCCACTCGATCCGGTCTGGAGTCACCTCAGCCTGAGTAATTCCTCCCAGCGAATTGAATGACGCCCCCGGGTTGTTCGTCTCGAGGGGCTCATTCGCTGGAAGAACAGTCATCGCCGCGATTCTGAGCAGTAATTCGTTTTCGGCAGTGGGCGCAAGGTCGGGAATCTTCAAAAGCAGGGTGAGGGAGGCCAACGGCGTGGCATGGTGTTCCTTGACGATCAATACCAGGTCATTTCGGTAGACGACCTTGGAATAGGGTCCATGGTCCTCGCGCGATTTGAAATTCCCAATCAGACGAGGGGGCGTGGGCTGTGTAGATTCCCTGGTCGCCGTGGCGCCCGGCTTGCGCGTACGTGGCGGGGTCGATTGGGCGAGAAGGCCCGCGGGAAGGATCACGCCAGCGAGCGTCAGGATGGAGAAGAGAATCCGTCGGAGCGGATCCTTGTGGATGGAAAACGGGTAGGGCGACGAGCCTCGTCGCCCTACGGAAATGGAACCTCGATTTGATCGATTCGTGGAAGTGACCAACTGGAACATGGAACCTGCCTGAAACATCATCGCCCACACCGGCTACACAGCCTCGGGTAACACTTCAATGGTGTAGTCGTGGGCAATGGACAGCTTGAATCTCGCCAGCTCCATTTGAAAGTAAAAATGCGAGGCGTAGGCTGGCATATCGGCAATGATTGGGACGGTGCCGGAGAACATCACTGCTCCGTTCAGGTCGATGTTCAACGGGCAACTGCGAATGAGCGAGCCCAACCGCATCAGATCGGCGACGAAAGCGGACTGGTAGGGCACTTTGCGGTCATATGAAGCCACGAAGGAACTCAGCTTCAGCTCGTCCCGGTAAGGGCGTATCTCCCGGTGAAGGATCATCTGTCGCGCCATGACTTTCGGGCAGAGCTGCTTGGATTTCGCCACTGAAAAGGCCTCTGCCTGACGGTCGCAGTGATCGCTCCCGACCGTAAGATAGACCTCATCTTCGAATTTGAGGGCGACGTATTCCACTTCGCCCGACGTATGCTTGCCCTGGACAACGATCCGGTGCTCATTGGTCAGCAGGTACGGGGAGACGGGGAAGAAGTGAGGGGTTCCTTCCAGGAGATAGCCTTCCGTCTTTTCGAGCGATGCCTTCTGATCCCCGCCCAAGACCTGCCTCCAGCCGGAAAATTCCGCGCAGATGAGCAGCTTAGGTTCGAACTCGACCATGCGTCGGTGGTCGTTTTCCAAAGACACGATTTCCATATTAAGTTTCATCGGTATTCCACCTGGATGGCGCGGTCGTCATCGCCCAGATCCCGGATGTGAATGTGAATGGTGCCGGGAACATCAGGGAGCGGCCCTTTGTCGGCCCACTCCACGATGACATAGGCTGATTCATCGAGGAGCAATTCTTCGAGCCCGAGACCTTCAACTTCCCGAGGGTCATCGATTCGATACAAGTCGACATGATGGATGGTCCGGCCCTGGGCATGATACTCCTGGATTAGAGTGAAAGAGGGGCTCACAACATCGTCCGGATCTTCGATACCCAACCCGCACACTAGGCCTTTTGCCAGAACCGTCTTTCCCACGCCGAGCTCGCCAAACAAGAGGACGTTTCGGGGGGTTGCAAGAGATCGTCCCAGGTTGAAGCCAAATTGAAAAGTCTCCTGGGGGGCGTGCGTTGAGATCTCCCGGGTGGACGGTTCACTTCGTTGAGACATCGTGAAAATCATATCACAGGGCTGTATGGTCAGACAGGGTTGTGGTAGTACGAGCCAGATCCTGTAAGACTTCCGGCAAACAATCAATCAGGTCGCCCGCCAGCATGGCCGTCTCTCCAAATCGGTTTCTCGCATAATCTCCAGCCCTGCCATGAAGAAAGACGGCAGCGGCTGCGACCCGGGCAGGGGGAGCCTTTGGGAATTGCGAAAATAGGCCGGCCATTATTCCGGTCAGTGCATCGCCCGAGCCCCCCTTGGCCATCCCGGGATTTCCGGCCGGGGAGACAAAGATCTCTCCTTCCGGTGTGGCCACGACCGTTCTGAACCCTTTCAGCACCAGGATCACCTGGTGTCGCGTCGCGAACTCGCGCGCAAAATTCCTCCGGTCGGCCTGAACGACTTGCGGGGTGGTTCGGATCAAGCGGGCGAACTCGCCCGGGTGCGGAGTCAGGACCAGAGTACGGCCTTTTCCATCGAGTCCTGATGTGCGATCCGCAAAGGCATTGACCGCGTCGGCATCAAGGATCATCGGGAGTCGGTAGCGAGCCACGACCCGTCGAATACATTCCTGCGTATCGGGAAACAGCGACATCCCTGGGCCGATGGCCAGAACCGTCTTTCCTGAAATCGCGTTGTCAAGGACTCCGTAGTCAAAACAAGCCAGATCGATGCTGCCAACCTGTGTTTCCGCCAGAGGGATCGTCATCAACTCCAGCATTGACTGGGCCACCAGGGGTTGAGCGCTAGCTGCCGTCGCCACGGTCACCAGTCCTGCTCCCGCTCGCAGTGCGGAGCGGCCCGCCAAGGCGGCGGCCCCGGCTTTTCCAACGGAGCCCGCAATGATCAGTGCGTGGCCGTAGGCGCCCTTGTTGGAGCCCACCGGCCGGGGCGCGACAACAAACCGGCAATCGGATTCCGTCACCCACGAGAGGTTTTGCTTCGATCTCTCCTCGATTAATGAATCGGGGCTCCCAATCGGAATCACGTGAATTTCTCCCGACAACTCAGCCGCGGGAGGGAACGCCAGGCAGACCTTGGGAGCCGTCATAGTCAGCGTAGTGTGAGCGCGAATAACAGGACCCATCACTTCGTGGGAATCGGCATTCAATCCGGAAGGAAGGTCGACAGCAAGAATCGTTTCGGAGGAAAACCGCTGGTTGATGTCCTCAATGACCTGTGACAGGAATCCCTCAACGGGGTGAGTCAGCCCGGTGCCGAGCAGGGCATCCACCACCAGTTCAGGGGAGGGCAGCGAAGAGGCGAACTCCATCCATTCCTCAATCCCCGTGATGGAACGTGGCCTGAGTCCGGTCTGGATGAGGGCATCCAAGTTTGCCTTGGCATCGCCTTTCATTTGCTCGTAAGAGCCGAGAAGCACAACATGGGGCGACACGCCTCGTTGGATGAGATGACGGGCCGCCACCAGGCCGTCACCCCCGTTGTTGCCTTTTCCGCAAACGATGAGAATTTGTGCCGAGGGACGGGAATTCAAGCGTGAAGCACAATGAGCCGCGATCCAGGTTCCGGCATTTTCCATCAGGGTCAGGCTTGGAATGCCGTAGCGCTCGCTGGTCAGTTCATCGACTTCCCGCATCTCCGCCGCAGAGAGAATTCGCATAAGGTCACCACACCGCCTGCGTAACTTATCTCCCCTGTGGATAAACCAGGACTATGAAAGGAGTTGGATTATTCTGCGAAACCAGAACTCATGCCTGCCTGCACATCCGCTATTGAGGCGGCGGAAGAATGGTCACTGTGGTGGAGGCAGCAAAAAACGTCGTATTGGCATTCGTGGCGCTGATACCAACGCGAATCGGCTGATCGGTCGGCAACAACAAGGGGGCGGTGTAAAAACCGCTCTGAGTAATCGTTCCGACAGCGTTCTGCCCGTTTAAAACTCCGCTGACATTCCACAAGACAGGTGGATTGTTGGTTGTATCAAAGGACAGTGCGAATTGGAGCGTTCCCCCGCTGGGGATGGTCGCGTTGATAGGAGTTATCGTCAAGTTTCGGGACAAGGTAAAATCGGTGGTGTTCTGCACGTTCACAACGACGGCCGATGTAGTGAATCCCGGAGCGCTGACGTCAATGACCGTGGCGCCACTAAGGTGCGAGGTGACAGAAACTGCCCCACTGGTCTGTCCCTGGGGAATGATCAGTAAATTAGAGGACAACGATGCAAGATTAGGGTTCTGAGACGTCAAGTTGACCGAAAACCCTCCCGTCGGCGCCGGGTTTGGAATTTGGACCGTAAGCGGAAACGTCGTGGCTTCGGGGGGAACTGTGGAATCAAGCGGAGTGGCCAGCCCCATGGGGTTGGGAGACACTACGAATTCATCCGGCCTACGGAGCGGGTAGCCCGAGGCCAGAAAGGTCCCGTTATCAAAAACGATCATGCCGAAGAGCGCGAGTGGACTGGTGATTTGAACATATCCATCGGATTCCACGCTGATATCCGGGAAGAGCGACGAGAGGACGGCAATGGATTGTCCCGAGGGCGGGATCGTGACGGTTTGAGATTCCTGCAGGCTTCCGTCCGCACGAATAATCTGGATTTGCGCCGCCGCTGGAGAGTCATTGGGATTTACCAGCGACAGGGCAGTGGTGATTTGAAGATCGAACAAAGCCGGTGTCAATGTGAACTTCTGCATAGCCACGAGTTGTCCCGGAACCGACGTCAATTGGTTCCGCTCCGTATGGAGGATGAGCGCAGAGGCTGTAATCCCCGACGAAGAAGAGCCGGGCCCAAGTTCCACCTTGAGATAACCCGAGAATGCCTGATCGGGACCTAGACCGAGGACGCTGCTGATGAATTGGGAAAATTGTCCGGATACCGGAAAACTGACCAGCTTAGGATTGGTCACTCCACTGCCGGTGAAAACGCTCCCGTCCGGATTGAAAGCAGTGACCCGCACGTTAACGACCCCAACAGGGGCCTGCCCTGACACCGCGGCGGTGCCATCGGTGATCACGAGGCGGGTTTCGTAGGGACCCACGGAGATGGCAAAAGGAATATTCAGGACTGTGGCAGCGTCCGATCGCGCTACCGCCTCCAAGTAAGCGTTTTCTCTTCCAACAAAAATCATTTCATAGGCGTTGAATGCAGACAGCGACGACAAGTGAACGTAGCCTGATTCGATCGTCTGGTCCTTCAGGTTGGAGAAAAGATCACTGAGGCTTTTAATTACCCGCGAATTGGCGCCCAGCGAAGACAGAGTAGTTGACTGGACGACATTTCCGTTCGCGTCAACAAAATCGGCGGTTATATCCAACGGAATGATGGATGTCACGATCCCCAGTTCCAATGCCACGTCACTGCCGAACTGCTGCGTATTCTGCAGCGCAACCGGCAGGATGACGTCGGTTGAATCGGTCACCGAGATGGGAACCAGATCGAGCCGATTTAGTCCGAAGGCCGGATCCACATTTCCCACTGGGACAGCTCCCAGCGCCAGGGGGTTGCGGGTTGTCATTAGAACGTAAAAATCGGTAACGGTGCCGAGGTTCGGCAGCATATCAGCAATACCCCCCACGAACTGTTGATGAGCCCCTACCGTAAAGGAGTTGGAAGCCGAAACCTGCGTGCCCGTGGAGTCGGTGAAGGTCACTGGGGTGCCACCCGAATTGATTGGGTTCAAGATGACGTTGGCGGGTCCATCCGACAGATTGGTCAATGCGATCCCCGAAAAGCTGTCTATGGCGGAGATCAATCTCGGGATGACCAAGGCCTGGATTGCCCCCGAAGCTGCACGACCAATGATCAAAGCACCCGCATTATGAGCAGCTGCTGTGGTTCCCTCCTGGGCCCGGACCAGGTTTGTGAGCGTGGTCGTGGTTCCCCCGCCGTAAGTCAGAATTTCCTGATCGATAAGCATCGAACCGTTCCCCGCAGGAAAGGTCGAGGTGGAATTGAGGTTCAGTGTCGTGGCTGCGGCATCGATCGACGACGTCAGTATTCCTGCGTGGACCGGGAAAAATGTGACCACCGAACCGGCATCATGAGCGGCGGCGGTGGTCGACGCCTGGCCCCGGCCGGAGAGGGCGAACGAGGTGGTCGTCAGTGAACTGTAAGCCAGCACCTCCGTACCGATGGCCACTTCCCCCGAGGACGGAAAACCAATCGCGTTGTCAACGCTCAGGATGGTATCCGAGGCCGAAATCGGGGTCGTCAGTTTTGCCTGGGGAAGTGCGAGTGGATTCAGCTGACCGATCAAAAGAACTGTGGAGCTTGCAAATGAAGAAAAAAAGAGGGTTAAGTAAGCCCAAAAACGTAATTTATTTGAAGTCATCTGCTCCTGCCGAATGGGGTGTGCGATTCCATGATCTCTCGGAACGCAAAACATTAGATTCAGATTTCACCGATTAGGTTGAATCGCGACGTAATGATAAAGTCTGGGGCTGAAAAAAGCAATGAGAAGTCGCATCGGGCATGGCGTTCAAAAATCCGATCAAATATGCGATAATGCCACCGAATTGATGATTTGCAGGTGCCTGCTCTGTCCTTCGCGTACAAGACTCGAGGTCGCTCCCCGTCATGCATATCGACACTGAAATCATCAGCGTAGATCAGAAAAAATTCAAAGAATCCGAGTTGACCCCCGCAGGCATTGCGATCCGGGCAGGGCTGGTGGTCGCATTCCCGACCGACACCTTTTACGGGCTCGGGGCCGATCCGTTCAACCTGGCCGCTGTGGAACGGGTCTACCACATTAAAGGACGCCCTCGCTCGAAACCCTTGCTGTTGCTCATTGACGATTTGGAACAAATCACGATTTTGACGGCCGAGCTTCCCGATGGGTTTCAGGAGCTTGCCCAGGAGTTTTGGCCGGGCCCCCTGACGATCGTCATGCGCGCCTCGCACCGCCTTCCCCTCAAAGTGACCGGGGGGACGGGTAACATCGGTTTGCGAATGCCCAGATCCAGATTGGCGCGTGCGCTGATCCACTCCGCGGGAGTTCCATTGACTGCCACGAGCGCCAACCTTTCAACACTGCCATCGTGTACCACTGCCAGCCAGGTACTCGGACAGATTGGCGGCCGCGTGGACATGCTGATCGATGGGGGGACGGTCCTCGCCGATAAGCCTTCAACCGTCGTGGATTTGACAGGGCCCTCGTTCAAGATCATCCGCGAAGGTGTTATCAGCAAGAGCAAGTTGAAGAAATGGTTGTAGCTGGGTGACCATGACAGGGCAATCAAAACGCGTTGTTGTGCGGGTTCTGCTGGGATTGCTCGCGATCGTGATCGTGGCCTATGGCGTGTCAATCTATTCGGCTATTCGGGTACAGGCGGGGCGGGATGAGGCGCAGTTATCCGATTGTATCGTTGTTCTCGGCGCGGCTCAATACAATGGACGTCCGTCTCCAGTCCTGAAGGCGCGCCTGGATCACACCGTCGACCTTTTCAACCGGAAGCTGGCCCCTCGGATCATTACAACGGGGGGGTACGGTCTTGATAAGAAGTTTACGGAAGCGGGAGCCTCCCGGGAGTATCTGGTGAAACACGGTGTTCCCGCGGCCTCGATTGAGGTCGATCCAAACGGGGAGACCACCTTTCAGAGCGTTCGTTCAGTGAAAGAGCGGTTGCAGCATGAGGGAGTCCGTTCGTGCATCGTGGTCAGCGACGGATTTCACCTTTTCCGAAGCAAGGCGATTTTTACGCATGAGGGGATCCTCGTGTATCCTTCTCCCGCGCCGGGCAGCCCCATCGAGAACTCCCCTGTGGCCCGGTTTTGGCACTCCCTGCGGGAGGTCCTTGTTTATTTTGTTTACCGGTTGGGCATCCACATCTAACCCATCAGAGGGAGAGTGATTCGGTGAAAGGAACGATGTATTTACTGGGTATCCTCTTAGTTGGTGCCATTGGCGGCTATCTTGCCGGCCAGAAAATCGATGAATGGCGGGGAGCAAAGAGCACCACCCAGAGCCCCGGCTCAAAGACGGAGGATTTGAGCGCCACCCTGCAGGAACTGCTGGACCGGGAGAGGACCGCTTATCAAAATCATGACGCCGACCAGCTTCTGAACGAATGTGTATCCGATTATGCCGAGGTGAATGGCAACACCGGCGAATCGATGGACCTGGCCCGCGCCCGGCTCTACTATCATCAGTACTTTCGGGAGGGTCAGGCCGTCACACTGGCATTCGAGAATCTTCAGCTCGTTCCGTCTCCCAATGCGATTGTAGCCCAGGCCAATTACAAGAAAACGTCGAATGCTTACGCTGATCGGAATATCCATGGTTACAAAGGACGGGGCACCTGGGTTTTCGTCCGGCAGAATTCGACTTGGCGCCTGGCCTCCTTTGCCTGGGCCGAAGATCCGTTCTGATACCAGGTTGACTGATTGAGAGGATAAAATGGTGGAATCCAAAGAGGATTTATACGAAAAAGGGGTGATGTTCGCACTGGAAGATAACTTCGTCGAGGCCATCGCATGTTATAAACAATCCCTCGAGATAGACCCCCACTATACCGATGTGTGGCATGCCCTGATTAATGCTTACGGCGCCATCAACGATCTGGACAAAGGCATTGAGGCCGCCAGACAACTGATCGTCATCGATCCGGATGACATCCTGGCCCACTCGAGTCTTTCAATGCTTTACATGAAAAAAGGAATGAAGAAAGAAGCTGAGGATGAAGGCGCCGTGGCAAAGGTTTTGGGATTCAAGGACATGATGAAATCCACAAAATCAACGGATGAAACAAAGAAGTTGATGTAATAGATGAGCTTTGGATGGGGGGCCGGACTGAATTCTGATTGCAGTGCAGGGGTGAAAAGTATACGCCCTCAAAACGTTTTCCGAGGTTTCATCACTTTGAATTTGAGTTCCTGATCTCCTCCCCCGTTTCCGTGGTTCCCATTGTTTGAGTGGTTGTTCGAGAGGACTGCCTTAAGAAACTTGCCGGTATAAGACTTATCAATTCTCGCCACTTGTTCGGGTGTGCCGTACGCAACCACCTGGCCGCCCGCGTCTCCTCCCTCGGGCCCCAGGTCGATCACCCAATCTGAAGACTTAATCACATCCAGATTATGTTCTATGATCAGGAGCGAGGCCTTGGCTTCAATGAGCTTGTGGAATGCGCGAAGGAGCTTATTGATATCGTCAAAATGGAGACCAGTGGTCGGCTCATCAAAAATGTACAACACCGAGTCACTGGTGGCCTGGGCAAGATGCGTGGCCAGTTTCACGCGTTGTGCCTCGCCTCCGGAGAGGGTTGTTGCCGATTGCCCCAGGCGAATGTAGCCCAGACCCACGTCGTCAAGGACCTTGAGCTTCTTGAGGATTTTCGGAAAGTTCGAGAAAAAAGTCAGCGCCTCGCGGACGGTCAACTGGAGGACCTCGTGAATGTTCCTTCCCCTGAACTTAACCTCCAGCACCGAAGGCTTGAAACGACAACCCTTGCATTCTTCGCAAATCAACTCGACGTCCGCAAGGAACTGCATCTCTACTGTGACGCGGCCGTCGCCCTCGCAGGTTGAACAGCGTCCCCCGGGAATGTTGAATGAGAAGTGTCCGGCGTGCATCCCGTGCTTTTGGGCCTCCGGTGTAGACGCAAACACGTCGCGGATGGCGTCGAACGCCTTAATGTAAGTGACGGGATTGGACCGCGGGCTGCGGCCGATGGGGGATTGGTCGACTAGAATGACCTCTTTAATGTGCTGCCATCCTTCGACACGGCAAAAGGCGCGGTGTCCCACCTTTTCACCGCGGTGTTCACGGTAGGCGTCATAGATGATGTTGTGAACGAGGGTTGACTTGCCGGATCCGGACACGCCCGTAATCGTGACCATCAAACCGAGAGGGATCGAAAGGTCGATGTTCTTCAGGTTATGCATTTGCGCCCCAAAGACCTTTAGATATTTTCCGGTTTGTCGGGCGCGCTGACGGGGCACGTTAATTCGAAGGTCCCCGCTGAGATAGCGGCCGGTCAGCGAATGGCCATCCGCCATCAGCCGCTCAAAGGCGCCCGAGTAAACCACCGTGCCTCCCAGCTCTCCCGCGCCAGGACCGAGATCAAGGATGTAATCCGCGGCCTTCATCATTTCCGCATCATGCTCAACCACCACGACGGTATTCCCCAAATCGCGCAGATTCTTCAAGAGGCCGATGACCTTTTGCGAATCGCGGGGATGAAGGCCGATTGAGGGCTCATCCAGGATGTACAAAGTTCCCACCAGCGAGGAACCCAGAGAGGAGGCGAGTTGAATGCGCTGTGATTCACCACCGGAGAGTGTCGATGCCAGCCGGTCCAGGGAAATATAGTGCAATCCTACCTCAAAGAGGAATTTGAGGCGCAGGCGAATCTCTTCAAGCAGTTTGCTCGCGATGGCATGCTGGGTCGGCGTCAGGCAGAGGTTCTGGAAAAAGGCGTGCGCCTCTGCAATCGTCATGGCATTGATTTCCGTGACTGCCTTGCCCCCTACCTTGACGTCCCGTGCCTCGAGGCGCAGACGGGTCCCTTGACAATCTGGACAGAGGGAATATCCCCGATACCGGCTCAAGAACACCCGGACGTGTAGCTTGTATTTTTTCCGTTCGAGATATTGAAAGAAACCTTTCAGGCCGGGGAACCGTCCCTTTCCTTCCAGAATGATTTTTTTGTGTTCCTCGGAAAGTTGGATGTAAGGAACGTTGAGAGGAAGACCCTCCTCGCGAGCCATTTTTCTCAATTCCACCAACGGGTGTCGATATTGAAGTTTGGTCCACGGTTCAATGGCCCCATCTTCAATGGACTTGTTCTTGTCCGGTATTACCAAATCGAGGTCGAAATCAATGGTGTTTCCAAACCCCTGGCACCGCGGGCATGCGCCGTAAGGATTATTGAAAGAGAAAAGTTGAGGCTCCGGCGGAGGATAGGGAACTCTGCATCGCTTGCATTCAAACCGGTCGCTGAAGAAGAGCAGGGATTCTTCTTTCTCTGACTCTGATGGCTCGGCGGAATCCTCTCGAGATAATTCGGACGGAGATACGGGACTGCTTCTGCGGTCTTCAAAAACCTGGATAATGGCCTGCCCCTTCCCCTCTTTGAAACAGATTTCCAGTGAGTCGATGAGTCGCTGGCGGACCTCCGGGTTCACCGAAAGGCGATCGACCAGCACATAAACAGGGGCACTCAGGTTCAGGTCGATGAGGGACTCGGGCGTGGAAAATTCGAAGACCCGTCCGCCTTGAACCAATCGTCCAAAGCCCCCCTTCCGGAGCTCTCCCAGGCTCGCCTTGACGGCAAGGGACTGTGGGACGGGAGTGGATTTTGATTTTCTTGCACGGCCCGCTTTGGGGTCTGAAGGCGGTGCCGCTGTCGCGGCAGCGCTAACCGGAAACAAAATGTAGAACCTCGTACCCTCAGGAAGCTTGAGGATTCTTCCGGCAATCTGGTCCGGGGAGTCTTTTTGAATCTGCTCACCGCACCGATGGCAGTACGTCTCGCCAATGCGAGCGAACAGCAATCTGAGAAAATCATAGACTTCGGTGGTAGTGGCTACGGTAGACCGTGGATTTCGGGAGGAAGTTTTCTGGCGGATGGCGATTGCCGGCATGATGCCGTCAATGCTGTCCACATCAGGTTTCTCAATGCGCTCGAGAAACTGTCTGGCGTAAGCCGACAGGGATTCGATGTAACGTCGCTGTCCTTCGGCATAAAGCAAATCAAACGCCAGCGACGATTTCCCTGAGCCACTGACCCCCGTTACGACGGTGAGGCTATTGAAAGGGAGCTCGAAAGATATGTTCTTGAGGTTGTTGACGCGTGCGCCCCGAACTATAAGATTACTGTTCGACTCCATCCGAAGGCTCTGCCCGCTCCGCAATTAAAGTGGCGGCCTGATGGTATCCCGTCCGGCCACCCTCATAAATGGACGATTATAAATCGAACTGGCGCGGTTGTCAAAGGAAGGATGTTTTTGATAAATCGCCTATCGGTGGTTCCCGGGGAACGGGAGACCCTTCTTTCCAGAAGGGATTGTCTGGAGGGGGATCGAGTTAGCGGATTCCTGGTCTTAGAGGCCTGTCTGAAGTCGAAGTCCCTTCAGCGGCCCGCTCAGATTTCAAAGACAGTCCGGCAGTTTACAGGGGAGAGTACGCTAAGGCCGATCACGCCCACCCCGATTGGCCGGGATTCGAGTGCGGCGAGGGTGACCCATGAAACACGGCACAAGAACCACCCACAAAGACAAAACCTGTATGAACGTGGATGGTTCGCAGAATTTCGAGAAAATCAGGCTTTGGATTCGTCGTTACGAAGCTTCAAGAGGGATTGCACATTCTGCTGCAGGACCTCCAAACGCTCTGCCGGAGTGAGGGAAAGCATCCATCGAATCAACGTCAGATCCACCCCCTCTTTGCTATAGGGAGGTTGGTCGTACAAGGCCCCCTTATCGCTCGAACGAGTCGCTGATTTCCTGGTCGGCGTCATCGTTTCGCAGGAGGACTTCGGAAGTCCTTTGCCGGCATTGCAGCTCAAAGATTCAGCTTGGATTTTGCCAGCAGGAGTCCGGCAATTGTCTTGGCATCGATAATGTCGCCGCCGAACAACATCGCAAACACCTTCTCCCGGGAGATGGCATGACACTCAATGCTCTCGTCGCTGTCGGGGTGCGCCTCCGTTTTGGTCAGTTGGGATGCCAGGATCAGGTGCATTTGTTCATCGGTAAATCCGGGCGCTGAGTAGAACTTGGCGAGCTCCGACACGACGCCTGCACGATAGCCGGTTTCCTCTTCCAACTCACGGCCTCCCGCCTCGAGAATCGATTCGCCGTTTTCCACGCTCCCCGCCGGCAGCTCCCAGAGAAAATCGTCCACCGCATAGCGGTACTGGCGGATCAGCACGATTTCGCTCTTGTTAATCATGGGGAGGACAACCACGGCGGGCGGGTGACGAACCACCTCCCGCGTGGTCGATCGGCCGCTGGGTTCCACGACATAATCTTGAACCAGCTCGATCGATTTCCCCGTGAAGAGCTTTTTCGAGTTCAGTATTTTTGATTTCGGCATGATATGGACACTTCGCTTTCTATCATGGCCACCCTCATGATTTAAATAAATCGGAAGATTCGTCCGTCACCGCAGGTGCGCAGCGCAGGCCCACGTTGATCAGGTCCGGTACAAGGCGTTTATTTTGATGTAGTCCTCGGTCAAATCGCAAGTCCAAACTGTGGCCGACTGGCGCCCACGTCCGAGGGTGACATCAATCTGAACTTCCGGCTTCTGGAGCAGCTCCTTGGCCCGCCGTTCATCGAACCCGGTGGGCTGGCCGTGGCGGCACACCTGGAGACCGTTCAAGGCGATGTTCAAGCGGTCCGGGTCGAAGGGCACTCCGGAGTATCCCGCCGCGCAGATGATGCGTCCCCAATTGGCATCGGCCCCGGCGATCGCCGTTTTGACAAGGGGCGAGTTGGCGATGGTCCTTGCGATCTGCTCGCACTCCCTGACGGTCCGGCCCTCATGGACACTGACGGCAATGAATTTCGTCGATCCCTCGCCATCTTGCGCAATCTGTCTGGCAAGTGAAGTGCACACCTGGGTAAGTCCGTGCTGGAAATGGTCAAACCATCTGTCCTCCTTTGAGATCGCACGGGCACCGCTCGCCCCGTTCGCAAGCAGGAAGAGAGAATCATTGGTCGAGGTATCGCCGTCCACGGTGACCCGGTTGAAGGAAACCTTCGCGGCATGGTGCAACGCTTTCTTCAAAAGCGGAAGTGAGAGGCTTGCATCCGTTGTGGCAAAGGCCAACATCGTCGCCAGCCGAGGCTGAATCATCCCTGCTCCTTTTGCAACGCCGGCGATGGTGACCGGTCGGCCCCCGATCAAGGACTGCACGACGCAACTTTTTTTCCGGGTATCGGTGGTCAGGATGGCCTCAGAAAAATCGGATCCGCCATGATTTGAGAGCTTCTCGACAACGTCCGGGATACCGCCGGTGATTCGATCCATGGGGAGCGCCAGGCCGATCACTCCCGTCGACGCCACAAGGGCAGACCCGGCGGGTACATTCAACGCGTCCGCCGTCAGCTCGGCCATGGACTCGGCATCGCGAATTCCACGCCTTCCCGTGCAGGCATTCGCATTCCCGGAATTCACGATGAGGGCGCGCACACTTCCACGCGCTTCTGAAAGGAGCCTGCGGGAAACGAGCACAGGAGCCGCCGCGACACGGTTTCGCGTGAAGAGCGCGGCGGCCAATGAAGGCGATTCACTGAACAGGATTGCCAAATCCTTTTTCGTCGAGCCGGGTTTGATTCCCGCAGAGATGGCAGCGGCCTGATACTTCAGCGGTGTCGTCACGCCACCCTGGATTTCCGTCCAACGCTCACTTGGGTTGGTCATTAACGTTCCGCGAGCTCCTGGGGTGGTCGCCCCATTGCGAGCTCTTCAATTTTGAAAAGGTCCCGACGTCCAATGAGTACAATCCTTCGCGGAAGAACAACGCGTAAACATGCGATGGATCGAGAGGATCCGGAAGAATCGACCGGCACTTCAGTCCCATTTCCGGAAAGGGTTTGACCCAATCCCAAGTTTCTCCACGATTGGGGGAATGATAAACCGACCCCATGTGAGATTCAGTCACGTAGACTTCAACCCCGTCGTGGGTATCAAAGCGGATATCCGCAATATCGGAGTGGGGCAGGCCGATCCCCGAGCGCATCCAGGTTGCGCCGCCATCGATGGATTGGTAAACACCCCGCTCTGTCGCCATCAGGAGAATCTCTTCATTATCCGGGAGAGCAACGAGAGAATGGATTGAGGTCGGGCTGTCTTCAAGAGGGATCGCATTCCAATGCACCCCTTGATCTCTCGAGAAAAATAGACCGGCGGAGGTGGCGTAAAGGATCCGCCCATCCGATAAAGCAAGGACGGCGCTTCCACTGCCGCTTCGTGCGGGTGGTGCGAGCCGCTTCCAGCTTACACCGGAATCGCGGGAGACAAAGAGTCCTCGCTGAGTGGCAGCATAGAAGGAATGGCCGGACGCCGGGTCACCCGAGAACCCCGCCACGCCGCCTAAGGTTCTCGAGAGCCCGGAAGTGGGTCGGGCCTGGGTGGAGGAAGCGGGCTGCAAGCCAACAACCAGATCCGCTCGCCGCCAACGCCCTGTCGAGGCGATTAAGACAAATGCCCCATCTGAAGTTCCAGCCCAGATTGACGAGTCAGTCGGCGACTGGAAAAGGGTATGCACGTCCGTGGAGGTCAAGCCGTCGATCAGTTGCCTCCAGGAGATGCCGCCATTCTCGGTCCGGAATACACCGCCTTTTTCGTAGTCATATAAAACTGCCAAGTAAATGTTTCCCTGCGTCCGGCGATCAAAAAGAACTGAGGAGACAGCCCGGCTGGTGAACCCGTCGTTGAGGGGAGTGAATCCGCGTCCCGAGTCAGTGCTCATCAAGACTCCAGAATCATCGGTGGCTAAAAGGATCCGGGAATGGTTCGTGGAATCGATGACAATCGAATTCACCGTCAGCGAAGGGGAGGTCATCCGGGTCCATACGGCGCCACTATCCACTGTCTTCCACAATCCTTCGGTTGTACCGGCGTAAATGACTTTCGGATCACCGGGATCGGCGACGATGGAGCGAGTGCGGCGACTGGAGGGAGGAATTCCCTTGAACTTTGACCAAAGAGTGCCGCCATTGGTGGTTCCGTAGATTCCGCTGCAAGCGCTGAGAAGCAGGCTGTCTGGAATAGTCGGATGGATAAAAATGGCGAAGACGTCCGAATCTTCGATCATCCCGCGATGGATCTGAAACCATGATTTTCCCCCATCGGTTGTTTTCCAGGGAAGGTGCCACGTCCCCGCATAGATGATGCTCGGATCCCGGGGATCGATGGCGATCGATTCGACATTTCGAATCTCCACATGGTGGGGAGGAGAAATCTGTTTCCAGGACTGACCGCCATCGGTGGTTTCAAATACTCCCTGAAGGGTACCGGCCACGAGGATCTCGTGATTGGAGGGGGCCATCGCCAGGGCACGGACGGATTGTCCTCTCATCCCCGCCAGTTCCTTCCACGTCACTCCCGAGTCCGTGCTGACAAAGACCCCGCCCTCGTCGTTGTAGGTCACTGACCACACGCCGGCATAAATTCGGCCGGGTTGAGCAGGATCCATCACAATGTGATCTACAATGAAGTCAGACCGTGGCGCCACCGTCGCCATGCGCTCCCAGTGGGCGCCATCATTCGTTGACACGAAAATTTGACTGTCAGCGGTCCCGAGATAAAGACGCGTGGGTTCACTGGGATCCTGCACCAGCGACCGGACATCTCCCCCGAATGGGCCCAACGATCGCCATTGAGCTGGGGAGCCGGCGGGGCACAACAAACAAGACAGGAACAACCCTGCAAATATAAATTGGGATTTGATTGCTTTCATACCGACACAAGAGATTGAATTATGGCGAGGAATTCGTATTTGTAAAGAGAAAATAAGAAGAAAGAACAAAACCCGCCGGAGGCCTTGAGCCGGAAGGGCCCTCCGCGTCAGAGTCTTTTGATCATCGCGATCTCGTTGCAATTGTTGAAGTAGGAGCAATTGATGCAATCCTTCCAGACCTTTAGTGGAAGGCTGTGATGCGGCACCTGTTCAAACCCGAATTTTGAAAAGAACTGGGGAATGTATGTGAAGGCAAAGACCTTGGACGCCCCCATCGCCCGAGCTTCTTCGATCAGGCGAAGCACGATCTCGCGACCGAGACCGAGGTCTTTGTAGGCGGGGGCCACGGCGAGGGCCCGGAGCTCCACGAGGTCCTCCCAGAAACAATGCAGGGCTCCCACTCCCACAACCTTCCCGTCATCCAGTGCCACCCAGTAATCACGTACGTTTTCATAGATCTGCATGAGAGAACGCGGGAGCATCAGCCTCTGACGGGCGTAGGTTTCGATGATCGATTGAATGGCAGCCGCGTCCGACAGCCGCGCACCACGGATCGCGAATTCGGGTGACGCCTGGGGTTGCTCCTGACTACTGAATTCGGGCAATGTAGCGTCTTGCATCTTCAATGGCTCTCTTGACATGGATCGTTGCAGTACCTCCCTGCAGAGATTTGCTCTCGATACAGCGTTTCAAGTGGATGGCGTCAAAGATGTCTGGACCAAACAACGGCGAGTACAACTTGAACTCCCTCAGGCTCAATTTTTCCAGGGGAAGCCCGCGCTGAAGCGCATACAGAATCACCTTTCCAACTGTTTCATGGGCGGCCCGGAAGGGGAGGCCCCTCCGAACCAGATAGTCCGCACACTCGGTGGCGTTCAGGAACCCGGATTCTGCGGCCTGCTTCATTTTCTGCGTTTTGACCTTGAGTGTCCGGAGCACCAAGGGAATCGCCTCCAGCACCATGTCGAGCGTCTCCACGGTGTCGAAGATGCATTCCTTGTCTTCCTGAAGATCTTTGTTGTATGAGAGGGGCAAAGCCTTCAGGATGACGAGCATCTGCACCAGGTTTCCATAGACCCGAGCCGCCTTCGCCCGGATCAGCTCCAGGGCATCCGGATTCTTTTTTTGCGGCATCAGGCTGCTGCCGGAGGTGACGGCATCGCTCAGCTCGATGAAATCAAATTCCGTCGTAGAAAATATTATTAAGTCCTCGGCGAGCCGGCTCAGGTGCATCATCAGGAGTGAACCGTTAAAAAGGAATTCGGCCGCAAAATCGCGGTCACTCACGGCATCGAGACTATTTCTGGTTATCGACTGAAATCCTAACTCCTTTGCCAGAAACCGGCGATCGATCGGAAATCCGCTTCCGGCGAGTGCTCCGGAACCCAACGGCATCACATTGATATGCCCTAGGGTCGTTTTCATCCGCTCCCAATCGCGTGAAAACATTTCGAAATAGGCCATCCAGTAGTGCGCCAACAGCACCGGCTGTCCCCGTTGCAGGTGGGTGTAACCCGGCAGAATCGTCATCAAATCTCTTTGAGCATGGGCCGTCAGTGTTTCCATCAGGAAGACGAGCTTCCGGCACAAATGCCTGCAATGGTGTCGCAAATAAAGGCGAAGATCCAATGCCACCTGATCATTTCGACTCCGCCCCGTGTGAATTTTCTTTCCCTTTTCTCCGACTTGCTCGATTAACTTCGCCTCGACAAAAGAGTGCACATCTTCGTACTTCGCGAGGGCATCGCGGATTAGCCGGGGGCGATTGGAGCAATTCAATTCTATCGACTGGAGCGCCCTGCGAATCGCCGCTGCCTCCTTTCTGTTGAGGACGCCGGCTCGTTGAAGGGCTTTTGAATAAGCGACGCTTCCCTCGATGTCAAAAGGGAGCAGTCGATGATCAAAGGGAAATGAGTTGTTCAGCCGGGAGAACTCCGGCGCCGCTGACTCCTGGAAGCGGCCTCCCCATAAATGTCTCGGGAGTGAGGGCCCTCGCCTAGTTAGTCGTCTTGACTGCTTCGGATTTCCCATCCAGCATCGCTTTCACTTTGATTGGAAGGCCCATGCAATTGATGAAGCCCTCGGCGTCTTTCTGATTGTAGGTATCGCCCATCGTGAAAGAAGAAAGATCTTCCCGATAAAGCGAAGAGGGAGACGAGCGTCGGATCACAGAGCAATTGCCCTTGAAGACTTCGAGGGTCACCTCGCCGGTCACGGTCCTTTGGGTTTCATTCACAAACGCGTCCAAGGCTTCTCGCAGGGGGGTAAACCACTGGCCATAGTAAACCAGCTCCGCATATCGAATCGCCAGTTGTTCCTTGAGATGCAAGGACTCACGGTCGAGACACAAAGACTCGAGTTCGTGGTGGGCGATGTGTAAGAGGGTTCCACCGGGCGTCTCGTAGCAACCCCGCGACTTGATTCCCACCAGCCGGTTCTCGACCAGATCAATCCGTCCAATGGCATTCTCACCGCCGATGGCATTGAGGATCTCCAGCAGTTCGACCGGGCCCAGCCGAACGCCATTGACGTTTACGGGGGTTCCTCGCTCGAACCCAATGGTCACCCGCGCGGGCCGGTCGGGGGCTTCTTGCGGGGACAACGTGATCATCCACATGGAACTTTCAGGGTCATTGTTCAGGTTCTCAAGACGTCCCCCCTCATGGGACACATGCCAAAGATTCCTGTCACGGCTGTATATCTTCTCCTTTGAGACCGTAATCGGGATCTTCCGGGCTTCCGCATAATCGATCGCATCTTCTCTCGATTGAATCGACCATTCGCGCCAAGGGGCGATCACCTTGAGCTGAGGGGCCAGGGCTTTGTAAGCGAGTTCGAACCGCACTTGGTCATTGCCTTTGCCCGTGCACCCATGCGCCACGGCATCCGCGCCCTCGATCAACGCAATTTCGACTTGGCGCTTTGCGATGGCGGGCCGCGCAAAGGAAGTTCCCAACAGGTACTTGGATTCGTAGACGGCGCCGGCACGAAGGGTGGGCCAGATGTAATCCCGCGCAAACTCCTCCCGGAGGTCTTCAATGTAGACCTTCGAGGCCCCCGTCGAGAGTGCCTTCTCCCGCACCCCGTCAAGTTCTTCGACCTGACCCACATTAGCCGCCATGGCAATGATCTCGCAACTGTAGTTCTCTTTGAGCCAGGGAATGATGATGGATGTGTCAAGCCCACCGGAATAAGCTAGCACCACCTTCTTTACTGTTGTTGGCATCGATTTGGCCTTTCTGATCTTCTGAACTAATGACCTTCCAAGAACAAATCCTTACTTGCTGAGCGACCTTTCTCGATTAGTCCCATCTGAGAATTCGAGGCCAGGGTTCTTCCAACGTCGGCCCTCACCCGCGGTGGAAGTAATCCAACAAGGAACCAACTCATGATTCATCGTAGTCCCCCCTGCGCATTCCCTGGCCGCGGTCCTCGACCATCGCCCGGTGTGGATCAAAGCCCCGAGAAGGCGTCGTCCAACGCCCGAATCAGGCGATCCAGCTGGACTTCGGTAATGATGTAGGGCGGGAGGAATCGCAAGACTCTTTCGTGCGCGCAGTTGATGACATAGCCGCGCTGGAGCAACGTGCGAACGAGATCTTTTCCCGGGAAGTCCAATTCCATACCCAGGATCAGGCCCTCGCCCCGGACCTCTTTCACGAAAGAGAACTTTTTCTTGAGGTCATGTAATCCTGCGGCAAAATGGTTTCCAAGCGTTCGGATGCGCTCCAACAATCTCTCCTCCTCCATGATCTGGAAAAACTCAAGACTCATCCGACACGCCAGCGGACCTCCACCAAAGGTTGATCCGTGGGTCCCCAGCGTCAGATCGTCCCGCGTCGCCCGGGTCCCCAGGAGTGCGCCCATGGGGATCCCGAGCCCGAGCGGCTTCGCGAGGGTCACCAGGTCCGGCTGCACCCCTTTTCCCTGATAGGAAAGATAGAACCCGGTCCTTCCCAGACCGCACTGAACTTCATCGAAAATCAACAAGGCGCCATGACGGTCACACAACGACCGTGCGGCACCGAGGAACTCCCGGTTGAGAACGCGAATGCCCCCCTCGCCCTGGATCGGTTCCATGATGAGGGCGCATGCCTTCTCATTCACGGCCGCTTGAAGTGCCGCCGCATCATTGGCTGGGACGAACCGGATACCTGGAATGAGAGGCTCAAAGGGTTCCCGGTATTTTCTCTGCCCGGTCAGGGACAGAGCGCCGAGCGTGCGGCCATGAAAGGAATCCTCTAAAGCGACGATCTCGTGCTTGTGGTGGCCGGCTCCCCCTGAAGCGCGAAACGCGTGGTTTCTTGCCACCTTGATGGCCGCTTCGATCGCTTCGGTCCCGCTGTTGCAGAAAAAAGCGGACTGCAGGCCCGAAATGGAGCAGAGTTTCCGGGCGAGCTGTGCCTGGTACTCGTTATGGAAGAGATTACAGACATGAAGGATTTTTGCGGCTTGATCGGAGAGCGTGGCGACGATGCGGGGGTGATTGTAGCCCAGTGCGTTGACCGCAATCCCACTCAGGCAATCCAGATACCGCGCGCCGTTCTCATCAATTAGCTCAGCCCCCTCTCCGCGGACGAAAACCACCGGGGCGCGGTCATAGGTGGGGAACACGTATTGTTGATCGAGTGCGAATACGGGAGAACTGGGAGCGCTCAAGACTTAGGCCTCCGTTCGTATGGCTGTGCCGAGGGGCTCACCCTCCGCAATCAAACGATTCAGGCATCGCTCGGCGGAACCATTTAAAATATTGACACTGCTCACTCCGCCGTCCAGCGCCGCAAGGCATGCCTTCAGCTTTGGCAGCATGCCTCCGGCGACAATCTTTCGGGCCATCAGCCGGTTGACTTTCCGGGGGCCGATGCTCGGAATGACGGTCTTCTTTTCATTCAGGACGCCATCGACGTCAGTCAGAAACACCAGTTGATCAACGTGTAGGGCGATGGCGCAGGCCGCGGCCATCTGATCCGCGTTAATGTTGTAATAATGGTGGTCGGTCCCCAGCGCGATGCAGGCGATGACCGGCAGGAACTCGTTTCGAAGGAGCAGTTCGATCAGATCGGTCCGGACCTCCGAGACGCTCCCGACGAACCCGTAATCTACCTCGTTGTGCCGATATTTCTCGGCGCAGATCACGCCCCCGTCGCCGCCACACAGTCCAACCGCCCGGCCGCCGACTGAGGCGAAAGCAGACACGAGTTTCTTGTTCACCAGGCCCGCCAGCACCATCAGGGCAGCGTCCAGGGTCTCCGCATTGGTGAGGCGCAAGCCCTCATGAAAATGCGAAGGGACATTGAGCCGATTGAGCAGGCAGGTTAAATGCTTTCCACCTCCGTGCACGACAATGACCTGGGTGTCGTCCTCAATAAGATCCGCAATCTGTCGGGCGATGGCCTTCGGGTGTGACTCGGTATTCAGCAGGCTCCCGCCGACCTTCACGAGGATTCGAGTCGCCATGGGCTAATCCAAGCCGGACGATTCCGCATAATTGAACATCAGGTTCATGTTCTGGATCGCCTGGCCCGCTGCTCCTTTCACCAGGTTGTCGAGGCAGGAGATCATCACGACCCAGGAGGAGCTCTCTTCCACCCGGACTCCAATGTCGCAATAATTCGTATGCGTCACCCACTTGACCTGGGGCAATTCGCCGCTTGGGAAGACCCGAACAAAAGGGGCCTTGGCGTAACCCTTCACAAGCAGCGTTCTCAGCTCCTCCTCTGTGCGGGGAGACCGTGTCTTGAGATACAAGGTCGACAGGATTCCCCTGTTGATGGGCAGGAGGTGAGGCGTAAAAATCAGTTTGTCGCCGGCATTCAGGCCGAGGTGTTGTTCGATCTCGGGAAGATGACGATGAGAGAAGACGGAATAAGCCCTGAAGGAGTCGGAGACTTCACAGAAATGGGTGTGGTGCGTGGGCTGTTTCCCGGCGCCGCTGACCCCCGATTTGCAGTCGCAAATGACCGGGGACCCGCGGTCAATCCAGCCCTCTTGGACCAGCGGCAGCAACGGCAAGAGAACTGAGGTCGCGTAGCATCCTGGATTGGCCACCCATTGGGCCTTGGAGATGGCCGTCGCATTGTCCTCCGTAAGGCCATAGACAAACCGGGATAGCATTTCCGGCGTTGTATGAGTAAACCCATACCATCGCGGGTAGAGGGAAGCATCGCGCAGGCGGAAACTCCCGCTCAAATCAATCAGGCGGAAAGGATGATCCCTGTAACGGGGGATCAGTTCGTGAGAGATCTCATTGGGTGTCGCAAAGAAAACGATTTCGGGGCGGGACTCCAGAAGCTCCGCTTCATCAAACGGGCGAACCGTGAGTCGAGTCTCCTTTCGAATGAGAAAGTCCGGGTCGTGAGAAGTGGGGGGAGACCCTTTTGTTCCATGGGTTCCGCCGGACGGATGGGCGACGGGGGATGAAAAAAGACTCAGTTGGTGGATGTGCGGGTGCCGGCTCAAGAGTCGGGCGAGCTCCATTCCGGAGTAGCCTGAGGCGCCGATCACCGCGGCACGAATGCCTTGTGTTTGCCGGATTCGGTGTGATTTCAATTCGAAGACACCAGATGAAAGAATTTCCTGCGTAGACTCCGGGCGGTCGCCGCTGACCGCGTGACGACGAGAATCGTGTCATCGCCCGCGACGGTTCCTACAATCTCCGCGAGTGCAGCGTTATCCAGAGCGATGCCGAGCGCATTGGCGCTGCCCGTGGGCGTCTTGACGACAAGCAGGTTATTGGCCGCAGTGGCTTCGCGCATGAATTCCCGCAACATGCGCCGTAATTCGCTGTTCGACGCGTGCGGCGGTTCGATGACCTGGGCGAGCAGCTTGTATCCCTCGACGGTCTTCACGAGTCCCAGTTCGGAAAGATCCCGGGAAAGCGTGGCCTGGGTGGCTTCCAACCCGACCTTCCGCAGCTCCTGTTGCAGCACCTGCTGGTTGGGGACCGGCTTCAGGCGGACCAGCCGGAGGATCGCCTCGTGCCGTAACTGCTTCGTCATCGCGGCCCGCCGCCGTGGTGCATATTTATTGTCATGAACGCATAATTATACAAAGTGAACCCAGTCGTCAAGAGAAAATTTCAGGGGACGATCTGGCAGGCTCCAGACGGTCCGGGATTATGGAGCAGCGGGGGCGATGGCCCCCGGGGGGCTGGACGCCTGAAAAACGCGGGAGGAGGAGGGTTGAAACGCGGGGCCAATCCGCTCCGCACGCACCGGGGAGTGAAGGGAAGATGTCGAGAAGCGCTTGACATTGAGTATCAGTTCGAATAGTCTGGGCGCTCTTTACGGAAGAATTGAACGGCATCTTCTCCTGCCCCATGCGAGCTGTCGATATTATCCAAAAAAAGCGTGACCACGGGATCCTCTCCGAAAGCGAAATCTCATTTTTTGTCTCCAACTACACCAAGGAAATCATCCCGGATTATCAGGCGGCCGCCCTGCTGATGGCGATGTTCCTCAACGGCTGCAATGTGGAGGAAACCGTCGCCCTGACACACGCCATGATTCAGTCCGGCGCGACGATGGATCTGTCCGATCTGCCGGGCCCGAAGGTGGATAAACATTCCACCGGGGGGGTGGGGGATAAGACTTCCTTTGTTCTGGCCGCCCTGGCGGCGGCGGGGGGAGTGTATGTGCCCATGATCTCGGGCCGGGGTTTGGGGCACACCGGGGGGACCCTTGATAAGCTGGAGTCGATTCCTGGATTCAACGTCAACCTCTCGCTCTCTCAGTTCAAGGCGATGCTGAAAGAGGTCCGATGCGGCCTGATAGGACAGACGAAGGATATCGCCCCCGCCGACAAGAAACTCTATGCCCTTCGGGATGTGACGTCGACCGTGGAAAGCTATCCCCTGATCTCCGCCTCCATCATGAGCAAGAAGCTGGCGGAAGGGATTGACGGCCTGGTGCTTGATGTCAAGACCGGGGTGGGCGCCTTCATGAAGACCCTGGAGGACTCCCGACGGTTGGCCCAGACGATGATCGAAATCGGGAAGGGAATGGGCAAGCGGGTGGTGGCCCTCATCACGGACATGAATCAACCGCTGGGGAATCGGGTCGGAAACTCACTCGAAATCATTGAGGCGGTGGAAACCCTGAAAGGCAAGGGGCCGGAAGATCTCACGTTCTTGTCGGTGGAACTGGCTGCCCACATGCTCGTCCTGGGTGAGCCGGCACGGACCCTTGAAGAGTCCCGGAAGAAGATCCTGTCCTTGCTGAAGAGCGGGGCGGGATTGGAGACCTTCAGGAAGATCATTCAATTGCAGGGGGGCAACCCGCGCGTCGTGGATGATTACAGTTTGCTTCCCACGGCGCAGAAACGATTCCGATTTTCTTCCATTTCTTCCGGATATGTCGAGATGATCCACGCCGAGAGAATGGGCATCGCGGCGATGCTCCTGGGGGCGGGACGCGAGCGCCTGGACTCCAAGATCGATCATGCCGTCGGTTTCGAGCTTCACAAGAAGATGGGGGATCCGGTGAAGGCGGGTGATACCCTCTGCACGGTTCTATACAATGACGAGTCTCGCTTGGCCGCGGCCCTCGAACTGCTCAACTCGGCCTACCTGATCTCTCCTTCAGCCGACAAGGCTCCACCTCTCATTTACGAAGTCCTGGAATAAAGTCTCGGAGGCGCCTCGATGCATCATTTCACTGGGCTCGTGGGATTGGTGACCATCCCCCTGCTGGTTTACCTTCTTTCGACGAACCGGAGGGCCATCCGCTGGAAGACAGTGGGGTGGGGGCTCGGACTTCAGATCACCTTTGCCTTGATCGTTCTCAAATGGACCCCCGGAGTTTATTTATTCAAGCGGCTCGGCGACGCTATCAACAAGCTGCTCTCGTATTCACAGTTTGGATCGAATTTTGTTTTTGGGCCCCTCGGCTCCCGGGCCGCGATGATCCATTTCATCGAGGCTGTCGTGGGCCATCCCCTCCAGGAAGGGGACCCCGCCCTGAATTTTGTGAGCATTTTCGCGCTCCAGGTCTTACCCACCATCATCTTCATCGCCGCGCTGTTCGCCATCCTCTATTACCTCGGCGTGATGCAGGTCATTGTCCGCATCTTTGCCAAGGTCATGACGTGGTTGATGGCTGCCAGTGGGGCGGAATCCTTGAATGTGGCTGCGTCTATCTTCATGGGACAGACCGAAGCGCCCCTCACGATCCGGCCTTATTTGAATGATATGACGGAGTCCGAATTGATGTGTGTCATGACCTCGGGCATGGCTCATATTTCCGGCGGCATCATGGCGGCCTACATTGCCTTCGGGGCTCGCGCCGAAAACCTGCTGACGGCGGTCATCATGACGGCTCCGGGAACCATCATGATGGCGAAGATGCTCGTTCCGGAAACCGGAGAGCCGAAGACGGCGGGAAAGGTAAAGCTGGAAGTGGAGAAGACGGACGTCAATATCCTGGATGCCGCTTCGCGCGGCACGGGAGAGGGCCTCAGCCTGGCGCTCAACGTGGCCGCCATGCTGATATCCTTTATTGCTCTCATTTATCTTTTGAATGGCCTGCTGGGTTTGGTTCCATTTCGCGGTCACCCACTGAGCATGGAGAGAATCTTCGGCGCTGTATTTGCCCCGGTGGCCTGGGCTTTGGGGATTCCGTGGAAGGATTGCGTCAATGTTGGAAACTTGTTGGGGACCCGACTGGTTTTGAATGAATTCATTGCCTACAGCGGTTTGGGGGCCCAAAGGGCCGTTCTCGACCCGAGATCGTTCACCATTGCCACCTTTGCCCTGTGCGGTTTTGCCAACTTTTCCTCAATTGGAATTCAGATTGGCGGCATCGGGGCCCTGGCCCCCAGCCGCCGGCATGACCTGGCCCGTCTTGGACTGAAGGCGGTGCTCGCAGGGACGCTGGCCAATTTCTTAACGGCCTCCATCGCCGGGATTCTCCTGTAGCAATATTGAAAGGACGATTACGCCCCCATGAGCGAATTTGACAAGGTGCAAACCGCCGTCGAGTTTTTACGGCACCGGTCCGGGTTGCGGCCCAGGATTGCCGTCGTGCTGGGGTCAGGGCTGGGGGCCTTTGCGGATCAGATCGCGAACCGTCAGGTCGTTCCTTATCCGGAGATACCGCACTTTCCGAGATCGACTGTGCAGGGTCACTCCGGCAACCTGGTGCTGGGGGAAGTTGGAAAGGTGCCCGTTGCCGTCATGCAGGGAAGGGTCCACTACTATGAAGGCTATTCGATGCAGGAGGTCACATTCCCCACAAAGGTGCTGGCCCGGCTTGGAATTCGGCGCCTGATTTTCACCAATGCCGCCGGCGGGATTAACAAGAGATTCAAACCCGGCCGTTTGATGATCATTGAAGACCATCTCAACCTGCAATCTACAAACCCTTTGCTGGGCCCCAACGAAGATCGCTTTGGCTTGCGATTTTTTGACATGTCGGAGGCCTACGACCCCAGGATGCGGAAGGTCGCCTCGGCTGCGGCCCGCAAGCTCACTTTATCGGTTCACCGGGGGATCTACGCCGGCCTCACGGGACCGAGTTATGAAACTCCTGCGGAGATCCGGATGCTCCGGACTTTAGGCGCCGATGCGGTGGGGATGTCCACAGTCCCGGAAGTGATTGTGGCTAATCATATGGGTGTTAAGTGCCTCGGAATTTCCTGCATCACGAACATGGCGGCTGGAGTGATTAAGCAAAAGGTCAACCATGAAGAGGTGATGCTCATGGGGGAGCGGGTCAAGGGCGATTTCATTCGATTACTGCGAGCGATCATACCTCGCTTGGAAGAGCTGGACTCTCAGGACCAATGAGAAAATCAATTACAATCAAGAAACTTGTCCAACTGGCCCGGGAATCTCGGGAACGGGCGCATGCCCCCTTTTCCCGATTCAAGGTGGGCGCGGCGCTTGCGGCTGGGGACGGGCGCATTTTCACCGGGTGCAACGTTGAAAATGCGACTTACGGGCTGACGATTTGTGCTGAACGCGTGGCCATCTTCAAGGCGGTCTCGGAAGGTGCCCATCGATTCCAACAAATCGCGGTTGTCACCGCGTCGAAGCATTTGACCCCTCCCTGTGGGGCCTGTCGCCAGATCATCTGGGAATTTTGCGGCGATATCCCAGTGGTCCTTTCCAACCTTGACGGGAAAACCGAACAATTTCGAATGTCAGAACTGTTTCCACGACCGTTCGATCAAAGTTTTCTGAAAAAGATGAGGTAGCAGGTCAAGCGATGCTTCTCGAGGCCTCACGATTGCTGCGATTCCTCATTGCCCTGTTGGCGCTGTCATCGACACTTTCAGCTCAGAAAGTGGCCGACCTGGCAATTTCCGGCGGGACGGTGCTTACCATGAACGCGGCCGGAGATATTGTCGAGGACGGATATGTGGCGATCGCAAGGGATCGGATCATTGCAATCGGACCCAGAACCCAGCTGGAAAAAGAGTTTCGCCCCCTCCGGACGATTCAGGCTGCCGGCCAGTTAGTGATGCCGGGCCTGATCAATACCCACACCCATGCGCCCATGTCGCTGCTGCGAGGCATCGCCGATGACCTGCCGCTGAAAGAGTGGCTGGAAAAATATATTTTCCCGGCAGAGGCGAAGAACGTCACCGCGGACTTCGTCTATTGGGGGACACTGCTGGGGGACCTGGAGATGATCCAGTCGGGGGTGACGACCTTCGCCGATATGTACTACTTTGAGGATCAGGTGGCGCGGGCGACCCGGCAGGCAGGCCTTCGGGCAGTGCTCGGGGAGACGTGGCTCGACTTCCCGGCACCCGACAACAAGAGTTTCGATGCGATGGTCAGCTACACCGCTCAGTTCCTGAAACAATACCAAAACGATTCCTTGATCACCCCGGCAGTGGCCCCTCATGCTCCCTTCACAGTGTCTCCAGCGCATCTCATGGCCGCAAAGGAATTGGCTGACCAGTTTCATTCCCCGATCTTGATCCACGTCGCCGAGACCAAAACCGAGGACGAGGACATCAAGGCCCGCTACCATGCCAGCCCGGTTCAGCATCTCAAGAACATCGGGTTTCTGGAGGATTCCGTGGTGGCTGCTCATTGCGTGTGGGTGGACGATCAGGATATTGCGACGTTGAAAGCCTTCAAGGTCGGATGCGCGCACAACCCGTCAAGCAACATGATGCTGGCCAGCGGTGTGGCGCCGGTCATGAAAATGATTCAGGCAGGACTGGATGTTGGTCTGGGGACCGACGGACCGGCGGGGAGCAATAATGATTTCAACCTGTTCGAGGAGATCGACCTTGCCTCGAAGCTCCAGAAAATTTCGCTGATGGATCCGAAGGCGCTGCCCGCTCGCCAGTCGGTCGAAATGGCTACGGTGGGTGGGGCCCGGGTCTTAAACATGGAGAAAGAAATTGGGTCGCTCGAAGCCGGAAAAAAGGCGGATGTGATCGTCATCAACCTGAACCACCCCAATGAAATTCCTCTCTATGACTACTACGCAGGCCTCGCTTATTCCATTAAAGGTTCTGACGTGGATACCTCCATCATTGACGGGCGGATCGTCATGCGGCACCGTCGCGTTCTCACGTTGAACGAGGACCAGATTTTTCAAAAGGCCCGGGAGTTCCGTGCTAAGATTTTGGCCAGCTTGAAAACCAATAATTAAGCTCAATCTTGTCGTTTAAGGCTCGGAACAAAGAAGACCTTAAACAGGATTTGTTCAAACGGCATGTCATCCTTCGGACGAATTATCACCATCGTGCTCGACAGTGTCGGCATTGGGGCTATGCCGGATGCCGCCGAGTGGGGAGATGCCGGAACGGATACCCTCGGACACGTCTGTCAATATCGCCCGCTGACACTGTCCAATCTAGGCCGATTGGGGCTGGGAGCAATCCGGCCGCTCTCGAATGTTTCCCCGAACGTCACTCCCATTGGCTCTTATGGAAAGATGGCCCTCGCTTCGAAAGGGAAGGACACGACCGCGGGGCATTGGGAGATGGCCGGCATTTTGACCGAGGTCGCATTCCCGACCTATCCGCAGGGCTTTCCACGCTACCTGATCGAAGCTTTCGAAAAGGCCATTGGTCGAAAGACCCTCGGCAATATTCCGGCGTCCGGAACCGAGATTATCAAGGATCTTGGCGAAGAGCATCTGCGCACCGGCTCTCCAATTGTCTACACCTCTGGAGACAGCGTCTTTCAGATTGCCACCCACGAAGAGGTCATCCCGGTTGCTGAGCTTTATCGGATGTGCGAGATCGCCCGGAACCTGCTCGTCGGAAAAGATCGCGTCGCACGGGTCATCGCCCGGCCCTTTATCGGGAAGCCGGGAAACTTTACCCGCACCGAGCGACGGCATGATTATGCTATTGATCCTCCGAGGCCGATGCTGCTGGATCTGATGGCTGAAAAGGGTCGGACTGTTTACGCGGTGGGGAAGATCTTCGATATTTACAGCGGACGCGGGATTTCCGAGCATGTCAAAATGAAAAACAACACTGAAGGAATGGAACGGACCTTGGATGCGGTACAGTCGAAGGCCGCTGACATGATCTTTACGAACCTGGTGGATTTCGACATGCTTTATGGCCATCGGCGCGACGTGGCCGGGTATGCCAACGCGCTGGAAGAGTTTGACCGGCAGTTAGGGCAGTTGATGGAGGTGATTAGGCCCGATGATCTGTTGATGATTACCGCTGACCATGGGTGTGATCCGACCTACATGAAGACCACTGACCACACTCGTGAATATGTTCCTCTGCTCGCCTATTCGAAGACGTCCCGGGGAAATCTCGATTTGGGGACCCGCCCCACGCTTTCCGACCTTGGCCAGACCGTGGCCGAAAACTTCGGCTTCGCCCTCACCCGCGGCACCAGCTTTTTGCAATCGCTGCTGTCCTAAGACTCGACAGTTACTCTGTCCTCTTGGCGGGCGCACGTCTGTGCGCCCCTACGAATGGCTGTTGGGGTCGCATCTCCACTATCCACTTTTGGCGTCCGGTTTAAGCAATGACTGGCGTTTTCAACAAGGAGGTGGGGTGGCATCGCCTTTATCCCTTCTTGGCTTTAGATTAGAGGGCGATCGCCAGTTCATGTCATTACCACAAGATATAATTTGGTCCAACCCCCCACCGTGGATCCGCAGCGGCCCAGCCACATTCACGGGCAAAGTGGATAGTGGAGATGCGGCCGAGCGCCGGGATAAACCGGCATGAAGTAGCAGATGAAAGAGCTGCACAGGAAAGGAGTAACGAACCATCCTGACTCCGAGTCTTGCCTGGGGCGCCGTGAGGTGACTCAGTTGAAGCGTAGACAGGGGCACTGGTGGGCCGGGTATTGAGCTTCGAAAACTCCCTTGGGGGTGCCGACCCTGTGGTCGTAAGGGAAAGGCCACATCAGTGCGGGCGCCAGACCGTGAGCCCGACCTGGATCCCCCGTAGTCGTAGACCCCGTGCACGCCAAGAAACTTCATGCACGAGAACCGGGAGACCTCCCCTTTGTCTGCGGTCGTCGAGACAGCAGACCGGCCAGAGAAGGCGAAACGCCGTACGGCTGGCACGCACGAAGGATAGGAGTCGGACTGCGCCATAGTACCTATGAACCCGCCGAACAAAGAAGGGACAGAGACTACCCACCCAACCACGGAGGCGGGGGAGGAAAGGGCGCGGATCAAGGAGAACGTCAGACAACCTCACACGATCCCGACACAGCGCGGGAGGAATCACGTGTCCCCGGGGTTGGCTGGCGGGCGTCAGGTTAACTTCGACGCCATTCATCCAAGATAGGAGCCGTATGCGCTAGTTGCGCACGTACGGATCTGTGCGGGGGGTGCCCGGTGACGGGCATCCCTACCGCGACCCTATCTTTTTTTGCTGTGTTTGATGGGTTCGGATCTCCAAGGTCCATGATCTTTGACGTTCCAGGGGGGGCGCACGGCTGTGCGCCCCTGCGATGAGATCCGACTTCTGACCTCTGACTTCTGCCTTCGCTCTCCTATCACCTATCACCTATCATCTACTTCCACCCCCTCACGCCCGCGGATGATGTTTCTGATAAATCTCTCTCAAGCGGGTGTTGATCACATGAGTGTAAATCTGAGTCGTGGAAATGTCAGCGTGGCCAAGCATGGTCTGGACCGAACGCAGGTCGGCGCCGCGCTCCAGCAGATGAGTGGCGAAAGAATGTCGCAAGAGGTGTGGGGTCAACTTGGTCTTCAATCCCGCTTTGCGGCCGTAATATGAAATGATGATCCAGAAGGACTGCCGGGTCATGCGGTCGCCGCGATGGGTGACGAACAGGTAGTCGCACCGCCGGGGCTTCAGGAGTTCCTCCCGTGCTTTGGCAATGTAACGTTCGATAAATGCAGCTGCCGACTTTCCCAGGGGGACGATCCGTTCTTTATCCCCCTTTCCCAGGCACTGGACGTAGCCCGGATCCAGATGGAGATTCGCAAATTTCAGGCAAACCAGTTCGGACACCCTCAAGCCGGTTGCATAGAGAAGTTCAAGCATCGCCTTGTCGCGCAACCCGATGGGTGTTTCCAGGTCAGGCGCATTCAGAATCTGTTCGACCTCGGCTATGGAGAGGTATTTTGGGAGTTTCTTCCAGAGTTTGGGCGATTCCACCTGAGCGGTGGGGTTGGACAGAACAACTCCATCCAGCTCGAGAAACTTGAAAAAGTTCCGAAGTGCAGTCAATGCCCGAGCGACGGAGCGACTGTTCAGCCCCTGCTGGTAAAGCCACTGGAGAAAATCCACCACCTCTTTTCGAGAGATTGACCCAAGGGGCGGATTCTCTTTTCGGATTGCGAAAAACTTCTGCCAATGGGCAAGGTCGCGCCGGTAAGCCTCCAAGGTATTGTTCGCCAGCCCTTTTTCGACGCGAATATAGTTGAGATAGGCATCTATGTGCCGCTGCATGAGAGAAGAGTAGAACGAAAGAAGCAAAAACGGAAAAGAAAAAGTCATGAAGGGCGGATCAGCAAGGCGGGAATGAATTTGTTTGCGGGTTGCGCCCATGGCGTCCACCGCGCAGATGACCCACCGGTAGTCCACCGGTTGGAAGAATGATTCTTATTTCTTGACTTTCCGTCTCGTTGCGATACCCCACACTTCTTCGAGTTCAGGACAGCGCATGATCATTGCCAGGCCAAAGTAGGCTGCAGTCCCGAGACCCAGGGTGATGGTGAACGTGATGACCTGTTTTGCAAAATGCTGGTTGGCGTACCAGCCCGGGATTCGGATGACATACCAGCAAACCAGGCCCATGGCCAGGGAGGAGAGGGCGGCTTTGAAAACCGAGACCAGGACCTCACGGGTCACAAAGCGCCCGTGCCTCTTCTGGAAAACATAGACGAGGATGGAGAGATTAATGTAAGCAGCGAGTGAGGTGGAGAGGGCCAGGCCGCCATTCTGAAGCGAGGGGATGTGCAAAGTATTGGCAATCCCTGCAAAGAAGCCGAAAACGTACTTCAGGGCTCCCTCCACATGTTCAGGCCGGCTGACGAGAAAGTTCGAAATGAGGTTAAAACTCAAGGCCGCGGCGGCAATCTTGACCGGGGTCTTTGTGTCGTGCAAGGAGTAAAAGGCGGGGACGACCACTTTAATCAAGGCGAATGCGCACAGGCCGAAGGCGAAGTACATGAGAGGGGGTGCCGTAATCGCCGTCGATTGCGCATTGAATTTGCCATGTTGAAACAAGACTTCGATGATGGGGCGGCGCAGCACGATCAACCCGACGGAGGAAGGAATGGCAATGAAAGAGACGATGCGCAAGGAGAATGCAAGTGTCTTCCGCATGTCGGCAATCTGATTTTCCGCCGCCTGTTGAGAGAGCATCGGCAGGATGACCGTCGCCACGGAGATGGCATAGCCGCCTAAAATCAATTCCATCACACGGTCCGCCACATACAGCGAGGCCTGTGCGCCGGCAAAGAGGTATGAAGCGAACTGTGTATCAATGATGAGTCCCAACTGCGCCACCCCGACTCCAAAGAATACTGGAAACATCAGCCGGGCTACCTTCCGGATGGAAGGATTGGTAAGCGACACTCCAAACTGGAACGTCATCCCGTGCTTCCTCAGCTGTGGGATCTGGATGAGCAGTTGCAGCACCCCCCCCAGGACTACCCCAATGGCAAGTGCCACTGCCGGTTCCTGAAATCGAAATGCAAAGAATGAAAGGGTGATGATGGAGATATTCAAGGCAATGGGAGTTGCAGCGGGAACGGCAAAGCTATGGAACGAGTTCAGGATGGCGGAGGCCAGCGCCGCCAGCCCGATGAAAAATACATATGGAAAGATGATGCGATTGAGATGGACCGTCAGGTCGTAACTCGGCTTATGCCTGAACCCCGAAGCCACGAGGTCAATGAAAAAAGGGGAGAAGATGACCCCGACGACGGCCAGACCCGTCAACACGAATGCCATGGTCCAAAAGAACTTGTTGGCAAACTCCCACACCTTTTCCCGGCCTTCCTCTTTGAGGAGGTGCGTGAACACGGGAATGAATGAGGCCGTCATGGCGCCCTCCGCGACCAGCCGGCGAAGGAGGTTGGGGATGCGATAAGCCACGGTGTAGGCGTCACTTGCAGGAAGGGTTCCCAGCAGAAAAGTGATCCGCTGGTCGCGAATGTAACCCAGGATGCGGCTCATCAGGGTAATTGAGGTGATGATTCCGGCATGCTTCAGGATATGCAGCTTATTCTGCTGGGTCTGGGATGGCGTCTCTTGCATTGGAGAATTGTTAGGCACGAAAAACCCGCGTATACTAACACACGCTGAAGTTGACTGGCAATCGGACCCACCCACGAGTTTGCGCTGAACTTCACCTCGTCGTTGCCCTTGGAGTTGGATCAATGCGTCTTGAGGAGATTGCAAAACGGTTGAACTGCCGCCTGGAAGGGGACGGCGGCATCGAAATTCACCGTGTCCTGGGGATTGAAGCCGCCGGCGAAGGGGATATGACCTTTATTTCAAATCCAAAATATGTTTCCGCCGCGAAAACCACCCGGGCCTCTGCAATAATTGTCTCGGAGAATTTTGCTCCTCTGCCCATCCCAACGTTGCGAAGTGAGAACCCCTATCTGACCTTCGCCAAAGCAATCGAGTTATTCTACTCCCCTCCGCAATACCCCCCGGGCATTCACTCCATGGCGTCGATCGACCCGACGGCCCGCATCGGTGCCCGCGCTCATGTCGGTCCCTACGTGGTGGTCCATGAAGATGTGGTGATCGGGAATGATGCGGTCCTGATGGGGCCCGCAACAATTTACCGTGGTGTGCGGATCGGCGATCATTGCTTCGCCCACGCGAATGTGGTGATCCGCGAATACTGTGTTCTGGGGAACAACGTCATCCTGCAGAACGGGGCCGTCGTGGGAGGGGACGGCTTTGGGTTTGCCAAGCAATCCGATGGGAGCTATTACAAGATGGTGCAGTCAGGGATTGTGGTGATCGAAGATGACGTCGAGATCGGTTCGAATTCAACGATCGATCGTGGGACGATCGGGGAGACTCGGATCAAGAAAGGCGCGAAGATCGACAACCTGGTCCAGGTGGGACATGCCTCTACAGTCGGAGAGAATTCGCTGCTTTGTGCCCAGGTAGGATTGGCGGGGAGCACGGTGGTGGGGAAGGACGTTGTATTAGCCGGTCAGGTGGGTGCGGCCGGGCACCTCACCATCGGGGAGGGCGTCGTGGTCACGGCACAATCGGGAATTCCACGCGATGTCCCTGACGGCGCGGTGATTTCAGGCTCTCCCGCATTTGATAATCATCAATGGCTCAAGGCCACCGCCCTTTTCTCAAAATTGCCGGAGCTTCAGAAAAGCATTCGGGAGCTGGCCCGGCGTCTCGATGCCTTGTCGGAACAGATGAAAGATCGCTTGGAAAAGGAATGACCCACGATGTGGCGCAGGCGTCCCCGCCTGCGCATCGAGATTCCTAATCTTAGAGTTGACCCTCGAATATAGTAGTAACGAATTAATTCGTTACTACGAACTCGTCTCGTCATCGCTCTGTGGCGCAGGCGTCCCCCTGTGCGCCCAGCCGACACGCACAGAGCTTCCCTCAAAGCCGGGATTCTCTTCTCTAGACCAAAAAAAAACGCCTTCAGCACGGCTTATGCGGAAGGCGTATCATCTTCAATATCGGGAATCAGGTTATTTCTTCGCCACAGTCCCCTGCGCGGCCTCCACTTCAAACTGGTTTCGCAGGTAACGCGTGACATTGGTCAGCCCGTCACGGACCATGACTTGGAGAGTATAGTGCCCTGGAGCGACATCCTTGAGAGGCACCCACATTCCGATCGGGAGCACCCCGTTTTCCATAGCGGGAAGTTGAGTGATGTTTGAGAGAGGCATCTGGTAAACCAGTTTGTCGTTGGAGATTAGCGAATAACTCAACAACAAAGTGGGTTTCTTCTGATTCGGATCGACTGACAGATTGTAAAGGCTGAAATAGATGCAGACGGCGGTACCGGCAGAAAACGTCTTGTCGACGGATTGGTAGACTTTCATTCCATTCGAAATGAGGGGATTCTTATCGTCGAGCAGTTCCGACTCAAGGCTGCTGATCAGTCCGGAAAGGGGCCGGACTTCGCCGCTGAGGACAAGGCTGCTTGTCGTAAACTGGCCGCCCGTGTAAGGCGGAATTTCGACGGGCTGTTCGACCGTCCCCACAAGATCCCCTTCATCATGCACCGCCACCTTCAACCTGTACTTTCCAGGAGGCAGCCGGAAATAATTGGGGAATGTGACGGTCGCATTCTCGGGCAGTTTCTTCCACTGGTCGTTCTCCATCTTTATATTGAGCGTGTCGCTGAACCGGGCTGCCTTGGTGCCATCCTCGCGAAGCGCCACACCCAGGATATCGATGGCATCACTCCGCAGACCCCGGTCCTTCTTCATTTTCAACTTGGAAATCGGGAGTCGCACACTCACGGGAGCGCGGGCTTGGCTGGGGCCCTCGTAGAAGTAATCGGTGACGAGTTGAAGCGGGAGAGCGGTCAAGGGGCTGCTTTCCTCGATAGCCTTGTTGAGAGGCTTTTCAGCCGGCGTTCCCGCCAGCGCGTCTTGGGATTTCTTATCGAAGTAGCCTTTTCGATACTTGACGTTCATCCCCTTTTTAACCAATTCCACTTTGATCGCCCTGAATTTCCCGTCGTGCATCTGGTTGTTCGATTCATATCCGAGTGAATAGAAGTTTCTCATCTCGGATTTAATTTCCTGAAGGCCGCGGTTAAAATCGTTCGAATTCCGAATGTAAAAGCCACCCGTTTCTGTGGCCATGCTAAGAAGGACATCCTTGAGGTCGCTCAAGGTCATCTGGTCAAGCCTTCGGTCCAGCGGACTCCGATTTCCAAAGGGGTTGCTATTGGGGTCCATAGGGTCGTTCCCCGGGAAACTGCCGGTATTCCCCCTGGAGTTGCCCGTGTTGCCTCCTCCTGGAAGGCCGCCAGGATTCCCTCCCGAAAGGCCACCGGGATTACCTGGAGCACCCCCGCCAGGGGCGCCGCCCGTACTCCCACCCCCGGTCCTACCGCCACCTCCCGTCGATCCTCCCCCGCCTCGAGGGGATCCCTGGAAGGCATTCACAAAGGAACCGAGGGACGGAGCAGCCGGAGAAGTATTGAGACTTATGCGGCGCGGGTTCGGGGTGTTGGGGGTGGGTATGTCCACACTTAAGCCCTTGGCATCAATGGTGTACACCGTCACGTTGGCCTTGTTGGCGGCATCAATCGCCGCGATCAAGTCAACATGGTTGTCGGCAGAGAGCGAAACTCCTCCGGAGAACACGATCAGGGATTTCCTGCCTTTAATGGGGCGCATGGAATTGAATAATCCCCGCATGGCAATCATGAGATTGCGCGCGTCGAATTGAGAGCCCAGCGTCCGGAGGCTCTGCTGTGCCCGATCAAAAGTGGTATTGGTCGCCGTATTAGCACCCGGATCCGGCTTATCGGCGGTCTCTCCACTCACAAGAACGCCCAGGGCCCTGGCGAGGCGGGTCTTATTGCTGGAGAAGTTCTGAATAATCTGCATGGAATTTCGATAGTTCGCGATAGCGACAAGATCCCCGGTGTGCAGGTTTTCGTCTATGAATTTTGCGGCGGCATGACGGGAGCGCTCCTGGCTGCTTGGATCCATCGACATATTGTCAAAGAGAAAAAGGATGTAGTTTTGCCGCTCACCGCCGAGGGGCCGATCCGTTGTGATGGAAGCAAGTTCTCCCGTCGGCTCCTCTTCACTGAGATATTCGAAATTGGTGAGCTGTTGCAGCGCACCATCTTCGAAGATCTTGAAATCCTCCTTGGTCAGTCCCTTGATGGGTTTTCCTTTCTTGTCGGTGACCACCACATCAACGGTGACGATCGGTACTTCAACGCGAATCACGTTTTGATTGGAAAGAGACACCTGACCGTTCGTTTGTGGGGCCGGTGGGGAAGGAGGAGGCGCAGGACTCGATTGCGGGGAAGGGGACTGAGGTGCTGAGGCCTTGAGGGCCACCCCTGCACCGATGGAGCAGCCTATGACTAAAAGGCATAGGGTCGACCAAGTGAGCCAGCTCTTGATTCTCATGAATTTCTCTCCCATTGTCGGCAAGCCGCCGGGAACAATCCGGCAGTTCACTAGTTTCAGTTCATGATCTCAATCGTCTTGGTGGCGCTGCCGAGCTTTGTTTCTCCGGCCTCGCGCACCACTGTTTTCAGCCTGTAGCTTCCGGGCTCCAATCGAAAACTTGCCTGTGCGAGCAGCCCCTCTTCCATGACGTTGCGGTAACTCGGGTCCGTGAGGTTGAAATCGATCCGTGTTTCCTTGCCTTCGATGTAGCGATCGTTGGAGTCATAGACCACCGTGACAATCGTAAAGATGTTGCGGTTGCGGTTTTCGCGCTTTTGAAAGTGAATCTTCCGGACATCAATTCGGGTTTGGATGGCCACCAGGGAGTGTGCGGGGTCCGGGTGAGTGACGTTGTACCCAACAGTAACCGGGATCTCCTTCAGATCTTCGGAGGTCCGCAGCGCCTCCCGGATGTCTTCGTTCTTGGCCAGCTCAAAGGCTTCCTCTCCTTTGGGGGCGAAGTAACCCTTGCGTGCAGACACGGTAACGCCCGGCTGGTTCACCTTGACCGCGATCTTGCGGAAACTCCCATCCCGTTTTGTATTGGTGGAGTAATAGCCCAACAAGTAACTCACCTGGGTCCTGGACATCGCCGCCTTCATCTGCCCCAGCAGATCATTGCTGTTTCGGAAAAAGGTGCCCCCCGTGTCGGCAGCCAGGGCGTTGAGGGGGTCCTCTTTCGCGAAACGCTCCTCGGTTTCCAGTCGCGGCCTTATGGAGGCGGCTTGAAGGGAGATGGGCAGGGTACTGGAAGCGTCACCTCCCGGGGGTGTTGCAGACAGGCCGTTTGCATCAATTGAATCGATGATGGTATTGGCGTGAATCGCGGAGTCGATGACGTCCTGGAGCTGCGAGATGATGTCTTGAGTCAGCAACCCCTCGGATAGGAAGACCAGTAGTTTCTGCCCTTCAATGGCGCGCAGTCGACGGGCCAGCGCCTGCAAGGAGTAAAGCGTGCGCCGGGAGTCTTCGGTAATCTCAGAGCCCCTCGATCGCGCGAATCCCTTGACCATATTCGCTGCGATGTCTGCGGCGTTTGGAATACCCTCCAAGTTGGCACAATGAATGGTGTCATTCACGGCAACGTCGTAGGCTTCGCCCGCATGTTCCTCCCGGGCGTTGATGAGAGAGGCTTGGTAGTCCGTTAGGGGAGGGCAGTCGGAAGTTCGGCGGTGCATCGTCTCGATGGGAAAGACATTTTTCAGATTGGCCACCACGTACTCACGGTATTTGGTGAACTCAGTGGAATTTTTGCCGGAGGCGGTGATCAAAGCCAGCATGTCGGTCGGGCCGAGTCCGGTCTGAACAAACTTTTCACCTGCCATTTTCAAGCGGCTCAGGTTTTCGAAATCCAGATGGTAGTCGTCCACGAAGAGAATAACTTTTCGCGAAAGAAGATTGACCGCAACTGGCGCGGTCGTGCCTTCTTCCTGGGCGGGGCCGGCAACGACAGCGCCCGGAGCCGCTTGCACTCGGAAAACGGTAATCGGTTGCGGGACGCCGTCTTCAATAATCTGGAAGTCATTCTGCGTAAGACTGGTGACCGGGTTACCTTTCTTGTCGGTCACCGTCGCATTGACCGACACCAGGTCCACAGCGATCTTGAATTTGCCGGCTGCCTGGGGAGTGTCTGTCCCGGGCTTCGTTTTCTTTTCTGCGGCAAATGAATTCGTGAGAAGGAGGATCAAGCCGCAAGCCAGGGCTGCTGCAAGTGTGGCACTGCTTCTGTTTGTTGATGCCGGTGCCATGTTAACGCCTGTTGTAGATTTAACCAGAGGGTAGACTTGAATTCTATGCTTGCTTCAATGAAAATGCAACCTGAACTGTCACGTAAGATGAAACATTTTGCAAGCTCCCAAGATCGCCCCAGGCGGGAGCCTGAGCATCTTTCACTGAAACAAAAAAGCAGGAAGGGACTTGCTACCCTTCCTGCCCAAAATGTAGTAACGAATGAATTCGTTACTACCAGACGAATTTCAATCCGAGTTGGAACTCGCGCGGCCCGTTAAAGAAGCTGGTGTCCCCGGTCGGAGCCAGGAAAGTAGACGAGGCACTGGGGTTGGTCAGGGTGACAACCGCATTGCCCCCTGTAACCTTCGTACTCGCATTATACAGGTTGTTCAGGAAACCCGTGTAGTTCACCCGGTTGAAAAGGTTGAACCCTTCCCAAATGAACTGGAAGTGCGCCTTCTCACCAACCCTGAAATTACGAGCGAAGCGCATATCGAAAGCAGCGAAACCCGGAGTCGTGAAGGCCCCATTCGCTAAAAAGGGTACCCTGAAGCTTCCGTTACTTCCATTCGTCCCACCCAGGCCGACGCTTCCGCCGCTAAGATTTGGAGTGAACGCCTTGCCGTCTGAAAGGGTTAAGACCCCGCTGAACTGCCAATCGTTAAACAATGCACGCGCAAAGCCATTATCAGTGTATCGGTTCACGGAGGGGGACAAGAGGAAGTTAGTTACCCACCGCTTACGGGCGTCAAATCCCGAAAGGCCCTTCTCCAAACCTCGATTGTTCTGGTCGTAGGCCGAGGAAAAGGTGGGAATAAAGGTCGATGAGGTTTGTCCACTGTCGATGGCCTTGGAGAGTGTGAAATTGGATTGGATCTGGACTCCATGGCTAAATCGCTTGTTCAAGGAAAAGACGAACCCGTGGTATGCAGAATTGGAGATGCTCTGTGCCGCGATCACAGCCCCGATTGCAGGGTTGGGTCGTGCGCCACTATAGAACGGAAAGACCCCTGCGGTTGTTCCATCTGGAAGTTTGTAAGTTACGGTTCCCGTCTGCGCAGGAAGATTAAGGTCCGACGTCGCAAAAAGGTGTAGCCCTCGGCTGAACAGGTACGACCCCGAAATCGTCAAGCCGTTCGCCAGCTCATGCTCGAGAACCAGATCCGCCGAGTGGATAACAGGTTCCACAAAATTCGGATCAAAGAGCGTAATCGTGCCAGGAACTCCTCCGGGTGTCGTCAGGATGTTCGGGAAAACAGGAGCGAGTGGTAAATCGGCTGCTCTCGTCGGGTTCAAAGAGAGGCTGGTCTGAATCATTCCATTTCCAGTTATGGAACTTGAAACATAACTGCTCGAGGTCACGCCGTAATAGATGCCATACCCGCCGCGAAGAACCGTCTTGTGGCTTCCGAACAGGTCCCAGGAGAAGCCAATCCGAGGGGCCCAATTGTTGGTGTCCTGGTTGATTTGGCCTGTGAGTGGAACTGCGGGGTTGGCGGCCCCCGGCTGCGGCAGATGCTGTAATTCATACCGGATTCCGAGGTAAAGAGTGAAACTCGGGCGTACTCGCCAATTGTCCTGGAGATAGAAGTTCCAGTTGGTGGTGGCAAAACTTGACCTGCCACTTTGGCCCGTCAGGTCAAACGCTTGAACGAATGAGGAGTAGTGCTTTCCAGTGGTCGCCCCTGAGCTGAGAGGAACACAACCTGTGGCTTGAGGCGGACAGTCTGCTGCCAGGGCATTCAATTGACTGCTTCCCCCGTTGAATGAAAGGGCGTTTCCATAAGTGTAAACGCCGCCCCCGCTGAACAGGTTGATGAGCAATTCGTCATAGTGCACGATGTCCAATCCCGCCTTGAAGGAATGGTTTCCATGGACAAAGGAGTAGTTGTCGGCAAACTGGAGCTTCTTTTCATCCGGGAAAGCCGCGCGTGGCAGGAAATTGGGCTGGCCAAACTGGATGCCGTTGGTAAAGAAAACACTGGGTCCGGGCGCATTGGGAAACTCGAATTCAAAATCACGGCCAAACTGGAACCTGAATTCGTTAACCTTGCTGCCGGACAACACTGAAGTCAGCCGGGCGGTCAGGAGATCGGTCCGCACATCATCGCTACCATTGGCTGAGGGTGAGACAGTGACCGTCGCAGCTGTCTGAATGCCGTTGGGAGAGTGCCACTTGTGATAATTATACTCGCCTGTCAGGGTGTTATTCTGGTTGATGAGCCAGTCTAGCTTGACTAGGAAAATATAGTTATTTCCCTGGCGCGGGAAGGTGCCGACCTGGCTGTTGAGAAATGCCAGTGTTGCGGCACATCCGGGCACTGTGCAGGCCTGTGAAGCCAGAGGAACATTCGGGAGTGTCGTGATAGGAAAGTTGCGTAGTTGCTCGTCATAGTTCCCGAAGATAAAGAGTTTATCTTTGACGAGGGGGCCGCCCACGGCGCCTCCGAACTGCTGGCGTTTTTCATCGGGTTGGGGTTTGCCTTGAGCTTTGATGAAGGGATCCATGGCAATGAAGGCCTTCGTTCGCAAAAAGTAGAACCCTTCTCCATGGAACTGGTTGGTCCCGGATTTTGTGACGGCATTGACTGTCCCGCCCGCGGCACGGCCAAACTCAGCCGAATAATTGCTCAAGCCGACCTGGAATTCTTTGATGGTGGCTTGGCTGATGGCATAGGGCGTACGAGTGCGGCCATTCGCTTCGGAGAAAAAGGCTTGGTTGTCATCCGCCCCATCGATGGAGTTGTTGTTATGAAGTCCCGAAATCCCGCGATAGCTGACCAGGCCGAAGTTTCCATCAGGAATCGTGCCGGGTGTCAAAAGGACGAAATTGGACCATCGGCGACCGTTGACCGGGAGGTCCTCAATGGCGCGTTCGCCTACGGAGCCACCCACGGCGATCTTTTCTGCGTCAGTAAGCGGAGCTTCCGCTGTGACCTCGACCGTTTGCTGTGTCCCGGCGACCGCCATTTTCAAATCGCCAGAGGTCAAGGTTCCAACGAACACCGTCACCTTCTCAAGTTTCGTGGTTGTAAAGCCGGCTTGGCTCGCGGTGATTGAGTACTCGCCGGAAGTAAGGATATCCGCCCGATAATGTCCTGAGGCGTCGGTCGTCATCTCCCGAGTCGAATTGGTTCCCAGGTTTTGTATGACAATTTTGACGCCGGGAATCACCGCGCCGGAGGAGTCAGTTACGGTGCCATCAATCGAGCCCGTACCTTGTCCTTGGGCCCAAATCTGAGTCGACGTCAGGCCCGCAAAAACCAGAACCAGGGCGCAAAACAAAAGCCTCTTTTTCATTTCTTAACTCCTTTGTTTTTAAAGATTGGATATTAGGTCTTTCTTAGATTTCACAGGTTTAACCGATTTGAAGGGTCCCACTGCCGGTTATGGTTCTTTAGAAATGGGATTGAGAATTGCATCGGCTCCTAAGGGAAAGTTCTACCCGAGCCTACGACCATTAAGGGAGCATCTCTGAGGCCAAATTCAATAAAATCGATCCTATTAATAACCTCTGAAGTTTCAACAGTTACGGTGGTGCGTCCGTGCTCACATCTCGAGCACTTTGGAATATATTCCAACTTTTGGAAAACTGTTATGGATTCTGGAAGCTCCACGATAGGTACAACAACTTGAGGCCCTTCAAACAAAGCGGCTATATAGAGTATGGCGACCCTGTCCCTTGTCCAGGCCGCGTCCATCTGAAGAAGATGACTATGCCAGGCCAGGAAGACTCGAACCTGGCCTTTCTGCCCGAGCCTCAACCGGTCTATTCTTGAGTTTCATCACCTCATCTGAGCCTTGACTTTTGCCCCAGAAAAACCCCTTGATAATTCTCCCAAGTTTGGTTACTTTTTCGGTCACGATTCCGGATCAATTTAGGAGATGAGTTGTAGGTTCCCGAGATGGGGATGGGACATACGATCCCGGCGATGTGTTGTTAGAGTAGATTGACTTCAAGTTCGATCCAGTTTTGTTCCCATTAAAACAAAATCGTTACTATAACCCGATACACAGGAGCGACCGACTATGTCAAGGATGTCTGAAACCCTACGCACAATTTTCTGTGGCGTGACGGCGCTACTCCTTTTGATCGCAGGGAGCACGTGTCCTGCATTTGCACAGACGGAATCAACCGGGGGCGCCATTCAAGGAACCGTGGTTGATCCGTCGGGGGGCGTGGTTCCCGGCGCCCAGGTCACGGCAAGAAATCTGGCTACCGGACTGACTCGTTCGATGACCACGGACACCACCGGGTACTACCGCATCCCGGCACTCCCGGTGGGTGAATATGAAGTCACGGTTGAGGCGACAGGTTTTAATACTTCAAAATCCTCCTCGGTCAAACTGACCGTCGGTCAAGTCCTCACTGTCAATTTCACAGCCGCGGTGGCGGGTCAAAAGCAAACCATCACAGTGACGGGGCAAGCGCCGGTGGTGGAAACAACGCGAAGCAGCGTGTCCAACACTATCGGAGACGTCTCGATCGCCGATCTGCCGGTCAACGGCCGGAACTTCATCGATTTTGTCTTGCTGACTCCCGGGGTGACGCGGGACAACCGCCTCGGGGATATCAGCTTCGCGGGCCAACGCGGAACCTTGAACAGCCTGCAGATTGATGGAACCGACAACAACAATACCTTCTTTGGTCAAACCCTGGGCCGCACCGGATCCGGCCGCGCCCCCTACCAGTTCAGCGAAGATTCGGTCAAGGAATTCCAGGTAAATTCCAATTCGTACTCCGCAGAATTCGGCCGGGCTGGCGGCGCCGTGATCAATGTCGTGACGAAGTCGGGCACAAACGCATTCCATGGGACGGTCTTTGAGTTCTACCGTGACAAATCGCTCAACGCCAATGACTTTTTCAACAATTCGCTGAACCGTCCCAAGTCGCCATTTCACTTCAATCAATTCGGTGGCAACATCGGCGGTCCCATCGTGAAAAACAAGGCGTTCTTCTTTTTTGATTACGACGGACAACGGAACACGCAGCCAAACGTTGTGTTCCTGGGCGGAAAGCAACCCTTTCCGAGCGATCCCGCGACACAGCAGGCGTTGGCCATTCTTACTCCACTGGCCGACAGCTGGAATCGAACCCAGAACCAGGACGTTTTCCTGTGGAAGATCGATTGGCAGTTGTCTCAGAACAACCATCTGACCGGGCGGTTCAACCACCAGAAATTCAATGGTGAGGGCTTTGAAAATGGCGGAGCTCAGAACTCGTCTCAACATACCGGAGCTTCCAACGTCTTTACCGACACCGTGAGCGCGAGTCTCACCTCCGTCCTCTGGAAAGACACGGTGAATGAAGTCCGTTTCCAGTTTGCGCGGGACAAGGAGCCGGGCCTGGCCAATAGTGCCAATCCTGAGGCGGTCATCAATCAAGGTGGGCAAAACGTGCTGACCATTGGAAGAAACTCTTTCAGCCCGCGAGAGACGACCATCAAGCGCGTCCAGTTCGTTGACAATGTGGCGCACACATTCGGCAAACACAATCTCAAGGCGGGATTCGATGTCAACATTGATCGAATATTGAACTTCTTTCCAGGAAACTTCTCAGGGTCTTACACCTTCAATAGTCTGGCCAGTTTTGCCGGCGGAGTCCCGAACGGCCCGGGGGAGCAATACGTTCAGGCATTCCCCGGCAGTGGAACTTCGGGACCCTCCACCTTCCCGGACTTCTGGGAATTGGGATGGTTCATTCAGGATGAATTCCATGCCACTCCCAGCCTGACCTTGAATTTTGGCCTTCGCTATGACATCCAGAATTTCAATCAGCCGCCCACGCAGAATCCGGATCCCCAATTGGCCGCGGCGGGCATCGATACCAGTTTTCTGAATACCGACAAGAACAACTTCGGGCCTCGATTCGGATTTGCGTGGAAACTCGGGGGGTCGGACAAGCTGGTCGTGCGCGGCGGGTACGGGATCTTCTATGGACGCACCCCCTCGATCATGGTGGGAACAGCGCACTCCAACAATGGGATTAACGTTCAAACCTTGACCTTCCGGGGCGCCGGGGTCCCGACCTATCCCAATATTCTACCGGGCATCCCGACCGGAGTGACCCTTCCCTCGCCCACGATCTACGCTTTCTCAAAAGACTATGTCCAACCCTATGTGCAGCAGGGAAGTTTTGGATTTGAGTACCAGATCATGAAGGATACCTCCATCACGGTATCGTATTTAGGGGTTCGGGGAGCCAAACTGCAGCGTACCCTGGATCGCAATCTGGCGCCGCCAGTGCTCAGGACGCTGCCCACCTCGGATGGAACTCAGGTGGCGTTTCCGTTCTATTCCAGCCCCCGGCCGCTCAGCCACTTCCTCCGCATCGAGACCTTTGAGAGTGACGCCAATTCCATTTACCACGGGATGACCGTTTCGTTGAATAAGCGGTTCTCTCGGAACTATCAGCTCTTAGTGTCCTACACGCTAAGCAAAGTCATTGATGACGTTCCGGATGCAACATCCGTCGTTCCGTTCAGCAGCGGGGATGACGGCAAACAAATCCAGAGCACGTTTGATATCCGTTCGGACCGGGCGCTCGGCATCAATGATCAACGGCACCGGTTTGTGGTGAGCACGGTGTGGGATTTGAACAACTATGCGAAGGGCCTGACCAACCCCTTTGTTCGTGCTTTGGCCAGTGGATGGTCGCTCAGCGGTATTTTGACTGCGCAGTCCGGTCAACCCTTCACCGGGAAGGTTGGGGGAGGCGATTTGAACGGCGATTCGAATCAGCAGACCGATCGCTTCCCGGGTTTGGGTCGTGATACTTTCACACTCCCGAATTTCGTGTCGGTGGATCCGCGGGTGACGCGCGAGATTCCAATTCACGAACGTGCCCGGTTGCAGTTGATCTTTGAGGGTTTCAACATCTTTAACCGTACCAACTTCAACACCGTCCGAACGACGCAGTGGTCATTGCAGACCATCGCGGCGCAACAGGTCCTCGTGCGGCAATCCAATTTCGGGACCCCGCTTTCAACCGCGGGACCGCGGATTTTGCAGCTGGCGGCGAAGATTACGTTCTGAAGGGATTTAACTAATCCGGCGATCCCGCTTTGCGCATTCGCGTCAACCTAAGAGCGGTGTAACGAGCGGTTCATAATCCCCCCGGCGGCAGCCGGGGGATGATTCAGTTACAGCCTACAGTAGCGATCCCATTTTCATTATCTTCCCTCCCCCATCCCGCGAAGCGGGATGGGGGAGGGGTAGTTTATTTTTAGAGCCTGTGTTTGTAGGCTGTACTTGAACTTTCCCCCAGCTTCCGCTGGGGGAATTCGACAGAACCGTCCCCTTCCACCTTTAAAATCAATCCTCTTTAGGTTGACGCGTATGCGCTTTGCGGGATCGCCGCACAGACAGGGATTGATGGCGGGTCGGTGAAAAACTGACCCGCTTTTTTTTCCGGTTCTTATCCGCCAATTGGACAAAAAAAATCGCCAACCCTCCACGGAGGATTGGCGATTTGTCAGGCCCGCGGGCTCATTAGAAGGTGAAACGGATTCCCAACTGCGTCTGAAATGGTGGCCCCGGGCTATTGGTCTTGTCGTAGGTTCCATCCGGCAGGAATATGCGCTGAAATTGAGCCAGGCGCGCTACGGTCGCCCCCGTTGCATCGATGCCGACACCGTAGCGGGAGTTGGTACTACCAATCTGGACATTATCAAAGTTGAACAGGTTGAAGAAGTCAGCCAGGAACTGAAGCCCAAAACGATCGCCCTTGAACTTAAAGGTCTTGGAGAAGCGCATGTCCACATTGTACATCGGCTGGTTCCGGAAGGAGTTCCGCGGGAAGATAACCCCGGGAGCGGAGTACGGGCGATCGGTACTAATCGCATCGCCGTTCGTATCGCTTCCGGCAGTTGCATTGAGGGCGATTCCCGAGTAGATGCGAGCATTCCAGCTGATCTCGAATCCCGCGGGCAAGGAGTAGTTTGTAATCCAGCTGAACTGGTGCCTGCGATCGAGGCGGGAAAAGCCATAGTCCAGATTGAGGTGGAACTGATCGACCGCGTCCGAGCCGCCCGAACTTCTCTCATTGTCGTCATCAGAATAGTTCCACGAGAGTGTGTAAAAGGCCTTCATCTGGAGCTTGGTACGAGTGTAGTTCAACCGGAAGACCAATCCCTTGTAAAGTGAGCGGGCTGACGACTCGCGGATCTGAACACTGCTGAGCGACGAGACAGGACGGATGAGCGAGGGCACGTTATAGACGAACCGTCCATCGGCGGCCCGAAGGGTCGGGGCCGGAAGGTCCAGTTCGTGGTTTCGTTCGAGATGCACGGTGTTGACGTAATAAAAGTCAGCGCCCGCCGTGATACCCCGGGCGAGTTCGTGTTCGATGCCCAGGGCCCACTGGAAAGATCGGGGATTCTCGAAATCCCGTGCCATGCCCAGAGGCCCAGCCCCCGCAAAGGGATCGAATGTCAGACCGAGTGCCGTGGCGATACTCTGGACCTGTTGAACCGTCAGGATCGGCAAGCTCCCCAGCGAGAATTTGTTCAGGTCAATCCCGATCGCGAGCAGCTGCTTGTACACCGTGTTGTTGGGATTTCCGGCCGGGACGGCAAGGGGCAAGCGGATGCGCAGGTCTCCAGGAGGGATACGGAAATTGTTCAGGGGATTGGAAAAGACCAGGAGAGGGGTAGGGGCATAGAAGACTCCCGCGTTGCCGCGAATCACGGTGGTTCCATCCCCCTTGGGATCAAAGGCAAACCCCAGGCGGGGTGCAAACTGCTTGGTCTGGTCAGGAATGAAGGTGGGATCGAACGAGAGCCCGACGGGGAATGTGACGTTCTGAACCTTGTTGATCATGGAGGTGTTGTTCGCCTCAGGTGGGGGGTTCAGTGCCGCCTCCCAGCGCAAACCATAGTTCAACGTGAATCGGCGGCTGATTCTCCAGTTATCTTGTGCGAAGAACGCCAACCCGTTGGCCCCCGCCCCCAGGGTCCCGTTGCCCAGGGCGTGTTGATAAAAAGCCGTCGTGTTATCAAACCGGTTCTTGGTGGGCTGGGCGGCATTGAGCGACATGATTTGGAGATTCGTCGTCGGGACGCTCCCGGTAAAACGGAAGGCCCCGCTTTGGTCGAACGCAAAAAGCTGGAAGATGTTGGTGTAATTGTATTCTCCGCCGACGCGAATGCTGTGGCTGCCTTTGGTCCAGGCAATCGAGTTGGAGAGCTGGATCCGATAGTCAGTCGCCGTTGTTGGCAGGAAACTCACGGTCCCATAACTCCCGACCCCGCTGGCTTCGACGGTTGTGGCGATCGCATTGGCATCGCGGGGGCGCTCTTCGCGGGAATACTGCATCCTGAGCTCATTCAGGAGGTTCGAGGAGAAGACCGTGGTCAACTGTCCTGCGATGGTATGGATTCGATCGCCCTCCGTCCCGTTATTCGTAAGTGCGGTGTTGGTGGTGGGGTCAATTTGTGTCCCGGCGTTGACGGCATTCAATCCGGTGTTTCTCGAATAGTTGTATCGGACCGACAGCCGATTCTTGATCCCGAAGTTGTTGTCAATCTTGACCAGAAAAGCCGTCGCATCGTTGGTCGCTGTATAGGGTCCCTCCAGCGTTTTGAAGTAATCGAAGGCTTCAGCGTTGGTGGCATCCCGGACGACGTTGTTCAACGCCGTGAATCCCACCTGCCGCGGGATTCTCTGGTCCTGCCGCTCAATGGAACCAAAGAGGAAAGTTTTATCCTTCCGGATGGGACCGCCCGCGGAACCCCCTTCCTGCCATTGGTTCGTCACGGCGCGCTGGCCAAAGGCGTTATTGGCCCCTAGTCCTTTGAGACGCATGAGGGAAAAGATGGTTCCATGAAACTCATTGGTGCCCGATTTCGTGATGGCATTGACCAGTCCACCCGTAGACCGGCCAAATTCGGCGGAGTACCCCTGTGCCACGACCTGAAATTCCTGGATGGACTCCTGAGGAATCGTAAAGGCGAGGTTAGACCGCTCTCCGCCGCGGAGACCGCCGAAGAAGGGCTCGTTATAATCCGCCCCATCGATGTTGACGTTCCCATTGATTCCACGTTGGCCCACAAAGGAAAGCTGTTGTCGCTGGGGCTCCACCTGAACCGTGGGTGTGATCGTGACAAAGTCATGGAACCGGCGGCCATTGATAGGAAGGTTCGAAATATAGTCGTCGTTCAGCGTCGACCCCGCCTCTGAGCGGGTGACTTCAAGTTGGGCCGCGGAGACTTCGACCACTTGGCTCAGACCTCCCACTTGCATCGTGATGTTGAGGTCGATGGAACTGCCGACCGTCACTACCACATCCGGCTCCTTGGCGGTGCTGAATCCCTGCTTTTCAACCGTTACCGAATACTTGGCAGGGGGCAGGAGCTGGGCCCGGTATTGCCCGACGTCATTCGTCAACAACTCTCGGATCAGACCGGTGGCCGGATTGACGATGGTCACTTTAGCGCTGGGAATCGCTGCGCCTGTCTGGTCCGAAACAATCCCGACAATCTGGCCAGTGCTCGCCTGCGATTGTGCAAGTGCCGGCGTCGCGGCCAAGAACACCAAGACTGAGAGAATGGCCCATAAGCGGAGAGAATTTGTGATTCTCATTGTTCCTCCTTAGGAATTGTTTCATTGCGATTAGTATGTTCTCGAACATCGAAATCCGGGGCGAGAGTTAACGCTGATCTCACACGCGAGACACTCCCCCGAGGAGAGGTGTCAAACTTTAAATCGAACTTGCAGATCTGGGGATGAATCGACACACGCATTGTCGTCATTCAATGATGCCGATATTTAACTTGGAGAGAGCCTACGGTTGAGCCTATCCTTCCTTTTGCCTCTTCGTCTGTAGAAGGGAGAATGAGCAGCCTTCGCGATGGGGTATCTGTCCGCGCACGTTCTATTGCCTGGAAAAACTCTGATGCCTGAGGGTTCACCCAAATAGACTTGTGAGATATGACTCTGGACTGCGCCTGCGGAAAAACAATCAGCCCCCCGACATCCAACCCTAATTCTGTGGAGGAATGTAGCTCGAATTTGAGGGGAGGTCAAGCCGTCCTACCAAATACTTTGTATGCGCGCCTTGCCAACCTAGCACAAATGGTGTAAATTGCGGGCTACTGTTCGACTGCTTCTCACCTCTCTTTTGAGGAAAAATAAATGTCTGCGCCGGCGTCCTTTCGAAGCAACCTCGAGCTTCTGTTGTCTCATGAAGCGATCCAGAAACGCGTTCAGGAACTGGGACAGCGAATCACGGCTGATTATCAGGGGCGGACGCCTCATTTGATTGCGATCCTGAAGGGGGCCTGCATCTTTCTCTCGGATCTGGTCCGTAACATCCCCCTTCCCTTGTCGCTGGATTTCATCGCTGTTTCGAGTTATGGGGCGAGCACCAAGAGTTCCGGGGTGGTTCGAATTACCAAGGATCTCGACTCCTCGATTGAAGGACGGGATGTCATTCTGATCGAAGACATCCTGGACACCGGGTTAACCCTCAGTTACCTTCAGGACTATCTGGTGAACCGAAGACCGGCGTCCTTGAAGATTTGCGCGCTCTTAAATAAACCGGCAAGACGCATCAAGGAAGTTCACGCCGATTACATTGGCTTCGATATTCCGGACAAGTTTGTGGTGGGGTATGGCCTGGATGTCGGACAGAAGTACCGGAATCTTCCCGACATCTGTGTCGTGATCGATCCCAACGCAGACATCCACTAGCCGCCTTCATTCTGCAATGAACCCACTCAAAGTTTTGACGCGGCAGGATATCCTCCCCCTGGAGCGGGGAGCCCGAATTGAAGTCGCGGCTGAGGCCATCGTGACCGACAGCGCGCGGGAGGAAGCGGCTGAGCGCGGGGTCACGATTGTCCTTCTGCCGAAGGACGCGATCGGCTCACCGGCTTCTGCTGACCGCTCGATTGCGCTCGGGGCTGACCATGGCGGTTTTGCCATGAAGGAGCAGCTGAAGAAGTTTCTTCTCGATGAGCTTCATTTTACTGTCAAAGACTATGGGACCTACGACAGCGAGCCTGTCGATTACCCGGATTATGCCTATCTGGTGGCGCAGGCGGTCGCCAAAGGGGAATGCCGGCAGGGAATTATGATTGACGGCGCCGGGATCGGGTCCGCCATGGCCGCCAACAAGGTGCCTGGAATTCGTGCAGCCCTGTGTTACGATAAAGCCACTGCGCGGAATTCGCGCGAGCATAACAACGCGAACGTGCTGTCACTGGGAGGCAAGTTGCATTCGTTGGATCAATTGAAAGACATTGTCACGACCTGGCTGACCACGAAGTTTGCGGGCGGACGCCATCAGAAGCGCGTCGACAAGATCATGGAGATCGAAAAGAGATTTTTGAGGAAGGAATAGGTTCGCCGGCCGTTTCTTCCATTTCACGCAGGGGATCCGCACCGCCAAGTCGGATGGGAGCGGGACCACACGCGGGGGCTCCTGCCGCATTAGTCTTGATAGGAACATGTCCCCAACGGATCTTGAGAAGTTGATTGAGTCGATTGCCGCCGAGCTCTGGTCGCGCATGCACGCGGGGGGAATCCCCGCTCGCTCGGACAGCAGCTGGATCGATGACCGCATCAGCCAGGAATGCACTGCAGAGTGCCGCGGCGATTGTTCCGTCAAAGCGCATAAGATCCTCGATTGCGGCGCTGACCGGATTTCGACCTGCTCGGGCATGTCCTGTATCGACCAGGGGATTGCCCACGTCATCGATCACACTCTCCTCAAGCCGGACGCCACGGAGGATCAGATCCGCCGGCTTTGTGAGGAGGCACGGACCTTTCAGTTTGCCAGCGTGTGCATCAATCCGAACTGGGTCAAGCTGTGCGCACGGTTGCTGAAGGACTCCTGCGTAAAGGTGGCGACTGTCGTGGGTTTTCCCCTGGGGGCAACGCTGCCCAGCGTGAAGACCTATGAGGCCAAACAGGCGATTTGTCTGGGGGCGGACGAGGTGGACATGGTGATGAATGTCGGGGCCCTGAAATCCCGGCAGTATACCCTGGTGGAAGAAGATATCGCCGGCGTGGTCGATGTCTGTCACCGCTATGGGGCGATTACCAAGGTGATTATTGAAACGTTTCTCCTGAATGACGAGGAGAAGATTAAAGCCTGCACGCTGGCGAAGGCGGCTGGGGCGGATTTTGTGAAAACATCAACCGGATTTTCGGGGGGCGGGGCGACCGCGAAGGATATTGAGTTAATGCGAAGAGTCGTGGGTCCGGACATCGGCATCAAGGCGTCGGGGGGAGTACGAACCTTCGAAGACGCCAGGCAGATGGTGGAAGCCGGTGCAACCCGCATCGGGGCGAGCGCCAGCGTAAAGATCGTCGAGGGATCCCGGCACAGTCCGGAATTGAAGATCCAAGGGTAGCCCTTCGCGGGAAATTTCCGGTGGGGATCGAGGCAGGAGCCATCCTGCCTATATTTTTGCGCACGGTCTGGAAGGTGGGTCAGCACGCCTCCGCCGTGGCATGAGCTGCTTGTCGAGTCGCCATGAAAGATCAAAAAGATCAAATGGAAACCATTTATAAGATTCGGACGACTTCTCCGACCGTGAAGCGCGAGTTGGAGGAGCGCACGCGCATCCTGACGGCGATGGTGGAGATCGGTAGAGAGATCAATGCCATTCTGGATCTTGATCTACTGCTTCCCAAAATCGCGCAGTTACTCAAGAGTGTTGTGGACTACCAGATCTTTGCCATTTTTCTACTCGAGGAAAAAACGCAGGAGTTCTTTATCCGTTTTGCGATTGGTCATTCGCCGGAAGTGGTCGACCATCTCCGCATTAAGATAGGGGAGGGATTGATCGGAAGTTCGGCGGCGGAACGCCGGGTCCTTTTGGTGGGAGACGTTTCCAAGGACCCTCGATATATCAAGGCCTACGAGACGGTGAAATCGGAATTGGCTGTTCCGCTGATTGCCCAGGGCCGGGTCATTGGAGTCCTGGATATCGAGAGCCCCAAGCCCCACTTTTTCTCGTCTTACCACAGCCACGTCTTCGAGCTGTTGGGGAGCCAGATTGCCACGGCAATTGAAAACGCGAGGTTATACGAGAGGACCCGGAAACAGGCCGAAATGTTGAGCACGCTCAATTCAATCAGCGAGCAGATGATCGCGATCCTGAACCTGGAGAGCCTGCTCAAGAAGGTGGCGGAAGTCATCAAGCAGGTGATCGATTACGACATGTTTGCCATCATGCTGGTGGACGAGCGGCAGGACGTGCTCAAGACGCGCATGTCGTTCAAATTTGACCAGCGGACCCAGGATAAGCTGAGGGTGCCCCTTGGAGAAGGTCTGGTTGGTGCGGCTGCCGCCGAAAAGAGGGCGATTCGGGTGGACAACGTCCTTCAGGATTCTCGTTATCTCAGCTGCAATTCAGAAACCCGATCCGAACTGGTCATTCCCTTGATTCATAAGGATCGGGCCATCGGCGTCCTCGACCTGGAAAGCGGCAAGCAGGGATATTTTACCGAAGAACACGAATGGATTTTGACCCTGCTCGCCAGCCAGATTGCCACTGCGATTGAGAATGCCCGGCTCTATGAACGGGTCGCGCGGCAAGAAGCACGGATGGAGCGGGAGATGCAGTTTGCCCGCGAGATCCAGTACCATCTCGTCAGCGACGAAATTCCTCATTTGGAGGGAATGGAGATAGCGGCGGAGTTCAAGCCGGCCCATATCCTGGGGGGAGACCTCTACGACTTCCTCCCTTACGACGGCTCCAAGCTTGCGATCGCGGTGGGAGACGGCTCAGGCAAAGGCGCCCCCGCGGCGCTCTACAGCGCCATGACCAGCGGGATCATTCGAACGCGCGCCACGCGGCAGTATTCCCCGGCGGAGATGCTGGTTCGGGTCAACTGGTCGCTCTGCCAGCGCCGCATCGAGGGCCGTTACATGACTTTGTGTTATGCCGTTTGGGATGAATCGGCCCGGACGATGATCATTTCCAATGCAGGCCTTCCCAAACCAATCTTCTGCCATGAGGGGTCGGCCGAGTTAGTGGAGGTTTCGGGGGTCCCATTGGGGCTTTTTCAGGACGTGGTTTACGACGAGCGCAAACTGGCGTTTGCCGCGGGGGATACGATCGTGTTTTACTCCGATGGAATTTCGGAGGCCATGAATCATGAGGGCGAGGAATTTGGAACGGAGCGCTTGCTCGAGACCATCAAGAACCAATGTCATCTGGATCCGGCTGCACTGAAAACAATATTATTCGAGACCGTTCGTGAATTCGCTGCAGGATCTCCGCAGAGGGATGATCAAACACTGGTCATCATGAAGGCCCGGTAGGAGAACCATCCTCACAAACTCCGACCCTTCGGTGTCCGTGGCGTTGAAGTGCGAACAGACAGCTGCATCTTCAGGGGCATCCGGTTGATATCGGAAAAGGTGTCAGTCCCCTTTACTCCTCCTTTTAGTCAGGCAATCCCCCCAACGGTAGTTGGGGGATGCTTCAGACCGAACCTACTGGGGCCCCCATCACATTCCTAATGAATCCCCCCGACGGGAGTCGGGGGATACTTCAAGTTCCGCCTCACCGACACGCGCGCGTGGAATCGCTTCAATCAATCTACTACCAGGATTTAGGAATTGTTCTTCTGATGTTGCCGGGCGGAATCGATAGGGGTCCCGACTCCCGGCTGAGCGAGAGGCCGGATCTGAACTATCCCCCACCTTCCGGTGGGGGGATTTCAATGTTGAGGCTTGCCCGTCGGTAGGTTGTACCTGAATCATCCCCCACCTTCCGATGGGGGGATTCGGAAAAATAGATCAAGCCAGGACAGACAGCTACATCTTCAGGGGTCTCCGATTGATATCGAGAAAGTTGCCAGTCTCCATCCTTTATCGCTGAAAACTCTCCGGGCGCATGTTCTGACTCAGCAGCACCTGCGTGAACACCAACGTTTCTACTTTCTGGCCAACCAAATACCGATCAATCATCATTTTTCTTTGGATAGAATTTTCGCAACGAAGAACCGCGGAGAAACCACCAACTCCAGAAGACAATCAGGCTGTAACAGAGAACGTCTCCCGGCATTAGATCACGCCAGAATACTCTCCAATCACCCATAAACAGATCAAGAATGCCAATGGGAAAAATCCAGAAGTGGACGACGTGTTCTCCGTCGAAACGCGCTCCATATTGGACATCTCTGTATAACTCATAAAAAACAACCAGGAGGCAGTATGAGGCATATCCGAAGACAAACCCGAGGGTGAGTCTATATAGGATTCTCAATTTGGGAAGAGCCTGCATCGCTTATTTTCCTTGGGGGTTCCACCCTTTAACTCTGGAGAATCCACTATTCTTACGCCGATTGGCCGGACAGATTGGAGTTTACGAGGCCTACCTGCGATTTCAGATCTTGATAAAGATTTTCTTCCAGTAGAACACCCACATCACACCCATCCAGAAGACCACATAAGCGATTGCCCACATCAGGGAGGCGTTGACCGGGGAGGCGAGCGGAGCGAAGAACTTCGTATAGAGAAATGTTTGAATCAAGACCTTGCTGCCGACAGCCTGCGTGACCGTCCAGGTAACGGACGCCTTTGCCGCCAGCCCGGAGAGGACGTACACTGCGATGGCGTTCATTCCATAGACCACAAACGGAATGGCCCATTTCCGGTATCCTTGGACGTCGATGATCCAATAACAGATCCCAAACAAGACCAGCGCCATTCCGGCTGTAAACACGGTGTAAGAACTGGTCCAGAGATTTTTGTTGATGGGGAACCAGAAACTCATGAGTTGGCCCGCGAGGATTCCGATCGCTCCCCCCAGCAACAGGCCCCGAGTGCGAGAGAGCGGTGATTTCGCTGCGCGCAGCCAGTGACCCGTAAGGATGCCGAGCAGCACCGACGCGATGGCCGGCAGAGTGCTCAGCAATCCTTCGGGATCCCAGGCGGGTCGGTAAATATGGCCATGGAGCAGGGCATTGTCGATGTAGGCGGCGAGATTCGACTGCATCGTCAGGGAACTGTGACCTATCCCGGGAATTGGAACCGCCGTCATCAGGATCCAGTATCCTCCCAGCAATCCAACCGTTGCGATGATTTGTCCCCTGATCCTTGTGGTCAGGAAAATAAGAGCGGCGAAGAGGTAACAAAGGGCGATGCGCTGGAGCACCCCGGGAATTCGGATCCTGGAGAGATCATAGTAGGGAAAGCCGTTCAACAATAATCCCAGAGCGAAGATGAGCAAAGACCGGCGCACTACTTGCTTAAACAGATCGGCTTGGGAGGCGCCTTGCGCTCGGCGGCGGGCGAAGGAGAGGGTCAGTGACACCCCTACGATGAACAGGAAGAAAGGGAAAACCAAATCGGTCGGGGTCCATCCGTTCCATTCGGCATGCCGCAAGGGGCCATACACGCTCTTCCATGTTCCGGGGTTATTAACCAGGATCATGGCGGCAATGGTAAGGCCACGGAAGACGTCCAGCGAGATCATCCGCTGACTGCTGCCTGTGACCGTGGTGCTTCCGTGTTCCGCCCCCGTGGCCGCGCGTGCTACATCAGGCGATTGCGTATCCGGGCTTATCGCTGTCATCTCTTGAATTAGTTCCCTACGATCGGATCTTCGCGATCCCAATCTCGTCCAACACGGCCTCGTTATCTCGCCAGTGCGGCCTGACCTTCACAAACAATTCCAGATAGACCTTCGTGTTTAAAAGGCGCTCCAGTTCCCAGCGCGCGTCGGTACCGATTTGCTTGAGCATTCTTCCTTTCTGGCCGATCAAGATCCCCTTTTGTGAATCGCGTTCCACCAGAATCGAGGCATAGATTCGAACCAATCGCTCTCCCTCTTCAAATTTCTCGAGGATGACGGCCACGGAATGCGGAACCTCTTCTCGCGTGTGATGCATGATTTTCTCCCGGATGAACTCTGCGGCGAGGATCCGTTCGGGTTGGTCGGTGTACTCATCCTGGGAGAAGTAGGACGGGCCCTCCCTCAAGGCTGCAAAGATGCGTTTTAGAAGGAGGTCTACATTTTCGCCCGTCAGGGCGCTGACAGGAATGACTTCGAGCCAGCTCAATTCATTGGCATATCGAGCGATCAGCGGGAGAAGGTCAGCCTTCTTAATCTGGTCGATCTTGTTCAGCAGAAGGAAGGAGGGCAGGTTCTTCTCCCGCAGCAGGTTCAAAACAAAACGATCCCCTTCGCCGAAAGGCAATGAGGCGTCCACGATCAGCAGTACCAGATCGAGGCCCTCCAGGGCCGCATGAACCATCTTCATCATGCGTTGATTCAATCGATGGAGGGGCCGGTGGATGCCGGGGGTATCAATGAAGACGATCTGACCTTCGGGGCCGTTGACGACTCCCCGGATCTGGTTGCGGGTCGTCTGCGGGACGACCGAAACGATAGCCACCTTCTCTCCGACCAGGCGGTTCAACAGCGTTGACTTACCCGCATTGGGTCTTCCAACGATGGCCACAAATCCCGACTTTGCCATAGAGAATTACTCGGACGCGGTCTGTTGCTGTCGCTTTTCAACCCGCAATTTCTGGATCTGTTTCGAGGTGGAATCGAGGATTTCAACGTGCAACCCGTCCAGATCGAGGCGCTCGCCGGCCTGAGGAACGCGGCCGAGCTTCGAGATCACGAACCCGGCGATCGTGGAGTAATCTTCGTCGCTGATCTCCATGTTGAGCAACTCCTCCACTCGCCCGATCGGGAGGCTCCCGGAGAAAATATACTTGTCGTTGCTGATCCGAAAATAGGCTTCCGTCCGGTCCTCGTCCTCGTCATGAATCTCGCCCACGATCTCTTCAACGAGGTCCTCAATGGTGACCAGTCCGGCCACTCCGCCAAACTCATCAATGACAATAACCATTTTGACCGTTTCGTTCTGCAGTTCCTTCAGCAGATCGGCCACGGGTTTGGTCTCAGGCACGAAGAGGACGGGACGCACGACGGTTTTGACCAGGCGATGCGGATCTCCCTTCTCCAGCTCCACGAGCAGGTCCCGGACAAAAACGATTCCCCAGATGTTGTCGATGTCTTCGTGATAGACCGGGATGCGGGAGTGTTTTCTGGCCACCATCAATTCCTGAACCTGGTCCAGGGTGGCGGTGTCCTCAATGGCCACTATTTCCGTTCGGGGCGTCATACAGTCTTTCGCCAACTTATCACCAAACTCCACGACCGATTGGATCAGGGCGCCATCGGATTCTTCGATGATCCCTTCCTCCTCGCCGACGTCCAGCAGCGCCTGAATCTCTCCGGGATTGGCAGGTTCATCCGGTTTTTCGCCGGGCATATCGGGTTCTTCAAACACACGCAGGGCCCTCAGAAGGAGCTCCGCAATGGGAAGAGTGATCGCGAAAAAAACCTCGACGAGTGGGAACAGTCTCAACAGAACCCGGTCGGGATGACGGGTGGCGACGAGCCGGGGAAGGAACTGGTGAAAAATCGCGATTAAAAAAACAAGGGTGCCAAAGGTCTCTAAAAAGGCCAGATGGAACAAGCGTTGGTGGGTGAAATAGAGCGAGGCGAGCAGGTACACAATAAGCACAAGGCAAGTCTGCGATCCCATGGATAGCGCAATGCGGCGCTGCTCGCGTTGTTCGACCAGCTGCAGGAGAAATGCGGTACGGGGATTCTTTTCCTCTTCCGCCAGAAGTCGGGCGCTGATCTTGCTGAAGGAGGCCAGGGCCACCTCCATCACGGCGATCAGGGACCACAGCATTAGCACGAGGAGAAAAAGGATGGTCTGCAAAACATTCATAGGAGTCGTGCCCGGAGTGCATATTCCTTTTGGTTCATTTCCCCGCCATCAGATTCATGGTCGAATCCCTCCAGGTGCAGGGCGCCATGGATGATCAGCAACTTGATCTCTTCGAGCACGGAATGTCCTTCTTCGTCGGCCTGGCGCCGGGCCGTTTCCGCCGAAATGATGATTTCTCCGAGGGCGGAGGTCTCTTCTCTGGCAACGTGCTTCCACGGATCGCCGTCCCGGTCCGCAGGGAATGAAAGCACGTCGGTCGGCCGATCCTTCCCCCGGAAGCGTCGATTAAGCGTCTGTATCGTGCGATCACTCACCAGAGTAATTGTGACATCGGTTTCCGCATGTCCGAGGGTCTCCGCCAGCCGTTTCAAGAACGGGTAGAAATGCCGAACATCAATCCGAACGCGTCTTTGCCGGTTGAAAAGAGGCATGGTTGGTCTTCAGCGGCGCAGCCCAAAGCCTGCCATGACATTATCTCATAGATTGCGGTTTGGGGTTTCGGGGGAGAGAAATGGCCTCATAGAGCGTGCTGGCAGGTGCCGGCTCATCCGGCTCTATCCGGCAGTGAGCAAGCCGTGGCTATGGGTCTGCCCCGATGTGGCTATCTGATCCACCATGAGTCTCTTACCCGGAGGAGGCTTCATCAACGGCCACCTGGCTGAAGTCGAATCCGGGGTAGGCGATCCGCTCATGGTATATCCCCGACAGGGTTCGAGTGAATGCCTGTTTCGCGACGGCGATCTCGTTCAAGGTGAGTTGGGATTCATCGAGTTGATGGTCATTCAAAAACCGATCAACGATGCGATCCACCACATTTTGTAATCGCTTCGGATTCGGGCTCTCAACCGTCCGTGCGGCGGCCTCAATGGAATCGGCCAGCATGATCAGGGCTGACTCTTTGGATCGCGGACGAGGTCCCGGATAACGGAACTGTTCCTCGGAAATTCCGATTTCGTCGGCATCCTGATCCGATTTAGCCTTGTGGTAAAAATACGCCACCAGGCTGGTCCCATGATGTTGGGGAATGATATCGGTGACTCGTCTAGGAAGGCGGATCTGTTTTGCGATCGCCAAACCCTCCTTGACATGGTCAATAATCACCAGGCTCGACATGTTCGGGGCCAGGCGTGAATGCCGCAGGGTCGCCTCCTTGGAATTCTCGATGTAATACGAGGACTTTCCGATCTTTCCGATGTCATGGTAGAGGCAGGCCACCCGGGCCAGAAGGGGATTCGCGCCGATGGTTTCAGCGGCCGCCTCGGCGAGAATCCCGACGAGGATACTGTGGTGGTAAGTTCCGGGGGCCTCGGCGGCGAGCTTGCGCAGGATGGGCAGATTCAAATTTGAAAGCTCCAACAGACGCACGTCCGTGCATATATCAAAAACATTCTCGAACAAGGGCAAAAGCAGGGAAACCAGCCCGGCTACGAAAAATCCCCCCACCATGGCGTTTCCAAAATCGAAGATAAGCATCCTCCAGCCATTCGGCCGTTCCCCGAGGAGTGTCAGACCGGCCACGATCACACAATTGGAGGCGCCCACAATCAAACTGGCTTTGAGGACGGCGCTTCGATCGCGGTACTGACGCACCGCATAAATCGCCGCGAGACTCGACACCAGGGCGTAGGCCGCAAGCAGCGGAGAGCGTCCCAGATACCCCACAAACATCGACAAAACGACCGCGTAAATCATACCCACCCCGCCGTCCAGCAACAGCGTGACGAGCATCGCCCCTGCGGCAAAGGGAATGGAAAACTTTGACGAAAGGACGTCGTTGAACGGCGGAACGGCAAAATTCTGATTGATCACATCGAATGTAAACAGGAGGACCCGGGAGAGGACCAGTAGAACCACAAACGAGATCATGACCAGCAGGAACTGTCTCTGCGGGCTTATTCCGTCACTGCGTCGTTGGGTGAGGAAATGCCACAGGAAGAAAGACAACAGGACCACAGCTATGTAGAGGCCTGCGAAGTACTCGGGCCGGCGACGGCGCGATTCCATTTCCCGCATCGCCTGGAGGGCCTCGACGACGTCAGGGGTGACAGGTTGGCCAGCGCGCAGCAGTCTTGTCCGGCCAGGAATATGATCTTGAACAGGGCGTGCGTCCTGGGCTGCGGCCCGCTGCCGGGCCAGCGTCTCGCGGGCGTTGTACAGGCCGTTGACGGCGACCAGGTTCTCGGCAGCGGAGGAAAACTCCTCCCTCACTTCAGGGGGAAGGAGGGTCGACTGAAGCAGTTGCTCGCGCAGCCATTGCCGGGCGCGTGCCAGAGTAGCGTGTGGGGGCAGGCCCGGGAGAACCGTCTCGCCACTCTTATCGATATTGAGCAGGGCAATCCGGGTGCCCGGGGAGGCCATCTCCAGGACTTCCGTGTCATTCAAAACGCTGTCATGCATGAGTCGCTGCAGGTCTGAGATTAGTTGCTGTTCCAGGGCTTCATCGTAGTGGCGTGCCGACAGGGCGGCGAGTAAGGCCCCTGACGCCGGGCGTCCAAATTCGTTTTCGAAGGCCTTGGCAAGGGCAGGTCGCACTTTCGTCTCTGGACCGGCCGCAGCCAGGACGTTTCGCGATTCCGTGAAAAACGTATGAAGACGCAGGAGCGTGGCATTCAATACGGCCGGATCATAATCAAAAACCACCGGCACTCTGGATGCCGCCTCATCCCTCTGCAACCGGGAGAGAGCCTGGTTCGTGATGATCAACTCATCAGATGTCACCAGGTCGCTAGTGGCCAGTTCTCCGACCTGATACCGGGGGATGGGGGCCAGGGAGATTCTTGCGAGGAGGACGACCACCAAACCGATCAGCATCACCCCCACCACGACGTCTCGCAGGGTGATCGGGGTGGCAAGACTTTGCAGAATCCGAGAAGGGAGGGAAGAGGCCGCCTGAGCTTGCTTCTGCAAGGCCGCAAGGCTCGTCGGAAACGGGGATTCATTCCCCGTCCGACCCTTCTTTTTGTCGGCAGGATTTGAGGGGGGATCACTCATGGACTCGTCTCGGGGAAACCGGATGATCCGGAGTCTCGCCTGACCCGGTATTGCCGCCGTTTACAGATTGGGAATGGCTCCCCTCCCCGGTCAGGACGCGCGAAAGATTATACGCTTCATAGGCCTTGATGATTTCCTGGACCAGGGCGTGGCGGACAACGTCCTTTTCGTTAAACCACACGAACGCAATCCCGGCGATATTCGAAACCACATCAATGGCTTCGACCAAGCCGGATCGTTTGCCGCTGGGCAGATCAATCTGAGTGATGTCGCCGGTAATAACGGCTTTGGAATTAAACCCGATGCGGGTCAGAAACATCTTCATCTGTTCGTGGGTCGTGTTCTGGGCTTCATCCAGGATGACGAATGATTCGTTCAATGTGCGGCCGCGCATAAATGCAATCGGCGCCACTTCTATGACATTCTTTTCCAGGAATCGGTCCACCTTGTCGCGTTCCGACAAATCGTAGAGCGCATCATAGAGAGGCTGCAGGTATGGATCAACTTTTTCCTGCAGAGTTCCGGGCAAGAACCCCAGTCGTTCCCCTGCCTCGACCGCGGGACGCGCCAGGACAATCCGGCTCACGGTGTGGTTTTGCAGGGCTGCCAGGGCCAGGGCCACAGCCAGATACGTTTTTCCCGTGCCCGCGGGCCCGACGCCAAACACGATGTCATGGCTCTCGATCGCTTCCACGTAGAGTCGCTGGTTCAAGCTCTTCGGGGTAACCTGTTTCTTTCCGAAAGCGCGGGTCCTTAGACTGGAAGCGATTTCACGCAAGGAACGTGTGGGATCATCCACGGCTATTTTGAGCAGGGATTCCACCTCTCCATTGTCAAGACGAATCCCGTCCGTGGCAAGCTGGGAATAACCGCGGAGAATCTCCTCGGCGGCAGCCACGCCACCGTTGTCACCGACAATCTCAAGATTGCCGTCCAGGGTCTGAATTTGAACGTTGAAGGACTTTTCGAGGAAGCGAATGTTGCGATCGAATGTGCCGAACAAGGACCGAAGTCCTTGCGTGATAGTAATGCTTTTCTTCATCGAATCAGACGCGCGGCACCTCGCTGGTTAACATCCTTCGTCAGCGGATTTCGAAGGTGGGCAGACCGCTATGCTCCTCTTCAGCTTCACTGGGAATACCCGTCAACCAGTCGTCAATCGAGGCTACACCACGGCCCAGGGAGTGTCAACGAAAATGTGTTCGTTTGACTTTCGTGCAATTCTATTGTAGGTTAACGAGCCTCAAAAAACGTAGGTCGAACCGAATCTCTAAGTGGCTGAATATTGAAAGGATAAAGCTGGGGAATGGCAACTCACAAATCTGCCTTGAAAAGGGTCAGACAGACCCTGCGTCGGACACAGGTGAATCGTCGAAACCTGAGCCGTCTGCGAACACAGATCAAATCTTTGCGGAAAACTCTGACCTCTGGTAAAGCGGACGAAGCCAGCAAGAATTTGAAGGCTACCATCGCCCTGATCGATGCCTCAGTAACCAAAGGGGTGATTCATCGAAACGCCGCGAACCGGCATAAATCACGCCTGACCAAGAGGGTCAACGCTCTTCGTCAGAAAGCTCCGTCGGCGGCCTAACCGTTTAGCCGGCACACTCCTCCCGGATCGAATCACCCCTGAGTTTGGATAACGGCTCCCGCCCGATCCACACAACTCCTCGTGGGCCGGGAACGCGGAGTCGTGTCAGTGAAGAAAGTCCTTCCTGCCTGGCCCCTCCCTGGAATTCATTGAGCTGAGCATCCCTCCTTGAGCGCCTTCTTCCCTCGCCGGGGCAGCTCCACCGGGTCATGAAACCCGCGAATGGGGTTGTTCAGGGATAAGTTCAAACACAAAGAATTCGCACCAAAAATGGGGACTCACTGAAGAGCTCTTAATGGAGCGATCCAGAGAAGCGAATTTACTAAACCCTCCGATGATCTCCTGGCGAGAGAATTTTTTTTCCTGCTGGATAAGTCGTTCCGCAAACTCGCGGGGGACATGTAATCGACCGGCAGCTTCCCAGGCATTGAGCCGGCGTTTCTGGTCCTTCAGCACCAGAAGCTGGCGATACAGGCGGACCAACCAGAAGAGCACTTGCGGGGCTTCGATATCGTTTTCAAAAAGGTTGTTGAGAATTACAAGTGAGCCCAGGCGGTCACGACGGTTGATGGCGTCGACGAGATCAAACACGGTGTTTACCCGGGCGCGGAACATCAACATCCCAACGTCATCAAGGGTGATGCGGCGGCGGATACCTATGAAGGTGAGAAGCTTTTGGAGCTCCTGCTCCAGCAGGGTCAGGTTATTTCCCACTGCATCGATCACTTCCTGGACCGCGTAAGGCTCGATGGTCACACCCTCCGGCTTGAGTTTCTCGACGATCCAGCGAAACACCTCATCCCGTGGAAGAGGGGCACAGTCAATGGTCAGGGAGTGCTTTTGAATCAGTTGCGTCACCCGCTTGCGGCCGTCCAGTTTTTCTGCGGTGATGACGAAGTGGGTCTGAGGATTGGGATTGGCGAGATAATGCTCTAAAGCATCTTCGTCTTCTTTTTTGATCTGATTCTCCCGCAGCCGGTCGATATCGCGCACCACGATGATTTTGCAGGGGGCCAGGAGCGAGCTCGTGGCCGCGGCGTCAAGGGCATCTTCCAGTCGCGTCTCGATCAGGTTAAAAGTAAAAGTGGAAAAGGGGGCGTTTTCCTCACTCAGCAGGGTCGCCTTCAATGAGGCGAGGACCCGGTCGTGGAAATATGTTTCTTCTCCAAGGAGCAGAAGATTCCGTTCGATCTTCCCGCCAGCAAGCGTAGCCAGAAACTTTTGGGCGATCACTTTCCGATCGTTTGGCATGGTCAAGATTCAGAAATACGCCTGTTTTTTCTCATAGGGAAACGGTTCAAATTCCAACTTGGTTTCGCAGAAATCATATTCCATTAGGAGCCTTCGTATCTGGACGATGTGCCGGAACTCCTCGGGGAGAGGGTAGATTGTATACACCGTCTTGCACTGCGGGCATTCCAATTCCGTCCTCCAGGAGCCCATGCGCTCTTGCGCCTCCGAGGAAGCACCTCCCCAAAGATGCGCCAGTTTAGACACGAATGCGGGCAAAGTCAATTTCACATCACAGGGTGGCTTACGATCAAACCAGTCCGGCCCTTATCTTCGCCCGTGTAAACATCTTGTGAAGATTTGGCGGTAGCTTAAACGCGATTTAAAGGATGTCGTACCGGTCGTCTGAAAGGTGAGAGAGGGGAGCCGCTGATGACCATTAGACCAGAGATCCACCGACGAAATGAAACGGTCTTCGTTTTCGCTTACGCGATCGCCATCGCTTTGATTCTGATCATGGTCCGCTTTCCCGGCTCCCAGGTACACAATATTTCCGGGTTTTATAAGTGGGGAATTATTGCGGTCCTCTACAACATCGTTTTCTATTTCTTGATTCCCGGGCGATTCACTGGCCGCAATAAGACCCTTCTAGGAACCCTTTTCGCCGTCTTCTTCATTAACGTGGCCCTGTGGTATTCGGGGTTCGATCAAAGTCCTTTCTTCTTCCTTTATTACTTGGCGATCGTGACCAGCGTTCTCTACCTGGGTCCCCGCGAAACCATCATGTTTTCGGCATTAATCGCAGCCTGCTACTTATGCATGGCGAAGCTTGCTGGACACCCGCTCTTCGCCCTTACTGGCGGGGGATTCGTGCAACTGGTCAACATGGCCGGCTTGGTCCTGATGGCAGGCTTTGGATCCGTCCTGGCCCAGTTGATCAAGGAGCGCGGGAGATTGGCCCGATCCAAAGCCGAGAAGTTTTCCGCTCTCAATACGCTGACTCAAAAGCTCACTTCCACCCTGGAAGACGGGAAGATCCTGGAGCACGTGGTGGATTCGATTTGCCAACTCTTGAACGTCCCGATGTGCTTTCTCTGGACTGTTGGTGAAGACACCAACGACCTCAAGGCCCGGGCGATCCGGACTCCCGCTCCCTTGCCCGATGAGGCCTGCCAGCTGAGCGTGGGGCAGGGGTTGGTTGGATGGGTGGCAGCCAAACACGAAATGGTGGTGCTGGAGGATGTGATGGAAGACACGCGCATCCAATTCCGCGACATCGCGCGACAGCAGGGAATCGTGTCCTACATGGCGTTCCCGCTGCTGTTCGGGGAGCGGCTGCTTGGTGTTCTCGAGATTGCCACCTTGCAGCCCCGCCGATTTACCAGTGACGAGATCTCGTTGTGCCGCTCGTTTGCCGCGCAAAGTGCGATTGCCTTGAACAATAGCCGCCTATTCGCCCAGGAAAACGAGCGCGTCCGGCGCCTGGCAGGTCTTAAGAAGTACCGAGACACAATTCAGATGGCGGAGGAGGAGAGTGCGGTAACCAAAGCCCTCAGCCGTGTCCTGGAACGGGAGTTCGATCTCAACCAGATCCTCGTAATGAAGAAAACCCCTACGGGCCGCCATCTGGAGCTGAGAAATCTGCGAATACCGACATCCCCAGATTTCAGATTCTCCGTGCTGGGGGAGCCGGACGGCTGTCGTGCCCTCCGGTCGAGCCGGCGACTTCTGGTGAATGAAATGACCCCCGACAATTCGTGCCCTCACAACTGCCACGATGAGTCTGTGGGCAGCTACCTTTGCCTGCCGCTCATCATCGGAGGGGTAGTGACCGGAGTCGTTCACCTCAACAGCCGGAAACCCCGTTACTGGAGCCTCGAGCACATTTCATATGCGGAGTCCTTCGTCGACCAAACCGCTCCCATCCTTTCCAGTCTCAACTCCTTGCGCCAGGCGGAGCAACGCGCCATTATCGATTCATTGACCAGCCTGTACAACCGGAGATTCCTTTTCGAGTTCATGCAACAGCAGATTGTGCAGTCGCGGCGCTACCATAATCCGCTCTCCATCTTGATGCTGGACCTCGACCATTTCAAACGGGTCAACGACACCTATGGTCATGAGTCCGGTGACATTGTTCTGAAGCTCTTTGCCCTCCGGCTGAAGGAGAGCCTTCGCATCAGCGATATCGCTGCTCGCTATGGCGGGGAGGAGTTTGTAGCCGTTCTGCCCAACACAGGCTTGAAAGGCGCTCTGGAACTGGCGGAAAAAATACGCGTCGTTACGACGGATGTGAACCTGGCGCAATTCCTGCCGGATCTTCCGAGTATCAGCGTGAGTATCGGAGTGGCCTGCTTCCCGAATCACGGAAGAACGATCGAGCAACTTCAACGCGCCGCGGATGCGGCCCTGTACCAGGCAAAACAGGCAGGTCGCAACCGGGTGGTGAGCGCCGATTTGCATCTCACGAAGATGCCCATTGAGCAGCACAGCGTTAGCCAACCGGTCTGAGAGAACTTCCATCGCAGCCCGGAGTGTGTGGCTGGCGCGAATCCTGAAAACAAGCCGATGAACAGAAATAAGAGGAGAGATGAGAGCGATGGGTCCTTGCACTGCCAATCGGTGGCACGTCAATGGTTGAGTCAAGCTCACAGACCCTGCCGCCGATGGGAACCCGGACCCCTGGTGGGCCAGAACCAGTGGCGCGAACAGTGGATGACGAACTTGAACCCGGCAGCCAGAATCAATCAAGAAGGAAATCCGCGGGGATTGGCATTCCGGTCTCTACGGGAGAGGACTCTTAGATTCCTGGGGCTATGACAGTTATGGACACAGTCACGAAAGAGCAGATTTTGATCGTCGACGATGAGGAAGCCATTCGTCTCTTGTTAGAAGTGGCGTTAAGTGATCAGGGCTACCGGACAAGGGCGGCCTGCAACGCCGACGAAGCGCTCGCAGTACTTTCATCAAAGCACTTTGATCTCGTCCTTTCTGATGTTCGAATGCCTGGCATGGACGGGCTCGGACTGCTGGCGGAGATCGGCAAAAGGCATGAGGATGTGGGGGTGCTTTTGTTGACGGCCTGTGAGGATGTCTCGATGGCAGTTCGAGCCATGAAGATGGGTGCGCTTGACTACGTCGTCAAACCCCTGCGCCTTCATGAAATCAACAAAACCATCCAACGGGCTTTGAATCGTCATCAGAAGGAATTGGAAGAGCGCCGCTATGTCATGCGGCTGGAGGAGGTTGTCAAGGAGCAGACATTTGAACTCCGCAGGACGTTCGAGCACTTGCAAGATTCCTCCGAGACCGCCCTTGAAGCCCTGGTTGCTGCTCTTGATGCGAGAGAACATGAAACCCAGGCGCATTCGAAGCGCGTGCGGGAGTATACGCTCCACCTGGCGCGCACCTTGGGTGTAGACGCCACCCTGCTCCCGGACCTCTCGCGAGGGGCCATGCTCCACGATGTCGGCAAGATCGGCGTGTCAGACAACATTCTCATGAAACCTGGCAAGCTGACAGAAACTGAATGGATTGAAATGCGAAAACACCCTCAAACCGGATACTGGATTTTAGACGGTATTCAAGGACTTAAAGCGGCCAGCGAGATTGTGCTGGCCCATCAAGAGAAATTTGACGGTTCGGGATATCCCCGGAACCTGAAAGGGGAAGACATCACTCCGGGAGCCCGCATTTTTGCCGTGATTGATTGCTTTGATGCCATCACGTCCGACCGCCCCTATCGAAAGGCCGCTGGTTACGAGACCGCGCGCGGTGAGATTATCCGTTGTTCGGGGATGCAATTTGATCCCTATGTGGTGAAACATTTCCTCGAGATTCCCCCCCACGAGTGGACAGAAATCCGCCGGGAAACCCTCCCTGAAAAAAAAGTTGGATCGATCGGGTAAACTGATCAAGGCATATCTGCCGGCCTTGACTCGCGGCTAGGGTTTGATCCCTCAACTCTTAAGCTTTTCCAGACAAGAGAAAATCTCTCTTTGATCAGTATTCGATCGGGTTGTGAACCGGCCGCCGCCCCTTGGGCCTCGCACGGGCGGGACTTCCGACCCACTTTCGTGGGGTGCAGAACGGCCATTCCGTATTTGCGTGGGCTGAAGAATTCCGTTAAGATGAATTTTGATGAGTGCCTCCAAAATTTCTTTGTCGGTATTCAATGATTTGAATCCGGACCAGCGAAAGGCCGTCGAACTTGTTGAAGGGCCCCTGTTGATCCTGGCAGGCGCCGGCAGCGGGAAGACGCGAGTCATTACCTACCGTATCTCCCACCTGATCGAAGGGTGTGGCGTCCGGCCGGAGAACATCCTGGCCGTGACTTTCACCAACAAAGCGGCGGACCAGATGAAGGAGCGGGTCTTCAAACTGCTGCAGGGAAGGCACTCCGGCAGGCCGCTGATTTGTACCTTCCACTCGTTGTGTGTCCGAATTCTCCGGCGGGAGATCGAAAATCTGAAATACTCCAGGGATTTCACCATTTATGATGAGTCCGACCAGGAAAGCCTCATGAAGGCGTGTATCAAGGAGGTGGGTCTTGACAGCAAGGCCGTAACGCCTCGGTCGGTGATGGCGCAGGTCAGTTATGCCAAGAATCAATCGATCTCCCCGGAGGCGTATTACGCGATGGCGTCTGATCCGCGGCGCGAGCAGGCAGCCATCCTGTACGAACTCTACGAGAAGAAACTGAAAAGGGCCAATGCCCTTGACTTTGATGATCTTCTACTGCGAACGGTCGAACTTCTGGGCGGGTTTCCTGAGGTTCGTGATCGATATAACGAGAAATTCCAGTACATCCTGGTGGACGAGTATCAGGATACAAACCAGTCACAATACCGGATCATCCGCCATTTGACCAGGGCCCGACAAAACCTGTGTGTGGTGGGGGATGAAGACCAGTCCATCTACCGTTGGCGAGGCGCAGATATCCAGAATATTCTAAACTTCGAACTCGATTATCCCAACGCTACACTCATCAAACTGGAGCAGAACTACCGCTCGACTCAGGTCATTCTGGACGCCGCAGGTGCCGTCGTCTCCAATAATGTCGCCCGCAAGGGGAAGTCCCTGTGGACCGAGCGCAAAGAAGGTGAACGTCTCGGTTTTTTTGAAGCTCCGGACGCTGAAAGCGAGGCCCTGTTTGTGGCAAACAGGATGCAGGTGATGAGAACGAATCGCGGGGAGGCAAAGTGCGCTATCCTTTATCGAACCAACGCGCAATCGCGGTCGTTTGAAGAGGCATTCCGCCGCTTGGCGATCCCCTATCACATGGTGGGGGGATTCAGTTTCTACGATCGTGCGGAGATTAAGGACATCCTCTCCTATCTGCGGTTCTGCATGAATCCCGAGGACTCCGTCAGCCTGGAACGAATCATCAACACCCCGGCGCGAGGGATTGGCCGCTCGACCTGGGAGGGGATTGGCCAACTCGCCCGCGATCAGGCGGTCAGCTTCTGGAAGGCCATCGGGCTGCTGATGGAACGGCAAACCTTGTCCGAAAGGGGCAGGAATGCCCTGAAATCGTTCCAGAGCCTGGTCGGAGAAATTCAGGAAAAATTGGAAGTGCGTCCCTTGCCCGACCTGATCCGATTCATCCTGGAGGCGTCGGGATATCGGCAGATGCTTCAAGATGAGAACACAGACGAGGCGCGATCCAGGATTGAAAATCTGAACGAATTGATGAATGCTGCGGCAGATGCGGCGGAGCGGGAGGAGACATTGCGGGAGTTTTTGGACCGTGCTGCCCTGGTGTCCGATCAGGACAGTTTTGACGAGAGGGCGGGCGTGTCGCTCATGACCATTCACAGCGCGAAAGGCCTCGAATTTCCCGTGGTTTTCGTCGTGGGATTGGAGGAAGGGCTGTTCCCACACAGCCGGTCATTGGTGACCGAGGAGGACCTGGAGGAGGAGCGGCGCCTTTTCTACGTGGCCATGACCCGGGCCCAGGACCAGTTATTTCTGTCTCGAGTCCGGATGCGAAGATTCTATGGCGCGGAGTCGTATGACGTCACTGAGCCCTCACGCTTTCTAAACGAGATTCCGTCTACCCTTGTGGAAGACCTCTCGGCGATGCTTCCGGGATCCAGGTTCCGGCGGGTTTACGAAGGCCCGACCTACAACACCGTCGACCACATCAAGGAGGCGCTGCGTGGCCGCGGCAAGGACCTCGCCGGAGTAAGGTCGGCAGTCCCCTCCTCGTTCTCACCTCGTTCGAAGCCGGGCGTGACTAAATGGAAATCAAAATTCCAACTCGGAAGTCAAGTTCGGCATCCCAAGTATGGAATCGGAACGGTGCTCCGGAGTGAGGGGGAAGGGGACACCCTCAAACTGAGCGTAAACTTCCGGCGGTACGGGTTGAAAAAGCTCATAGAAAAGTTTGCCGGGTTGGAGGAAGCGGAGCCTTGAAACACTGCGGGCCGAAGCTGTCTCCTCAGGTGATGCCCTCCGGACGCCCGAGTCCAGAAGGGTCTACAAGTGGCAGGTGGTATCAGTGAATGTGGGCATGGAGATTTGATGTGACCAAGGAGGATCGTGGCTTCACCACTCTTTCATAGGAAAACGGTTGATCGAATACTGCGCGAAGCTGACAGGCCCGAGCATCAATTAAAACGTGTGTTGGGTCCTCTCAGCCTGACCGCATTGGGCATTGGAGCCATCATTGGGGCGGGAATTTTTGCCACGACCGGGACTGCTGCAGCGGGCGACTCATTGCGCGTCGGGGCGGGGCCGGGCCTGATCCTCTCGTATTTCTTGACTGCAGTTGCCTGCGGGTTCTGCGCCCTCTGTTACGCCGAACTGGCGTCAATGATTCCCATCTCGGGCAGTGCCTACACTTATGCTTATGCCACGCTGGGCGAATTCGTCGCCTGGGTCATCGGGTGGGATTTGATCCTCGAGTATGCCGTTGGAAACGTTGCCGTCGCGGTGAGCTGGTCCGGTTATTTTCAGGATCTCCTCCGCGGGATGGGTATTGAAATCCCGAAGTGGCTGGCGACCAACTATAATAACGCCATTCAATCCCCGGAGTTACTTTCCTCAGCCCCCCACATTTTTGGAATCCCTCTGTTTATCAACTTGCCGGCCGTGGTGATTGTCGCTGCGATTACGACGCTGCTTGTCATCGGCATCAGGGAATCCTCCAATTTCAATTCCGTGATTGTCGCCATCAAACTGGTCGTTGTGGTGGGATTCATTGTGGTGGGCGCGAAATATGTAAAGCCGGCCCACTGGCAGCCGTTCATGCCCAACGGCTGGACGGGCGTGTTGACGGGGGCCTCTCTGGTCTTCTTTGCGTACATTGGGTTTGACGCCGTTTCCACGACGGCGGAGGAGTGCCGGAATCCACAACGGGATCTTCCGATCGGGATGATTGCGTCTTTGATCGTCTGTACCATTCTCTACGTGGCCGTTACCGCGGTCCTGACGGGGATCGTTCCCTATCAGGAACTGGGAACGGCGGAACCGCTCTCCACAGCCTTGCGCCTGATCCATCTGAATTGGGCTTCAGGAATCTTATCATTCGGGGCTGTGATTGCCATGACTGCGGTATTATTGGTTTTTCAAATGGGTCAACCTCGCATCTTCTTCTCCATGTCCCGGGACGGCCTGTTACCCCGTAAATTCTCGACCGTCCATCCCCGTTTTCGAACTCCCCATGTGCCGACCATCTTGACGGGGGTTGCGGTGGCGGCCTTTGCCGCGTTCGTCGACATCAATTCGGCGGTGGAGTTCACCAATATTGGGACCTTGTTTGCGTTCATCCTCGTGGCGACGGGAGTCATGGTTCTGCGCTACAGCGACCCGAGCCGAGTCCGACCTTTCCGCTGCCCCTGGGTACCCGTCATTCCGGTTCTCGCCATTATTTCCTGCATCGTTCTGATGGGATATTTACCCTGGGTCACCTGGCTCCGCTTTATCGGCTGGTTTCTCCTGGGGATCGTAATCTATTTCCTATACGGCCAAAAAAATAGTAAACTTCGGGCGCAGGAACGAACCGAGGCGGGGGCCAATCCTTAAGCGCACGACCAAAGGAAGGGCGTTTGTTGCTCCAAGCGGTAGAGCTTGATGTTCGACAACGAAGCCGCACATCCAAGAGAGATGAATGTCTGTCCATTCCCGGTCTGTTGAAACTGCTCGCTGGATGAAAAAGACGCCACTATTGCTCGGGGTGCTGGTTTTCGCCGCTGCGTCGACTCTCTTTGCGTGGGGTCCGAAGGCACACCGTATCATTTCTGAAAAGGCGGTTGACGAACTACCTGCCGAAATTAAGGCCTTTTACAGTGCAAACCGGACTTACCTCGGAGAGCACTCCTTTGATGCCAGGAAGGTGCCGCAGACGAACCGGGCAGAAGCGGTCCGGCATTTCATTTATTTCGACCGGTACGGCAAATATCCATTCCCCCTTCTGCCTCACAATTACAACCTCGCTCTGCAAACCTACGGCGGCTTCAAGCTCAACAAAAACGGGATCCTGCCGTGGTACGTCGGAGAGTACCATCTGCGCCTGACCCAGGCCTTCCGGTCACATAACTGGGACGCCGTGCGTGAAACCTCGGCCTGGCTGGCACACTACGTCGCCGATATCACCGACCCGTTTCATTTGACCGAGAATTATAACGGCCAGCTTTCAGGACAGAACGGGATTGACGACCGGATTGGGATGGGTCTGTTCGACCGTTATGCGAACTTTCTGCTGCTGCGGCCAGGTCAGGTGGGATACCTCAAAGACCCCACCGAAAGCGCGTTTCAGCTCGCCCTTCAGAACTACGTGTGGGCGGATAATTACCTCTTGGCTGACCGGCGCGCGTTCACCGCGGCCGGCGGCTTCAACGACGATTATTATGAGAAGCTGTACAATGACATCGGTTCCGTCATCTCGCGCCAGATTTCTGAAGCCATTCAGAATGTCGGATCCTACTGGTACACCGCGTGGGTGAATGCCGGCAAACCCGCGCTCCCAGCCCAATAGCCTTCCTAAACCCATGTCCTCAGGCGCAGTGGAAATCTCGGTTGTCATCCCGGCTTTCAATGAAGCACAACGAATCTCCCTCTCGCTTGAGCGCATAGCGGCTTACTTCAGCAACGAACAAGCTTCTGTTGAAATCGTGGTGGTGGATGACGGTTCAAGCGACAACACCGTTGAGATGGTCAAAGCCTGGGCGACGAAGGACCCACGGGTGCGCCTGGTGCGCAACGATCGCAACCGGGGGAAGGGATTCAGCGTTCGTCACGGCGTGTTAGAGACCAGGGGAGCCATCGTGCTTTTCAGTGATGCCGACCTCTCCTCACCCATTGAAGAATCGAAAAAGATTCTGGATCCCATTCGCAATGGGCATCTCGATTTGGCCATCGGCTCGCGGGCGCTCGACCGAAGCCTGATCGGGGTGCGCCAATCCTGGTTGCGCGAGCAATCGGGAAAGGTGTTTAATGCGTTCGTCCGGATCATCCTGGATCTGCCGTACAGTGACACCCAATGCGGATTTAAAGCCTTCCGGCGGGGTCCCATGATCCCAGTGTTTGAACGGCAGAGGATATTTGGTTTTGGATTTGATCCCGAGATGCTCTACCTTGCCGGGAAACGGGGTCTCCGGGTGGGTGAAATCCCGGTGCGGTGGAACCACGTGCAAGGATCCAAGGTGCATTTTCTCTCGGATGCCATCTCCATGTTTTTCGACTTGGTTCGGATTCGCTGGAACCATTTCAGCGGAAAATACCGCTGGGAGGAGTGACATGACGCGATTGGGTGTCAATGTGGATCACATTGCAACGCTCCGCGAGGCCCGGAAGACCAACGAGCCGGACCCCGTCACGGCGGCCTTGGTCGCTGAAAATGCCGGGGCCGATCAGATCACGGTTCACCTGCGGGGAGATCGCCGTCACATCCAGGACCGCGATGTCGAGCTCCTGCGGGAGGTGATCAAGACGCGGTTGAACCTGGAAATGGCGGCGACCACTGAAATGATCGCTTTCGCCCTTGAGGTGAGGCCCGATGTGTGCACCCTGGTTCCGGAGCAGCCCAACGAGATTACCACCCAGGGGGGGTTGAATTGCGTGGCTCACTTTGATCCGCTCAAGGATGCCCTTCGAAAATTGCACGAGGGCGGGATGGCCGTCAGCCTGTTCATTGACCCCGAAGGGGAACAGATCGAGGCGGCAGGAGATCTGAAGGTCAAGATGATTGAATTGAACACGGCACGATATTCGGAGGCTTCGCTTTACATTACACCGGCCAACGAGAAGGCGATTGAAGCAGAGTTCCGGAAGGTGCGCGCCGCCGCGGAAATGGCTGCGGAGGCCGGCTTGCAGGTGCTCGCAGGCCATGGGCTGACTTACCGGAACGTCCGTTCGATCGTGGCCGTTGGGGAGATCGAGGAACTCAACATAGGTCACAACATTATTGCCCGCGCCTCGCTCGTCGGTCTCGACCAGGCGGTGCGCGAAATGATTGCCCTCCTGAAATAGGTTTCCTTCCAGACATATCCCGCTCTCGCGGCGTCCGCCAAACTGCCTCCTCAGGGGAACATTTGGGGGAAGATCGGGATTTCACCGCAACTAATGGGTTTTTTCTTGACTTTGGTTTTTTGAATTGTGTATTGTCAGCGTACACAGGAAAGGAGGTGGTCCATGTTGCAAGAAGGATTATGTAGTATCAACCATGACCCATGTGAGGTGACTGCGGTTTAGACCGAATCGCCTGAAATCTAGCAGCGATCACATGTGTAGATCGTTGCGGATGGATACCTCCAATCCTCTGGGATGTGAATCCTTCAGGTGGATGGGCATCCATTGAGTAGTTTTGGGTTGATTCGTTTACCATAAGCAGCAGTAGAACAGTCACAGGGCGGATTATCCGCGCGTTGTTGCGATAAACCGCGAGCGGAACTGCTCATGGCGGATTGATTGTCGGGCAGGGAATTTGTGGAGCCGGCAATTGATTCGAACCAATCCAAACAGCCTACCGAACCCTCGAGAAGCGGTCTCCAGCGTCTTGGAGCGGCGGCGCTTATCGAGGGTTGTTTTTTTGTTCAGCACAACAGACTACTGAACGGCTTGGATCTGCGGTCGAGTCTTTTCAATTCCAATTGGATGATAAACGCAGACAGATCAAGGCACGCCTGCAAAGCAAAATGAAAATTGAAGACATTTGACGCCTCGAACTGTCGAAGAAAGGAGTAGTGGCTGCTATTTTCTCGAATCCCGCCACCGGCAGGTGGGGGAACATTCAAGTTCAGCCTACCGACGGGCTAGCTGGTATATTCAAATTCCCCCACCGGGAGGTGGGGGATAGTTCAGACCCGGCCGCTCGCTGAGGCGGGAGTTAGGATCTCGCCGGATTGCGCGCGCTGGAATCAGAATAGCAATTCCCGAATCCCGTCGGCGGGGCGGTTGATACAATTGAACGAGCACGCGCGTCGGGCCGGGGAGGTAGTATTTGAATCATCCCCCAACTACCGTTGGGGGGATTGAAGGCGGGAATGTCGAAGGGGGCAGTAGGCTGAATCTGAAGTATCCCCCGACTTCCGTCGGGGGAATTATCCATTGGAAGATGAAACAAATGAACTGGGTTTAATAGTGACTTCGTGCCGTTCGCGTCTGTCCCGGTTGGATAGGGTGGCGCATACATCGCGCCTTTTGCGAGGTGTGCGGTGAAGAATCGATCAGTTCTCTAACCTCTTGACGAGGTCTCTCTTGCGGAAGGCCGCCCGCCGCGGCGGGCCGAGAGCGCATGTGTGCGCCACCCGACGTCTGTCCCGGTTGGATCATCCGAAACCGAATCCCCCGGCCTGCTCGTAAGCGTAGGAGAGTTGAAGCATCTTGAGTTCATCAAAAGGCCGGCCGAGAAATTGAATGCCGATGGGAAGACCATGCTTGTCTTTCCCGCAGGGGAGAGAAATTCCTGGGATTCCCGCCAGGTTGGCCGTAATAGTGAACACATCGCTCAGGTACATGGAGAGCGGGTCTTCAGTTTTTTCCCCCAACTTGAATGCCGTGGTGGGAGACGTCGGACAAACCACCACATCCACCTTCTTGAAGGCCTCCTTGAAATCCCGTGCGACCAGCGTCCGAACCTTTTGGGCCTTGAGATAATAGGCATCATAGTAGCCGGCGCTCAGGGCATAGGTTCCCAGCATGATGCGCCGTTTAACTTCCGGCCCAAACCCGCATTCTCGCGTCTGCCGGTACATTTCAGAAAGGGTGTGGACGTTCGGTGAGCGAAAGCCGTAACGGACTCCATCGAATCGCGCCAGATTGGAGCTGGCTTCCGCGGGGGCCACAATGTAGTACACATCGATTGCATACTTCGAATGGGGAAGTTGGACCGGTTCAATTTTGCATCCGATCCTCTCGAGCAAGCGGACGGCCCCGGTAATATGTCCTTTCACTTCGGTCTCAAGACCCTCCCCGAGAAGATCCCAGGGAACGCCGACGACCAGGCCCTTGATGTCACGTCCCAGCGCCTCGGGATAGTTGGGAACAGGCAGGGGGACTGAGGTCGAGTCGTTGGGGTCATGGCCGGCGATGACATGAAGCAGTTCCGCGACGTCCGCGACCGAGCGCCCGAAGGGGACCCGAACGCAATCAATCCGAATCGAGAGACCCGGCCATAGGTGGGCTTCAGACCCGCCACTCCCGTCAGTGCCGCCGGCTGCCGGATCGATCCACCGGTGTCACTCCCCAACGCGCCCACCACCATCCCCGTAGCGACGGCCACTGCCGAACCCCCACTCGATCCACCCGGCACTCGGTCGGGTGCATTGGGGTTCAACGTGGGGAAGAATGACGAGTTCTCGGTTGAACTCCCCATGGCAAACTCATCGAGGTTTGTCTTGCCGATGATGAGCGCCCCGGCCGATTCAAGTTTCCGGGTCACCGTCGCGTCATAATGCGAGATGTAGTTCGCCAGAATTTTGGAGCCGCAAGTCGCGGGGAATCCCTCCAGGAGCATATTGTCTTTGAGCGCCACGGGTACTCCAGCCAGGGGAGGCCGTTGCGCACGGGGCATCGAGTCCACTCGGGCGGCCTGTGCTTCAGCGCGCTTCCGGCTCAACGAAAGGAACGCCCGGTACTTGGGATCCACATTCCCGACGTGCTCGTAAACGGCGGCACAGACTTCCCGCGCAGACAGTTCCCCTGCAGAGAGGGCCTGGCGCAGTGATGCCACGGAGAATGTGTTTGGGTTCAAAGGGGCCATAGGCGTTCGAGTGATTTGAATATCATGTTATGACCTAACGGTCTGCAATCACTTTAGGCACACGGAAGTATTTTTGACCGGGATCAGGCGCGTTTCCCAAAGCTCTTTCAGTGCCGATCGTGGGTCCGGGGACATCCTCCCGGAAAGGGGTCGATGATGAAGCCAGCTCTCCGAAGTCGGGAATCCTCGTCATGGGCTCGACGTCGTCCGTGGAGACCTCATTCAAGGTCTCCATGTGCTCGAGGATGCTGCTCAACTGATGGGTAAACGTCTTGACTTCCTCAGGAGTGAGTTCAAGATTGGCAAGTTTGGCCACGTATTGGACTTCTTCTTCAGAGATCTTCATTTCGTCCGCCTTGATATTCTTGAGAAAAATGAGGGGATGAAACTAACATTAGAACCATTGAAAATCAACAGGATTAGACACTCCAAGAGGAAGGGATCTCAAGGAAGGGTCGTGCACGTGGGCAATCCCTGGTTACCCGTATCACCGGGGATTCGCCTTACTCATCGATTGTCCGACGAATCCGATCAGTAGACATATCCTTCGGGGCTGAATCGCAAATTTTACAGGGAGGTGGGATGATTGGTAGCGTCAGGGTTGGAGAACTTGGACGGGGCGGTTTGAGAGGCGGAGTAAATGAATTCCACATCCATCAGCGCTGTCCTTCCACAAGCTTGATTCAAAGTCTTAATCAGATCCGGTCGCATCCGAATCAATTGCAGATGCCAGGCATGATGGTCGACCAGAACCGTGAGGGTTCCTTTCTCAAAGCGGGAGACATGAGTATGAGCGGCCGTCGCATCGCCCACATTGGCTATCCACACGGCGCGCCACACCGAAGTCATGAGAGGAGCTGCGTGGCGCAGGCTTTGTAGGAGTCCAGGGAACATTCGGGTGACGTGCTGCATGAGCGAAGCTCTTTCTCCAAAGATTCACTTGAGTTGAAAAAACTGATCACGAGCTGAAATGCGGGTCACTTCTTTTACATCAAAAACTACTTTTTGGAAACAAAAAAATGAGTTGTGAAATTCATTTTCATGTGAGGATGGTTTGGCGGCAGGAAATTCGATAAAATGGCGCCACTCTCAGCGAGAAAAAAGTATGAAAAAGGCCAGAACCCAGTCCACGGAGAGCCCCGAGGAGCAAGAAGGTCGGTTCGAGGTCGTGCTCGCCTCATCTTCTCCCCGGCGTCGTCAAATCCTCCGCAATGCGGGCATTCGATTTCGAACCAAGGCGAGTCATGTTGTGGAGGGGCCCCGGCGCGTGAGGGAGAGACGCTCCGCCTATGCGATCCGGCTCGCAATGGAGAAAGCGCGTTCGGTTGTGGCCGGGGTCTCTCCAGGCGTCGTGATCCTTGCCGCAGACACCATCGTTTGCGTGGGAGGCAGAATCCTGGGCAAACCAAGTTCCAGGGGGGAGGCCCGCCGGATGTTGCGATTGCTCTCGGGCCGGTCGCATTGGGTTATCACCGGGGTCGCCCTGATTTGTCCCGACACCCGTCAGTCGTTTCGTTGGAGCGAACGCACGCGCGTTACATTCTCCCGGTTGAGCAAAAAAAACATCGAAGCCTACATTGATTCCGGAGAGCCCTTTGACAAAGCCGGCGCCTATGCCGTCCAGGGCTTGGCTTCAAAATTTGTGACACGGATCGAAGGATGCTACTTCAACGTGATGGGATTGCCGATCGCGAGCGTGTCCAGGGAGTTAAAGAGAATTAGTGAGGGCCGGCGCAAATAGAACTGGACCCCAGAGTTTCGGTTCCAACCGCTGAAGAATGCGCCCGGCATCAATTCCTATCCTAGCAGCCAGCCTGTACTTTCGATTTGGGCGATTTGAACGGTAATGTTGTCAAAGCCTCCGCGCTCATTGGCGAGGTTGACCAGGAGCTCGCACGCTTCCTTGGGGGGATTGGCATCTGTAATGGCGGCGATCTCGTTGTCCTCGACCAGTCCATGCAGCCCGTCCGTACACAGCACGTAAAGATCATTCGCTTTGATGTGGTCCGACTGAAAATCCACCACCAGGTTCTCCTGAATACCCATCGATCGCAGAAGCACGTTGCGGTGAGGATGGTGACGGGCGTCTTCCTCCTGGATCAATCCCTCGCGAACCATCTGTGCGACCATGGAATGGTCAGCAGTCAACCGCTCAAACGTATGCTCGCGCAGACGGTAGAGCCTGGTGTCGCCGATGTGAGCCGAAATATACCGGCCATCGATAAAGGCCACTGCCGTCACCGTCGTTCCCATCCCGCGCAGAGCGGGTTCGTGTTGACTTCGTTGAAAAATCTCCGTGTTGGCGGATTCAAACGCGTGTTTCAAGCTTTCCAGCGGGTCCACGGTGTATTGGAAGTAAGCGTTCGGAATGATCGACACCGCCATCTCGCTGGCAACCTTTCCGCCAGCCGCTCCCCCCATCCCATCCGCCACCATGAGGAGGCAGCCCAATGCCTTCTGAAGACGCTTGCCTTCAGGATTCACGTAGTTGACGGAATCCTGATTCTCGCGGCGATGCATTCCAATATGAGAAGCTTGTGCGACTTGAATTTTCATTAATAGAAATTGAGAAATGAAGGGTCCGGTCCCACCCTGCAGGGTTTCATCCCTCTGACAGAGTCATGGCATCTTAATGTTTGACTCCCGGCGGCAGAAGCGCGTTGATCTGGGGAAGAATGTCTACTCCTGAGACGACGCGATTGTCTGGTGTAAACCGCGCCAGATTATAGTTCTCACCATTCTTAAGTCTGACATGAAAGGAGGGGACGGACCAGAACCCGCTGTTCTTCTTGACTTCTTTCACATCCCCGATGGGCAAATCAAAAGCGTGCGGTCCGGAATCAGGGCTAAAGGTCATGCGTGTGTTACTCACCGTGAGGGTGCCAACACATTTCTGATCAAAATTGAACCCCCCATGAGAATGAGCCACACGGAAGCTCTGAGAGGCGGGGGCTTTATTCTCGGCCGGAGTTGAAGGAGGTTGAATCGCCGGCGGCGCGGCCTTTTGCAGCTCCTTCTGCTGTTGCTGCAACTGGCGTTGTTTCTCGGCTTCAATCTGCTGCTGGATTTGGGCCTGCTGCTCCGCCGTCAAGACCGGCATTGGAGGGTTTTCCACCACCTTGCTTGGAGGCGTGCCTTTACCCTTACGAGGCTCCTTGGGAGGGGGCTTGGCGATGGGCTTTGATTCCGCCGGTCGGGTTGCTTCAGTGGTCTCCGGAGGCGGAGGGGGTGGAGCTACGGCAGGCTCGGGGGTTTGTTGCTGTGTCGCGGCGCTGCTGGGGGGAGCTGTTGCAGGCGACGCCAGCTGAGAACTGCTCGCTGATTCAGACGGAGCGACTTCCTGTTTGGGCTTGTTCAAAAAACGTTTGGCCACAAAAAACACGACCGCAGCACCAATCACCAGGATGGCTACCGCTGCCAGAATTAAGGGGGTCATGTTCCTCTTTGCTCCAACAGGGGGAACACCCTCTCCAGTCATCTGAGGTGCGTATCCGCCGGGCAGAGGTGTAGGGGGAGGCCATGATCCCGGGCCAGGTGCATAACCCCCCGTCGAGGGAGGGGGTGTCTGGGTTGAGAGGCCCGTGGGATGTGGTAGTGGCGTGGCGACGCGCGTGCCGGCCAACGGCGGCTGTCCACCCCCCGTCGGGAGCGGGGTCCTCGCCGGTGGGACAGTTCCATGCGGCGCCGGTGTCGTTACGCGTGGATGAGGAGTCACGGGTCGTCCGGGTCCCGGAAAGGGGGTCCTCGGAGATGCAACCGGGGGCGTCGACACCGGAGTGCTTACCCGAGGAGGTGGTCCCACCACTTGACCTCCCCCCGTTGGAAATGGCGTTCCAGGTCTTGGGGCGGGTGGAGGCGGGGCTGGGGTAAACACGCGTGGCGGAGGCGGAGCGGGACCGCCAACACCCGGTGGAGTCGGCGTCCGTGGAACTGACTGAGATGCCCGTGGTGCCATGACAGTCTGGTCCATGGCGGTGGGAGGGAGTGCCACCGTGGCTCCCCCGACGCCTGTAATGGCCTTCATTCCTTCATCCAGGGCCCTCGAGAAGGCCTCGACCGTCTGAAATCGACGAGAGGGCTCTTTCTCCAGGGATTGCAGAACCGCGTCCTCAACAGCCGGCGATAGATAGGGAAAGAACTGGCGCGGCAGCGGAGGCGGCTGTTGGATGTGTTGTTGCATCAGGTCGTAATCACTGTTGCTGTCAAACGGAACCCGCCCCGTCAACATTTCATAAAGCGTGATTCCCAGGGCGTAAATGTCGGTGCGGATGTCGAGCGGTTGGTTTCGAATCTGTTCCGGGGACATGTAATAAAGGGTTCCCAGGCGCACTCCCGTCGCCGTAAGCCCGCGCCCTCCAAGAATCTTGGCAATGCCAAAGTCCATCACTTTGACAATCCCGTCCTTGTTCACCATAAGATTGGAGGGCTTGATATCCCGGTGAATGATCCCGGCATGATGAGCATGCGCCAGACCCGCCAGCGCCTGCTTGAACAGGGGAAGGGCTCGTTCCTGTGCGATCGGACCCACCCGCCGGATCATTTGAGCGAAGGTCTCCCCGTCCACGTATTCCATCACCATGCAATAGCTGTCTTCGAACTGAAACAATCGATAAAGAGTGGCGAGGTTGGGATGGTTGAGCTGTGCCTGAGTTCGCGCTTCCGAAAGGAATCGCTCTGTGAGTTGGGGCTCCTTCGTCAACTCGGTATGCAGCAATTTCAATGCGACCACGCGACCGAGCGAGGTGTCCGTGGCGCGATACACCTCACCCATTCCGCCTTCCCCGAGCTTTTCGATGATCTGAAACCCTTCGATCTCTCTTCCAATCATTACAGTGATCTCCCTGAACCCTTGGTTATTGTGACAATTCGACTCGTTGTTCTGAGCTCAAAACATTCCTTCCCCCAGGCCACATCACTTGCCGCCCCGGCAGGGTCATCACGACTCAAATCCAGATATTCAATGAGGTGGGAGGATACGCAGAGCCTCCTGACAATTCTCCGATCCATCACTCAGGGCACGCATTTGATGATTTTCCAAGGCATGCCCAGGGCCACTCAAACGGGCTCGCAGAAACAACGAAGTGGGAGCAAGTTATGAATGAGATCTGTTCAGTGCTGTTAAATAAGGTACGCGTCAAAATTTTAAGTGCGGCCAGAGATTATTGTCAACGCATTTTCTTGCCTCATGCGGCATCGGAATCCCAATCGAATCGCGACCGGTGGTTGAAAAGAATGCGGGAGAGCGCTTATAATGAAATAGGCTGGTTGGCGTCAATCCGGCGCACCGGGGATGCCAGTTGACGTCGTAAAAGGCCGCACCCCGTATTTTCATTCATGCCTTCGACCCTGACCTGTCAAAGTCGAATGCCCGTCATCAAAAATCCAACACTTACTAAGGACTCCTATGAGCTTACTTTTTCGACTCGCGAGCCGATTTGTAGCAGGCGAACGAGTGGACCAGGCAGTTACGTCGGTACGGAAGTTGAATTCCAAGGGCATGACCGCTTCTCTTGATATCCTGGGGGAAAACGTCCACGACAAAACGACCGCGGACCGTGCCGTTCAGGCATACATTAACCTCCTTGACGAGATCCATGCAGCGGGGATTGACTCCAACATCTCAGTTAAGCTTACTATGACCGGCCTGGATATCGGGGATGATTACTGCCTCGATAATGTCTCGCGAATTCTGGAGAAAGCCAGGACCCTGAACAATTTTGCCCGCATCGATATGGAGGGGTCTCCTTATACCGAGCGGACTTTGAAGGTGTTTTTTGAGTTGCATAAAAAGTATCCCAATGTGGGAGCCGTCATTCAGGCTTATTTGCACCGCAGCGAAAGGGACATTGATGCGCTCAATGCCGCCGGCGCTCGTGTCCGCCTTTGCAAAGGTGCCTACCGGGAGCCGCCCGAGGTCGCCATCCAAAAAATGAGCGATATCCGGGTGAATTACAGGAAACTCGCGGAGAAGCTTCTCACCGGGGGAGTTTATCCAGCCATTGCCACACACGACAGTTCCTTGATCAAATGGACGAAGCAATTCGCGGCCGAGCGGGGGATCGCCAACGACAAATTCGAGTTTCAAATGCTTTACGGAATCCGAAAGGGGACACAGGAAGCCACCGTGCGGGAAGGCTATCGCATGCGTATCTATGTACCTTTTGGCACGCATTGGGTGCCCTACTTCTACAGAAGACTGCGTGAACGGAAAGAGAACGTCTGGTTCGTCGTGAGCAATTTGTTTAAGGGATAACCCGGGGCGCTCAAAGAGCAGGGATATCGGGCGAGGAACCGGGAGAGGCTGCGGAGATCAGAGCTTCCTCGCTTGGGATAGATCCTGCAGTGGAGTCTGTGGCGGAGAGGGTTCTCAATCCGTCCCTTCCGTCCTTGAGCCCGAAACCTGTTTGACGCTGAAAGTGTTCTCGAACACGTTCCTCCCCCCGAAAAGGGCCACCCCGTGATCGAGGTTCGCGGCGGCATGATACATGATCTTAAAAACCGTCTCGATCTCGTCACGAGCCTCGCTCCCCGTGGCTGCTCGGTGTCTCCGGTACCTCTCAGTTTCCGATCTCAATTTTGAAACTTAAGATTTGCCATTCGATCGGGGGAAGGCTTGTCCCCCGCCGCTGTCGGCCGTTGTCTGGCCGCACTCTCCTCTGAAATTCTCCAGAATCTCAGTGATAGGATTTCCGAAAAAACCACGATTCACAGGAGATTGTTAGATTCTCCCCTGAACCGGAAGCGGAGGTGTCTTTTCAACAACCGAATCTCTTTGAGTTTTAATTGGACAGGCCTGATTTGTGAAATTAGAACCCAAGTCTGCGCGGGGAGGGGAGGTGCATTGCGGTCGACTCAAACGGAGGGACTAGAAGTCACGCGGAGGACGGCTCCACTCGGGATGCCTTGTCATCCGGCGGATCCACTCCTTGGCCGCCGCATAACCCTCAAACTTCCTCTCTTCAATTCGGAACTTTTTGGTGTGAACGACGCGGCGCCCGTTGCGGATCTCGGCCCCGTGTTTCATGTGCAACATCTCGTGGAACATCAAATATTCCAGAACATAGCCGGGTGTGTCGGCGCTATCCAGTCGCCGGTTGATCACAATGGCCTGCCGCAGAGCCTGATATTCGCCCAGCTTTGTCTGCACGGCACGACGACTCCATCCCAGGCTCGGCATGACCAGTCTTGAACGGAACAAGTGGCGGTTTATCCGGTCAAAGATCTGCTGAAGATTGAAGTGATGTCCCTTGGCCGGGATCAGCGCCGGGGCTTTGTTGGATCGGGCCTGCAAAAGCGCACGGAAGCGGTGCTGATTGCCTTCCACGAAGCGATGGTACCGGTCCAGGGCCTCTGCGGGTGTGCGATGCTGGTAGAGTTTTGAGAACAGAATGTGGGCGACCGCTTCAAGGACATCACTGGGTGCATTCTTGAAGAGGAGATTGATCCGCACCTTGATGATACTTTTCCGGTAACGGATGGTGTGAGTCAGCGTGGCGTAGGGGTAGTAGCGGATTTCGATCCTGGGAACTGAAGCAGAGGGGTTCCAGTCCAGAAACGCCCTGTTGAATATCCCGGTCTCTCTAGTCACGGTGTTTTTCTTTTTGCCGTTCCTTCTCCTGTTTGAACTTCTCCTCCTGATCGGGCAGGGTTTTTTGAGACCCTTCGATGGCATCAGCCGTATCACTCAGCGCTTCCGAAAGGATGTTGGGAGAATCCTCTCCCAGTTTTGTCTCCACTGATTTCAAAGAGGCCTGATGGAGCGGGGATTCTTTAAGGATCGCCTTAAGTGCCTTACGGGCGTCGCCCCCGTGATCCAGCGTCTCATCCAGATGCCTCAACATTTCTTCATAGATGGAGTCATATTCCTCGAGGTAGTCCGAGAGCGATTTCTCAGGCTCCTTCTTGTCCTCGGCGGATTTGTGACCGGCCGGGCTCTTCGTCCCTTTGGCGCCTTCCACGGGATGCTCCGCACTCTCGACACCGGCAAGCTTCATGATGGCCATCAGTCGCGCTTTTGCAAACTCCAGGTAAAGGGGAACCCGCTCATTGATGTCCTGTGCCTCGCGAATCAGGTCGATTTCCGCCGGGCTGAGATACTCCTTCTGATCAGACTGAGCCTTGGCGGTCGAGCTGAGGGTAAGCCATGCCAGAACTAGAACGGTTCCAATGCGCAGGGATACTCCAGCCCAGCCGAGATTGGGCCGGGTTGAGGAAGTCGTTTTTAGCCGGTTAAGGATTGTTCCTCGCATTGTCTTTGGGTGGTGGTGGCGGAGGGGGCTTCAAATTAAACAGGTCACCCATGAATTGTTTTCGCAGTTTGTTCGCGCTTTCTACGACCGCATCCAGATCCTGTCGGAGCGGGATGGGCAAGCCGGGGCGAAGGTCTTGGAGTCTCCTCAATTGCCTTCGAAGTCTAATTTCAGCATCCTTGAACTGATGGGGAGTCTTCCGGTGGGTCTCAAGGTATTCCCTGGCGTCTGATTCTGTCGAATCGAGGATTGCTTTGTACTGGCGCAGTCCCGTCTGAACATTTTCAAACTCATTTGCCTGGAGGTTCTTGTCGACACCGTCGAGCATGTTGTCAGCCAGTCTGACATTCTGTTCAATTTGTTTCAGCGGATTCACGTTTTTCTCTGCGGCCTGCAGGAGAGGCAGAGGCAGCAGGCTCATGGCAAGGACGGCCCGGAGAATTCTCCGGGGCAGTCGCCCCGGCACCGTGATCGAATCAAAATGAGGAAGAATCAGGCCAACCTCCCTCATCGCTTCCTCCGCTTTTCCAGGATTCTCATTCGCTGTCGCGCCTGAAAGTCCTGCGTATCGTTCTTTCCATGATCCAATTCAAGAAACTGTTGATAGTGCGTATAAGCTTGTTCAACCATATTCATTTTATCGTAGCAGAGAGCTAAAAAGAAGTGATCGCCTGCACTGGATCCCTCCAGGCGCACAATTTGTTCCAGTAAATTTGCAGCCGCAGGATACTGTTCTTGCAGCAGAAATACGGAAGCAAGGTTCTTGGCGGTTTCCAGGTCGCGGGGTTTGAGGGCGAGGGCGGCGCGCAACTCGGTCTGTGCCTTGGCCAAATCTTTCTTCTGTAAGTAAAGCTTTCCCAGGTTGGAGAGTAAATCAAAATTATTGGGGTCCTGGGCGAGCAGTTCCGTATAGAGTGGAATGGCCTTGTCGGGCTGGTTCAGCTCGGCGTAGGCATGTGCCAGTTTGATGGCCGCCGAGCGGCGCTTGGGATCCGTGGCCCTCACACTTTCCAGTTGCGTGGCGGCTTCTGCGAACTCCTTTTGGTTCAGGAGCAAGGTAGCCACCTGTTCGCGCGCCTCCAGGTTATCGGGATGGAGGGCCAGTATTGTCTTCAGGTGTTTCATGGCCTCGGCGGTATTGTTGGACTCAAGGGCAAGATTCGCCAAACCGAGGCTCGCATTTTCGTTGTTGGGATCCAGCGTCAGAATTTTCTCCAGGATTCGCCCGGCTTGGTTTGAATTGTGGTTCTTGAGAAAGGCCTGTGCGAGCTGGGACAAGACATCTATATCCGATGGTTTCAATGCCGCCGCGGCCTCGTACTGGACGATCGCCTCGGCGTCGCGTTGAAGGTCAGAGAGGCACACTCCAGCGGCGAGACGAAGACTGAAATTGTTAGGGTCCTTCTTAAGGGCCTGCTGAACATAGGGCAGAGCTTCCGTGAAACGGCCTGCCTGAGTAAGCAGGAGTCCAAGGTTGGCGGCGGCCTCATAGAGTTCCGGCTCCACTTTCATGGCGGTCCTAAAACTTACGACCGCTTCATCCCGCGCGCTGGTGACCGCATAGCAATTCCCCAGGTTAAACCAGGCGACCGCGTCCTGAGGGTCGGTCTCCACAATTTTCTTTAAGAGATCAATCGCCGCAGCGCAATCCTTGCGTTCGATTGCCTGCTGGGCCTGCTTCCGAAGATTGTCGATCGGTTTGGAGGTGCTTTTGCGTGCTCCCGGCGCGGTGCGGGAGGGAACAGCGGGGGATTGAGCCCAGCCCGGAAGCGCGGCCGCCGCCCACAGGATGAACGCGACCCTTCGGAAGAGGATCCCTGGGTTCCGATCGGATGATCTCAAGCTACTCCTTTTGATCTCATTCTCCTTCAAGTATAACTTCCTTCAAGAAGTCAAAATCCCCAGATGGATAGAGATGAATGTTCTTGACCCTCCGGTTCGCGATGCACACATTGTGAATATTCCACAGGCTGAGGTACGGAAGGTCTTCGGCGACGATGGACTGGATCTGAGAATAATATCCCTTCCGCACTGCGCGGTCCGGTTCGCTCCGGGCCCATAGGATCAGTTGATCGACGCGGGGGTTGTGGTAGTGCCCTCGGTTCTTCCCGTCCGGAGGAATATTCCCGGATCCGAACACGGCGTCAAATATATCCGGATTCAAATTATCGCCGATCCAGCGCAAAGAATACATCTGGAAGTTTCCCCGAACAATGTCAGAGTAGAACGTGGCAAACTCGAACGAACGGATTTCGACCCCGATCCCTACTTCGCGGAGCTGCTGTTGGATGACGGAGGCCTCGGAGCGGGACAACTCTTCCGTGGACGTTTTGTAAGTCAGGGTGAAGCGGGGCAGCGGACCCTCCCCGTCCGGATCAGGATATCCGGCCTCGTCCAGCAGGGCCCTGGCTTTCGACAGATCCCTGGAATATTTTGTGACATTCGGTTCGTAAGCCCAGACGTTCGGCGGCAGGATGCCTGTCGCCGGGTCTCCCTCATCGCGCCATAGATAATGGATGAGGGCCGGGATGTCGATGGCATAGGCAATAGCCTGACGCACTTTCAGGTTCCTTAAGAGGGGATCCTGCAGATTGAATGCCAGGTATTTGTACGTGGTTCCCGGCTGCTCGATCACGACCAATTTCTTGTCCGAATTCAGCGCGTGCACAATGTCGGGCGTCAGCTCGTTCAGAGCGACATCTGCTGATCCACTTCTCATCTCGAGGGCGCGGACAATGGCCTCGGGGACGATTTTGAAAAGCACCCGCTTGACTCGCGGCGGCCCGTCGTAATACCCCGGGTTGGACATCAGAGTAACGTTCTCGTCCTCACGCATGCTTTCGAACCGAAACGGGCCGGTGCCCACGGGGTGATTCGCGAATTCCGGGCCGGCGGTATGGGGCACGATCCCGATTTCCCCGAGCGAGAGGAGCCACAGGAAATTGGCATTGGGTTCCTTGAGCTTGAAGATGACCGTATACGCGTCCGGCGTCTGAATCTGAGCGATGATCTGGTATTGGCGCCGCTTGACGGTGTTTATCTTTCCATCGAGGATGCTTTCAAAGGTGTAGCGAACATCGCGGGAAGTCAGGGGCTGGCCATTGTGAAATAGAACATGAGGGCGAAGATGGAACTCATAGGTCAGTGAATCGGGCGTCTTCCAGCCGGTCGCCAGATCAGGCTGGAGGTCTGCGTGAATGTCCCTCCGGACCAGCGAATTAAAGAGCAGCTGATGAAGACGCTCGGAAAAGGCGTCGGTGCCGACGCGGGGATCCAGGCTGACAGGACTGGATTCCAGCAGGAAGACAAGGGTGTGCAAGTTGGAAGGGGGATGACCGCATGAATACGTTCCGACCAGTGCGATCAAAAGGATAGATCCCCACAACAGGCCGGGCTGCAAAAGGGCTCGCCCTCGTGCGCGGAGTGACCGGGAAGGGGGGAATGTCCAGTTCATGCGGGTGTGATTTTCCCCAGGATGACCGGATGACGAGCTCCTGTGACCGAAGGAACATTGGCGGGGTCCTGATGCCAGGTTTCGTTGGCCAGGATCGCGAAGGCAATGGCCTCTTTGGCATCCGGGTCAATTCCTAGCTCACTCGAGTTCATCACCCTGGTCTCCGGCAAAAGAAACTGCAAACGCTGCATCAGGAAGCGATTCCGGGCACCCCCGCCCGAGACAATCAACTCGTCGATTGGGCCGGAGGGCACGGCATATTTCTTGATGGCCGCGAGAACAGTGCGAGCGGTCAGATCGAGCAGGGTGGCGAGAACGTCCTCCACCCGGGCAAACCGCATCTGCCGCAAAGCGGCTTCGGTATATTCGATGCCGAACTGTTCCCGACCGGCTGCCTTGGGCGGACGCCGTCGATAAAACGGATGGGTGAGAAGCCATTCAAGCGCCGAAGGGATCACCCTTCCCCGTGAGGCTAGCGCGCCGTGGCGATCAAATTTCAGTTTGCCTCTGGAGCGGATCGCGACAGCAGCATCCATCATCATGTTCCCGGGTCCGGTGTCGAAGGCACGTAGTTCCGCAAGCCTGCAATTCCTAGGAATGGAAGTGAGATTGGCAATGCCACCCACATTCAGGGCCACGCGATTCTTGGATGGGCTCCGGAGCAACAGGTAATCGACATAGGGAACCAATGGAGCCCCGGTGCCGCCGGCGGCGACGTCGCGCACCCGAAAATCGGAGATGGTGGCAATCCCGGTCCGTTCGGCGATGACCGCCCCTTCCCCCAACTGCAGGGTGGAGGCCAGTGCCCGGCCGCCAAAGAAAGAAGGGACGGATTGATGGTAGACGGTCTGACCATGGGACCCGATAAGATCGACCGACTTCAGCGTGATGTGATGACGGCGGCAACAGCGCAGGACGGCCTCCGCAAAGAGATGTCCAATCAAGAAATTCAACTGGCTGATCTCGGCCACCGAAATGCCGCGGGCATTGAGCAAAGAGAGGATCAACTGGCGGGTCCGCTTTGGATAGGGGACGGACTCAAAGGCGATCATCCGGAATCGGGTCGATAATCCTTTGCCCCAGACATCGACCACGGCCGCATCGACGCCATCCGCCGAAGTTCCTGACATCAAGCCGATGATTCGTTTCATAGTCTAAAGAAGCAGCCCTGCGGAAAAATCAGGCTCCTTCGAGGACCCTGCCGAACTCACGGACGAACCTTCCTTACAAGTTCATTCAGTAAGTTCAGCGCCTCGATCGGCGTGAGTTCATCCGGCTTCACCTCGCGCAATGCTTCCAGGACGCCGTTGCCGGAGAACTCAAACAGAGGAATCTGCGTCATCCTCTTGTTGCCTGCCGCGCCCAGGGATTGGGACAGCAGATCATCGCTCACATCCTGCTCCCGCCGCTCGTGGCGGTGAAGGATTGCCCGGGCCCGCTCTACCACGGGGAGCGGGAGACCTGCCAAACGCGCCACCTCGATGCCGTAGCTCTTGTCCGCCGGGCCCGCTTCCACCTTGCGCAAAAATACGATCCGATGTCCGGACTCCCGTACCGAGACGTGATAGTTTTTCACGCCCGGGAAAAGAGAGCCGAGTTCCGTCAGTTCGTGATAGTGGGTGGCAAAGAGAGTCTTCGACTTCAACTTCTGATGAAGATGTTCAACAGTCGCCCAGGCGATGGAGAGGCCGTCGAAAGTGGCCGTACCCCGACCGACCTCGTCGAGAATGATCAAGCTCTGGGGCGTCGCCGAGTGAAGAATGGCTGCTGTTTCAGTCATCTCCACCATGAACGTGGAGCGCCCACGGGCCAGATTGTCAGAGGCCCCGATGCGCGTGAAGATGCGGTCAACGAGGGGAAGCAGTGCCTTTTCCGCCGGCACGAAGGAGCCCATCTGAGCCATCACCACCAGGAGGGCCGCCTGTCGGAGGTAGGTTGACTTGCCCCCCATGTTGGGGCCCGTCAGGATGATGATTTGATCCGTGGAGGAGTTTAAGTAGAGATCGTTGGGAATGAATTCGCCCAAACGCTGCTTTTCACAGAGTCGCTCAATCACCGGATGGCGTCCCGCCACCACCAGGAGTTCGCCTTCCTCACTGAAGGCGGGGGGGACATAGCGGTATTCGTTTGCCAGGTGCGCGAAGCAGACCAGAACATCCAGCTCGGCCAGGGCCTGGGCCGTCTCGCGAATGCGTTTTGCCTCGGCCGCAATCTGGGTGCGGATCTTTTCGTAGAGAGACTTTTCCAGTTCGCAGATCCGCTCCTCTGCGCTCAGGACCTTCACTTCGTATTCTTTCAATTCTGGCGTGGTAAACCGCTCGGCATTGACGAGGGTCTGCTTGCGTTCGTAATCGCTGGGAACCAAATCCCGGTTCGCTCGGGACACCTCGATGTAATAGCCGAAAATCTGGTTATATTTCACCTTCAAAGAACCGATATGGCTGCGCTCCCGCTCCCGGGCCTCGAGTTGCGCAATGTAGGTCTTCCCGTTAACGCTAATGTGGCGCAGGGAGTCGAGTTCTTCATCCACTCCGTCCTGAATGATCCCGCCCTCGGAAAGAATGGGGGGAGGATCCGGTTTGATCTGAGATTCAATCAGCGCGCGGATATCTTCAAGAGGATCAATGCGGCCGTGAATCTCGCGGACCAGCGGAGAACCGTAGTTGGAGATGAAGGTCTTGATTACGGGGAGATGGAACAAGGAGTTCTTCAGGGCAATCAGTTCCCTGGGCATGACGGTTCCCAGGGCGATCCGGCTCAGCACCCGCTCCAAATCGCAAATCGTCTTGAGGTCATTTCGAATCTCTTCGCGGTTGATGGTGGAGTGTTTGAACTGTTCCACAGCCTGTAAACGGCCCCTGATGGCTCCGAGGTCACGCAAGGGCCGCAGGATCCAGTTCCGCAAAAGGCGGGCGCCCATCGGGGTCGAGGTGCCGTCCAGCGTTCGGAGGAGGGTTGCATCCTTGTTTTCGGGGAATTGCGGGTCCACCAATTCCAGGTTCCGCTGTGTGATCTGATCGAGGACCAGGAACTCCGCCGGGTTGTAATTTGAGAGGGAGACCAGGTGGGACAGGGCGGCACGCTGCGTTTCGCGGAGGTAATGAATAACGGCGCCGGCGGCCCGAATGGCATAAGGAAAAGTCTCACAACCGAACCCGGCCAGGGTCATCACACCAAAATGTTGAGTCAAGACCCGTTCCGCATATTCTGCGCTGAAGATCCAGTCATCCAGCGGGGTAGAGGCCGGATGTGCCCGGTCCAGGCGCAAAAGGGGCTCAAGCGAGGCCGCTGCGCTCGCCGGATATAAAGCTTCGCTCGGGCTCAATCCCTCCAACTCATCGGTGAGTTGCTGTTCCCATGCCTCGCCGGAGAGTTGAGTAATCTTGAACTCGCCGGTGGAAAGGTCGGCACACGCCAGCCCGACAATCCGGTCACCACAACAGAGGGAGCACAGATAATTGTTTTGTGAGGGCTCAAGGAGGCTGGAGTCCACCACGGTTCCAGGAGTGATGACGCGCGTCACCTCGCGGCGCACCAGCTTCTTTGCCAGCTTGGGATCTTCGGTCTGATCGCAGATGGCAACGCGATATCCCTTGTGGATCAACTTTGCGATGTAGTTGTCGGCAGCATGATAGGGTACCCCGCACATGGGGACCTGTACCCCCTTTTCCCGGTTGCGGGATGTCAGGACAATTTGAAGTTCGCGTGCGGCGATGATGGCGTCTTCGAAGAAAAGTTCGTAGAAGTCTCCCAGGCGGAACAGCAGCAGGGCATTGGGGTGAGCCTGCTTGATTTGCGAGTATTGACGCATCATGGGAGTCAGGTTGTCCATGATCTACCTGGGGACCTCGCTCAGACGACAAAATCTCCCTCGTGATGAGGTAACACGTTTGGTAGAATGTCGGCAATGGAATGCTGTGGGATTGATATTCGTGCTCTGAGACCTCGATGCGGAACCGCGACCGCCGCCAAGTATAGTATTCGAATTTTGGGCTGTCAATTCGATCGCAATGAGTGAAGAAATGTTAATCTTGAGCGTTGACACCTCGAGCAAGGCCGGCAGCATCGCCATTCTCCGCGACGATGTCCTCCTCGGGTGTGTGGAGACCGAAAGCGCGGAAAGTCATTCAGTTCGGCTCTTCGCGGCGATTCAGTTTTTGATGGGGCAGCTCAAACTGAGGATGAATGAGTTTAACGCCTTTGCTGTGACGACCGGGCCCGGGTCGTTTGCCGGGTTACGCATCGGTGTCGCAACCATCAAAGGGCTGTCGGAAATGCACCAAACACCGGTCATTCCCGTTTCCACCCTTGAGGCCATTGCCGCCACCGCTGCCGAGGTCTTGCCGAGTCCTCGCATTGTTGCGCTGCTGGACGCACGGCGTTCCGAGTTGTATGCGGGAATCTACGGCGTCTCTGAGGGAGAATTGAAGGCGGTTGAGTCTGACCGGCTCATGAGGGTGGAGTCTTTTTTCGCGTCACAACCCAAGGCTCCTTGTCAATTCGCCGGCCCTGATGTGGACAGGTTTACTTCATTTATCGCGCCCAACTCGGGTTCCGGCTGGTCTTTTCTGAAGACATCGTGGTATCTTGCACCACAAGTTGCCAGGCTCGCGGCCCGGAAATTTGAGAGGGCGGAAATGGTTTCAAGTGACCGGGTCTCGATCCATTATATTCGACGGTCGGATGCGGAAATGATGTTCAAGGGATGAGGATCGGTCCCGACTGGAATGAATCCCGCAACTGGCAGATACACCGGGCTTTCGGGCGAGGCGCTGAATCCTTTATGAGAGTCGGAGGGCCTGCCATGAGCGGTATCCTTTCTCAAGCCGTCGTGAGGTGGAATACTTAATGAGCCAGCGCGAATCCAAACAGTCCGCAGTGGCTCCGCTGTCCCCAGAGATCTATTTGCGTCCTCTCCAAGGGCGAGATGTGGAACAAGTGAAGGGCATTGAAATGGCCTGGCCGCTGCTCTCCCATTGGGACATCGAGGTGTACTACGGAGTGGCGGGGGGGCGGCAGAATGCGCAGGGATTGGTGGCTATCGAGAGGGAGTCCGACCTGAAGGAGCGGGTGGTCGGGTTCCTGGTCTATAGAATCACCCTGCCCGACACCGAGATCCTCAACATTGCGGTGGACCCTGCTTGTACCAGGCGCCAGATCGGTACGCAGATGCTACATCATTTGGAGATACAAGTGACCAGGGAGGGAGTCCAAAATTTATTCCTCGAAGTTCGTCCCTCGAACGCACCGGCAAGGGATTTCTACCTGAAAGAAAAATTCATGGAAGTCGGTCGCCGGAAAGACTATTACAGCAATCCCACCGAAGACGCCCTCCTGATGAAACGTGAATTCGGGAATTGAGACCCCTTTTGGGACTGCTCCGGGGGATTGATCCCGGTCCTTTTGCTCCCGGCTGCGCTCAGAAGATGTGCTGTCCCCCGTAAGATTTTCCCATCCCTACGCCACTCCTTCCAGCAGGTGCCCCATCTTCTTCATCTTCGCTGCCAGGTACTTGCGCGTCATCTTTGAGGGCTTCATAACCAGGGGAACCCGTTCAACCACAGTGATGGTATTTCTTTCCAGGGCCGCAATCTTATCGGGATTATTGGAGAGCAGGCGCACCTGCTTGATGGACAACAATTTGAGGATATCAATACAGATATTATAATCACGCGCATCGGCCGCAAAACCCAGCTGTTGATTTGCCTCGACCGTGTCACTCCCTCGATCCTGCAGCTCATAGGCAAGGAGTTTGTTAAGCAGACCGATGCCGCGACCTTCCTGGAGATGATAGATCAGCACCCCGCATTTTTCCCGAGCAATCTGTTTCAGCGCGGTCTGCAATTGCCAGCCACAGTCGCAGCGCAGTGATCCCAAAACATCCCCTGTCAAGCATTGCGAGTGAATCCTCACAAGAGGCGCCCGGGCCCGTTGCGGCTGTCCGATAATCAAGGCTACTGCGGATTCCACCCCCCCCTGTGATTCAAACCCGAGGATTCGAAATCGCCCCAATCGGGTGGGGAGTTTGGCCTCCGCAACCTTGCGCGTCTTTATCCTCGCGATCCCTCTGTTCCTGCGTCGGTTCATATGCTCCGTCTTACGGCGACAAAGATTACTCCGCCCAAAGCGGGCCATTATAGCAACCACCTTGCGGGAAAGCAAAGAACGCCCGCTTGTTTGTCGTGAATTCAGCCGGTCTCCCGACCCTGATGAGTCGCTGGTTGAATTATTTTGCCAGGGTGGGTAGAATGAGTTTGTCCCTTTTTGTCAATTCATCATTCGGCGGAATCCGGTTGCTATGCACCAGACCCCATCGTTCTCACAAAACGAGTTTATCCTCCTGAACCTGCTCCTGAAGATGGCGGTAATTGCCTCTCTGGCCAGCGTCTTGGCTCGCTCCAGAACCTTTCTCGATCTCCTCTTTGTTGAAAAGAAAAATTTTCGCCAGAAAATGCATTTTGTTGCCCTGCTGGGATTGCCGCTGGGGGTAGGCGTGGCGGCCCGGTTGCTGCTCGGGTATGCTGCGGCCGATGTGAGCCTGGAGTGTTGTTTTCTAGTGGGGCTATTGGGAGGGTCCATTACTGGAGGGGTAACCGGTGGGGTGCTGGGACTGCTCCCGCTCTTCCGCAGGGAATGGCTGGCCCCGCTCATCCTCGGACTGGCGGGACTGGTGGGTGGCGGCCTGCGGGCATTGTGCAAGAACAAAGAGGATATCTGGCATTTCTCTCCGTTCTTTGACTTGAATATTTATCGGTCCATGAAGAATGCCTTGACTTTTCGAAACATCGACTGGCAGTTCATTCTTTTGCTTGCAAGTCTCATGATTGAGGTGCTGCGAATCAGCCTGGCGCGCCTCCTTCGGCCGAATTCGGTGTGGCTTTACAGTGCTTCAAGTCCCAACCCGTGGATTCTGTTCTGTATCTTGATTTCTACCCCGATGGCCATCGGCATCGCTTTGAAGGTATGGAACAGTCGCAGGATTGAGGTCAAACTGGAGGAGCAGGAACGGCTCGTCATGAACGCCCGGCTCGAGGCGCTTTCCAGCCAGATCAATCCGCACTTTCTGTTTAACACTCTGAATTCCATCGCCTCCTTGATTCGCACGCGGCCTGAACACGCCCGCGGGATGGTTTTGAAGCTCTCGAATTTGCTCCGGAAGCTGCTCAAGACCCACGATAATTTCGTGACGCTGCAGGAAGAGCTGGAATCGATCGATGATTACCTCGATATTGAGGTGACCCGGTTTGGCCACGACAAGCTGCGGATCGAGAAGTCGGTCGATCCTGACACGGTGTCAGCCGTCGTACCCAGTATGATTCTTCAACCGATCATTGAAAACTCCATCAAGCACGGTTTGGCACCCAAAGTTGAAGGAGGCACGATCAGTATCCGGGCGTACCGCGAGGACGGGCATCTCGTCATCAAGATTTCGGATGACGGGATCGGAATTTCAGAGGAGCAACTGGAGACGGTGTACACCGAGGGGATCGGCATATCCAATGTGAATGAACGGCTCAAGGTGGTTTATGGAAGCGAATACCAAATGCAGTTGAAAAGTGAAAACGGCCGCGGAACGCAAACTCTCATACGAATTCCGGAATTGGAGGCGGTGAGCCCGGCGAAATGATTCTGATATGGGCCGGAAGGCCGTGTCTTGATGGAGATTGCCTGTAAAGGAAACGGAAAGCCCTTTTAACGGAGGAATAAGGCGAGCTATGCAGATTGAATCAGTCTTAGTGGATGATGAACCGCTTGCGAGAGAGGAACTGATGTTCCTTCTCGAGGCGAATCCCGACGTCAAAGTGGTGGGTCAGGCGAAGAACGGCCTGGAGGCGGTAGACCTGGTGAAAAAGACCAAGCCCCAGCTGCTGTTCCTGGATATTCAGATGCCGGGACTGGATGGCCTTCAGACCATTGATCGCCTGATCGCAAAGAAGATCCCGCTTCCCAAAGTCATATTCGTAACCGCCTATGACCATTACGCGCTCAAAGCGTTCGATTTGAATGCCGTCGATTATGTTCTGAAACCGGTCGATAAACAGCGCCTCGATAAAGCTATCGCCAAGGCCAAGCAACAAATTAATAATACGGCCTTCATGGAGGACCAGTTCAAAAACCTGCTCAATATGGTTCAGGCCCAGCCGGAGCAGCGGTTTAAGTTGCTGGTGAAATCCGGGAACCGGATGCTCCTGGTGGATTCAACGGATATGATATTTGCCAATGTCGAGGACGGCGTGATTTCGGTGGTGACGAACGATCTTGTGGGAACCTCGAATTATCGGACTCTCGAAGATCTTCAGGCAAACCTCGATCCCAAGGTCTTCTGGAGGGTACACCGAGCCTATATCGCGAACATCAACAAGATCAAAGAAGTGATCCCCTGGTTCAACCGCTCACTGCAGTTGAAGATGACGGACAAGAAAGAAACGGAAATCCCCGTCAGCCGGACGCAGACCAAGAAGCTGAGGGAATTCTTGAAATTATAGACCGGCCTGAATGTCCATCCCCTCGGAGACTTGCAACCTTCCCGAATAATATTCAGACCCAAGAGTCTCGAATCCCGTCTTATTCTCACAGGTGTAAAAAGGTGATGCTCCGTGCGCTCAAATTAATTAGAATAGAGACCAGGCGATGAATGCCAGCTCGGAGATCTCATGTGTACACGTTCCCATCGGCTAGTGGCGGTCTTGTGTTTCATTCCATTGGCCGTTACCACAGCATGGGCGGCCCAAATTGGCGGAGAGGTGAAGGACAAGGAAACAGGGAGAGGGGTTTCCAGGGTCTTAGTTCGCGCCACCTCCGTCGAACAGAGGCCCAATACTTATGAAACTCTGACCGACCGCGAGGGTGCGTATATCATAAAGGTCCCCCGGGGCCGTTACCGTGTCCAGGCCATTCCTTCCGGCACCAATTATCTTCCGGGTGTCTACCGCCAGGCTGAGAATCCAACGCTGCCGGGTGTTGTAGAGCTGGTGGCGGAGGATGTCTTCAGTTTTGCGAACATTAGACTGGAATTGGGAGGGTCCATCGAGGGACGGGTGACCCGGGTGGCTGACGGGATTTCCCTTGATAACGTACGCGTGACAGTGGAAGGGGAGACATTTAGGGCGGTCGCCACGACCGGAAAGGACGGGCGATACCTGGTCCGAGCCCTCCCACCGGACGACTATTCAGTCCAAGCCGGAGTGCTTGATTCAAGATACATTCCCAGCTTCTACCCGCGTTCGGCCTTTCGAGAACAAGGAGAACGCATCGCGATCCACCCTGGCGACAAGGCTTCCGGAATTGATCTGAAGCTTGATTTTGGAGCCACGATTCAGGGTCGCATCATCTTGGCAACGAGCAACGAGCCGCTTCCTGAGGTCATGGCGGTTGCTGTCCCCGTCGAGGGGAACCAGCCCGAACGGTTTGCATACACTGACGGGTCGGGAAATTTTTCCATCCACGGACTCGCTCAGGGAAAATACATCATCGAAGCTGGAGACGAGCGTTCGGAATCCCCGGAAGGAACGAGGCTGCATCGGTACATTACCGAATTCTATGACCGCAAACTGGACCGTGAACTCGCCCGACCCCTGGAGGTGTCCGGGGCCGACACCATTACCGGCATCAATTTTTATCTGGTTCGCGGGAGTCATATCTTCGGCCGTATTCGATCTGTGTTTTACAACCGGCCGATGCTGGATGTCACGGTGCGGCCTGTTGCCCAGTCCGACGCTAAAATAAAAATCCCCGTCGCCGTCTCAGATTCCGAGGGTCGGTATGCAGTCGAGGACCTCCCGCCCGGGAATTATCACGTGACCGTGGACCTTCCCCCTTCGGGAGAACAGCACGTCGCCACATGGTACCGCGATCAAGTGGCAGAGAAGAAGGCCACGGCCTTAACGTTGAAAGACGACGATACTTATCCGGACGTTGATTTCAATCTCCGTTTGGGCGGAAGTGTCTCGGGCCGTGTCACCGTCGATGATCCCGAGTACTCTCTTGACTACAAACGGCTCCATCTGGTCCTCTCCACAGTCGCCAACGAGATCGACGGATTTGAACCACGCAGTTATGATTTGGGCCAGGAGGGACGTTATGCGATTGTAGGAGCGCCGATCGGGCGCTTTCATCTGGCCTTGACGTCCGAAGATCCGAACGTAATGTTGAGTCCGGGTCTTGATGTCAAGACCCTGGTCATCGCGGAGGGGCGGGACCTTCGGGATGTAGATTTCCCGATCCGGGTGGGAGGGTCCATCAGCGGAAAGGTGATCTTGAAACGCTCCCGCCTCCCGCTGGATCATTATGTGATTCTCCTCATGAGGTTCAACGAGGAGTTCTATGAATTTCACAAGATTGAACACGAGGCGTACACCGTCCCCGGCCTGCGCGCCGGGAAGTATATGGTGGTCCTCGTCGAACAAACGGAACCGATGACCCTGGAGAAACTTTTTGCCGGTCCGCGATGGTACGACTCCAAAATTATTGAAGTCAAAAAGGGGATCGAAACAACGAATGTGGATTTCGTCATTGATGAGACACAACCGGTCACCCTACCGTAGCTCCCTGGCCCCGGGTTGGCATCCGTGAGACATCCGTCCAAGCGAACAATCGCCCTCGCGGTGATTGTCTTCGTCGCCGGGTATCTTGCCGTCGAATACCTCTCGCTCCCGGGCGTCGCGTTCCTGCGAAAGACCATTCCCGCAGAGACTGCCCTGATGAGGCAGCGGGACGGTGAATTTCAGGCTTCGCATGATCGACAGCCTCCCCCGCACTTCCAGGTTGTTATCCCTTACCAGGCCATCTCAAGCTCCCTGAAGGCCGCCGTGTTGATAGGTGAAGATGATGCCTTTTTCCAGCACGAGGGGTTCGATTATCAGCGCATCAAGGAGGCCCTTACCTTGGACTGGGAACAAAAGCGCTTCGCCCGCGGCGCCTCCACGATCACCCAACAGCTTGCCAAGAACTTGTTTCTCTCCACCTCGAAGAATCCAATTCGCAAACTCAAGGAAGCCGTCCTGGCGTATCGACTGGAAAGGGATCTTGGAAAAAGAAGGATCTTTGAAATCTACTTGAATGTGATTGAGTGGGGGCAAAACGTGTATGGAGCGGAGGCTGCCTCCCGTTACTACCTTGGAAAATCAGCGTCGCAGCTTTCTCTGAACGAGGCCGTTTTGCTCGCCGCCATCATCCCTAATCCGCTGCGCCTGAATCCTTTCATCAGCCTGAAGCGGAGCCAGTATCGTCGAGGCATTATCCTGGAACGTATGTACCGGTACCATCACATCAGTGAAGAGGAGTATCGCTCCGCTCTATCGGCTCCCCTCATCCTCAGGACAACTTCACCTCAGGCCCTGCTCGCCCCGGAGGATTAAACCCGGATACCGACCTTGAAACCTCCCGCGTCGCACTAAGGAAACAGGAAGTGCAGGATGGGCCCTCCTGCCAGTGCAAGTATTAATGCGGCGATCCCCAAAAAAGTACCGAATGGGAGTTGGTATTTCATGTCCCTCCCGAAGAACAACATACCTATGACGCCGATTACACTCCCCAGCAGGGAGCCCAACATGATGGTAACGAAAGTCAATTTAAGGCCGAAAAAGGCCCCGACCATCCCCATCATCTTGATGTCCCCCATGCCGAGGCCCTCTTCTTTTCGGAGCAAGTAGTAGAGCTCTCCCAGGAGAAAAAGGATTCCGCCACCAAACAGGGCGCCACACAGAGACCCCAGTAATGAGTAGAGCGACTCGCTGCCCAGATAATTGCCCGCCCACGAGTCCGCCAGTGAACGGGCGGTCCTTTCGAAAAATATCTGTGCATGCTGATTCAGGGAAATCAAAAATCTGATGGAATCATCACCCACCCACACCTTCAGGCTCAGGAAAAGTCCCATGAGCGTGCCATAGATGGTAACCTGGTCGGGAAGCAGGCGGAACTTGATGTCCGAAAAAATCAGAACAATCAGGCCGCTTCCAAGAACAAAATACTTTAGTGTTTCCAAGGTGTAACCGAATCGGAGACCGCATAACAGGAAGAAAAGACCCGTGAGCAATTCCACCACCGGATACATAACTGAAATAGATGTCCCGCACGCCCGACAGCGGCCCTTCAGGATGAGATAACTGAGGATGGGAACATTGTCGTAAGCCTTGATCAACGCGCCGCATTGGGGACAGTGAGAGCGCGGCTTGACAACGGACTGGTCTTGCGGCCACCGCAAGATGCAAACATTCAGGAAACTTCCGATGACGGTGCCCAGGATGAAAGTGAACAGGTTTATCATGCGCTAAACCCCGGTCAGGATGCCGCAAGAACCCTCTGGTAACAACCGAGGGTGGCCTCAGTCATGGCCTCAATCGAGAACTGGTCGCTTATTTTTGCTGCCGCCCGTTCGATAACCGAGTTTCGTTGAGCGGGATTCTCCCCCAGGGTGCGGAGCGATTGGGTGAGTGCCCCCGCCTCGTCCTTTTCAAACAGAAATCCGGTCGCATTGTCCTCGACCAGTTCGGGAATCCCGCCCGCGTTGCTCGCGAGAACCGGTATGCCACAACGCATTGCCAGAAGAATGATTGAGCCCAGGCCCTCCACTCGAGAGGGGAGAACAAACAGATCCATCCCGCGAAGAAAGTCGGTCAATGAATCGGGCGGGGAGATGATTTGCACCGTGTCCTCGATCTGAAGCGCTGCAATCCGGGCCTGAAACCGGGGCCGGAGGCTTCCTTCCCCTGCGATTATACAACGACAATGCGGCAGGGCCGACCGAAGCCTCCCCATCGCCTCAATCAATAAATCATGCCCTTTTTCAGGTTCCAAAGCCCCGACCGTTCCCACCAAAAATTGATCGGCGGAGACGCTCGGTTTCTCACGAGACTTTCTTCCGCGCTGTAACGTGAGATCGACGCAGTCATAAACGACGTCGATGAGCTGCGCCGGGATTCCTGATTGCACCATGAGTCCCTTTACATACAGGGAAACAGCAATGAAGCGCTGTTGCAGGGCGAAGTATTTGTACCGTGACCAGTAGTTCATTCGAAGAGGAAATGCCACCCGTCGCGACACCACCATCGGCCGCATCAATGTTCGATTGGCAAGGTATCCGAAGCCGTGAGCCCGGGCGTCATGAAGATGCAGGACGTCGGGTTGAAAGCGCTGAATCATCGTCCGGATTCGTGGAACTGCGGCGAGGTTGGCTAAAGGGCCCAGGGGAATCTCGGTCACCAGAAATCCAGCGCGCCTGGCTTGCACTCCCGAGGGCGCGCCGGAGGGGATCAGAAGAATCTGGGAATGACCCCGGGACGCCAAACCCTGCATCAAGAAAAGGACTTGCTGTTGGCCACCGCGGAGAGTCCGGCCAGTATCCAGATGGAGAATCTTCATGGATTTGAGCCCGGCAGCACTCTGTCGCTATTTTGGATTTCGCGGAGCTTCACTTGCTTGAGAAAGACGTACCAGCTCGCGAAGGCGGCGATCGAGAGGCCACGCCAGCCATCCAGCAACCCGCCCTGCAAGAAGTAACTCTTCAGAAAGGTCAAGGGAGGCGCCAAAAGGCAGTTCATCAGCGAGAACCTTTTTCCTACTGAAGCGGACTGGCGGGCCGCCAGGGTTGTATAGCGGTCGAGGCGGGACACGTGATCGGAAATGGAGAGCACGGTGTAGTGAAGCAACTCGCCGGGCAGGGATTCCACCGGCCCATCGACCACCAGCGTCTCGTGGACATATTCCCCCACCCACCGCGCCCGATTGCGATCGTATAGCCGGATCTTGTAATCCGGGTACCAACCCGAGTGCTGGATCCAGCCCCCCAAGTAATTGGCCCGTCGTGCGAATCGATACGCCGCCACCTCGGCCCCGGCAGGTCCTGATTTTAATCCCAGCAGGGACTGTTTGAGCCCGTCGCTTAAACATTCGTCCGCATCGATGCTTAGAATCCAGGGGTGTGACGCCTTGGAGGCAGCCAGGTTCTTCTGCTCGGAATAGCTCTTGAAGGGGTGCATGAACACGTGGGGGGTAAACTCCAGGGCGACCTCCCGCGTGCAATCCTGGCTTTGCGAGTCGACCACAATTATCTCGTCGGCGATCTCGCGCAACGACTCGCAGGCGCGCCTCAGATTTTTCTCCTCATTGAGCGTAATGATGGTGGCGGAGATTCGCATGACAGCAGGGCAGCAAGGATAAATTCTTTTTGGCGAAAGTTAAAGAAGAAAGCACAGAAAAAAAGGCCGCCCCTGGGGGCGGCCTTTCGCGTCCGTAGGTTATCACCGCTTCTAGCGATTATTCCCCGTGGTTGCAGTGACAGCCCTCAAATCAGCCGTGGGTTTCTTGGGGGTTTGCTCATTGCCCCCGAGGACGTCTTCGATCTGCACGCCATAATTGCGAAGGAGAAGTCCTTCCGCCTGGGCCAGCGCGATCTTCGATTTTGCATAATCCACCTCTGCACGAATCTCGACGTCCTGGACGACGGCCAAATTAGTCTGTTCCTGCAACACGAAGCGGATTGTCGAAGCGCCCAGTTGATACTTCTTGTTCTCGGCATCGAGGGTCTTTTCCTGGAGCTCGCGGGTTCGCTTGGCCTCTTGAATACGCGCTTTGTTCATCTCCACGGTAGTGATGGCATTACGGACCTGCAAGGCGACTTGTTGCTCTGACAGCCGCAGGTTCGCATCAGACTGGCGTTTTTCGTACGAGGCCCGTCCAAAGTCAGCCTGGGCTGATTTGTTCCTGATGGGAAGCGCCAAGCTCACTCCAAAGAAATACTCGGGAAATTGAAAACTAAACAGTTGACGAGTGGTTTCGGGGTACCCGGCCGTCACAATGATGTTCTTGCCGTCCGGCCCGACGACAGGATTCCCTTGGCTGTCAAGAACGGGCGAATTTCCGGCCAGGCCAATCCACTGATAGCCGCCATTCACATCGATTTGAGGGAGCAATTGATTCTTGGTGAACTGGAGCCTCAAATCCCGATTCTGAAGATCGAGTCGGGCTTGGGTCAGTTCGGGACGATTGTTGATGGCCTCGGTGATGGCCTCGGACACCTTTGGGGTTTCCTCGGCCGTGGGAGGTTTTGGCCGGTCTACCGGTTCGAGTTTGGCAATGACAGCACCGGGATCGCGGGTCGGGGAGAGAAACCGCTTGAGCGTATCCTCGGTTTGTTGCAGTGTGTATTGGGCCGTGGTCACCTCCAGCCGCCGTGCGGCCACCGAGGTTTCCGACTGCACAACATCGATCGGGGCCAGGGTCCCAATTTCCACCTGCCGCTTGTTGTCTTCGTTCGTCTTAATTGCCAGATCAAGCGATGCCTGCCTGACCCGAATATCCTCGCGTGCAAACACCACTTCCCAATAAAGATTCAGGGCCTGGTTCATGATGTTGATCACCGTCAACGAAAACTGTTCCTTGGTAATGTCCCGGTTGTTCTTGGCGATCTTGATGGGTACCGAGTTTACCCCGACACCGCGATTCTTCAAGAGAGCCTGTGTGAAACTCAGCCGCAGGGCCGAGGTAATCGATGGATTCAGGCTGGCCAACCGGCTGCTGATGAAAGCCTTGGAGTTGTCGTAATCGATCCGGGCGTTGGTTCCGGTCTGAAACGCCTGTAAGTATGAAAAATTGAAGTTCTGACTCAGGTTGCTGATCGGGATGACCTGACCAAACACCCCACTCTGGAGGAAGTTTGAGGACGGGGAAAGGCGTCGGTCGTTGTTTGCCGTGGCGGTAAAAATCGGATCGAAGGGACTGTAAGTCTTGAGGACATCATAGTCGGCAGGGGGGACCGTTTCGCGCTGCACCTGGATGTCCAAGCTGTTCTGGAGCGCCACGGCGATCACGTCGGCCTCGGAAATCGTCACCTTGCCCTCTTTGGTCAGGCGTTCGATCAAGTCCGAGATACGCTCTTTCCCGGGAGGAACAAAGTCCCGGGTAAAAATGTTGTCCCTGAAGTATCCCGGCATCGGAAGGGGGGATTGAGCCGGCGTCACTCCCACCCCAACCGGGATGGCGAGAACAACGACGACCAGTACCAGTAGCTTTGTACCCAGTCGAATTCTTCCATTTCGCTTTTCCATTACCAATCTCCAATTTGGATTGATTGCTGAATTGAACGCTGTCGACGTGGATGCCACAGCCGTCTTGACGCATTATACGATACAACGAGCGGATAAGTTTCATCCTTCTTGACAATTACAGCGCTTCTCTTTAAGCTTCGCCGTGCTGTCTTCTGTCATGACCGAAGCAGAGATCATCACCCTGTTCCGCCAGTCCCGGGCCCTCCTGGAGGGTCATTTTGAGCTTTCTTCCGGCCTCCACAGCGATCGATATTTTCAGTGTGCATTAGTCTTGCAGGATCCTACGCTAGCCACGCACCTGGGATCAACCCTGGCCAAGTTGTTTGTGGGACTCGAACCTATTGCCGCGATAGCCGCCCCGGCGATTGGAGGTATTTTGGTGGCCCATGAAGTGGCTCGGGCGCTCCATACCCGGGCGATTTTTACGGAGCGCGTCAAGGGCACAATGACGCTGCGGAGGGGCTTTTCGTTACAACCCGGCGACCGGGTGATCGTCGTCGAAGATGTCATCACGACGGGGCTCTCCACCCGCGAAACGATGGCCGCCGTGGAGCAGGCCAGTGGGGTTGTGATGGGTGTCGGAGCCCTGGTGGATCGGAGCGGAGGAACGGCCTTCAAAGATTCCAGCGTACCACACCATACGCTCGTCACGCTTGCCGTACAAAGCTATGTACCGGCAGAATGTCCCCTGTGCCGGAATAGGATCCCGATCATCAAGCCCGGCAGTCGAATTTAGCACCGCCACTCTTATCTGACCAAACAGATCCATTCGAGGACCACGTGCAATCTCAGACCGAACAAATGGAGCCCCAATCCATCCCTTACCCTGAAATTCCTTTCGTCCAGGAACTGAGAAACATTAAGTTGGTACTGGCCTACGACGGCACCCGATTTCACGGTTGGCAGATTCAACCGCAGGTCCTGACGATCCAGGGGGTGCTGCAGGACACACTGAAGACGCTATGTCAGGAAGAGATTCACGTGTTCGGATCAGGACGCACCGATGCCGGCGTGCATGCCCGCGGCCAGGTGGCCCACTTTAAGACTGCCTCCAAAATCACGGTCCCCGATCTCCAACATGCCCTGAACGATCTCCTCCCGGACGACATCCGCGTTTATGACTGTCGAGAAGTGGATTCGACCTTTCATGCGCGCCATTCCGCAAGATCGAAGCAATACTCATATTCGATTCTCAGGCGGCCCATCAATTCCCCTTTTCGTCGATGTTACGTGCTTCATGTCCCTTACATCCTCAATGTGGAAGGGATGTCTTCGGCGGCCCGTTGCTTTCTGGGCGAGCACGACTTTACGTCATTTTGCGACGCCCAGGACGAATCCCCCTCAAAAGTGCGGACCGTCTACATCTCCGAAGTGCATGAGGAGGGGCGCACCCAACTCATCGTTTTCCGGGTCGAAGCCAATGGATTTCTGCACCGGATGGTGCGTGCGATGGTCGGAGCATTGCTCGAAGTGGGTCGAGGCCGCCTCGCTCCCGATGCAATTCCCACCAAACTGGAGGCGAGGGAGCGCATCTCAGTTCCGTGGACTGCGCCTGCACAGGGTCTGTGTCTTGATTGGGTCAAATATTGAAGTGACTTTTATTCTTTTTTATCGGAGGTCGCATGGGAGTTATCCCGCGAGAGGTGGAATCGTTTAGAAGGCTTCCTGACAACGCTTATACCGAACTCGGTCCAGGTGAGGTTTACACGCCCTATGTGGCCCCCGAAACTCAGACCTTTGAAGTCACGCTCCGTTCCGTTGGAATCGGGCTGATCATGGCTGTGATTTTCACGCTGTCGGCCGCATACCTGGGAATGAAGGTGGGCCAGGTTTTCGAGGCGGCCATTCCCATTGCCGTCCTTGCCGTGGGCTTGAAACATGTTTTTCCCCGCAAGTCGACCATTTCGGAAAACGTCATCATTCAATCCATCGGAAGCACCTCGGCGGTGGTGGTGTCAGGGGCCATCTTTACGCTGCCGGCCCTTTTCATTCTTAAGCTCCAGCCCTCCCTGGGGTCCATGATCCTTGCTTGCTTTCTGGGGTCCTGCCTCGGGATTCTTTTCCTGATTCCCTTGAGAAGGTATTTTTGCGTCGAGATGCACGGGAAACTGCCGTATCCCGAAGCGACTGCTACGACCGAGATCCTGGTGACCGGGGAGAGCGGGGGAGAGCAGGCGAAAATTCTCTTGTATTCCATGGGACTGGGAGGGATTTATGAATTCATCGCCACGACGTGCAATGTGTGGCAGGAACATGTGGATTTCTTGTTCACCCGCGCCGGACAAGTGCTGGCTGACAAAGCCCGCATGGTGATCAAGCTGGACGCGATTCCATCAATCCTGGGCCTGGGCTATGTGATCGGTCTGCGCAATTCACTGATCTTGATTGCCGGAAGTTTTCTTTCCGTCCTCATCCTGGTTCCCACAATTTATTTTGTCGGACAGCATTTGCCCGTCGCGGTTGCTCCGGCGAAGGCCTTGATCGGGAGCATGAGCGCCGAGGATATCTTCCGCCAATACGTGCAACGCCGGATCGCCGTCGGATGCATCGCCTGTGCGGGAATCGTGGCGATCATCAAGTCCCTGAAAATCATCGTCGGCTCCTTTGCCCTGGGTTTCAAAGCGATCGCCGCCAAGGGGCAAGGAGGCGAGGTTCGGCAAAAACGAACTGATTGGGACCTTTCCATGGTCCTGGTGTTCGTAGCCATTGTTTGCGTAGGGATCTTGACGGCGGTGTATTTGAAATCGTTTCTGGGATGGTGGGGCGCGGTCCTTGCCGGGACGGCCATTGTCTTGCTGATGTCTTTCATGTTTACGACGGTGGCGGCGAACGCCATCGCCATCGTGGCCCGGAATCCGATTTCCGGCATGACGATGTTGACGATCATTATCTCCAGCTTTATTTTCCTGCGGCTCGGCATTTCGGGGAATTTTGGGATGACCCTTGTCATCATGATCGGATGCATGGTGTGCACGGCGCTGGCGGTGGCCGGCGGGTTTGTCACGGACCTCAAGGTCGGCTACTGGCTGGGGACGACGCCCCGCAACCAGGAAATCTGGAAGTTCGTCGGGATCGCCATCTCTTCCATCGCCGTGGTATACACCATCCATTTCATGAGTGGTGTGTTTGCCTTCAGCCCTGACGATGTGGTGGCGGGGAAGCCTCTCATCGACGCTCCCCAGGCCAACATCATGAAAGCCATCGCCTCCTCCATGATGGCGAACGAACCAATCACGTGGTTGTTATACGGAATCGGGGCCGTGATCGTCCTGATCTGCGAGATGCTCTCGATCCCCTCAATGATATTTGCGCTGGGCATGTATCTGCCACTGGAACTGAATGCCCCCGCCCTGGTGGGCGGTTTTATTTCCCATTGGGTCATCCGGTCTTCACAAAACAAAGAAGTGAGTCGACGTCGTTGGGAAAGGGGCACCCTCATCGCCTCAGGGTTCATTGCGGGGGGCGCCCTGCTGGGGGTCGTCGGCGTTGTCGTGCGCAATTTTCATCTGGAGCGGTTCATTAGTGCGGGAGTGCCTTATCTAAGGACCTTCAATCCCGCTACCCAAAGCTACGAATGGGGGCCTTCGACCCCCTATCCCTGGTTCGCAAATTTTGGACAGATCATCAGCCTCGTCCTGTTTGCTGCCCTGTGCGTTTACATGTACTGGGATTCCCACCGCGCCGCACAGGAGGATAAGGGGATCAAGGATTTGTGATAGAATCCATGCTTTCACTGGAAACCTTCATTTGAGGAGAAGAGACTGTGTCTGACGAAATCCCTAAACCACAAGCGGCGGCCTCCAGCACCCCGCCGGCCCCTGCTCCGGAGGTAAAAGCACCTCCCGCTGCCCATGCAGCGCCTCCGGCCGCACCGAAGAAGAAGAAAGCAGAGGGCATCCTCGTGAAGAAGCCCGGCCAATGGGTATGCCTCGTGAAAGATGAGAAAGGGAAAAGCTGCGAAGGAAAGCTCAAGCGCTTTTACGACCTGGATGAAGCGCTCATTCGCCAGGTGGGTAAGGACGCCGAGCTTTATCGCTGTGTAGAGTGTCACTCGCTGTACCGGCCGGAGAATTTGAAGCACGATCCTGCCGCCACCTGGGCCGAGGTATAAAGGGAAAGAGGGAACAGAGTCCTGCCGGACCGTCGGCGAGCATGAGGAGTCGAGGGCAATCCCCGCACCAAATTGTGCCATGGATGAGAAGCTTATTTACGACTGGAATACGGCCAATGGCGGCACGCCGATCACGAACCGGCGCGTCCTGTTGAATGACGAAAGTCTTCGCGATGGCCTGCAATCGCCTTCGGTCCGCGACCCTTCCATTGAAGAAAAGATCGAGATCCTGCATCTGATGAATGAGGTGGGAATTGATTCTCTGGATCTGGGGCTTCCCGGGGCCGGTCCCCGCGCGCGCGCCGATGTGGAGCGGCTCGCGCGGGAAATTGTTCAAGGCAAATTGACCATTAGTGCAAATTGTGCTGCCCGTACGATTGAGGCTGACATCACGCCGATCGCGGAAGTGGTGCAGCGAACCGGATTGGAGATCGAGGCGGCAACGTTCATTGGCTCGAGCCCGATCCGCCGTTACACGGAAGAGTGGACGGTGGACCACCTGGTTCGAACCACCGAGCGCGCGGTCCGCTATGCCGTCAACCTGGGGTTGCCGGTCATGTATGTGACTGAAGATACCACGCGGGCGGACCCCGAAACGGTGAAGCTGCTGTATTCGACGGCGATTCGATGCGGGGCACGGGCGATTTGTGTCTGTGACACGGTGGGGCATGCTACCCCGGCCGGGGTCAGGAGTCTGATCCACTTTGTGATCGATGAAGTCGTGAAGCCGGGCGGGGCCACGGTGCGTGTCGACTGGCACGGTCATAGTGACCGCGGGCTCGCTATTCCCAACTGCCTGGCAGCTGTCGAAGCGGGCGCGGACCAGATTCACGGTTGTGCCCTGGGGATTGGGGAACGCGTGGGAAATGCATCCATGGACCAGTTGCTGGTCAATCTAAAGCTGATGGGGATCATTCATCAGGATTTGAGCAAACTGAAGTTGTATTGCCAGGCAGTCTCAAGGGCAACGCGAGTGCCCATCCCGGTGAATTACCCGGTGTTTGGCGCCGACGCCTTCCGAACTGCCACAGGGGTCCATGCTGCGGCGGTCATTAAGGCATTTCGAAAAAAGGATGAGCCGTTGGCCAATAGCGTTTACTCCGGTGTTCCCGCACATCTCTTCGGCCTCGAGCAGGTGATTGAGATTGGGCCCATGAGTGGAAAGTCGAATATCATCTACTGGCTGGAAAGGCATGGCATGTCTCCCAGTGAACCGCTCGTCGATGCCATTTACACCTTGGCCAAACAGGCCAACCATGTGCTCAGCGATTCCGAAATCCGTGCTGTGATTCGACCTAGTTGACACCTTCCCGGCCATGCCGCGGGGATCGCAATCACGCTGGACTTCCCGTCATCTTGACTTCCTCCTACGCTTTCCTTAAAGTGCCCCAGTGATCTCATCCCTGCTTTTAGCTGCAGGCCTTTCACGCCGCTATGGCCGTGAAAAGCTGGAAGAGTTGATCCATCAAAAGACGCTGATCGAGTGGGCGATCGATCAGTTGAAAGCCAGTGTAATTGACGAGGTGATCGTAGTGGTGAACCCGGAAACGTCTCGATTGGTGCAAACACCTCCCCACCAGGATCGGGTGAAAAAGGTGGTCAATCCATCTCCTTTGGACGGAATGTCAAGCTCGATCCGGTGCGGACTGGAAGCCTGTAGCCCCAAAAGCGAGGCGGTGCTTATCGCCCATGCGGACATGCCGGCGGTCAACCCCGGGATCGTTGACCAATTGGCGTCCCGATGGGAATTGAAACCGGGCCAGATTGTGGCCCCCCGTTTCAAGGAGCAGCAAGGCAATCCCGTCATCATTCCACGGATTCTCTGGGATGAGGTTCAGGCTTTGCGGGGGGACGTTGGCTGTAAGGCAATCCTCACAGGACACCCTTCACAAATCGAGTGGGTGGAGATGGACGACGATGCCATTCTGCTCGATGTCGATCGCGTTGAAGATTGGGAAAGACTGCGAAGCCGATGGAATTAGGGGTCGCTTATCAACAGAATTTCTGCCGACGAGGGCAAAGAGAATTCATTATTAGGAAGCCAGGAGCGCAGGAAGTTAAAGACCTTTAATCGGAACAGAATCTTTTGATCCCGCCAGGGAGGTTTTTCCAGAGGTGAGCGATCCCCCGGCCCCCTGGCTTCCTAATAGATTATGGTCTTGGTTCCGGCTTTTCCGGTTAGGGATTGGGAAGGAAAACGCGAACATGGATGGCTTCATCCTCATCCGGGGAGCAGGGGAGATGGCGAGTGGGGTAGCGCACAAACTGTGGCGGTGTGGCATCAAGACTGTGCTTACAGAAATTGGAACGCCTCTCGCCATTCGTCGAGGCGTTGCATTCGCGGAGGTGATTTACACCGGCTCGCATCGCGTTGAAGATCTTGATGGCCATCGTGTGACCTCGCTGGAGGAAGCAAAGGATCAGATCGGGCACAACCATCTCCCCGTGATCGTTGATCCGGAGCTGAAATTGACGGCAGTGCTCCTTCAACAATCAGTGGCCATCCTTGTGGATGCCCGGATGTTGAAGGCTCCAGTGGCACGGGAGTACCCGCGTGGCGTCCATGTCATTGGACTAGGTCCTGGCTTTGATGCACCCTCGAATGCCGATTACGTGATTGAGACCAATCGCGGCCATCATCTTGGTCGGGTCATCGAAAAGGGAAGTGCGGAGGGAAACACCGGTGTCCCCACTGAAGTGCAGGGGGCGTCGAATGACCGGGTGGTTTATCCATTGCACCAGGGTGTCTTTCTTACTTCCAAAAAGATTGGCGACTCCGTGAAAGCCGGTGATATTATTGGATCTGTTAAAGGTATCCCGGTGAAGGCAACGCTGACGGGCGTGTTGCGGGGTTTGGTGCATGAGGGCACCCCAGTGACGGACCGCACGAAAGTGGCGGATATCGACCCTCGGGGCAACCCGGAGAATTGTTTTCTAATTTCCGATAAGGCCCGCGCCATCGCCGGCGGGGTACTCGAGGCCGTGCTGAGAATCTTGAACAGTTCATCCAACTGAAACTAAAAAGGGGCGCTATTAGGAAGCCAGGAAGCCAAGAGGGTTAAAACCAAATTTAATCAGAGTGAGCGGCTGGCATAAATAATTCGATTGGTATTTGGACTTCGTGGTTTCCTGGCTTCCTAATAAAATAAGAACCCTAATTCCTGCTGGGATTGAATAGCATTTATGGATATCTACGAAGAGATTTCAAAAATCCGCAGGAGCGGCAAGCAGGCTGCATTGGCGACGATCGTCCGCGTTCGGGGTTCAATTCCCAGTTACGAGGCCGCGAAGATCCTGGTGCGCGAGGATGGTTCCATCCTCGGCTCCATTGGGGGCGGCTGCGTCGAGGCCGAAGTGGTGCTAGCAGCTCAGAAGGCCATCCGAGAGGAGAAATCGCGCATGCTTTCTTTCGACCTGACGGATGATGACGTCGACCATAGCGGGCTTGTTTGCGGCGGAACCCTGGAGGTTTTTGTGGAGCCGATTCTTCCACCCCCGACCCTTTTCATTTTTGGCGCCGGCCATGTCTCTCGGGCCATCTCCAAGGTGGCCACCCTGGCCGGCTTTCAGACAGTCGTGGTCGATGACCGCCCTGATTACGCCAGTCAGAAAAGATTTCCCGAGGCGGCGGAGGTAATCGCCGACTACTTCGAGAACGCCTTCACCCGCGTCCAGGCCAATGAGTCCTCCTATGTGGTGATCGTCACCCGGGGCCACAAGGAGGATCTGAATGTGCTTCGCTGGGCGATCCAAACCCCCGCTCGATACATCGGGCTGATCGGGAGCAAACGGAAGATAAGGACACTTTACGAGAGGCTTGAAGAAGAAGGGTTTGATCCGGAGTTATTCAAGAAAGTCACTGCCCCGATCGGGCTCGATATTGGCGCCGTGACGGCTGAGGAAATTGCCGTGTCTTTTGTTTCAGAGATCATCGCGGTCCGCCGCCGCGCCACCCTGCCGGAGGGCGCCAAACTCTCCGACCAACTGAAATACAAATCCCACGCAGGGCAGAAGCTCTAGTTCGTAGGGGCACATAGCCGTGTGCCCCCGGCATGCATCGCATTCCTTAATGCGTGGGGCGCATGGTCCCCCGCGACGGACCCCCCTACGGGTTAGACGCATCAAATTCCCAGACAAATCCCCCCTAGCACCGATACGGTTCACTTAAGCAGCGTTTCGTATTAATAACTGCCCAATCGAATGGGGAGTTACGGCCCTGATTTCGTTAACTGAACAGTATTGCCCCCAGCCTGGTATCTGGTCAGTATGCCTGCCAACAGGATGCGCACGCGATTTAACCGCTTGAGTCGACGAAGGGACGGGGGATTGAATCAGGAAAAGGAAGGGCATTGCGGCTGAAGAATAAACATTCCAATTCTTCAGCCGCAAAGGAAGTTATTAACTGGGTGGGTTTACGCCTTGAACGATTCGCCGCAACCGCACGTGGACGTGGCATTGGGGTTATTAAACTTGAATCCGGTTCCCTGCATGCCTTCGACATAGTCCACTTCGCAGCCCTTGATGTAGTTCAAGCTGTTGTTGTCGACGATGACCTTCAAGCCATCAAATTCCAGGACCTGGTCGTTGAGGCCCGCAGTCTTTTCAAAGCCCATGTGATACTGAAAACCTGAGCATCCGCCGCCGACGACGGCAATGCGCAAGCCCTCGAACTGTTCGGGCTGTTTCGCCATGATTTCCTTGACCTTGGTGACAGCCATCGGTGTCAGCAAGAGTGCTTGTGCGGCGGTTGTATTTTCCATTGAAATTATTCTCCTTCGATAAATTATTGAACTCCCTCGCGACAGGGAGAGATTTCATTGCTTAGAGTTTTGATTGCCGAGTCAAACGCAAATATTAACGTTCACGTCGCGATTTGTCAACAAGAGTGAGTGATAAAAGCTAAAATGTGTTTCGACTTAGCCCTACGTGGGAATAGGTGATGGCCCCATCGGGAACCCGTGTTCGTCAGCGAATCAGAACAGACAATGCAGCGTTTCATCCCCTGAAAGGGGAGCCTTCAACAGCCTGGGGCAACGCCCCAGGACGAAAAGCTCTTGATAGTCTTTGACCTACCCTGAAAGGGCAGCCCTGTGCGGACAAGGCCCTCAATGGGGAGGATTGTTGGGGGAAATAAGGCGCTACTATGGAACACCGGGGAATGGGTGGCTGGCCCCAGTTTTCCGGTTTTCCGTTGTAATTATCCCGTTGTAATGCGCCCCATCCCCATGATTTTAGAAACCGAAAGATAGGCGGCGGTGTCTAATAGCTCAAGCCCTTCAGCGCACGGTATTTCGAGGAGCCTATGAGGAGGGGGATACAGCATGACGGACCATAGCCCACCCCGAGGCATTACCTGCAGCCAACACGTTCACGAGATTCTCTTCTCGTTGAACAGTGGGTTCCTCATCATTATCGCAGTGTTTTGGAAGGGGCCGGATTCTGTGGTCTCATGGCTCTTTCGAATGAACGGCTCCATAAACATTTCTGTGCATTTGAGACAGAGTGATCTCGCAACGGCACATTTCGTTTCTTTCATATTCGGAATCCTGCTGGCACTCTGCATCTGGGCGATCTTGCGTCTGTCCTCGCATGTCCGGCTGACCAAAGAGATTCTTTATTCTGCGAGTGGAATCGCGGCGCTAGTCGCGTTGCCTGTGATGCATTTGTGGGGGCATCCGTCTTGGTGGTGGCGGTATGGACTGAATCCGTTGGAAATTATGCAAGTCCTCGACCTCGCCTTGATTCTCTTTTGTGCATTTTGGTACTTGTATCACAGATGGCCGATTCCATCATGGGGCGGCGGAGTGATTCTCGGAGCGCACTATGTCTTTTGGTCTCGGGAGTTCGGAGTTTACCCGTTTTGGTTTGGCGTTGGCGACCCGGTTGCTTGGCTTGCAGGCCTCTGCTCCAGCCTCGCATGGGCCTTCTACATATACGGAGGAAGGCACGGAGCAGCGACTAACCTTGTATCGGTGTAAGAATACTAAGTGAACGGCAGCGTTAGCACAAGTACTTGCGAAGGTGGAACCTTTCGCCGTCGAGATGGACAACTCCTCTTCGGAATTGGTGGACTTCTTCTTGAGGCGTCGCGACGGCAAACATTAAGCGGCTGGGTGTCCCAGGTCCGATCACACCAATTCTGGGGTGCACGAGGTAATGAGCCATGATCTCCTTATCTGAGGAAGCCACGCGACAGAGCGATGTCAAGAGTGACATCAATGTCACTCCTCTGGCTGACGTCATGCTCGTGCTGTTGATCATTTTCTTGGTGATTACACCCATGTTGTCTAGGGGCATTTGGATCGATTTGCCGATAGCCAAGAATCCACATGAATTGAAGGACGCCGCTCGGGACGATGCGATTACGATCTCCATCTCTCGTGACGGTCGCCTCTTCATAGGGGCCTACGAGGTCAAACGCGATCAGATTGCTGACAAGGTGCGCGATCTGCTGAAACGCAAGATGGGCGACAAGACGGTCTTTGTCAAATGCGATCGTCGCGCCAAATACGGGGATATTGCAGCCGTGGTCGACGTAGTCCGCACCATCGGCGTTGATACGTTGGGCTTGATCACCGAGAGGAAAATGGTCCAGGGTGGAGCGACCACCGTTTCCCAGCCATCAACAGGACGATAGCTTGTCCATCTTTTTGTGATAAAAAAGGACTTGGTTCAGCATCTGTGTCGGCAGGAGGTCAACAGGCAAGGTCAAAGGACTCCATGGCCGAGTGAATTTTGGAGTTAGATGGCACAGAATGCTCCTTCTGGGATATGGACAGGCACGTGACAGGTCACCAGAATGAACAACCTGAGAATCCATCCGGTTGAATTTTAAGACTCCGCTCCCATTACTCTCATGCGCTTATCAATGACAGGCCGCATCGGCATCATCTTACTTGTTCTTGCAGCAGGTTCTCATATTGGATGGAAGATCTGGTACGAAACTCGAACCTGGGTCCCCCTCGATATTTCCATCTCCCTGTCACCGGGGCACATCAAAACGAATGAGTTCAAGATCAATTTGGAGAGTTCCTATGACATTCTACTCGAGGTCGAACGCAGATTCGATTTTGAGCAGCTTCCCTGCATGCTGGGATTGCTCAATTGCAAGGACACTCCCTCCATTCTTCGTGCGAATTGGACGTTGTCCAGGGCGGGACAGGTCGTAGCTCGAGGGAGTGGTGATAAGGGCGAAGGAAAGCTCCGAGGCAGCGAGACGATGGGCCGTCTCTTAGGTGCCTTCTGGGCTGGGAAGGGTGAACACTATGTTTTGGACATCGACGTCCTTGGCGACGGCAGTCGTCTCAATGCCGGTCACCCCCGGCTTGAGATTGTTGAAGGCGGAGGAGCCTATCAAGAGTATGAACGGTCGCGTGTCCCCACATTTTATGAACTCTTTTTCTTCATTTTTGGTGCCGCGTGGCTCATCCATTCGTTGGTCAACCAGGCGACTGAAAGACGCCAAACGAAAGCCTACGAAGCGATCGCTACGACGCCTCACGCAGCAATAACATATAGAGAAGTCGCAGAGTTCAGGGGACGCGGGCGGCTTAGGATGACCCTTTGGGGAGAGAGCACATTTCAACGGAGTGTGTTCCCCAGGAAAAGGCTTTTCGCGAAGTTCCACACCTTCGGGCTTGTCTTTGCTCTGACGTATTTCGTGGCGGCCATATCATTCATGGCAGTAATTTGCTGGCAGGAGTGGAGACCAACCGGGTTTATGGTTCACCTCCTCAGTCAAAATGACCGTGTTGGAATGATTCATCCATGGACCCAGGCATTGGTCCTGCGAATCGATTCACACAATCACTGGTTTTTGAACTCAAAACAGATTTCTCCGGCCGATCTAGGGAGGGCCCTGAAAGAGTTGAGTAGCCGCAGCATGAACCCGGCTGTATTTGTGGATGCAGATTCAAACGGAAAGTACGAAAACGTCGTGCAGGCAGTGGATTTGATCGAAGGAGCGGGTGGAAAGACTGTTCTGTATACCCCGGCGAGTCAACCCAACGCACGCTAGCGCAATGGAGTGAAACAGCATAGAGAACCTCCTCTCATGTTGATGCTGTGATGACCCAGCTCCGTAGGAGTGGCATATTTATAGCCTTACCAAACCCCTTCTCTCCCTTTTTTGTTGAACCCCGCTAGGGGTGACATCTGGGCCGCTACCCATCCCCCGTCATCTCTCAACAGGCTTGAAAATATATTTCTCGTCGTGGCCGAGAATAGCAACTGAGATGTCACCCCTGACGGGGTTCAATGGAAGAAGACAAGCAGGGGCGGCTTGTCTATAAATATGGCACTCCTACGGAGTTGGATTATGGCTGATTCGAAATGAACGCGTGTCTGCTGCGAAGGTGGGGGGTGTTGCGATCGAGCTTTTCATCAGTGGCGCCTGGATACTGATTGCAGGAGGGCAACAAAACAGAAATGGCAAAACTGGGGTCGTATCCTTGCGGGCTGTTGCCGAAACCCGAGAGCGCCCGGTGAGGGCACCGGGCCGACAACATAGCCGCATGATTCGGTGTTGTAGGCCGGGTCCCCTGACCCGGCTGTTTGATTTCGGTAACAGCCCGTTTTCAATCTCCAATTGGGATTGAGCTAGAGTGAAGATATTGTCGAAATCGAGAAAAGCGGAACTGGGAGTTCCGCACTCCAAAGGGCGAACTACGGGGGTTGTGTGGGCGGTTCCGGAATTCCGTTCCGCTCCAATTGCTCTTTCAAATGGGGATCGCCCAGGGACGCCGCGGCCCGGGCATGTTGCCAGGCTTCCGAATAAAGCTCGTACATGGCGCAGATCTGACCGAGCCGGGTGTGGGCCCGGGTGTTTCCGGAATCAACTTGCAAGGCTTGAACGTAAGTGGAAACGGCCTGCTCCATCTTTTTCTGGCTGTAATAAAGATCACCCAAACTCACATATAAAGAACTGTTGTTGGGATATTTCTTTATCGCCGACAGAACCCGGTCAATCTCCTCCAGAACGTCGCGATCCAGCGCGAATTCGATCACTTCTTTTCGGAAGGGCCCCTTCTTTTTTCGCATCGGGAAATGGGATCTAATACAGACATTGGGATTAGAGCTACATGGGGTGATTGTAGAATCTTCTCGGTAGGGGCGTCCGCCACGGCGGACTATGCGCCCCCTCGCATTGAGAAACTGGATGCGTGCCGGGGGCACACGGCTGTGTGCCCCTACTTTGAATCATGCACGATTCTGTATCATCTTCAATGATGTTCCTATCAATGTGCTTTGGCTTGATACTGCTTCGGTACCTGCAAACAGCCAACCCTTGCAAAATTAAATTCGGGATCAATCTCGAAGGTCGCCAGCCAGGATTTCATGGCTCCAGCCAGGTCTCCCATTTGATATTGTGCAATTCCCAGGGCGTGATGAACAAAGGCGTGGCCTGCTTCGAACTGGGTGGCTTCAGAGTACGCTTGATACGCACCTGGCCACAGTCTCGATGTTAGAAAGGACTTTCCGCGCTCACAGTGTTCTGCCCAGAGCCGGTTTTCTTCGTTTACCGGAACTTCAATCCGTTGCTCTAATTTTCGATCCAGAATCAGTTTGATGCAAGACTCAAACTCACGCCCTGCCGGAGATTGTGGAAAAATAGCAACAGAATGGATCAGCTCGCGGAAGGCTTGATCCAGCCACTGGAGATCGTCCGTGGCAGGGTCCTTGAATTTCCCTTCATCAAACAAGCGCGCCGCTTTCCGGAAGTGCTCGCGGCTTTGAATGAGAGACTGGGTCCGGGTCAGGAATTCCTCGGCCTTGGGATGGTGAGGTTGTACACTGAGGGCATTCTGGTACATCTCGAGGGCTTTTTCCAGCAGCCCGGTGCTTCCATAGGCGTTACCCAGCAGGTAATGGGCATCCGCGTTCTCAGAGTTCAACCGAAGGGTTCGGCTCAACGCCTCAATGGCCAGGTCGGGACGACCCGTCTCCAGATAACAGATTCCCAGTTGAAACCAGGCTTCGCTGTTCGAGGCTTCTTCGATCACCACGGCTTCAAAACACTCCCGGGCCACTTCAAACTCGGCTTGTTCCAGCTCCAGCAACCCCATCTTGAAGAGAGCGCTCACATTTATAACCTCGTCTATGACTTTAGAAGGCTGCTGAAGAACTGATTTGACCGATGAATACCACCGACGGGAGTCGGTGGTAAATTCCAGTGCAACCTACTGTCAGGGCGGCAGGACTATTAAAATACCGCCAGCGGAAGCTGGCGGATCGTTCCGATACAGCCTTTTTTCCGAGGGAAATAGGCTGTATTTGAAATATCCACCTACTTCCGTAGGCGGTATTATCCTTTGGCTGTCAGGTTCCCCCTAGGTGGCATCTGAATGATCCACCGACTTCTGTCGGTGGTATTTAGGGCCATATTTGACTTTTTCAGCAACCTGTTAGATTCTGCATCCTCATCCTAAATAATCGTGCAACTCCTGCTCGAGTTGCTCCGGAGGAATTTGCTCGCCACTGTTCATCTTTTCAAGGAACCGGGTGATGATGGCTTTGGCCTCCTCCTTCCGGTACTCGCGCAGAAATCCGTCATAGTAATGCTCACCCGCGAGCGCCCGATTGATCTCTGTTTCCTTATTGTGATCGTTGAGCTCCGTGAAGTAGACCACCTTGTAACGACGGTTGTAACTTTCCTCGCGGTAAATCTCAAACATGACGCGGTTAGCTTCAAGCATCTCATTCGCTCCGTGCGAAGGGTTTTCCCCAGGGTATTTTAGTGATGTCGAATCGCGCAAAGGTTACCACAATTCACCTTCGTCGCAAAGGGAGGACGTTGCTCGAACGGCCACCTGAAAAAATGGCAGGGAACAGGTCCCTGCCATAGTGAAACGTATCATCCGTCTTTGGCCCTCAGCTGCTGACTCGACGCTCCTCCTCCACCGTCGCCGCCACCTGACTTGCCGGGAAGTAGTTGTCGAGAATCGGGGGCAAGAGCTCCTCCGAAACCTCCCGAGGAGAACTCTCAGGCGCCGTCAACTGAGTGCGGAGCCGGCGCTCGTATTCGGCCAGTCGTTGTTCCAGGGTCTGTTCCTTATTCTTATTCGCAATCATGTCCTCGCGGTATCGCTTCAGGAAGTACGTAATCGTCTCGACACGAATTTTGATGGAACCGGTGGGTTTGTTCTCGTCGATGTCCTTGAAACAGAAATACGGCGTCCCGGAATTCTGGACGATCTCCTCAACGACGGTGTAAATGGGAGCGTCGTGTCCGCATTTGAAGGAAGACAACTCGAGGGCGATGAGGTTGGGATGGCGCGCCACGTACTTGGCCGCCCACACCTTTCGAGTGGTGTTTTCCGAATAGCTGTTCTTCCAGACGTCGTTGACATCCATGGGATGCTTAATGTCGCCGGCTCGAACCTCGTCGCCAAAGAGCCGATCCAGAATGTCGTCATCGATTGGCAGGGAGTCCTGGGCAAAGACCGGGTACCCCTGCTTCTGAAACTCTTCAAGAATCTCGTGATTAATGCCCGGATCGTTGTGGTAGGGCCGGCCTAACAGGACGATCCCGAGGCGGTCTTCCTTCTCGATCTGCTCCAACACCTCGCGGGCCTTTCCGCGTTGAAGAACGTTTGAGAACTTATCCAACGCCTTGTAGGCCTCATGAATGGCGCGATGGTTCTCCTCTTCGCCGAGCCCCAGGATCTCCTTGAATTCATCAAACATCTGTTTCTCGAAGAGCTTCGGAGTGCTCAGGTTCACAAAGGTATTGAGGAAACGGGTCCCCATCTTTGCGAAGACGTCGCCTTCCTTCATGAACGCCGCTTTAACAGCCTCCGGAGTTGCCGCCACAGTCGGGCAGGAACGACTGGCCTGGGCATTCCGCAAATCGGTGGTCAGGCAATCAATCATCGGGAAGAAAATGAAATCGAGGGGTTTCTTCTTGTGATGGACATAGAGCAGGTTGTGAACGTGGGGAATGCCGACCTTCGATGGGAAGCACGGATCGATGGCGCCGCGCTTGGCACCCTCCTTGTAGAGCTGCTCGGTGGTGAAGTCGGAATAGACAAGGTTTTCCGGCTTGACGCCCAAAGATTCAAAGTAGGCGCTGAACAAGGGGTTTTGGGAGTACATGTTCAAGACGCGGGGGATGCCGATTCGAAGCTGGGAGCGCTTCTTCATCAGCTCGACGCGTTTTTTCTGAGCGGCCGTCACGGCAAACCTGGGGATGGGATCCGCCACTGGCAGGGGTTTCATGGACTTCCAACAGTCCTTGGCTGCAAGCTCCACGAGGTTGGGATTGGACAGCTTGACGGTGTCGAGACCTTTCTTAATGACCCGCATGTCGTCCACGTCTTCCACCAGGCCCTTCTCGCAACTGTTCCCGACGATCAGGCGCTTGATTCCCGCTTCCAGCGGGATCTTTGATTTCTTGGGGGTTTCAATGTTCTCCAAGACCCCCGTCTTGACATCGATGAAAGTCCGCAGACATTTGTTTTTGCAGAAGTAGCAGCGCGTGTTTTCGTTGCGATGGGTCACGTAGGAGATTTTTTGGACGGCGTCCATGCCGATGAAGGAAGTGCGATGACCGTTTTCGTGAATGCGAACGCATTCGATGGCGGCCCCAATCGCCCCCGATTCTCCGCAGTGTTCATGAACGATCACGCGGGGTTGGACCTCTTTGCCCTTAAAACGCGACTCGATGAAGTCAACCTGGGTCTTAACCGCCGCGAGGTTGTGCTGGGTTCCTCCCTGCAAGACGAAATTGGTACCCAGGGCGGCAATATTGGGAATTTGGGAGACGTAGAGCCAGATGTTTTTTGGCAACACGGCCGCCAGACCAGCCATGATTTCCTCGGGCTTCCATCCCTGCCGTTGGAAATCCACGATGTCGGACTGCATGAAGACGGCACAGCCATAGCCGAAGGTCGGCATGGATTGGGCTTTGAAGGCAATATCGGCGTACTGTTCAACGGGAATTCCAAAACCCTCGGCGGTGGATTGCAGAAAGTAACCATTGCCCGCGGAGCATTGTGTGTTTAACTTGAAATCCTTGACCTGCCGGTTCTTCAGGATGATCAACTTAATGTCCTGGCCGCCGACATCGCAAATGACATCCACGTCTTTGTAAAACTGCAATGCTGACTCGGTGTGGGCGACGGTTTCGACCAGCGCGACGTCCGCCTGGATCGTGTCCTTTAAAATGTCCTTGGCATAGCCGGTCGTCCCCACGCCCAGGACATTCAGCGTCGCGCCCTGATCTTCCACCTGCTTCCTCAACTTGCCGAATACTTCGATCGTATCCTCGATGGGATTCCCCTTGGAAAGCTGATAGGTTTTGACGAGAACATTCCGGTTCTTGTCCAGGAGAACGGCTTTTGTCGAAGTGGAGCCTCCATCGAGACCAATGAAACCTTCCACCACCTCACCGCGCTGGAAGGTCGCTGGAACGAACTTAGGATGCTTGTAACGTTCTCTGAAGGCGTTGAGATCTTCTTCGTTCTTCGAGAGCCCCGCCCCCGCGCCCTTCTTCATCTTTTCTTCAGCGCGGCCGAAGGTAATGTAGTGCTCGAGATCCTGCCATCCCTTGTAAACGCCGATTTCGGCCTCTTCAGTCTTTCCATATTCACAAGCCCCGATGGCGGCAAAGTATTGTGCATTGTCCGGGACCTTGATGAGGTCAGCGGGGTCGACCCCTTCCGGCAAGGGGTAATTGCGTTCCTGCCACACTTTGGGGATGTTGTACTTCCATGCCTCCATCATCCCCTGAATGTAAGTGTTTGGACCGCCCAGCAGCAGCACTTCAGGTCGTAAAGTATTTCCCCGGGTCAACACCGCCAAGTTCTGTCCCACAATCGCCTCGAATAACGAGGCCATCAACTCATCGCGGGGCACACCCATCTTCTGGAGCGAGTTGATGTCGGTTTCTGCAAACACTCCGCATTTTCCCGCCACCGGATGAAGCTTTCTCCCCATGTAGCCCTGTTTGCACAGCTCATCCGAGGGGATGCGAAGCTTGGCGTTGATCTTGTCAATCACCGCTCCAGTCCCGCCGGCACACTTGTCGTTCATGGAAGGGATTTTCTTCTTTTTCCCGGTTTCGGGATCTTCCTTGAAGATGATGATCTTGGCGTCCTGGCCGCCCAGTTCAATCACGGATCCTGTTTTCGGATAGAGCTTTTCCACGGCCAGGGACACCGCGTTGACTTCCTGGACAAACTTCGCCCCGATCCGGGGAGCAATCCCGCTCCCGCCTGAGCCCGTGATAAAAATACGAACCTGCTCAGGATTGGGAATTGGAACTTCTTTCTCGATGCGCTGAAGCAGTTCCAGGGTCTTCTCGGGCTGTTTGGTGTCGTGTCTCTGGTAATCCTTCCACAGGATCTCATCGGTCGCGGTGTCAATAACCACAGCCTTCACGGTCGTGGAGCCGACATCCATACCGATCAGATAATTCTTTTGATTGACATTGTCCATTCTCTAATCCCTCAATGGTTGTGTTCGTGAGACGCCTGGCGTTCAGGGTCCGGTCATCCATCCAGCGGGACGATCCTACGCTGAGGCTTGAACCTGCTGGTCGGTGAAAGAAACTGTTGAGCGCGATTCCGCTTTCATCAATTCACCCACATGCTTTATGAAGGATGCGCCCACCCCGATGACTCCCTTGTAATGAGGAACTTTGTACATCGGCCGCTTCAGTTCCGGATGCTCGTCCACAAAAGCTTTCACCTCGTCCAAGGTGTAACCCGCTTGTCTAAGAACCTCTGCAAATTCCGCCTTGGCTTTCACCTTGGCCTCGCCCAGCGCCATCTGGACCCGGCTATGAGCGTTGATTTCGCCCTCGCCGGACGTTTCGATGGGCAGATAGATCATGTCCTTGTACTGGTTTACGACTGCCGATTGCGCCCCATCGGATTGGGTCGAAGGCATGCAGCCAAACGGTTTCAGTGAGAGGACCATGTGGCAGATCCCCTTGTTGGAGTAATAGATGTTTTTCGCGACTTCCAGGTGCCCTTCGCCACCGCCGGCGCGACTGTTGTAAAACGGATGGCCCAACCGCTGGAGTTCATACTGGTCGGTCAGGTCGTGCGGCATATGGTCGAGCGCATCTCGCAAGCGGTTCCATTCGCGCTTGAAAATCTTCTCAGCCACGGTCAATTTTCCAAGAACGCTCCGGTAGTGCCAATTCTGCGCCAGCTTCTTGGTGACCTCCCACGCTTTCGCCGCTTCTTGCTTCTCCTCCACCCCCTTGCGGTCTCGAATGCCCTGTTTGGCTTGATGGATCATATACATGATCCACGTTCCCACCGGCTCCACCAGGACCTGGGCGCCTTCCCGTTCAAGGAACTTGAACATGTTGAAGTTGCCCTCGCCCTCTGTGGTCTGAGCCCAAAACTCACCGGTAATTTTTACAATCGGCTTGATGCGGGTACGGTCCACCTCAATGGAATTCAACCGATCGCGTACATGGCGAAGCGCCCCGGTGTATTCATCGCCGTAGAGCTGGGTCAGGAACTTGCCCACATATTCCGCCGTCCCGGCGGCGGAAGGAAAACGATTAACCAATTCCGCGAATTTTCCTTCGATTTTGTACGGTTCGTGTTTCTTAATCACGTCGTGCAGATAGTCAACGCACTCATCAAGCACCTGATCGGTTTCGCCTTTTTTCACCTCAAAAGGCCGAATCTGGTAGGCGCAGTCATTGATCAAATCGCCAATGTTCATGGCGTTGAGAATCCCGAGGAAGAAATCGAGATTCATTTCCAGGCCCGCTTCCGCCTCAGCCTGGTTCAGCCCGCCGGACTGTTGAAAGAGTAGGACACGGAAACCGTCAAAACCGGAGTTGCGCAAGGCCAGGCGGTATTCGGCTTCGTACATTCCAAAACGGCACGGTCCGCAGGCGCCTGCCGTAAAGAAAACATAGTTGTCAATGATGTCCTGGCGGGCCATGCCTGACTCTTCAAGCCTCTGGAGGTACTGGACGAGATTTCCGACGGTGAAATACGTGGGATTACACTGTCCGTTATTCCCGTACTCCTTTCCCAACTGGAAGGCACGCACATTGGGCGTAGGCACGGCTTCACATTTGTAGCCGAGGCCTTCCAAGGCCCCGTGAATAATCTTCTCGTGCTTCCATGTTAGACCGCCAAACAGGATCGTTGTGTGGTTGCGCTGGGAAGCGGTGAATGGCTTTTCCTCAGGTTTTTTGAACCGGTTTGTCTTCTTCTCTTCATATCCCAACTCCCGGATTAATCGCAGCCGCTCCTCGAGCAATTTCTCTTTGATCAGTTGCTCGGTGGAAGGGACCGTTGAAATCTGGATGGGTCCCTTTTCGCCCGAACTGGACGCGGACGGGATCACCGTCAGGATGGGGAACTCAGGTTTGGAGTTCTCGAAATTTGTACTCATGATTCACCCCTTCATGGTAGTGCTTTATTTTTAAAAGGTTTCCGTTGGGCCGAGGTAACTAACTCACAGGTCGACGAATCTTTCGGTTGCAGGTCGACCACCCTGTTCCTGTAGCAGAGCAGTCTTTTTCGCGGTGCCAGTCAGAGCATCGCGCCATATGCGGTTGTGGATGTGGGCCATTAAAAGAGGGTCATTATTCAAGTAAAATCAATGAATTAATATGCAATTCCATTAAACGGGCAGACTTTCGGCATGAATAGTCAAATTTAACCCACCAACGGGCAGTGGTCGCCCATCTTATTGCTGTTTTTATGGTTTCGCGGATGATTTGGGGTGAAGCAAAAGTCCAATGGAGGGAAAAGGATTGGTTTACGCGGAGCCGCCCTTTGGGAGTAGGGGCGGGAACGACTCAACTCAAGTTCGAAGGGAATGCAGAATACTGAAGAAGGAAGGGAATGAAATCTTCACACAATCAGCCCCGTGGATGACCGCCGGGGAGTCTGCGAGGAGTGCGGCGACGGAAAACGCCATGGCGATGCGATGGTCTCCAAAAGACTCGAGGTCTGTTCCTCTCAGCCGTTGGTTGCCTTTTACTTCAAATCCGTCATCAAGCTCTTTCACCTCGGCACCCATGGCAGCAAGGTTCTTCACCACGGCAGCGATGCGGTCGCTCTCCTTGACTCGAAGCTCCTGCGCTCCGCGAATCGACAGACCCTTCCGGCTTCTGGCACCTGCCACAGCCAGGATAGGAATCTCGTCAATCAGCAAGGGCACCTGGTGGGGAGCGATAGACCCTCCCTCGAGTTCGCTTGAGCGGACCACGACATCTCCCACGGGTTCGCCATTCTGCTCGCGGAGGTTGAGGAACTGGACGCGCCCTCCCATGGCCCGGACAAACTCGAAAAACTCAATCCGGGTCGGGTTCAATCCGACTCCGTGCAGAGTCAATTCTGCGTCAGGGACCAGCAGACCTGCCACTACAAAGAATGCGGCGGAGGAAGGATCACCCGGCACGATGAACTCGCTTCCATGCAACTGTTTTCTCCCGGTCACGGAAACGGAGAGCGGACTGACCTCAATCGCAGCGCCGAACTGCGGTAAGGCAATTTCAGTGTGATTCCTTGTAGGGACGCGCTCGATGACTTCCGTCACCCCTTCCGCCAACAGACCTGCGAATAAAATGGCGGTCTTTACCTGCGCACTCGAGACCGTGGGGGAGTAGGAAATCCACCGAAGGGAAGTACCCGACACGGTCAGGGGGGGATACTTGTGTTCGCGCGCCTCAAAGCGCGCCCCCATGCGGGACAGGGGTTCCATGACTCGATCCATGGGCCGCCGGCAAAGGGATGCATCCCCCGAGAGGATGGAGGTGAAAGGTTGGCCGGCCAGGATGCCGGACAGCATGCGCAGGGTCGAGCCAGAATTCCCGGCGTTCAAGTCCTGGCCTGGGGTTCGAAATCCCGTCAGTCCACGTCCCAGGATGGTCAAGTGAGTTCCATCTCGAACAACAGGATCAATGCCGAGGGCGCGCAGACACTCCAGGGTCGAATGGCAGTCGGCGCTGGTGGAAAAGTTGGCAATCGTGGATTCTCCCTCTGCAATGGAGGCCAGCATCGCCAGGCGGTGGGAAATCGATTTGTCGCCGGGGATCGAAACACTCCCGCGCAGCTTCGTGCACGGACTAATCTGAATCTTGTCCTCAAACGGCTTTATGTCTTGATCCTTTGCAACCATTTCAATCCTTCAGGTGTTGGATCCGGTGCCGGTAGGTGCGAACAAACCACAGGCAGACGGGATAAGCAATCACTGCCAGGATTGTCGCACAAATCATCGATCCCACAAAAAAAGGGTAAAGGGTTTGATAGTGCAATCGAAACTCCTGAGGCAGATGTGACCAGAAGAGAAGCGTCCCCAGTTCATGCCAATGGAACCTTTGATAGCGATGGCCGGCGTACCCCAGGACCTTGGCGCCCAGGGAGGTTGAGGCAATGGCCACGGGAATCACGGTCCAGGGGGTGTTCAAATACACTCCGATCAGGGAAGCCACCCGGTTCAGACGGAAAATGAAAGCGAACAGGAGCGCCAGGATGGTATGAAAACCCAAAAAGGGCGAAAACCCGAAGAAGACCCCAAGGGCGAACGCCAGTGCGGTCCGCTCAGGGCTGTCGTGGATGTGAAGCAGCCTGCCGATTTCCTTCTTAAAGTTAATATGAAGCATTGCTCTCTATCGAAAGTGATCCCACCCTGCCGGGGTTAAGGACTCAATGGTTCCATTTGCCCGGACGATTCTGACCCCCTTGCTGCGAGGAACAATCCTCCCAATGTCGCTGACAGGAACGCCCCCGATCTCTTCACGCAACTCGGCGACTCTATTCGACCTGACTGTGAAGAGCAGTTCATAGTCCTCGCCTCCGGTCAGGGCATACCTTAACCGCCGTTTGGAGAGGCCCTCACCGAGGAGAGGGAAACGGGTTTCGTAAACTCGCGCCCCCACCGCACTCTCCCTGCAGAGATGGTTCAGATCAGTTGAAAGGCCATCGCTGATATCAATCATGGAGGTCGCGATGTGTGCTTTGCACAGTTGAACGCCCACCCCGGTGCGCGGAGTAGGATAGAGATGACTCGCCACCGCCAGGCGTTCCATGCCTTCGGAGGGCGATTTACCGCGCCGGAGCAGGTCCAAACCCAACGCGGCCTTGCCGAGAGCGCCCGTTACAAAGATGTGGTCCCCCGCCCGTGCACCGGAGCGCAGAATCTCGCGCCCCGCCCTGACGCTTCCCACAACAATCACATCGATGAAGATCTGACTCCGGGCGCGCGATGTGTCCCCTCCCATCAATGCGACCTGGTGACGGTCCGCAAGTTCCATGAAGCCTCGATAATAGCATGGGAGAAACGTATGGGCACGGCTGGAGGGAACTGCGATTGAAATGAGGGCAAACCGGGGAGTTGCCCCCATGGCCGCGACGTCGCTCAATCCTGCAGCCAGCGATTTATGTCCTACGGAATGGGGCGAATCATGGCGCAGGTCAAAGTGGATTCCTTCGATGAGGAGATCGGTGGTGAGGCACCATCTCAGGCCGCGTGAGGACTCGATGACGGCGGCATCATCCCCGATCCCGCGCACCAATCCGTCCGACCTTCTCTGTGCCAGCCGTTGAATGCGCGTAATGAATTCCTGTTCGGACTTAAACTTCATCAAGTTCGAGGCGTCTGGGGAATCAGAACTGCGGTTTGTTTTTATGCGGACCGGACAATCATCGCTCACTTAAGAGTCGAAGCCTGTCTCCTCTCCGCGAGAGGCGGAGAGGGGTTTTCAATGGACCGAAACGAGTTGGCGTTGAGATCTGTTCTTCCGTGCCTTAGGTTTGGCGAGTGTCTTTTGCTTCTCGGACTCGTTGGGGCCGGCGGTGAGGGCCTCATCCAAAACGGATTTGACATTGTCAACAAAGATGAATTCCATATCCTTCCGGATCTCATCGGGAATATCCTTGAGATCTTTCCGGTTGAGGGCGGGAACGATCACGGACCGAATCTTCGCGCGGTGCGCCGCCAGCACCTTCTCCTTGAGTCCGCCGATCGGGAGGACATTGCCCCGGAGGGTGATCTCGCCGGTCATGGCCACCGATTTCTTGACCAGTCGGCCGGTGAACGCGGAAATCATGGCGGTTGCCATTGTGATCCCCGCGGATGGTCCATCCTTCGGGATCGCTCCTTCGGGCACATGCAGATGAATGTCGTTGTTGGCGAAAAATTCTTCATCGATATGGAATTCGCGGGCGTGAGCGCGGGCATAACTCAGGGCGGCTTGAGCGGATTCCTTCATGACCTCGCCTAAATGGCCGGTCAGTAGGAGCCCGCCTTTTCCCTTCATGGTGGTTGCTTCCACGAAAATGATCTCGCCTCCGACGGGCGTCCAGACCAGCCCCGTGGAGACGCCGACCTGGTCCTTCTTCAGAATTTCCTCGGGCAGGATCTTTGGAGGGCCGAGGAATTCTTCGAGTTTTTGCTCAACAACCCTGAATTTCTCGGTCTTCCCTTCAGCAATGCGCCGCGCCACCTTTCGGCACACGGTCCCGATTTCTCGCTCGAGGTTCCTCAAGCCGGCTTCGCGGGTGTACTGCGTGATGATCCTCTTCAACACGGACTCGGTGAATTCTATCTGCTCGGATTTCAGACCGTTCTCGTTAAGCTGCTTCGGGATCAAATGTCGAACCGCAATTTGAAGTTTCTCCTGCTCGGTATAACCAGAGAGCGTAATGACCTCCATGCGGTCTAGAAAAGCCGGCTGAATCGTATCGATGATATTGGCCGTGGTAATGAACATCACATTGGAGAGATCGAAGGGCACCCCCAGGTAGTGGTCTCGAAAGGAGAAATTCTGCTCCGGATCCAGCACTTCGAGGAGCGCAGACGAAGGATCTCCCCGGTAATCCGCTCCAATTTTATCGACCTCGTCGAGCATGAACACGGGATTATTGGTCCCCGCCTGGCGGATCCCCTGGATGATCCGTCCCGGCATGGCGCCCACATAGGTGCGGCGGTGGCCGCGGATCTCGGCCTCATCGTGGACGCCGCCGAGCGAGAGTCGCACAAATTTGCGGTCGAGGGCGTGCGCAATGGATTTTCCCAGGGAGGTTTTGCCCACCCCCGGCGGACCGACAAAACAGAGGATTGGCCCTTTTGATTTCTCTTTGAGTTTTCGAACCGCCAAATAGTCGACGATGCGCTCCTTGATTTTTTCGAGTCCGTAATGATCCGTGTCCAGGATGGACTGCGCCTTTTGCAGGTCCAGATTGTCGACGGTTTGTTTTGACCAGGGCAATTCCACCATCCAGTCGAGGTAGTTGCGGAGCGTGGCGGTTTCGGCGGCGTCCGGATGCATTCGCTCGAGCTTTTTAACCTGACGATCCACCTCCTCGCGCACTTCGGCCGGCATGCCCGCCTTTTCAATCTTCTCCCGGTACTGGTTGATCTCCTCTTGCAGCTCGTTGACGTCACCCAGTTCCTGCTGGATCGCCTTGAGCTGCTGACGCAGGTAGTATTCCCGTTGTGACTTGTCGATGTCCGCCTTCGCCGCGGTATCGATCTGTTGCTGCACCGTGAGGAGCTCGATCTCCTTGGTCAGCAGCTCGTTGATTTTGCGGAGCCGGTCGACGGGGTCAACCGATTCGAGGACTCGCTGGGCGACTTCGACTTTCAACTCCAGATTGGAGGCGACCAGGTCGGCCAGTCGGCCGGGGTCATCCAGGTTGGAGATGATAACGAGAATTTCGGGTGAGATGCTCTTTCCCAGGTTGACCGCTTTATCCACCTCCGATTTCACGTTTCGGATCAGCGCTTCGGTCTCCACTGCTTTCAAGTTGACCGTGGGCTCATTGAGCACTTCCAGCTTGGCCCTCGTGAAGGCAAGCGATTCATCAAAGGAGGAGGCTTGCGCCCTGGCCAGACCCTGGACCAGGATCCTGACCCGGCCGTCGGGCAGTTTCAACAGCCGCATAATGGTAGCCACGGTACCGACGGGGTACAAGTCCTCGGACTTGGGATCGTCCTGGTCGACTGATTTTTGGGCCAGGAGGAGAATCAGACGCTGTTCTGTGAGTGCTTGATCCACCGCTTTGATGGAGCGGTCACGCGCCACCGATAGCGGGATGATCATAAAAGGAAAGATAACAATATCCCGGATCGGCAAAACAGGGAGCATCTCCGGAATCTTGATCTGTTCATCGGACACTTCTGTGGTCTTCTCGTTTTCAGCCATGGTTCTCTCGTATGATAACGGAGGAGTATCTTAATTTAAAGATCCCAGTGACCCGGTGCTGGCTCGGCGTGTACTTCCGATTCGATTCAGTTCCCCGTGTCCCCTGATTCGTAATCGAGGGGCGTTGAGATTTAGGAGTCAACCGCGGGTTCAGTCTTCTTTGATCCTGATGTGATATTCGGATTTTCTGGAATCCACAATCCTGGCCAGGCGTATCGTCAGAATTCCGTTATTCAGAATGGCCCTCCCGTTGTGTGGGTCTACTAATGTGGTCAGGGGAACAACCCGGCGAAACTCGCCATAGCTGCGCTCGAGGCACAGGAAACAGGCATTGTTTTCGATGGTGTTGTCTTCGCACTTCTTCCCTGATATCACCAGCGTATTATGTTTTAGTGCAACCGACGTGTCGGCCCTCCGGACGCCGGGGAGTTCAATCAGAACCACAACCTCGTCCTTGGTCTCGAAGATGTCGACGGGCGGATGCCAGGTTCCGGAGGACCACGTGGCGATGTCAGGGCCGAGGCGTGACAGCTCTTCCAGTAACTGGTTCAGTTCTTCCTGCAGACGCTCAAAATCGACATACGCGGCGTATTTTTTGATCATGTGGAATTTCTTTGCCGTCGAGGCCGAGCGTGCCCCCTCGGTCTCACAGCTTATTTCAAGGGTCGGTCCGGAGCCTCTTCACACCAACAGTCATATAGACTCCAGCATTTGTAACACTTTTGTTTTTGAAGTGTCAAGGAACGGGCTCCGTCTATGGGGCGCGATAAATCCTCTTGCCAGGATATTCCGCGGCGAGTATAATGTTTCGCATCGAAGTGGGCGCAAGCCCACTTTTTTGTTGTGGGTATTATTATGGAAGTTTTGGAGCCGATCCGAGCACTGGCCGACCGGGTTATTTTAGAGGAGGGGTTGGAATTGGTAGAAATTGAGTGGACCGGGCCAGTGAACAACCGCTTCCTGCGACTGTTCATCGATCGAGTTCCTGAGGGCGTGACCTTGGAAGATTGCGAGCGTGTGAGCAAGCGGCTGGGGATGCTATTGGACGTGGAAGATGTCATCCCCTATCGTTATCATCTGGAAGTCTCTTCACCCGGCTTGGATCGCAAACTGATGCATGAACAAGACTACCAGCGGTTTCTCGGCCGGCTCGCCAAGATTCGCACCCGCGCACCCATTGAAGCGGGCAGGTCCTTTCAGGGAAGATTAGTGAAATTCCAGGAGGGGATCATTACCCTCGCGGTTTCCCGGAACCATCACGTGGAAATTCCTTTCGATCAAGTTGAAAAAGCTAATCTTGTGGTGGAGTGGTAGGCCCAACATTTAGCTGTTGGGAATGAAGACGTCCCTAAGGGCGAAGCATCTATCGTCGGAGGTGCGTGAATCGAGGCGACTTCAGCAGGAAGGTCTCCCACGGACCCTGGCCCAAAGCGGCCCTTAGATTAGCATTTGAGGTGCACTTGCATGTTGAATGAGCTCTATGAAAGCATCGATCAACTCGCCAAAGAGAAGGGCATTGATCCGAAAATCGTCTTGACGGCAGTGGAAGACGCTCTCCTCGTCGCCGCTCGCAAGTTTTACAAGACCAATGAGGATCTTTTCGCCAAGTTTGATGAGGAAACCGGCCGTATTCAGGTCTATGCCCTAAAGAAAGTCCTTGAAGAGGTGACCAATCCACTTAAGGAAATGAGCCTCGCAGAGGCTCGCCGGATCAACCCCTCTGCCCAGATTGATGATGAAATCCGGATACCGAAATCCATTGAGGTGTTAGGGCGAATCGCCGCCCAGACCGCGAAGCAAGTGATCTTTCAGAAGGTCCGCGAAGCGGAACGAGACAATGTTTTCGGGGAATACAGCAATCGCATCGGGGAGTTAATGAACTGCACCGTGAAACGGTTCGAAAACGGTGACATCATCGTGGACCTGGGCAAAACGGAAGGCGTGATTCCGAAGCGAGAGCAGTCGAAACTGGAAAAGTTCTCTTTCGGAGAGCGGGTTCGCGGGGTCATCGTGCGTGTGGATAAGAGCTCCAAGCTGCCCCAGGTGGTGCTCTCCCGGGCTGACCCGCAACTGGTCATCCGTCTGTTTGAGATGGAAGTGCCGGAGATCTATGACAGCACGGTGGCAGTGAAGGGCTGCGTGCGTGAAGCAGGCGAGCGCACCAAGATCGCTGTCCTCTCCAAGGACCGGGATGTGGATAGTGTTGGGGCCTGTGTTGGCATGAAAGGTCTCCGGGTACAAGCAGTCATCCGGGAACTTCGGGGTGAGAAAATCGATATCATCCAGTACTCCGACGATATCGTCTCTTTTGCAACGCACTCATTGAGCCCGGCGAAAGTCAGCCGCGTGGCAATCCTTGACCCCGAAGACCGGGAACTCGAAGTGGTGGTTGAAGATTCACAGCTGTCGCTGGCAATTGGAAAGAAGGGGCAGAACGTTCGTCTCGCGTCCAAACTCATCGGATGGCATATCGATGTGAAGAGCGAAGAGGAGAAGCGGCGCGAGGTCGAGTCCCAGATGGCTGCCATGGCGCACGCGCAGACGTCAATCGCGGAACTGGAGGGGCTGACACCCAAGCTGGTCGAAAAACTTCAAGAAGCCGGGATCAAAACGGTCGAGGATCTGGGCAACCAGACTCCCGAACAATTGATGCAACTCCAGGGCATTGGCGAAAAAATGGTCGAGAAGATCCGCGACGCTGTGGAGAAGTTTTACGAAGCGCTCGAACAAACAGAAGCTGCGGAGGCCGCTGCCGAGGAGGCCGCGGAGGAGGCCGCTGCCAAGGCCGCTGCCGAGGAGGCCGCTGCCGAGATTGCTGCTGAGGAGGAATCCCTGGCTGCAGAATCGGCTGAATCTGTCGAAGCGGAAGCCCAGGGGGAAGAGGTCGAGACAGTGGCGGGTGACGCGGTCGGCGAAGAAGTCGCGGATAGCCCGTCGAGCGACCCGGGGCTTCCGGATACCGAACAGGAGATGCTTCCGGAAACCGAACTTCCTCTATCATCGGAGGAAGAGGAAACCGTGGAAAATTCGATGGACTCCACACCAGTGGGCAAGTCGAAGAAACAGAAAAAATCCTGATCCATTGAGCTCAACGGGAACGGCCGGCGCGAATTGTGGTGCATTTCGGAGGGCCTCGAATTTGTTTTCAGGAACCAATGCGAGCGGATTATAATATTGATCCGCTCTTCTCGAAGGAGTTATTGAATGTCGCAATTTCGAATTTATGACCTGGCGCAGGATCTTGGCATCAAGCGAGCCGCTGAAATTGTTACGCGGCTCAATGCGCTGGGCATCAGAGGAAAGACTTCGTCGAGCCATCTGGAGAGCGACGAAGTGGAGAAGTTCCTCGCTCGTTATTTCAAGTTGAAGCCGGAAGCACGCGAGACCTACTTTTCCAATCGCAAGGCCCGCGAGGAAAAGGAACAGCAGGAGGAGGAAAAGACCAAGGTTGAGAAGGCGGCGCGGACAGAAGTTCGAAAAAAACAACGCGTTGAAGCCGCGCGATTGAAGAAGGAAGAAGAGAAGGCCCAAAAGGAAGCCGAAAAGAAAGCCAGGGAAGAGGAAAAGGAGGCTGCAAAGAAGCACGCTCACGAGGAGAAGGAAAAGGCGGCTCGAGCCGCGAAAGCGAAAAAGGTCAAGAAAGAGGAGCTGGTCGTTGAGCCCGTGATTTCTGCTCCGGAGCCGGTGGTGGCTGCGGTCCCTGAGATTACTGAAAAGCCCGCGCCTGTAAAACCCGCCCATGTCCCTATCCCCGCCGAACCGCTGCCTGTGGCGAGACCGGCTGAGGCTAAGCCTGTGCGGGTTCCTCCGGCCACTCATCTCCCGGCGCCTCCCCAGGTTGCTGCCAGGGGGCCGGTTCAAGAACCGCCCGCATCGTCGGCTCCTTTCGTCACGGCCACAGCTGTTGCTCCTCTTCCACCCAAACCCACCCGAGCCACTTCCCTGGCGGAATTACGCAAAGTAGCGATGGGAAAACCGGCGAGCGCGACGGCTCCCAAACATGCTCCTCCTCATCAACATCAACCCCGCGATCGGGGCGCATCTCACCAGACTGCTCATGCCCACTCGGCCACGCCATCAAGGGGGCTGGATCCGACAAAGGCACTTCACCCGACCAGGAGGTTGACCCCGCAGTCCGTGGGCCAACCCGCCCTGCAAAGGCCGATTTATACGCCTCATCCCAGATCTTCGACCGGCACGAACGTTGGCGCACCTCCAACCGCTCCGGCGGGACAGCGACGAGGGCGGCCGGGATTCCCTGCGCGGGGAGCAACTCGTCGAGATCGCCACGACCCTGCCGAGGAATTGCTGAGGCGGTTGCGACCCCAACATAAGGCTGTAGAGCCCCCCGTCCCGCGCGAGTTTCGGACCATTACAATCGCCGAGGGCGTCACCTTGAAATATTTGAGCGAAAAGCTTGATGTCAAGGGAAAGGATCTGATCAAGAAACTCCTGGAAAAGGGCGTCTTCGTGACCATCAATCAGACCCTGGATGCGCAACTGGCCGTTGACCTTGCCAAGGAATTCAACGCGGAAGCTAAGGTCGTGAGCTTTGAAGAAGAAGCGATCATGGAAACGGATGCCGCACCGTCTCCCGAACACCTGGCTCCGCGCGCCCCTGTGGTGACTGTCATGGGACACGTCGACCATGGAAAGACTTCTCTTTTGGATGCCATTCGCAAGACCAGTGTGACCGAGGGCGAGGCCGGCGGAATCACCCAGCATATTGGGGCCTACCAGGTTGAAATCAAGAACCGAAGGATTACCTTCCTGGATACGCCGGGCCACGAGGCTTTTACCCTCATGCGTGCCCGTGGTGCCAGTGTCACCGATATTGTGGTCCTGGTGGTCGCGGCAGACGATGGCATCATGCAACAGACCCGCGAGGCCATCGACCATGCGCGAGCCGCCAAGGTCCCCCTCATCGTTGCCATTAACAAGATTGACAAACCGAATGCATTACCGGAACGAGTCAAGAAACAGTTGACCGAACTTGACCTGATGCCGGAAGAGTGGGGCGGAAAAACAGTTACGGTTGAAGTCTCGGCCAAACAGCACACCAACATCGATCTGCTGCTCGAGATGATTTTGCTGGTCGCTGATCTGGCCGAACTGAAGGCCGACTCCGATAGTCCCGCGGCCGGCACTGTCCTCGAAGCAAAATTGGACCGGGGTCGTGGCGCGGTCGCTACCGTCCTCGTTCAAAATGGGACGCTGCATGTCGGGGATTCTTTTATCGTGGGAGCCTGGTATGGCAAAGTGCGAGCCATGTTCGACTACAAGGGACAAGCGCTCGTCGAGGCCGGACCGGCGACACCCGCGGAAGTGCTCGGTCTCGAAGGGGTTCCCCAGGCGGGCGACAAGTTCCAAGTCCTCGCCGATACCATGAAGGCTAGACAGATCGGAACCTTCCGCCAGACCAAGCTCCGAGAAGCCGCCCTGGCGAAGTCTTCACGCCTGACCCTGGATCAACTCCATGATCAGTTGGCCACAGGCGCCATTAAGGAACTTCCGATCATTTTAAAAGCGGACGTCCAGGGTTCCGTCGAGGTGGTTGCTGACATGGTCCAAAAGCTGTCCAACGACAAGGTCAAGGTTAAAGTATTGCACAGCGGTGTTGGCGCGATCACCGAGACCGACGTGTTGCTGGCATCCGCCTCCAACGCGATCATCATCGGGTTCAATGTCCGGCCTGAACGCAAGGCGCTGGAGTTGGCGGACCAGGAAAAGGTTGACGTTCGATTACATACCATTATTTACGAGATCAGCGACGAGATCCGGAAGGCTATGACCGGCCTGCTGGAAGCAAAATTCCGGGAGGTCTACCTTGGCCGGGCGGAAGTCCGCGAAACGTTCCGCATTCCGAAGGTCGGCACGGTGGCAGGATCTTATATCCAGGATGGGAGGATCGCGCGTAACAGCGAGGTCCGATTGCTTCGCGACAACGTTGTGATTTACGAAGGCCATGTCTCATCTCTGCGGCGGTTCAAAGATGATGTCAGCGAAGTGAAATTGGGCTTTGAATGCGGCATCGCGCTTCAGAATTTCAGCGACATCAAGCAGGGGGATGTGATCGAGGCCTTTGTCAGCGAACGCGTGGCCGCCGAAGCGGTGTGACCGGGTCTTGTACGTCTTACGGAACCGGGCTTGTGGGGTGCCCTTCGCCGGCACAGGAGGGAGCCCCCTCAGCCGCAGGGATCCCCGTCGCCAATTGTCAACATGGGATCCCCTCCGCACCCCATGGAAATCGCACTTCTCATCATCGACATCCATCTCCCGTATGCCCAATCCTTGAAAGATAAGCGTGAAGTGGTGCGCCAACTCAAGGATCGACTTCGGGCGAAGTTCAACTGTTCCGTGGCTGAGGTGGATGCCAATGATTTGTGGCAGATATCCCAGGTCGCCGTGGTGACGGTCAATTCAGATCATGTCTACCTGGAACAGATGATGAGCGCAATGGAACGTGAAGCGGGGAGAATCCTGGCCGGAAATGATTATGAATTTCACCGGGAGTTTGTGTAGGCCGAGCCCCCTCCAGCTTTACTTCCTTGATTGCCGATACGAATCGTATTCACTTTTCCGGGACGAGGCGCCAGCTTGAAGATTCAAGAAATCCTGCGGCGGTGCTGGGACGCAAGAGCGTATTGTCCCGCTCGATCGAATAAGATTTGCGCAAGAAATCAGCCGGTGGATTGGCGGCTTCGAGGGCCGGAATGAAAGAACCTTCACGACGACCGGAACAGGTGGCTGATCAGGTCAGAATGGCCGTCGGAGAATTGCTGTTGCGGCAACTGCATGATCCGCGTATAGGGTTCACGACGGTGACTGGAGTGAAAATGTCACCCGACCTCCGCTTTGCGCGGATCTATGTCAGTGTCTATGGCGGGGAGGAAGCTAAGAAGAAAACCCTGGAAGGCCTGCATGCCGCCGCCGGGTTCATTCGACGGGAGTTGGGGCACCAGTTGAAGCTTCGTTATACTCCGGAAATTGCGTTCGAATATGATGAGTCGGTTGAATATGGCGCCCACATTGAAGAGGTCATCCAGCAACTGAAGAAATCACCTGGCAACGGTGAAGAAGATAATGAGAAGTAAAGCTCCCATCGGAGTTCAGGTGTCATCGTATCAGATCGCTAGTTCCGCCGAATCCCATTCGCGTTTTCATTGTCCCCGGTAATCAACCTTCACGGGCAGACGCGCCAGCAGGTTTCATCCCGGCCACCTTAACCCTCGGTTTCAAAAAAGGCGCTTCCCGCCAGGAAGCAAAGCCCGCCCGACCGATTAGAATGAACTGGCGAAGCCTCAGCCCATTCAATCATTGCTCTTCAGGTTCGATCCTGTGCTCTGGCGGTCAACTTGACCTTTATGGCCGATACGAAGTTTGGTCTTACGCTTAAAAAGCTTATGCCGGATGGCGTCGTCGTCATCGATAAAACCCGCGGAGTGACATCCCACGATGTCGTGGACCGGGTGCGTAGAATCACGGGCCACACTCGTGTGGGACACTTTGGAACACTGGACCCAATGGCCACGGGGGTCCTTCCCGTCGCGTTGGGGGGTGCTACTCGACTTCAGCAGTTCTACCTGGGATCGAGGAAGGTTTACAGCGGAACGATCCGCTTTGGTTTTTCGACCTCCACCTATGATTCCGAAGGCCGCCCCTCTTCGGAGGAAAAAATCGTTTCAATTTTAGCAAAAGAGTTGGAAGAGGTGCGGGGACAGTTTGTCGGCCCCATCCAGCAAACTCCCCCTGCGTTTTCAGCTAAGAAAATACGGGGCGTTTCCTCCCATAGACTGGCAAGGAAGAACCAACCGGTTGAGTTAAAGCCCATCCAGGTCGAAGTCTACAGATTTGATTTATCGTTGATCTCCCCGGGCGAAGCAGAGTTCGAAGTGGAGTGTTCGGGTGGGACGTATGTTCGCTCACTGGCTCATGAAATGGGGTTGAAGCTGGGGTGCGGTGCCCACCTCACGTCGCTGAGGAGACTCGCCAGTGGCGAATTCACTTTGGGACAAGCGCTGGATTTCAATCTTCTGACAAGGGAGCCCGAAGGGGATTCGCCCCCAGTTGTATGGATGAGCCATATGATTCCCATCAACAAGCTCTTGTCCTGGATGGCCTCTGTCTATGTTCCGGATGAGGATTTAAGACGGGTCAAACACGGGATGACCATTCGCGTGGAAGGAAAACAAATCATCGCAGAGGGCTTGACGCTCACTGCTTCGCCTGCTCCCTGCTGGGTCAGATTATTGAATGGGGCAGACGACCTCATTGGGATGGGGAGAGTCGACTTCTCTAACTCCCGGGATGATCTGTGGGAAATAAAACCCAAGATCGTATTTTCTTCCGCGTAAAAAAATCCCGGGTTCCTTGGACTCGAAAGAGGCTTAGAACCCGTGTTCATACGAACCGTAAAGTGCCCGGGGAAGGGGCCCAGGACGATAGGAAGATGTGCATTGAATCCAACTGGAAAGGATTCAGTGCGCCCAGGCCTCGATACTGCAGGCCTGGAATTCCTGGGGGCATCACAAAGGATATGGATTAGTTTTTCTGACGGGCACGATCTCTCCGGCTCCCAATAAAAAAAGCACTCCACTGATTGGAGTGCTTTTTGATTGGTTCCAGTTTAGGTTGTGGCCGCGACTACATCTTCCCGGCTGCTTCAATTGATTTCACATGAATGGTGTCGCCATCGAGGGTTCCGGTGACTTTTACCTCGTGACCGCCTTGGCCCTTTGCCTTGTCTGCGGGATCCAGCTTATAGACTTTGCTGTCGGCACCATTGACGAACACATAGGAATTGCCGCCCTTGATGCACTTCTCCACGCAGGTTTCAGCAGCCTTGCTGGCCTTGGCATGCATCGCGCCGCAATGCGAATCGCTGATGGTACCGGTCCAGCTATCGTCAGCGGCATAAAGCATTGAAGCGGTAAGCACAAGGGCAAGTACCAGAAGGATACTACTCAAGCGTCGTGTCATAAACACTCCTCCATCGGTTAGAGTTCAGATTGGTTTGCATTCGAACCCTCTGATAATATCTGCTCTTTACGTGGACGTCAAGATTTATGCTGGGATCATGAGCTTGGAATTGGTGGGTTCGAGAGGCAGTCCGGCTGCCCATCTCATGACTGGACCGCGCCATCGCCTTTTTGAAGGCAGCAGTTCACCTGGGAACGAAATCCGATTGAGTGGCGAGGGAGAAGTCAGGTACTCACTCTTGGGCGCCTAATAATCGAATTTGCGCCGGCAAGGCAAGAAAACGCATCATCTGGGAGCCACGAATGCACGAGGTAAATGCCTTTCATCCGGAAAGGAATTTGAGCGTACCGCCATGGCGGGCTTTCGATCAACGACGGGACCCTGGATTCTTAATAACATCTGGGTTTGTTTCCTGAACGTACGGGTTAGGGTCATGGAAAAATCTGTGTTTTTTTCTCGGCAATCTTGGGAGGTGGGCCGACACAACTAACGTCGAATTTCCAGGTATGGCATTGGATCGTAGGCCCTTCCGAACAAATCTGCAGCCCTGTTTACCCCGTTCATTTCAGTCACCCCGTCCTAAGATCGTGCCGTTTGTTTTCGCCGCCAGTACCAGAATGCTGGCAGGCCGAGTGCGATCAGGAAGAGCCCCATGAGGGAGTCCTTGGCATCGGTCATGATGGTGTTTAATAGCAGGAACAGGGCAACCAGGACGAAGAGGAGTGGAACGACGGGATAGCCCCATGTCTTGTAAGGGCGAGGCAAACTGGGGTACTTTCTGCGGAGGATGAACACACTTGTCGTCCCGAGGGCATAAAGAATCCACTCGGCGAAGATGACATAGGTAAGTAATTGGTCGTAAGTTCCCGTGAGGGTCAACAAGGACGCCCAGACCGCCTGTACCAGGATCGAGAAAACCGGTGTGCGGTATTTGGGGTGAACCCGGGCAACCCAGGCGAAGAACAACTTGTCTTCAGCCATTGCAAAGAAAATGCGCGCTCCCGAGAGAAGAGAGCCATTAATGGCTGCGAAAGACGAGATCAGGACAGCCACCACCACAAGCGTCCCTCCGGCATTTCCCAGGAAGGTCCGTGCGACATCTGCAGCCACGCGAGGGGAGGCGGCTACGCGGTCGATGGGAAGTAGGTAGAAGTACATCAGATTGGCCAGCAAATAAAGAACCATCACCCCGCCGGTCCCATAGATCAGTGCAAGTGGTAAGTTGCGTTGTGGGTTCTTGATTTCTCCAGCCACCATGTTGCCGTTGTTCCAGCCATCATAAGCCCAGAGCGCCTTGACCATGGCCACGCCCAAGAGGCTCAGAATTCCGGTTTGGGCCATTGGGGTCAGATGAGAGGAAAAGTTGGACACGGACCCGTGGCCCATCGCCAGACCCAGCACGACGAGAAGTAATATGACTCCCACTTTGAGGCTGGTGAGTAAGCTTTGAAGCCGGCCCCCTGTCACGACGCCAAACACATTAACCAGGGATAAGAAACATATCACGCTAATGGCAACCAATACCTGATGGCCCAGCGTGAGGGCAGCGGGATGGCCGAGGAAGCTGTATTCGTAACGAAAATAGATTTTGTGCAGCGGGACCAGGTCGCTGAAGTAGAGCGCGAAGCCTGTCGCGAGGGCCGCCAGGGATCCCGTCTTGCCCACCAGAAAATAGGTCCAACCATACAGGAATCCGAACAAGGGTCCGTAGGCTTCACGAATGTAGACGTACTCTCCTCCTGCCGCTGGGAATGCAGCCCCGAGTTCCGCATAGGTCAAAGCACCTGCCAACGAAAGGATGCCGGCGAAAATCCAAACGGCGAACACCAGAAGGGGAGTGCCCACAGCCTGCGCCATGTAGGCGGGAACGATGAAGATACCCGTCCCAATGACGGTGCCCAGCACGATGGATGAGGCATCCATCAGGGTCAGGCCACGAACAAGTTTCTCAGGAGGAGAGGTCATGAGTTCAATGGATTCCGGCCTTAATTTCGAAGATGCTTCCCACCTCGGCTCATCCTTACACTGTCAGCCCATCACGATGAAGGAGAGGTGGCTGACTGTTTGGGCGCGAGGATCTTACTGAAGAACATTCCCAGGGCAAAGGTGACTGTCGTCCCGATGAGTGTGTACCATGGCCACCCGATTTTCACGATGTGGGAAGGCGCGATCTGGAGCCATCCCGTCCCCACCCACTCATTCCACGCGGGCGCCCATCGTGGAAAAAACTGAATCGCCACCATGGTGATCAGGCTGGCGGTCATTCCAATCATGCCTCCCCGCTCATTGGCGGTTCGCGTGAGCACCCCCATCAGGAAGATTCCCAACAGGGCTCCATAGGTGACCGAGGCGATAGTCAATCCCACTTCCAGCACAGACCCCCACTGCCGGGCAAGCACGGCGATGCCGATCAGAATCAGCCCCCACACCACGGTCAGCCAGCGGGAGAGGCGGAGATAATGCTCGTCACTCGCCTCGGGGCGGAACAAAGGCTTGTAGAAATCCATCAGAGTCGTCGAAGCCAACGAATTGAAGGAGCTCGAAAGATTGGCCATCGCGGCCGCCAGGATGGCCGCCACGATAAGCCCGGAAATCCCGGTGGGAAGCTGCGTAATGACGAAGGTGGGGAAGATGTAGTCGTTGGACTTAAAGACCTGCGTCGTTGGGAACTTTTGATAGAAGACCCACAGCATCACTCCGATGAAGAGGAAAAGCGAGAATTGGAACAGCACCACAAATCCACTCGTGATGAGCGCCTTCTTGCTGTCATGTTCATTGCGCGCCGTCAGTAACCGCTGGACGATCAGTTGATCGGTCCCGTGACTCGCCATGGTGAGAAACGTCCCCCCGAAAATCCCGGCCCAGAATGTGTAGGTCTTCGTCAGGGAGAACGTGAAATCCAGGAAAGAGAGCTTCGACCCCGCCGTCGAAACAATCTCGGACAGGCCCCCCGGAATGCGATGCCAGATCATGGCGAAAGCAATCAGTGTTCCGCAGATGTAAATACAAAGCTGAATGACGTCGGTCCAAATGACCGCAGTCATGCCGCCTTCAAAGGTGTAGAAAAGTGTCAGAAGGGTAATGATGATGATCGACCAGACGTCACCATGCTTCAGGCCGAAGCGGTCGAAGAGGGAAGTGAGCGCGATATTGACGACAATGGAAATGGCAAAAACGCGGACGCCTTCCGCCAGCCCGCGCATGATCAAAAATATCGAGGCGGTGTAGTTCTTAATCCTTTGTCCGAAGCGACGCCGCATCAATTCATACGCCGTGTAAAGTTCGCCCTTGTAATATTGCGGGATAAACAGGAACGAAATGATGAAACGCGCGATGACATAGCCGAACGCAGATGGCCCACCAGGGAACCGTCTTGCCCCCGAGGAAGTAGTCCTTGATGGATTTCTGTCTCTTTCGAAAGCGGGCGCCAAAAAGGGTAATGCCGACGAGGTAAACGACGATGACAAAAAAATCCAGCGGCCTGAGCCCCAAACGAAGAACTCCTTAGAGAAGAGGTTATCGGTCAACGACAGCGGTGCCTGCGCTCTTAAATCCCGCAAAATTGCGGTGAGTCTAAGCTGATTGGGAAAGTGAGTCAAGAAATATGGGCTTGGGAAACATGATCGAGCGTCAGGGGGAGCAGGGTGTCTACGGTTCAGTGACTAAATGATGCGTCCCCAAGCAATCCTGCTTCTGAAGACGGGCTGAATCTTGTCTGGGGAATCGATTGTTGGCGTCCTGAATCATCAGAGCTGTTCGAGAGTGAAATCCCATCACCGGTGCGCCTTGGCGGAGTGGATCAATCAGATTCAGCTTGCCGACCGGCAAGGATCACCACGAAAATCCCCACAACGGCAGTTGGGGGATTGTTCAAGTCCGGCCTACCGACGGGCGCCCTTCCCGCCATTCAAATTTCCCCACCGGGAGGTGGGGGATCGTTCAGCTCCGAGCTCCCGCTGAGACGAAGGGGACTGAAACCTTGTGTGACATTCCGGGCTTGATCGAGACGAATCAACGACCGCACGCGCCGGGCCGGCGAGGTGGTATTTGAATTATCCCCCAACTGCCGTTGGGGGGATTGGGAAGGAGTGGGGTGCGGCCCTCGGCAGGGGGTATTTGAACGATCCCCCAACTTCCGGTGAGGGATTGGCCGGGAATAAAGGGGTGCCTTCTGGAGGATGGACCTGAACCCTCCCCCGACTTCCGTCGGGGAAATTCCCTTAAACCGTACCACCACTCTCAGACCACAGGGGAGCCTAATGAAGCTATTGGAGGATTCTCGAGGCACACATTTCTTATGCAAAACGGCGGAATTTGAATATAATCACGACGTCGCATCAATCTATATTCATCCGCGCATTCGAGGATACTCATGACCTGGTATGAGGACGCGTTCACTGAAGACTATGATCGCATTTACATGCATACTTTTACTGATGAGCGGAATCGTGGAGAAGCCGAATTCATTGAAACCGCCCTCGGCGTGCCACCCGAGTCCGAGCTGCTCGATGTCGCCTGCGGGCATGGCCGCCACGCAATCGTTCTGGCCGAACAGGGATACAAGGTGACGGGGGTGGACCTCAGTGAACGGTTCATTCGAATGGCAGAGGAAGAGGCCAGACGGCGACATCTTGATATACACTTTGTGGTAGGGGACATGCGGAACCTCTCCTACAAGAATAATTTTGAGGGTGTGTACTCCTACTTCACCAGCTTTGGGTACTTTCCCCATCGGGAAAATGTCAAGGTTCTGGAAGGGGTAGCGCGGGCCCTTCATAAGGGTGGAAAATTCCTATTGGAGACCGTCAACCGGGATTGGATCATCCATCAGATTGAAGCACAGCCGCGGCGGTGGGGTGAAATGGATCATGACTACCTGTATCTGGATGACGTCAGCTATAACGCCCGGACCAGCCGCGTCCATGGGCGCCGGATCGTGATTGACCGGGGAAATCACAGGGAGTTTAACTTCGATCTGCGAGTATACTCGCTCTCTGAACTGGAGGAACTCCTCGAATCCGTCGGAATGAAAATTGTTTCAACTTATGGGGATCGGGACCGTTCTCCATTTTCTATCTCCAGCCGCCGGATGGTGATTCTCAGCGCACGAACCTGACCGTGGAGTGCTGGTTTTCGGAAATCTCGTCCGCCGCCCAGGGTTTTGTCGGTCTTCAGGCAATTTACAGTCATAATGGAAGACCCTGTTCCGGTCCCCACTCCAAAGATCGAAAAAAGGCAACTCATGAACTCTCGCCATCGTCAGCTCCTACCCGCCTGTTTTCTTATCGGCCTCGCTTGTTGTTGTTGGAAGCCATGCCAATTTGGAGCCTCGCATGCCCCGGTCCGGGGTGTCCATGGAATGGTTGTCAGTTCCGAAAGCAACGCCTCGAAAGTAGGCCTGGAGATCTTAGAGCGAGGCGGCAACGCCATTGATGCTGCGGTGGCGGTCGGGTTTGCCCTGGCAGTGACCCATCCCTTTGCCGGGAACATTGGCGGCGGGGGATTCATGCTCATCCGGTTGAATAACGGAGAGACGATTTTCGTGGACTACCGGGAGATGGCCCCCGGCAAGGCGATGCCGAATATGTACCAGGACTCCGACGGAAGTCTTGTGAGAGATGCGAGCACCGTCGGGTATAGGGCAGTGGGTGTTCCGGGAACCGTAGCCGGTTTATATCTCGCCCTCCAAAAATACGGGACTCTCAATTGGTCGGATGTCATCGAACCTTCGATCCATCTCGCCCGGGACGGATTCAGTGTCAGCTACCCCCTCAGCCAATCTCTTCGAAATGCCGCAAAACTTTTGGCCCAATTTCCGGAATCAAACCGGATCTTTCTCCGGGACGGAAAATTCTATGAGGAGGGAGAAATCTTCAAGCAAGCGGAACTGGCCGACACCCTTCAACGTATCGCCACCAAGGGTCCGAGGGAGTTCTACGAAGGAGAGACGGCCAGGAAAATTGCTGCGGATATGGCGGCTCACGGGGGACTCATCACTGAGAAGGATCTCAATGAGTATTCCGCAAAACTGCGAGCGCCGGTGCGGGGCACCTACCGGGGCTATGAAATCATTTCGGCGCCTCCTCCCAGCTCCGGTGGCACCGCCCTCATCGAAATGCTGAACACCCTGGAGCACTTCGATCTTAAGTCGATGGGGAACCTGTCGGCCGCTGCCCTCCACGTCGAGGCCGAGAGCATGCGACGCGCCTTTGCAGACCGCGCTCGATACCTGGGCGACACCGATTTTGCAAAGGTCCCGGTCGCGGGCCTCATCTCCAAGAAGTATTCCGATACCTTGGCGCGGGAAATCAATCCGACCGAAGCCACCGCGAGCGCGGCCGTCCACAATCCCGATCCCTTTGCCTATGAAGGCACCGAAACCACGCATTACTCCATTGTCGACCAGTGGGGCAATGCGGTGGCAAATACCTATACCTTGAACGCAGGCTACGGAAGCGGAGTGACGCCGAAGGGTCTCGGCTTCCTCTTGAATGACGAGATGGATGACTTTACGAGCAAGCCCGGCTCCCCCAATATGTTCGGTCTGATCCAGTCGGAAAACAATTCGATTCAGCCGCGCAAGCGCCCCCTGTCGGCTATGACGCCCACCCTGGTGCTCAAAAACGCGAAGCTTTTCCTCGTGACCGGCAGTCCCGGAGGCCCGACCATTATCAACACGGTGCTTCAGACCCTTGTCAATGTCATTGATTACGGGATGAACATTCAAGAGGCGGTGGATGCTCCGCGCATTCACCATCAATGGATGCCGGATGAATTGCAGGTCGAGCCCGTCGGTTTTTCCGAAGATACCTTGAGCATCCTTCGCTCCAAGGGTTATCACCTCAAACTCATGATCTCTCCTCTGTGGGGTAACCAGTTTCTGGGGGACGCTCAAGCCATTCTGGTGGATCCCAAGACCGGGGTCCGATGGGGAGCTGCTGACCCGCGCCGCAATGGCAGGGCCGTGGGTTATTAAGCCCGCCCCCAACAGGGCGACATCTCATGAGCTCGAGGTTGAGTTGGGAAGGGTCGCGGGCTCCGAGGGAGACCTGCCTGCGGATCCCCCCCTCCAAGGTTCTTTGCAAAGCCGAAAGGTTCTGCTAGATTACGGCCTTTCTTATCGGCGCTGTGAACGCAATGAAGCTGGCTGTAATGGATCAACGACACTAGGAGGTTGGCTTGGTTTCTGCGACCATCGAGAAGATTGCCCGCCACGTCGGGGAGACGGTGGAGCTCAAGGGATGGTTGTATAACATGCGTGAGAGTGGCAAGTTATTGTTCCCGCAATTCCGGGACGGTACGGGCATCATCCAGGGGGTCGTTTCTGCGAAAGATGTCTCCCCCGAAGTTTTTGAAATCGCCAGGGGCTTGAGCCAGGAATCCTCGGTTATTGTTCAAGGGATCATCCGGGAAGAGAAGCGGGCGCCGGGGGGATTTGAAATCAGCGTGAGTCACCTCGAATCGGTGCAGACCGTTTCCCCCGGCGATCCCTATCCGATTGCGCCCAAGGAGCACGGCATTGAATTTCTATTGGATCGGCGACACCTTTGGCTCCGCTCACAGAGACAACACGCAATCCTGAAGGTGCGTCACGAGGTGATCCGCGCCGTGCGCGATTACTTCGACTCCCACGACTTTACCTTGATTGACACTCCCATGTTTACCCCGGCCGCTTGTGAAGGAACAACCACCTTGTTCGAAGTCGACTATTTCGGGCAGAAAGCGTATTTGACCCAATCGGGACAGCTCTACAATGAAGCGACGGCGGCCGCCTTTGGAAAAACCTATTGCTTCGGGCCGACGTTTCGGGCCGAAAAATCCAAGACCCGGCGGCATCTCACCGAGTTCTGGATGGTTGAACCCGAGATGAGCTTTGCGCGCCTCGAAGAGGTGATGAATCTGGCCGAGGATTTCATCTGCGCGATCGTGGAGCGAGTCATTGCCAACCGCCGGGCTGAGCTGAAGACCCTGGAGCGCAACATGGCTCCCCTCGAACGCGTTCAAAAACCATTTCCCCGGCTGCACTACGACGATGCAGTGAAACTACTCAAGGAAAAAGGCGCCACTTTTGAGTGGGGAGGCGACTTCGGCGCGCCTGATGAGACGCTGATCTCAGAGAATTTTGACCGGCCCGTGATGGTGCATCATTACCCGAGCCAGGTGAAGGCCTTCTACATGGAACCCGATCCGCAGCGCCCTGAACTGGCCTGCTGCGTCGATGTGCTGGCACCGGAGGGGTACGGCGAGATTATTGGGGGAGGGGAGCGAATTTCGAGCTACGAGGGCCTGGTTAAGCGGATCCAGGAGCACAACTTGCCTCCTGAAGCGTTCACCTGGTACCTTGATCTGCGGAAGTATGGCAGTGTGCCCCACGGGGGATTTGGCATGGGGATTGAACGGTGCGTCGCCTGGATCTGTGGAATTGAGCATCTTCGGGAGGCCATCGCATTTCCCAGGACAATTACAAGGAATTACCCCTGAGGTCGCAATGGATCGAATGGGTCGTTTGAATTTGGACTTTTCTTGCGCGGGATGGTCTTGAGGATGCCAAAGAAGATACGGGTTGGGATTATTTTTGGTGGCAAATCATCAGAGCACGAAGTTTCTCTCGCCTCAGCAGCTTCCATCATTGCCTCAATAGATCAGGATAAGTACGAGATTGTGCCGATAGGGATTACCAAGACCGGGCGTTGGGTCCTGGGAGAAGGCGCCAAGAAGCTGATCCCACAAAAAGTCATTGAGGCAGGCCGGCCCATCCTGATCCCGCCTGATCCTCAGGTCAAGGAAATCCTCCCGATGCCCGTGCCATCGGAAAGTCGGGGTGGGTCAACTGCGTCTCTGGCCCATCGTCCCTCCAGGGGCCCCCTTGAAAGCAATGCAATCGATGTGGTCTTTCCTGTTCTGCACGGCCGGTTCGGTGAAGACGGGACGATTCAAGGCCTGCTGGAACTGGCGGGAATCCCTTATGTGGGTGGAGGGGTCCTGGCCTCTGCCGTTGGCATGGATAAGGATGTCATGAAGCGGCTGTTCCGGGACGCAGGTCTTCCTGTTCCAAAGTTCCTTGTCTTCAGGGCTGAAGATCTTAATTCGCATCGCGCCACCTCGAAGCGGAGGATCGCCTCGATGATTCGCTTCCCATGCTTCGTCAAACCGGCAAACTCTGGTTCGTCCGTGGGGATCCATAAGGCTCATTCCGTCAGGGAGCTCGATCGAGCCCTCGCGGATGCGCTCCGGTATGACGAGAAAGTTCTAGTGGAAGAGGGAATAGTTGGCCGCGAAATTGAATGCTCCGTCCTAGGTAACCAGTCCCCCCTGGCTTCTGTGCCGGGGGAGGTGATCCCAATCCATGAATTCTACGATTATGAAGCGAAATACATCGATGAGGGTTCGCGGCTGATCATTCCGGCAAAACTCACCAAAGCCCAGGTCAAGCGGATCCGTGGGTTGGCAGTCGCTGCATATAAGGCCCTTGACTGTACCGGGATGGCAAGAGTCGATTTCTTCCTCGAAAAGCCTTCAGATAAAGTCTATGTCAATGAGATCAACACGATCCCGGGATTTACGAAAATCAGCATGTATCCAAAACTCTGGGAGGCCAGCGGCATCTCTTATACCGAATTGATCGATCGTCTGCTACAACTGGCGATGGAGCGCCACAAAAGCCGCGCCCGGTTGATATGCAGTTACGAAAGACCCGAACCGACCGACCCCGAATAGTAATTTCGCTCCCGTCGTGGACCAGTAAGCCCGCCTTTACCCGGCACCCTTCAGTTTCGATTTGATCTTCTTTGCGAGGGACTCGATTTCATCCGTCTTCTTGACGGCATCCAAAGGGAGCGTGTTTTCTCCTGCTTTTTCGATCGAGTTCTTTAAATCCTGGACCGTTTTTAACAGCTGTTCCGTCAACTTCTTGGTGTCCTCATAATTCTGCTTCTTCCTCGCAATTTCCCGCTTTCGTTCCATTTCTTGTTCGTGCTCTGAAGGGCGTGGCTCCTGAGGTTCTCTGACTTGCGGAGGGAGGGTTGGGCTGAGATTCATGTCATTCCGGTCTGAAATCAATGATGAGGATGAAGCCCCGGACTGGCAAAAGGAAGCCACAACCCAGCCCATCGAGGGCACGATGTAGAAACACCAAATAAATATGAATGCGAGAAGAGCGGTCCCTCGAACAGCCCAGGTCCGAAATCTTTGCATGATTCACCTCAATGATTCAAAGCATCAGAAGATTTAACACCCCGGGATGATAGCTTAGGCGTTTTATCGGCGTCACGCTAAAAGTCTTATGTGTCCCACCTCTCCATCTTAATTCATCCCCGATTTCATCCGAAACGATTTTCATGAACTCAGAGTGCCTGGAGGTAAGGTATCTGGTTCCTTTATGTATGGCCATGACAGGGAGAAGGGGGGGTGAACAGTTCTCTTGCCCCACAGGACTTTATGGGTCAATAGAGACTGATAACATATATTATGTAAAATACAATGTCGCCAAATTTGCACATTTCCACAGGTTATTCACACACACCCATGACATCTGTATTATTGAGCCTGAACCGAGTTCACTAAAGTATTATAGTGATTATTTAGGATGGTTGTAGCAAGCTACTGCGAGCTCTTTACTTGCGATCGGACTTCCCTTGTGGGTCTCCCGAAGAAACCATGATGGAGTATGATGGAATTGCCTTCTGAGAAACTGACCAATTTGCGTTTTTGACAGGCCGTCAGGAACCGAGTCACAGTCTCCCGTGAAGTCGCAGCCATATCGCCAATTTCCTGATGAGTCAGGCGATATCTCAATTGGACCCCGACGTCAGTCATGAACCCGTTCTCTTGGGAGAGCTTTACCAGAGTGGCACGTATCCTGTTATCTGCGTCCAGAATCGTCAGTGCCTGGATCTGGGACCAAGCCTTCCTGAGCTCTCCGCTGAGGACCTGGACCACCTTAAGAAGCACCTTCTGGTTGTTCATGACAACGCTCAGGAAGTCCTGCTTGTTCATGCACCAGATCACGACAGAGGACATTGCGGTGACTGACGCGGGAACCATCCGGTTGTCCAAGAGGGAGAGTTCGCCAAAGGAGTCTCCTTCTTTATGAATGGTCAAGATACGCTCTTTGCCATTGGCGGCCATTTTAGTGACCTTGACCTGGCCCTTCTTGACAATGTACATGTACTGCCCGGCCTCTTCTTCAAGGAAAACGATCTGATGTTTGGAAAATTTGCGTTCCTGGATCATGAAAGCGACCCGCTCCAGTTCTCTCGGTGGGAGATCAGCAAACAGGATGGTTCTTTTGAGAAAGGCAAGATCCGATATCATGACACTACCCCCCGGAGATGTAAACTCTCTTCAGGCTGAAGCTAAATCATACACCAGACGAGCAGCAGAACCTTATGAATCTTGAATTAATCTCAGAAAAATCATCCTAGAGTGGGATCAAACCGTACGAGCGCTCTCGGTCTTATCCTGGATGGTAGCCTGCGCAGCAGCAAGTCGTGCAATGGGAACTCGATACGGCGAACAACTCACGTAATTGAGGCGATTCCGGAAACAGAATTCGACAGACTGGGGATCTCCGCCATGTTCCCCGCAGATTCCGATCTTTAACTGGGGGCGCGTCAACCGGCCTCTCTCAACCGCCCAGCTTATCAACTGTCCGACCCCCTCCTGATCGAGCGTTTGAAAGGGGTCCTCCTTCAGGATTCCATTGTCAATATAGAATGGCAGGAATTTGCCTGCATCATCCCGGCTTAAGCCGTATGTCATTTGCGTAAGATCGTTTGTGCCGAATGAAAAAAACTCCGCCACCGTGGCAATTTCGCCTGCGGTCAAGGCGGCTCGGGGAAGCTCAATCATCGTTCCGACAAGATATTCAAGTGATACTTTAAGGCGTGACTTAACATCTTCCGCTACTTTTCTTACGGATGTTTCCTGAAGTTTGAGTTCATTAATGTGCCCCACCAGGGGAATCATGACTTCCGGGATGACTTTGACGCCCTCCTTCTGCACCTGAGCGGCTGCCTCAAAGATTGCCCTGGCCTGCATTTCGGTGAGTTCTGGATAGACGATCCCAAGCCGGCATCCCCGATGACCCAGCATGGGATTGACCTCGTGCAGTGCCGCAAACTTTACCATTAAGTCCTTGGCGGGATATTTCAACTTCTTCGCCAACTTCCGGATGTCGGCTTCGGTGTGTGGCAGGAATTCATGGAGGGGGGGATCCAGGGTACGGATGGTGACAGGAAGACCGTCCATGGCGCGGAAAATCCCCACAAAGTCCTGACGCTGCATGGGGAGAAGCTTTTTAATGGCCCCAAAGTAGAGAGCCTTGGGAGTCTTGATCTGCTTCTTGAGGGTGACCAGTTCCCTCTTCAACTCCTTGATTTTTTGTTGGGAGGTAACCTTGACAAGTTCGCCTTCAATCCTCTGGATTTGCAACTCGAACCTCTTGTAATCGGCTGCTCCAACAATCATTTGCCGGACGGCGTCGATACGGTCCCCTTCAAAGAACATGTGTTCCGTGCGACACAGCCCGATCCCTTCGGCGCCAAATTTACGGGCGACGGTCGCATCTTTGGGCGTATCTGCGTTAGTGCGAACTTTCATGGTGCGGGTCTTATCCGCCCAGTTCATAAGCTTAACGAAGGATTCATTAAGTTCCGGTTGAGGGTCCATCAATCGCGGACGTCCCAGAATAACCTGACCCGCCGTGCCATCCAAGGTGATCCAATCGCCTTGTTTAATGGTTTGGTTATTTGTTTTGAAGAATTTCTTGTCATAGTTGATTTCCAATTCGGCACAGCCGGCAACACAGCACTTCCCCATTCCACGTGCCACGACTGCGGCGTGTGAGGTCATGCCTCCGCGGGCGGTCAAGATTGCCTGGGCGGCCACCATGCCATGGAAATCCTCAGGGGATGTTTCAATACGAACCAGGATCACCTTCTCGCCTTTGGAAGCCTCCTTCTCTGCCAAATCTGGATCGAAGACCACCTTGCCACTGGCGGCCCCCGGGCTGGCAGGGAGTCCGGTGGCAATCACGGTGATCTTCTCCTTCGGATCCACCATGGGGTGGAGCAACTGGTCGAGCTGGCTGGGTTCTACCCGCATCAGAGCAGTTTGCTCGTCGATCATCCCTTCATGGGCCATGTCTACGGCGATCTTCACAGCCGCTGGCCCGGTCCGCTTTGCGTTGCGCGTTTGTAACATCCACAGCTTCCCGTTCTCGATCGTAAATTCGATGTCCTGGACATCCTTGTAGTGCTTCTCCAACTGCCGGGCGAGTGTGGAGAATTCCTCATAGACCGGGGGCATTTCATCCTTCAGCTGCCTGATAGGCTTGGCCGTGCGAACACCCGCCACGACATCCTCGCCCTGGGCATTCGGGAGATATTCCCCATACAATTCGTTGTCCCCGGTGGCGGGGTTTCGCGTGAAAGCCACTCCGGTCCCCGAGGTGAGCCCCATGTTTCCAAACACCATGGTCACGATATTCACGGCGGTTCCCAGGTCATCCGGGATCTTATTGAGGCGGCGGTAATCGATGGCGCGTTTTCCATTCCAGGATGAAAAGACCGCCTTGACTGCAAGATCGAGCTGCTTCATCGGATCAGCGGGAAACTCCTCTCCGGTGGAAAGCTTGATGATGTTCTTGAACTCCTTGCACACCTCCTTCAGAGCCCGGGCATCGAGATCGGTATCCAGCTTCGCCTTGTTACTCTTCTTGGCGTGATCGAAGGTTTGTTCGAACTGGATCGGATCAACAGCCAGAACGATCTTGCCGAACATTTGGATGAACCGGCGGTATGCATCGTAAGCGAACCGCTCGTTGGAGGTCAGCTGCGCCATCGTCTCGACGGTCTTCTCGTTCAGCCCAAGGTTCAACACGGTGTCCATCATGCCGGGCATTGAGAACTTGGCCCCGGAGCGCACAGAAACAAGGAGGGGCTTCTCGGCGGAACCGAACTTCTTACCTACGGTGGACTGGAGTTGCTGGATCGCCGCATTGACCTCAGAAACGACTGCCTCGGGCAGGCGGCCTCCATTCTCGTAGAAAAGTCGGCATGCCGACGTCGAAATGGTAAAACCTGGCGGAACCGGAAGGCCAACGTTGGTCATCTCCGCGAGACCGGCCCCTTTCCCCCCAAGCAAGTCTTTCATTTGGCCGTTTCCGTCGGCCTTGCCATCCCCAAAAAAATAAACAAATTTCTCCATAGATTCGAACTCTCCGATCGTTAAGGTGAAGATGCGTGGCTGCAGAAGTTCTAAAGATGGGTACCGGTCGCAGGTTGCAGCTCCGAGAAATCTGCGATCTGAATGAATTCCCGATAGAGACTCAACAATAAATTAAAGCGGTTTTTCCGGACGCTTGGGTCCTCTGCGTTCACAAGGACTTTATCAAAGAAGCGATCCACGGTGGGCCGCATCGAAGCGATCGATTCCAGGGTCTTGGAATAGTCCTTCATTCCTTGAAGATCAAGGAGTCCCCTCTTCAATTCCTGAATCTGGTTGGAGAGTTCCCTTTCTTCATCGTGCTCAAAGAGTTCGGGCTGTATCTCCAAACCGACACCCTCAAACTCCACCCCGCTTTTCCGGAGGATGTTCTTGATGCGTTTGAAACTAACGGCAAGGGAATCGAAGTTCTCCCGCTTCCGGGTTTCATGGAGGGCCCTGGCCCTGGCCGCCAAGCCGCACAGGTCCCAATGTTCCGTTGCGAGCACAGCGGCCGCTTCATCCCGCTCGATCTTTTCCCCGCCGCCGCACAGAGCGGACTGAAGGAAAACGTACTGGGCATGATCGCGGAAGAATTCCAGCAGTGCCTTCAGAACCTCATCTTCCGAAAACTCTCGCGTCTGTCTATGCAGATCAGCAGATCTCAATACAAGTTTTTTTAAATCAATGGATATCAAATCTTCAAGTATTACTTTAATTACACCGTAGGCGAGCCTCCTGAGGCCAAAGGGATCCCGACTCCCTGTGGGCCGATGCCCCAAGGTAAACGAACCCACGATGGTGTCAATCCGATCAGCGATGGAAATGACCGCCCCGGTGAGACAATCCGGGACCGCCGACTCCAGATTCTCGGGCTGGTAGTGTTCATAGATGGCCCGGCTCACTTCAAGGGGTTCTCCTTGCTCCTTGGCATACAGACCGCCGACAATTCCTTGAAGCTCAGGGAATTCTTTCACCATCTGACTGGTGAGATCACATTTACAAAGGTGTGCGGAGCGGATGAGGGCCTCCCGATCCACAGCCAGACCTCCCTCTTGCACGATCCATTCCGCCAAGACTCCGATCCTTCGGGATTTCTCGGCATATGATCCCAACTTCTCCTGGAACACGACCTTTTCGAGCATGGCGCCGCGATCTTCAAGTTTTACTTTAAGGTCGCTCTCCCAGAAGAACTCGGCATCGGCGAATCGTGCCCGCAGTACCCGCTCATGGCTCCGCCGAACATATCCGTGCGGATCCGATTCATTGTCGATCACCGCGACAAACTTGGGAAGCAGGACCTTCTCCCCTTCGCCGGCGTTGCGCCTCAGGACACAAAAGTACTTCTGATGATCCCGCATCACCGCTTCCAGAATTTCAGCGGGAAGCTTTAAGAAATTGGGATCAAATTCCCCCATAAGAGGGGTGGGATATTCGCTGAGGTTCATGTGCGTTGAAAGCAATCCGCTATCCTGCAGTATCTTAGCATCTGTATTTGAAACTAATTGTTCCACTCCATTCTGAATCCTCTCGCGCCTTTTCTCGGGATCTAGAAGAACTCTTGCCTTGTAAAGGTGGTCCTCATACTCCGAGAAAGTGTGAACCGCGATCCGGCGGGGTTGAAGAATGCGATGGCCATAGGTGTTGTTACTTGATCTGGCTTCCCCGATTTGGAACCGGATAGGCTTTCCATCAAAGACGCAACAGAGCCAGCGTATCGGCCGCAGAAACCGGGGCCCGTCGGGGGTGCTCCAATACATCGCTTTGGGCAAAGGGACGGAGAGGATCATTGTTGCCAGCCCGCTCTCCAATATCTTCTCCGTGGAAATCCCGTTTTGAACCTTCTTCGCGACGACATAATCACCTTTAGACGTTGTTATAACAGACAATTCCTCAACCTCTACTCCAGTTTTGTGAGCAAAGCTGAGAGCTGCCTGTGTAGCCCTCCCCTGGGAATCAAATGCCACACTCTTGGGTGGGCCGGTGACGCTCTCCTCCAGAGCTGACTGTCGCTTCGCCAATTGGGGAATGACATTGACAAGGCGCCTGGGTGTATGGAATGCGCGAATCCCGGAATCACCCAGGGCGATGCGATTCTTCTCAAGAAATTCCACCAGCTTCATGGTGAGCTCGCGAGACAGATCGGTTACAAATCTCGCCGGGATTTCTTCACAGCCCACTTCGAGTAAGAATTCACCCGTTCCAGAGTTCAAACTGAGATCTCCTCGGAATAGAGTCTAGCGACCTGGCAAGTCAGATCCCTCACTCGGGACATGAGCGAGACACGCTCGGTTACGCTGACCGCTCCCCTTGCATCCAACACATTAAATAAGTGTGAGCATTTCAAACAAAAATCATATACTTGTAACAGCGGTATATTAGTTCTCTTACCCTCCGCCGGAGTATCTCCAGAATGCTCTAGCAACCGCCTCGCTTCTCCCTCATAGGACTCGAAGATCCGGTATAGGGTGGGAATATCGGCCAGCTCGAAGTTATAAAGGGAAAACTCACGCTCTGCCCGCTGGCGGACCTCGGCGTAAGTCTTCCCTGCCCCCCACTCGATTTCAAAGACGCTATCCACATTCATGAGAAATGCGGCAATTCTTTCCAGCCCGTAGGTAAGTTCGACTGAAGCAGGATTCAGATCGATTCCTCCGCTCTGCTGGAAGTAAGTGAACTGGGTGATCTCCAGCCCATCCAGCATGACTTGCCATCCCATTCCCCACGCCCCCAGCGTCGGGGCTTCCCAGTTATCCTCCTCGAACTTGATGTCGTGCTCTCGCAGTTTGATTCCCAGTTTCTCAAGGCTCTTCAAATACACGTCCTGAACGTCGACTGGAGGGGGCTTCAAAATCACCTGGAATTGAGAATGCTTCTCGAGGCGATTGGGATTGATCCCATAGCGCCCATCGGCGGGGCGGCGGCTTGGCTGGACGTAAGCAACGCGATAAGGGGTTGGGCCGAGCACCCTGAAGAAGGTTTCCGGATGCATCGTTCCCGCTCCCACCTCAACATCGTAAGGTTGCTGGATGACGCAGTCTTCCTGTGACCAGAACCGCTCCAATTCGAAAATGATCTCTTGAAAAGTCAGTCTCTTCATGAATGTGCGGGGATGTGTTTCGCGGCCGAACCGGGCAAATTCCCTGGACTCCTTCTCAACTCATGCAATAAGTCGATACATTTGATTGGCTTATCCACCGCGGCTACAACCAATCGTTCAAGAATGGCGTTGAACCTCTCAAACACTGAAAGAGTGAAGGTTCCCCTTTCCAGGACTTGGCGAATGGATTCTCTGGCAAAGGTCTGTGCCATAATGATGCAATCCGCTGTTAAAGACGCTCCACCAGAGCGCTTACAATTCTGGCAATAGACCTTGTGTTCCGCAAGAATCAATCGGCCTCCTCCGTTGCCAAGGGGCGTCCCACAGTGGACACAGGTGTCCAAGACAGGGAGAAGTCCGGACAGCCGGAGCATCCAGAAATTGAAGTAAGCCAGGAGCGGGATCGATTCAGCCGCCTCTTTTCGAGCGCGCAGGATCGAAAGGAGCAGGCGAAAAACCCGCGGACTCGCCTCCCGGTCCGGAACAAGGGCATCAATAATCTCGACCATGTAGGCGCACGCCACCTGGAACCCGTAGTCCGCCTGAAGGTCAAAAAAAGTTTCTTCCAGGTCACATCGATTCAGGTAAACCAGGTCACGGTTCTCACGCTCGTAGAATTCAATTCGAATGTGAGAGAGTGGCTCAAGGTTTCCCGAGAACCTGTTCTTGAGTCGGCGCGCGGCCTTGGCCACGGCCCGGATCTTTCCAAACTCCAGGGTGAACAAGGTCGCGATGAGGTCGGCCTCGGCAAGAGAGTAATCCCTTAAGACAATGGCTTCAGCTTGGGTCAAAGGCATAATAGACGGTCGGCATGCCGACTGTGTGTGATGATCTTCACTCGCGTTCGAAAATATCACACGAACCGGAATTTATAAAGTTGCAAATGTCACTCTTTGAATGAAAAATGCAGGCCCTGCCAAGATCGCTTCGTGATTTCAACCCCTCAATCGATCAAGATGTCATCAAGGCCGGGCATCAAAGTGGCGCTCTTCTTATTATGTCAAGTTGGTGGTCTTTACGAATTGCGTTATCAGACCTTCAGTTGTGGTGAATTTTCCCCTCTTGAGCGAAGAAGGACGCGAGGCCAACCTCTGCTGTAGCTCGCTCGTCCGGATCGGTGGTCCTCGCGCCCCGGCGATGAGAAAAGGCTGAGGGCCTGAAGGTACTCCCCCCTTACTTCCCTACCGCGCGGCGATCACGTGCTGGGCGATAAAGTCCCCCACTTCGCGGGTTCCGTACTTCCCTTTTAAGTCGGTTGTCGTGACGTTCTGGTCGATTGAGTCCTTGACGGCATCCTCAATCCGTTTTGCCTCGGGTTCAAAACCCAGGTGCGCGAGCATCATGGCAGAGGTCAGAATGGCACCCAGCGGATTGGCGATGTTCTTGCCGGCGTATTTCGGGGCCGACCCATGAACGGGTTCGAACATACTGGTGACCTCCGGGTTGATGTTTCCAGAGGCGGCCAACCCCAGGCCTCCCTGCAACGCGGCGCCGAGATCGGTCACGATGTCTCCGAACATGTTGTTGGTCACAATCACCTCGAACTGACCGGGATTCTTGACCATCTGCATGGTCAGGGCATCCACGTAAAGGTGGGAAGGTTCGATTTCCGGGTATCGCCCTGAGACCTCCTTGAAGACCCGTTGCCACAGGTCGTGACCGTACCGCATGACGTTCGACTTGTCACTCATGCACACTTTCTTGAGTCGGTTCTTGCGGGCGAACTCGAAGGCGTAAACGATGATTCTCTCGACTCCCTTTCGGGTATGGAGCTCTTCCTGGATGGCCACTTCGTCGGCCGTCCCCTTTTTGAAGTTGCCGCCCATGCCGACATACGCACCTTCGGTATTCTCCCTAAAGACCGTGAAATGGATGTCCTGCTCGGTCCGATCTTTCAGAGGGGTCAGTTTGCGGCTGATGAGTTTGACAGGGCGGACATTGGCATAGAGATCGAGGCCAAATCGAATGCCCAATAGAATATCGGCGGCATGGCGCATATCGGGAATGCGCGGATCGCCCAGGGCTCCAACAAATATGGCGTCGAACTCATTTCTCAGCATGTCAAGCCCGCCCGGGGGCATTGAGATGCCATCCCGTAGAAAGCGTTCGGCGCCCCAGTCGAACTCTTTCAGATCAACCTCGAGACCGCCGAGTTTCTTCAGGGCCTCGATCACTTTGACGGCCTCTCGCGTCACGTCGATGCCGATCCCGTCCCCTGCAATGACCGCTATTCTTTTCATCGCGCTGCCCCTGCCTCAGAACGACGGAAGCAATCTCGGCTACACCAGCCAGTCGAAGACTTCTCTCCCGTGTTCTGCAATGAGAACTCCTGTCAAGATGATGAAGATTCCAGCGACTAAACTGAGGGTCAACCTTTCGCCCAGGAAAGTGATGGAGAAAGCGCTGGCCATGACGGGTTGCAAATAGGCGTAGGACGCCACCCGGGAAGCCTCGGCATGTCGCAGGGCGTAGAAGAAGATCAGGTAAGCGACAATCGATCCGAACAACACCATATAGCCGAGGGCTGCAATCCCCCGCCAACTCACCTGCCCCCAGGGTTGCCGGTGCCACCCGAGAACACCAGCGGGAATTAAAAATAATGCACCTCCCAGATAGGTGGCAAAAGTAGCCCGGATCAAACCATAGTGTCGAGCAATGTCCTTGCTGATAATCGTGTAATAAGAAAAAGACAGTATCCCTGCCATGGTGATGAGGTCACCCAAAAAATACTCCGTCTGCAAATGAAACCCTTCCTTGAGGTTCAGGGCAATCACGCCGAAGATTGAAATCGCCATGCCGGCGACTCGGAACCGAGCCAGGTGTTCCATTCCCTTCAACCGCGCGATGATGAGCACGAACACCGGAGAGATGGAAATAACCAGGGCCGAATGAGAAGCCAGCGATTTTGATAACCCCAGAATAAAGAAAAGCTGGTTCAGGGCAGTGCCAAAAAGGCCGAGCTGCAAAAACAGAATGCGGGGCCGGGAGGTGTTCGAATTCCTCGCGGTACCCCCATTCCCGGTGACTGCGGAGATCAAGCCAAGAATTAGAGTGGCGGCCCCGATGCGCAGTGAGGCCAGCACCAGGGGCTCGAATTCCCGTAACGCATACTTGCTGGCGACATAGTGCAGACTCCAAAACAGCTCCATGAGAACCAGCAAGGCATAAAGGGTCCATCGGGGGCCAGACTTGACCACGGACCCTTGCAGTGAAATCTCAATGGCCATTCAGTTTGGGAGACAGTGAATCTCTTGGGAGGACACCGTCTCAGGTTAGGGATTCCTTTCGATCCGAGAGCTTTTCCACACGCTCCCAGACCGGCTGGTAACCCAACCCCACACCGCTGGGAACGGTGATCCTTCCTTGAGGATTGACTTCAACTTCCGGATCAATGATGTCCTGATTCCAGTATCGCTTGCTGGCTGAAACATCGCCGGGTAGTTTAAAATTCTCAAGGGTGGATAGGGCGATGTTATGGGCCCGCCCGATGCCCGATTCGAGCATTCCTCCGCACCAAACCGGAACCCCCCTTGATTGGGCCAAATCATGGATTTTTCTTGCTTCCGAGTAGCCCCCGACTCGGCCGAGTTTCATGTTGATAATCTTGCAGGCCCCGATACCGATCGCCTTGCGCGCGTCTTCTACATCATGGATGGACTCATCAAGACAGATGGGCGTCCGGATTTGTCGCTGCAATTCGGCATGGTCGAGGAGGTCGTTCCAGTGGAGGGGTTGCTCCACCATCATCAGATCATAGTCATCCAGCCGCTTGAACACGTTGACGTCAGCCAGGGAGTAAGCCGAGTTGGCGTCACCCATCAAGGGAATCTTCGGAAAACGCTTTCGAACCTCACGGACCACTTCAACATCCCATCCCGGCTTGATCTTGATTTTGATCCTGCGATAACCGGCTTCAATTTCGGTCTCAATTTTCTTCAACAACGCGGGAACGCTTTCCTGGATCCCGATGGAAACACCGCATTCAATCTGCTCAAGCTTGCCCCCAATGACAGCATGCAGCGGTTGATCATTAAGGCGTGACCACAGGTCCCATATTGCGGTCTCAATGGCGGCTTTAGCCATGTTGTGCCCCCGGATGGGTTGGAACAACGGAGAAACCTCACGGGGATGTTCCATGTCCCGATGAAGCACTAGGGGGGCAATGAATTTCTTGATGATGATCCATGCGGTGTCCCCGGTCTCATGACTATAGAAGGGTGTTTCGCCCGCTGTGACCTCGCCATATCCCACTTCCCCCTCGGAGAAAACTCTCACCAGGACAATCGTCCGGTTGTAGGTCCGGTTGAAGGAGGTTTCGAAGAAATGAACCAGAGGGATGTGGATCTGAGTGAGTTCAATCCGATCAATTTTCATTAGGCTGCATCTTATAAAGAATTTGAATTGCAATGATTTATTAATCTATCCTAAAGTTCTTAGTGAGCAAGTAAGCGCTGTTCTCTTTTCCTCTTTCAAACCCTGTGACGCTGTACTCGTCTTTGAAATGGTCCAGGAAGCGCTGACGGATCACGGACTGGACCTTTTCAGCGCGCGGCACATCCTTGGATTTCCATTCAGTCACATCAGCTGGGACCCCCACACGGCGTTGGCCCTCGGCGGGTTCTAAATCCTTTTTTGCTGGGATTTCCCCCAGGATCCTCTTGACGCGGTCACTGTGCAGCCACCACTCGGCGATCAGGCGGTCAGTCGGCAGACCCGCTTGGAGCCGGCTTGAAGTCATCCCGTAATGATTCGGTGAGTAGTGGCGAACGATCGCCCCCAATTTTTCGATGTTGAAGTAGGCATTCTTGAGTTCCAATGGATCGAAAGTCCATTCTACGAGGCGAAAACCCCTCTGAATGGCATCTGCCCTTTGCTCGAGTTTCAGCCGTTTCGCCACCCCCTGATTCCGGAATTCGGGGACAACCGCCAGCATATGAGAATGGATGTATGGCAAGTCTCCTTTCATTCCCGAAAGAGCGCACAGGAAGCCGATCATCCCTCTCTGAGGTGTGAATGCCCCAAAGACTTGCCCTCCTATATGGGAGGCGACGACAAAGAAACGAAGTGGCATCACATCCAACTCATCAAACCCCCACACGGAAACCTGAAGGTCTACGCAGCGGCGGAATTCGTCCACGGTGACGAGCGGGCGGATTTCGATCTCACCTGCCGTGGGGTTGGGTCGGGAAAAGGACATGGGTTATTTGGCCCCGGGTTCTGCTCGCTTGGCTTCCTGCCAGTATCGCTCCATTTCCTCAAGGTTTGTTTGCTCGAAGCTCCTGTTGGAGCGTGCCAGCATGTTCTCGATGTAACGGAACCTATTACGGAACTTCTGATTTGTTTTCTTTAGAGCGGATTCCGGGTCGATCTTAAAGTGGCGGGCTAGATTTACGGCAACAAAAATTATGTCTCCGATTTCGTCCTCGATTCCGGAAAGCTCGCAATGCTCCTCCACGGCATTGGACTGGGTCTGAGGAGTCCCCCTCATTGCATCCCGCAGCTCTTCCAGTTCTTCGTGGAGTTTGTCGAGGATCTCCTCGGCCCTCGACCAATCAAAACCGACGCGGGCGGCGCGTTGTGAGAGCTGGCTGGCTTCAAGAACAGCCGGAATGCGTCGCGTGACCCCGTCGAGAATTGACGGGGGCAGCGTTTCCGTGAGTTTGTCGCCCCGTTTTTCCGCCCGCTCCGCCTGCTTCATCTCTTCCCAGTTCTTCAGAACCTCGCGGGAGTCGGCCACCCGCGTATCCCCAAAAACATGCGGATGCCGTCGCACCATCTTGGTGTTGATGGCATCGATGACGTCGTCAATGGTGAAGCGATTCTCTTCCCTTGCTATTTGCGCCAGGAACACCACCTCCAAAAGGACGTCCCCAAGTTCTTCACAAAGTGCGCCATGGTCCTTGTCTTCGATGGCTTCGACCGCTTCGTACGTCTCCTCGATCAGGAAGTTTTTTAATGTTTCATAAGTCTGCTCCCGATCCCAGGGGCATCCCCCCTCGCCGCGAAGCCTTGCCATGGTGTGGACGAACTCTTCAAATTTGCTTTGGGTCATGGAGAAGCCGAGTGGAGAGATTCCCCACCTCAATGAACTTTCTTGCGCGGGACATCGTTGCGCCTCGGCGATTATACAGGACAAGGGGGGGAGGGCAAAGATTTTCGCGGTCGGGTGGGGAGGCTCTCAAGCTAGGGGAATAAGGTCACCTCTCGGGAAACAAAGGGAGTGTGTCGTCGGCATCCGACGATCGCGGAGAGAATTCTGAGGCGATTTCCTTCAGGCGGGGATAGACCCGTTTCAATGGGGCGGGGACGGGAACCGGTTTCTCGGACCATAAATGGAGAAACTCGAGCGCGTTGACGACTTCCTGTCCACGAAAGTGATTATTGAATATGACATAAACCACGCGGGCGCTGTTCGAGAGCTGTTCTACTCTGTTGACCCATTCGTCGAGTTCGTCACCGGCATAACAATAGTTATAGCGCTCGTCCCGGCTGGAGTGCTCGTCAAACCAGGCGGCTGAATTCCTTCCATGAAATCGGACATAAGCCACGGGGCCCGTGTTCTCGGCAGTGGGACCGAGGGAGTAGGAGACCGGGGGCTGATCAAGATTCACGAAGCCGACCTCGCAGCGGCGAAGAAGATCGAAGAACTCCTTGTGGAGAAAGGACCGATGACGCACCTCGACCACGAGGGGAGACCCTTCCAAGGCTTTGAATAACTGCTTGAGATAATCGAGATTCTTGGAATTCAGGTGAAAGGAATACGGGAACTGAATCAGCACCGCGCCCAGTCGGCCGCTCTGCTGAATCGGTAGGAGGGCTCGCTGGAACGAAGAGACGTTCCTGGTGAAACCCAGTCCCGTGTTGTCCCCCCTGTTTTCGCCGTGGGTGAAGTCCTGAAAAAGCTTCACTGAAAAGGTGAAATCCTGGACGGACCTCACCTCGGCGCACCATTTGTCGACCACCCGGGTGGAAGGGATTCGGTAAAAAGTCGAGTTAATTTCGAGGGCTGCGAAAAACTGCGCCATGTAGCGGAGCTTGCTCCAACTCCCCCCGGAAGGATAGACAATACCTTTCCAGTCAGGATAGCTCCATCCGGCGATTCCAATTTTGACGTTGAGTTTTCGATGAGCCACTGATCGTTGCGGGAATCCGTTCAATTTCATGTCGCGATCTGCATCAGGGGAGCAAGGCCTCAATTCAATCGTGCCTGCAGGCGCCCGAGCGCGTGAATTGCCTCCTCATAGTCCGGCTGGCATTCAACGGCCTGACGAAATTCTGAAAGGGCCTTCTTCCATTGTCCCTTCATTTCGTAAATCCGCCCCAGGTTCATATGAGGAAAGCAATGGCTTTCATATCTGTGCGCCAGAGTCGCCTGTTCCAACCAGGGGATCGCCTCATCCGGCTTGCCCAGCTGGATCAAATAGGCCCCGATGTCATTGTAGGGGTTCCCGAAGTCGGCATCCACTTGAATGGCCTTGCGACACTCTTCAATGGCCTCTTCGAGTTTTCCCTGGAAGCTGTAAGTCCACCCCAGGAATGTATGCGCCTCCGCTGTTGGAAGAACCTCTATCGATTCCTTATAGAGTCGAATTGCTTCTTCGAAGTCGCCGTTCTTCTGGTGTTCATAGGCCTGCTGCCAGAGCTCGGTGGCGAGGTGAAAACGGTCCTCAGGACAGCTCATAGAAATTTAACCTGATTCCGAAGATCAATGGACTTTCATGAAGGGTTGATGCAGCCTACCCGCCATAGAACCAACCGGTTTCCCTCATGAAAAGCGGAGTGTCCTCGCGGTTGATCGTCACTTCAACGACTTCCCCCAGGACGACCGCATGGTCTCCGCGCTCGACAATGTCAGTGACCTTGCATTCGAACGACGCGGGAGTTTCTTTCAAAAGGGCTCCCCCGGTTTTCCCGTTTCCATATTCATGGCCGTTGATCCTGGTTCCCTCAACGGAACTGGGTTTGAAAAAGTCCTGCGCAAGCGCTTTTTGATTTCTTCCCAAAATATTCACGGCAAAATGCCTCGACTTTTTCACGGTGGCAAAGGTGTCGCTCTCCACCTTGAGGCCCACCATTACTAGAGGCGGGGTGAATGAAGCCTGGGACAGCCAGTTGACGGTAGCAGCAGCGAGATGCGACTCCGCCCGGGACGAAAGGATGTACATTCCATAATTGATCATCCGTAAGACTTTCTTCTTCGCTTCCGGCTCCATGAGATTTTCCTCCGTTGGAGAGACCTAACTGGGATTGTGTGAGAGGATTATAGCAGACAGATTTTATATCCCGGAGGAGTTGGAAGCAATGGGCATTCAGGAGCAGCTAAAAAGGGGGTTGAGGGAAGGGGGGGGATTCAAGTTGGAATGCGAATTTCCGAGAGGTGGAGGGTTTGCGTTGATCTGGGATTGGGACGCGCAGTGAACAGCGTGAACGACGCCTCTTTGTGGATCGATGGTCTTCGATGCAGAGTGGGAGGTGCAACCTGAACCCGGCATCTCGATGTCTGCGGTTCAGTTGTCGAGCACTTCGCGGACTTTCCGGGCCAGCGAATCGGGCGTGAAAGGCTTTTGAAGGAACGCTGTTCCCGGCTCGAAGATCCCTTGATATAGAACGGCCTCTTCACTATACCCTGAAACGAAGAGCACCTTGGTCTTGGGCCGGTCGGCAGCGATCCGAGTGGCAAGCTCCCTGCCGCTCATTCTTGGCATGACCACGTCGGTGATCACGAGATCGATGCGGTCCTCATTGCCTTTGAATAGGCCAAGCGCTTCTTGTCCGTCCGCTGCTTCGAGGACAGTATAGCCTTTCATCCGGAGCATGGCCTGCATCAACCCCCGGATGGCTTGTTCATCCTCCACGAGGAGAACGGTTTCCGAGCCCGCCACCCATTTTTCAGGTTCGACAGGAGTTTTAGCATTGGCCGCGAGGTCGTCCACCCGGGGAAGATAAACCTTGAAGGTCGACCCCCGTCCTTCCTCGCTGTAGGCGCTAATATAGCCGTTACTTTGTTTGACGATACCATAAACGGTGGAAAGCCCCAGACCGGTTCCCTTCCCCTTCTCTTTAGTAGTGAAGAACGGCTCAAACAGATGGGATTGTACCTCGGTGTTCATCCCCGATCCGGTGTCGCTCACCATGAGCATCACATAAGTTCCTGGTTTGGCTCCCGGATACTTCCAGACGTACTCCTCGTCCAGGATGATGCTGTCCGTTTCCAGAATCAGCTTTCCCCCATGGGGCATGGCATCGCGGGAATTGATCACAAGATTCAAGATGACCTGCTCAATTTGCCCGGGATCAGCTTTCACATTACCCAGCGGAGACTGAAGCGCCAGTCGCAAATCGATGTCTTCACCGATGAGGCGGCGGACCAGTTTTTCCATCCCGGAGACGACAATATTCAAGTCCATCACCTGAGGTTGGAGGACCTGCCGTCGGCTGAAGGCGAGCAGCTGGCGGGTCAGTGATGCCGCGCGCTCCCCGGCCTTCTTGATCTCCTCCACATTTTTCCGCAAGGGATCCGGACCATCGAGACGCATAAGCAGCAACTCGGAATATCCCATGATGGCGGTGAGCAGGTTATTGAAATCATGGGCCACACCCCCTGCCAACCGGCCGACAGCCTCCATCTTCTGGGCCTGCCGAAACTGCTCCTCCAGGCGCTTGGATTCGCTCAGGTCGACATACATGCCGTAGATACCCGTTTGTCTTTGATTGATCACGATGGGTACCCCATATATTTGAACAGGGATGAGCGCCCCATCCTTACTACATCTCGTCGATTGAATTTCAACTGTCTCCCCATGCAGGACCCTTGAGGATAAGAGAGAAGCCTCTTCGAAAAACTCCTCGGAGACGACAGTTTCGTTGATATGCCTTCCCAGAACTTCATGGGAGGAAAAATGAAACATGGTCTCGAACCCTTTATTCACCTGGAGTATCCGGTCGTGCTCATCTAGCAGTGCGATGGCTGCGGGCGCATTTTCAAACAGCTGTTGAAACAGGGTCTTCTGGCGGGCCGTCTCCATCTCTGCCTGGGAGCGCTCAATCAGGATTTGCGCGTTCTCAAGGGCTCCCGCGGCACTTGCTGCCAGCCCCTGGAGAAGGTCCACGTCATTCTCGTCAAACCCCGCGCCCCCCCGGGTGTTGTGAATTTCAAAAACACCCAGGAGTTCTCCGCGCCGGCTGAAAATAGGGACGTTGATTAGATCACGGAAGCCCAGTGCCTTTTGAATTTCGGGGAGGACCTGCGGATCGTGCTCGGCATCATTTGCGATATAAGGTTTCCTTCCCTGTAATACCCAACCGGGAACGCCTTGCCCTGCCATGAAACTGTAATCAATCGGAATGACAGATCCTTCCTTGTTATACTCGGTAAAGACTATCTTCCCATCCAACATGAGCCCCGCCCCTCCTGACGTGGCATCAACCAACTCCATCGCCGACGCGACCAGGCTGCGCATAATCACGGGGACTTCGAGGACCAAATTAATCTCCTGGGCGGCACGTGAAAGGATCTGCAGCTGTCGGCTCCGTTTCAGGATCGCTTCTTCCGCACGCTTGCGCTCCGTGATGTCCACGATGGTAGCGGCGAACTGGCCGCTCTTCGGGCGATAGGCCGCGACTTCGAAGTGTTTCTTTAAGGATTCTGAGTAACTCTCGAATTGAACAGGCTCACCTGTGAGCGCAACCTTTCCGTAGGCATCGATCCAATGGGGTTCCAATTCCGGAAGGATTTGTCTTACGGTCTTCCCGATGATTTGTGATGACCGAAGGCCTGTCATTGCCTCAAACGCCGAATTCACCTCAAGAAATCGGTAGTCGATGGGTTTTCCGCTGTCATCACAAATAATCTCATGTAAACCGAATCCTTCATGCATCGTCTCAAAGAGCCCTCGATACCTTTCCTCACTCTGCCTGACCGCTTCCTCTGCCAGCTTGCGGTCGGTGATGTCATGAGAATTGACCACGGCAGTGAGACCTACTTCAGGATCCTTGAGGGTTCTTCCCCGAGACTCAAAGTAGAGCCAGGTGCCGTCCTTGCCCTTGATCCTATGCTCGACCGTGGAAACTTCTCCGGGCTGCTTGACCGACCGTGAGATGGAATTCGCGATACCGGGAATGTCCGCGGGATCGGCAAACTCGAGGGCGTCTTTTCCAATGTAATCCTCCGGCTTATACCCCAGCACCCGTTCGATCGAGGGGCTGCCGTAACGGATTGTCCGATCTGCATTCAGGACGAAGATCAGATCGGAGGCATTTTCGATCAGAGAGCGAAAGTGTTCTTCACTCTTTCTCAACAACGAGTCAGCTCGCTTGCGTTCGGTGATGTCACGCACGATCACCTGGGCAGCGGGTTTATCGTGATAGGTAAATGGCGTCGCGATAACCTCCACCTCAATTGAGCTGCCATCGAGCCGGAGATACTTTTCTTCGAGGGCAGAAAGATCCCTCCCCTGCCTGAGCATCTCCATGCGTTCTTTGACAATCCCCCGGAAATCGGGGTGGACCAGTTCCAGGATGGGTCTTCCCAGAAGTTGTTCCGGATGGGTTGCACCCAGGAGACTCGCCCCAGCCGCGTTTATGAAGACAACCTTCCCTTCGCACTGTATGAAAATGGCATCAGGAGAGAGTTCTATTAGCCGCCGATACCGTTCCTCCGACTCCCGCGCCTTTTCCTCCAGGGCCCGTTTTTCCCTCCATTGCAGTGCTTCCTCTTCTGCACGGATCCTCGACCGGTAGTCCCGGTAAACCAAGGAGGAGCCGGTCACAAGGGCAAGAATGGTCACGGCCAGAAGCATCAACGTGTCGCGAAAACTCCTTCTTACAAAGGCGGTCACGGCATCATAGGGTGCATTGACAACCACAATCCATCGGGCCTCTTCAAACTCGATTGGGGCAAAAGCCGCCAGCTTCTTGGATGAATTGCTGACGGTGTAATCGACAATACCTTGTTTCTCTCGGAGGATCTTCTCCACATAATTCATGGAGATGTGACATTGATCGCACTGAGCCTCTCGGCGACGTATGCTTCTCAAGACCATTTCAGGATGTTCGGGGTGAAACAAGAGAGTGCCCTTTTCATCAACAATCCAGGCCTGAGGAGCCTTCTGCTTGGGGCTAACGAGAGCCAATTGCCCGCTCAGGAGCTCATTCATATCCACGAGAAGGGAGATCCCTCCGGCTAGCATCGGGCTGCCCTTGGGGTCATCCGGGGGCGCATTTTCGAATCGGACGGGCTCAAAAAGAAGCAGGGCATAGGAAGGGGGGTTTTCACCTGGAGCAGAGGGGACTACAACCGGTGATAAGTAGACCTTTCCCTGGTTCTCAGGTCTTCGAGCCCAGGCAAGTAGCTCCGCGGGGGCGTCCTTCCTGGTGGCGACGCTGCTCGAGACGGAGTAAATGACCCTTCCGGCTTCATCATAAACGGTGATTGCCTTGACACTCTTGGTTTTCACATACTGAAAGTAATCGTCGATGTTCTTTGACAGGCGGTCCAAATCAAGTGGCTTCGATGAGGCGAGGGTGGAGAGGAGTCGAACTCGCTGCGAGCGATCCCGCAGGTAGGAGGCAATCTGATTCGCTACATGCCGGGCCATGAGAAGTTGCTGGTCTTGAAAGCCTGACACCACCTCCTCTGTACTTCGCTGGTGGAGATGAAAGGCGAGCAGGGTGACTGCCAGCAGGGCCCCAATGGTCAAAGCGATGATCCCGATGCTTCGTCTCATATGGATGACCTTCGATGACACGATCTTCTAAAACATTTCGAGTATACGTTCACCACCCCGGTTCACCTCAGGGCTTAGGGTCCGGTGGATCGGGACCAACACGACCGCATTTCAAACCCCTGGTTTCAGGAGGGGCGAGACACCCCCGGACAGTTTAAGAGAGCCCGCATCCTGGCTCTTGTGGAGAAATGCTGGGCGTTTTCTCCGCCCCAGATTTCCCAACCATGCCTTCTCGGGTTTGATCATCAGGCCGAAGAGAGACCGTATGTATTGAAATCCAGTACCCTGATCCTCGGGCTCCATTAACTTATCGGCTTGTCGATATTTAGGCGTTAATGATTTCTGCAGGGAATCCTCACATGAAGCGCCTTTGCCCTGCGCAGCGGTTTGTCTCAGAAAGCCTCATACACCAAGAGTTTGGAGGATCGAGCAATTAACCGAATCCCTTGGGCAGGCATGACTTCCATTCGGGGTAAGAGGATGGAAACTAATTGCTAGAATCTCAGTCTCGGGAGAGATAGAATCGTCGGCGGCTTGAATCGAACTGGAAGTGAGCATTAGTTCAGGGCCGGCCCTGCAACTTGCCATTTGATGTTCTGGGGTCAAAAATTCGACGCCAAGGGGATCTTAATATGAAGGCACGAAAAGTTCTCCCGGTTCTGGTGCTTCTCCTGTTTGCGGTGATCATGGTGCATCAGATCTTACGAGCCCAAGCCGGACCGCAGCGCCCGCCGAGTCCGGCGAATGGATCGGCGGACACGGTGTTGTTGAACGGGAACATTTACACCATGAATTCCAAAAGTCCGCACGAACAGGCCATCGCGATTCAGGGGGAAAAGATCCTGTTTGTGGGGACAAATGAAGGGGCCACCCGGTTCAAAGGTCCAAAGACCGAGGTTGTCGATCTCGAGGGCAAGACGGTTATCCCGGGCTTCATCGACGCCCACGGTCATTTCATCGGACTCGGGGAAAGTTTACAGCGATTGAGTTTTGTGGAGACCCGCAGCTACGCCGAGGTCGTGGCGATGGTGAGACTAAAGGTGACGGAGAGTCCTCGCGGAGAATGGGTGCAGGGGCGCGGGTGGGATCAGACGCGGTGGCCAGTGAAAGATTTTCCCGATCATCGCGAACTGAGTGCCGTGTCCCCTGACAATCCCGTGTGGCTGACCCGCGTGGACGGTCACGCCGGGCTGGCCAACGCCCGGGCGATGGAAATTGCCGGGATTACTCGGCAGACCCCGGATCCGCCCGGCGGCAGAATCGTCCGCGATGAAAAAACCGGCGAGCCCACGGGTGTCTTTGTTGACAATGCCATGTCCCTTGTCGGACGACATATCCCTCCCCTCACCCGTGACCAGATTAAGAGGGCTGCCCTGCGTGCGATCCAAAAATGTCTCTCGGATGGTTTGACGGAGGTTCACGATGCAGGAGTGGGAGGAGAGACGCTGGAGGTTTACAAGGAGTTAATTGGCGAGCGCCGGTTCGACTTCCGTGTCTACGCCATGATCATGGCGACGGGCAGTCCCCTCAATTCTCCAGCGGCCTTGACGCTGGATGCCTATCTCAAGACGGGGCCCCTCATTGGATATGGTGGAAATCGACTGACAGTCCGATCCCTTAAGATTGTAGCTGACGGCGCGCTCGGATCCAGGGGGGCTGCCATGCTGGAGCCCTATAGTGATGATCCCAAGAATACCGGCTTGATGGTCACACCCAAAGAGGCCATATATGCCTGGGCAAAGAAAGCCACCGATGGGGGCTTTCAGGTCAATACGCATGCCATAGGCGACCGCGCCAATCGCATCTGGCTTGATGTTGTGGAAAGCCTCGAAAAGGAAAACCCGAAGGTGAACCAATTGCGTTTGCGCGATGAGCATGCCCAGATTCTAGCCCTGAACGATCTTCCCCGATTTGCGATATTGCATGTCATCCCCTCGATGCAGCCCACCCACTGTACCAGTGACATGCGGTGGGCCGAGCAGCGCGTCGGACCCGAGCGGATCAAAGGAGCCTATGCCTGGCGCTCGCTGCTGAAGACCGGGGTTCGGATTGCGGCCGGATCTGACTTCCCGGTGGAGAACCCCAACCCGCTATGGGGCTTTTATGCAGCGATCACACGTCAGGATCAAAGCGGGTGGCCGACGGCAGGCTGGTTTGCTCAGGAGCGCTTGACCCGTGAAGAGGCGCTTCGATCCTTCACCCTCGACGCAGCCTATGCCGCCTTCGAGGAGAATCTTAAGGGGTCCATTCAGGAAGGAAAGCTCGCTGACCTGGTGGTTCTGAGCCACGATATTATGAAAATTGAACCTCAATTGATTCTGCGGACGGAGGTCGAGAAAACGTTCCTTGGGGGTAAACTGGTTTACGGGAAAGTGGCGGCGAGGCCATGAGGGGAAGAACATCCATCAAGTAACGGCCTCCATCTCCCTGGACCGGGCAGGGATCGGAAAGGGGCGAAATCTTCTTCGGGAATCAGACTTGATCTTCATGAGGCGGACCCCGGGAAGAGGCTTCGAGCAGCCCTCATGACCCCTGCGGGAGGGACTTTTTTCCAGGCCTCTCCTCGTCGGGGATACGTGGTCCGCAAGGATCCACAAGGTGGCGGCGCTGAGATATCTTATCTAGAGGGCCCTTGGTTTGAGCCTTCCCGAGGTGCTGTCCAATGCCCCGGTGGACGCGTTTCCCAAGCTTCTGATTGACGAATCGCCCTTTACCCACGCCATTATTTTATCACAGGAGTCTATTCCAATCGCCAGGAGTGTGTATGCAAATTCGTTTCGACGCCTTTGCGGTTTTGCTTGTTTGGGTGGGTTTAGTCATCCCATGCTCAGGCCAACCCCTCCCTGCCCGGAACCCGGAGGTTGAGAAGATCGTCCAGGAGATTTCATCACAGAACATCAAACAGATAATCGAAAAGCTGGTCAGCTTTGGGACTCGACACACGCTCTCCGAGACGGACGCCGAAGGCCGGGGAATAGGAGCGGCCCGTCGATGGATCAAAAGCGAATTGGAGAAGTATTCCAGGGAGAGTGGCGGGCGTCTCAAGGTGGAGTTTGACTCATTCATTATCGATCCCAAGGATATTGAGCCCCGTTACCGATCCCGCGTCCCCAAGCCCACCGAGATTGTCAACGTGGTGGCGACATTGCCGGGGTCACGGCCGGATTCCGCCGCCCGAATCTATGTGGTGAGCGGACATTATGATTCCATGTGTACTCAGATGATGGACACGAAGTGCAACGCCCCCGGAGCGGATGATGATGCCAGCGGCACCGCAGTCTCGATGGAGCTGGCTCGAGTCATGAGCAAGTACCAGTTCGATGCGACGCTGGTCTTCCTCAGCGTCGCGGGCGAGGAGCAGGGGTTGATCGGGTCCACGCACTGGGCCCGAATGGCGAAGGAGAAGAACTGGAACGTCGCAGCCATGCTCAACGATGACATCGTGGGCAACATTCAAGGAGGGGGCGAGGAGATCAATAATCAGGTCGTGAGGGTATTTTCTGAAGGGGTGCCGGTCAACGAAACTGAGGCCGACAAGCGGTTGCGTGAGGCCATCGGTGGTGAAGAGGATTCACCCTCGCGGCAACTGGCGCGCTATACCGAAGAGACCGCTGTCAAATACGTCCCTGACTTCAAGGTCATGATGGTATTTCGCCGGGACCGATATGGACGGGGGGGCGACCATACTGCGTTTAATGAAAGCGGGTTTGCGGCGGTTCGCTTTTCCGAGTTGCACGAAGATTTCCGGCATCAGCATCAAACCCCGCGAACTGAAGGGGGGGTTCAATATGGAGATTTGCCTGAGTTTGTCTCACCCGGCTATATAGCACAGGTCGCCCGGCTCAATGCAGCTACCCTGGCTTCACTCGCGCTGGGGCCTGTGGCTCCCGAAAATGTGCGATTCGGCTCAGCACGCCAGGCCTACGACACCCTCATTCATTGGTCTGCCAATCCCGGGTCGAACGTCGCCGGGTATGCGGTTGTATGGAGAGATACCACGGCGCCGGACTGGCAACATGAGCTGTATGTCGGCAACGTCACCGAGTTCACACTGAAGGGTCTGTCAAAGGACAATTTGATCTTTGGGGTGCGCGCCGTGGACAAGGAGGGCGATTTGAGTCCGGTGACAGTGCCCCGGCCACCCAGCCCGCAGAGAGGAACACCGGGGCGGTGAGCGAGGGACAAAATTCTGTCTGGGCGGACCCTCTCAAGGCTCCACTGGGGACCTGCTTTTAAGGTCGACCTCAGTGGCCGCCCGCCTTGGATGCACAATTGGCGTGAAGAATGAATGACCGGTCTCTTTAAGGATGGCTCTCCGGGAGGGCTCGACTCACCTCACCTACTCAAGTAAAGTATCGTCGACCGTCAGGCTTCCATGCATGGGAATGCGTTCAACAGGAACCCCCCCAATCTCCAGAAGGACATAAAAAGACAACGCACCCTCGGGTGGAACAGGCCAGAGAGACTTTCGAAAGCGGGCTTCGAACATCTTGTCAAAAGCTGGTTCCGCGTCAGCCCTGTTAACCGCCCGCTCCGCTCCCACCTTCTCTTCCCGGAAGAGCACGGAAATTGCACCTTGTGGCGCCGTGACATCCTTGAAGACCAGGCAGTTGCCGGCATCGAAGTAGACCCTCACATCAACAGGCTGATAATTCTCGAGCAGTGCCTCCGGCAGATCGACCCTAAGAAAAACATTCTCTTCGTCCCACCCGTACAAAACCCGTTCAAAGCACTTTCTGCCCTGATGCATGGTGCTCTGGGTCTCCTCGATCGATCCCGCCCCCATCCATTCAAAATAACTGGACACGCGGCCATCAATGGCCGGATGCACCTTCCCCAACGGAAGATTGTGAAGTCGTTTCGGGATCTGCCGCTTCAAGGGTTGTGCCAAACTTCCCGGGACGGTCCGCCCCATCTGCTGATAACAGTTGATGAGGTGGGAACGGAACAACCGGTCAAAACGAAGATCGTTGACCGTGGAGTGTTCGGGTCCATACCACCAGCACCAGTCACTCCCTTCGGCCGCGAGCAGCGATTCCCAGGCCGACTTTCCGCATAGGCTTTCCGTAAAGTCGGGATGGTCTTTTGTGAAGATCTCCATCGCCTCGCGAGCGTCGCTCAAAAGCTCCCAGGCCCGGTTGTCCTCGGGGTCCCCGATCCAGATTGAGAAATCGGAGTTAATCCACGAACCGGGCCAGATGTTTTCCAGTCTTCGTTCATGCGCGCTCAAAAGGGCACAGGCATCGGAAAAGGTGACCATCTCGACGCCCGGGTCCTCGGTCAATCGCTGGTAGAGTCCCTTCAAAAAGGGACGGCCGTTCTCCGGGAAGTAATCCCACGCGTTCTCTCCATCGAGAATGATCGAAACGCAGGGCGAGGATTCTCTAGAGAGTTTGACTGAAGACTTGATGCGATGGATAAAATTTTCCACGGCCTCCTGGGCGGGCATCCTGGAATAATGGAAGCCGATGGCATCGGAGAGTTCCCGATCACGGAAGAAGATGCGCAGGGGTGTGTTGCGGTATTGATAGGAGGCATGCAACATCTCCGAATGGTGAATTTCCCCGCTGGGGGTCCGATGAAATGCGAGTCCCAGGCTCCGGGCCAGGATCCCCTCGTCAGTGGCCGTCCACGAAAACCCACTGTCGGAGATCACATCGAGGGCAGCGTTGGAAACCGAACCCTCGGAGGGCCAGACCCCGGACGGGACCCGGCCGAAGAGTCTTTGATGTTGCTCCACGGCTTTTTTCAACTGCAAAGCAGCGTCCTGGGGATACCGGAAAGGTTGAATGGGAAAGGGGGAGCGGGGTTGCGATTGACTGGCAATGGAGGAATCGCAGAGCAAAGGGAGGATGGGGTGGAAAAAAGGCGTGGTGGAGAGTTCGACCTGTCCCCGCTCTGCCGCCTGGCGATAAACCGGGATGAGGCGGGATAACAACTCCATCTCCTTGTCCCGGAGCATGGCTTTATCCTCATCGGAAAATCGACGCCCTTTTTCAACTAGCGACCGGGTCACCACATCCCGGGTCAGGTAGATCTCATCAAACCAGCACAACTGGGAAAGAACCTGCAAATCGAGGAGATCCTGCGTCCCGAATTGTCGGAGTCTATTGATGGAGGTCGGATCCGGGGAGAGATGGGCGCGTTGGTACAACTCTTCGAGTCTCGGAAACCGGGCAATCTGATGTTCGTAATTGGCCTGAAAGAAGTTCTCCAACATGGATAGCTTCTGGTTGTCAGTCAGAGAAGACACGGGCTGGAACGCGAGCGTGAAGAGTGGATCAATGTCCGGATGAGCGAGAAAGTCCTCGATTTGGGCGAGAAGCGACGGGACCACATTGAAGGTCATCCGGGCCCGGGGAAAATCCTCGAGCATGGCAACCATTCCCCAATAATCTTTCAAGGCATGCAAGCGTACCCATGGCATTTCCATCAATCCCTGCAGGGAATCCTTATAAAAGGGCTGATGCATGTGCCAGAGCAAGGCCAATTTAATTTTTTCGGGCATAAAAAGATATATGGTAAATTGAAGAGGTCCTTGACGATGAGATTTTGATCCATGCGAATTATAACACGCGCTATCTTCCGTGAAATTCTCTCCCCCACCCTCCTGGGGTTGCTGGTCTTTACCTTCATCCTTTTCATTCGAGATATGGGAAAGCTGCTGGAGATGGTCGTCAGCAGCACGGCTTCGCCCGCACTGATCGGGAAGCTCTGCCTGCTGTTGCTCCCTAATATCTTTCTTTTTGCCATCCCCATGGCAGGGCTTCTCGGCATCCTTGTAGGGCTGGGCCGGCTCTCGGCGGATGGCGAAGTCGTCGCGCTTCGAGCCAGCGGCCAGTCCATTGCGGCATTTGTGAAACCGGTTCTTCTGCTGGCGTTCCTCGCCGCCGGGCTCAATCTGGCCCTTTCGCTGGCAGTCGTGCCTCGAGTCAACCGTATGAAGCAGTCGGTCCTGATGCAGTTAGCCCGGTCCCAGGTCGGCACCGAGATCAGCCCCCGCGTTTTTGATGGCCGATTCCCGAATCTGATTCTCTACGTTCAGGACATCAGTGGAGATCGCTGGAATGGAATCTTCCTGGTCGACGTTTCCAAGGCGGATCAGCCCAGGATTACGCTCGCGCAAAAAGGGGTGTTAATTGTTGACCGTGCCAAGGATCGATTCCAACTTTATCTGGAAGAGGGAAGCACTCACCTCCTTGCGCCGCTGAAACCCAGCGATTACTCTGCCTCCGATCGTCGCCCGGGGTGCGCAGACGACCCGGCGAACGCTGAGCGAATATGGCAACCGCGAACTTGTGAGCGAAATCAGGAAGCCAAACGGTCCCCGGTCTTTCCGCATCGAATTGTATCGCCGCTTTGCCCTTCCCTGCTCGTGCTTGGTCCTTGCCTTGCTCGGAATCCCCTTGGGAATCTCCTCCCGGAAAGGGGGCAAGTCCTACGGGTTTGTCCTGAGCCTCCTGGTCATCAGCGCCTATTATCTGCTTTTTGTCAGCGGATCCCGTTTCGCCGAAGATGGCCGGCTTTCGCCTTTTGTGGGAATCTGGGGGACCAACCTGATCTTCCTGTTCTATGGAGGAATTCTCACCTTTCTTCATGAGCGCTCCTTGTTCAGGATTTCACGCCCCCAGTTTCTGGACCCTTTATGGCTGAAACGGGCCCCCCAAATGAATAATTCCGGGTCTGCCCCTCCGAAGCCGGCGGGGAAGGTCATCAACGTTTTGCGCCTGATCTCCCCTCATATCCTGGATGAGTACATCCTGCGGGGATTCTTCACTTATCTCCTCCTTTCCCTCGGTGCCTTCATCATGATCTTTATCATTGTCACGCTGTTTGAGCTCATCTCGGACATTGTAAGAAATAATATCTCGCCGCTGACCACCATCTATTACTTCGTGTTCTTGACCCCTCAGATCGTCTACACGCTGACCCCCCTCGCGGTGCTGGTGGCCACTCTGGTGAACTTCGGATTGTTGACCAAGACCAATCAGATCACCGCAATGAAGGCCTCGGGTTTAAGCCTCTACCGTCTTTCCCTGTCGCTGCTCTTCAGCGCCGCGGTGATCAGCGTCGGCATGTTTGTCCTGCAGGATTTCGTGCTGCCTGGATCCAATCAGCGCCAGGACTTGTACCGGAACATCATCAAGGGCAGGCCTCCGCAAACTTTTCTTCGTCCAAATCAGAATTGGATTGTGGGTGCGGGGAATTCACACCTCCAGATTTACAATTACAACTACTACGATCCCGACAAGCAGGTCTTTGCGGGACTCTCGGTTTTCGAGATCGATCCGCACACTTTCGAAATCACACGGCGGATTTATTCCAGACAGACCTACCGGGATGCCTACTCATACCGCTGGATTTACGATGATGGCTGGGTGAGGGATTTTGCCGCAGATGCGCGTGAGCCTTACAAAATGTTCAGCGTGACGACTTTTGCGGAGATGACTGAGAGTCCCGAGTACTTTGTCAAAGTGGTCAAGTTGAGCGAGCAGATGAATGCCCGCGAACTGTGGCATTACATTGGCTCGCTGCAGCAGAGCGGGTTCGATGTGGTGCGGTTAATGGTCCAATACTATCGAAAATTCTCGTATCCGGCCATGGCGTTTATCATGGTCCTGATCGCCATCCCGTTCTCCTTCTCCACGGGCCGGCGAGGCGCCCTTTACGGAATAGGGTTGTCCATCGTGATCGGGATCGTCTACTGGGCGGTGGCGGGACTTTTTGAGGCGATGGGCTCATTCAACAAATTGAACCCGATGATCGCGGTATGGTCTCCGAACCTGTTGTTCGGCTTGGGCGGGCTGTACCTGCTGCTGACGATTGATACGTGAGAATTCAGCCATCAGCTTTCAGCCGTCAGCAAACGGCAGCCACTGGGGAGCCGGGGCATTGGGATTGGCAGCTCCTCGCTAAAGTTTATATGCTCCGTGACAAGGATGAAAAGTAAGAGCGAATCTTCCCAATGCGGATAGCTGATGGCGATGTGCTGATCGCTGACAGCTGATAGCTATTCGCTGATAGCTCTTCACGACAGATACGTGTAACTGTCCAGGAGGCGCGAATAGTTGGCCAGCAGTTCATGCTCGTCCTCATCCTTGAGCAGCCCTTCCTGGCGCAGTCGCGACACGCTGTTTCCCAGCAATTGCAGCAGCGTGTCCACGTCGTAGCCCATGTAACTGAGGACCTGCCGGACGACTTCCCCTCGCACGATTTTTCGGAAATGAAACCGTCCGCTTTCGTCGACCACCACGCTCACCTCGTTGACCGCGCCAAACAAATTATGGAGATCTCCGATGGCCTCCTGATAGGCCCCTACGAGCAGAAGGGCGATGTAATAGGGCGTGTCATTGAGTGAGTGCAGCTCGAGGGATTCCTTGGTGTCCCGGACATCGACAAACTTATCAATGCTCCCGTCGGAATCACAGGTCACATCGCACAGCGTTCCGTATTCGGTGGGGATCTCGTTGAGGCGGTGGATGGGCATGATCGGAACCAGCTGGTCGAGCGCCCAGATGTCGATGGCGGACTGGAAGAGCGAGAAATTGCAGATGTACTTGGACGAAAGCAACTTCTCCAGGTCCTCAAATTCTTCAGGTCGGTCCTTCATCGACTTGGAAAACTTCACGGCTTTCCGGCAGATGTCCCAGAAGAGCTGTTCGCCCTTGGCCTTTTCTTCCAGGTCAAGAAAACCCAGGTCAAACAGGGCAATGAATTCCTCGCGGTGTGCCAGGGCGTCGTGGTAATACTCCATGAAATTTTTGGCATTGATATCGCGCGCCAGATCGACCAATTCCCGAACCGGCTCCGACTTGGTGCCGTTCGCCATTTCGATTAACGCTGCCGCACTGGCCCCGGGTGAAACGGCCTGTCTGACGTCGGTGATCAGCATGGAATGGTAGGCCACGACCGCCCGACCGCTTTCGGTGACGACGATCGGTTCCGTCACATTCTCGCTCAGACAAACCTCTCGCACGGTGTAAATGACGTCGTTCGCAAATTCCTGAATCGTGTAGTTGACACTGCACTCCGACGCCGTCCGGCTCCCATCGTAGTCCACACCCAATCCCCCGCCGACATTCAGGTATTGGACGTTGAAGCCCATTTTATTCACCTTGCAGAAGACACGAGCCGCCTCTTTGACGGCCGCCTTGATCCGCTTGATATTCGTAATCTGGGACCCAATGTGGAAATGCAGCATCTTCAAATCCTGCTGGTGGCCGACCTCGCGCAGGTGGTGCAGTGCCTTGACCAGCTGGATCGTATTCAAGCCGAACTTGGCAATCTCGCCGCCCGACTCCTCCCACTTGCCGCTCCCGCGGGTATACAGCTTGACGCGAATCCCCAGTTGAGCTTCCAGCTCCAGTTTTTCCGCCAGGCTCAACGTCATCTTGAGATCTTCGATGTCTTCGATGACGACGATCGAGGGCTTTTGCAGCTTCTGGCATAAGAGCGCGCTGCGCACAAACAGCTCATCCTTGTTCCCATTGCAGACAATCAGCGCGCCGGGGGAAAGGGGCATGGCCACCGCGAGCGCCAGCTCGGCCTTGCTTCCTACCTCCAGGCCGTAACGGTACTTGGCCCCGGTGTGCAGAAGGCTTTCGATGACGTCCAACTTCTGGTTCACCTTGGTCGGAAAAACACCGAGATGCCCGCCGCCATAATGAAATTCATTGATGGAGTTCAAAAACGCCTCGTGAAGATCCGTCACCTGGCATTCCAGCATCTGGGGAAAACGCAGCAGGATGGGGGTCCCGACTTTGCGCCGCGCCAGTTCGCACACGACATCATACACATCGACCTGGAGGTGAGGGTTCTTGGTCGGGGTAACCGAGAGATTGCCTTTTTGGCTGACCTGAAAGTATCCGGCACCCCAGTTCTCGACACCGTACAACTTGGAAACCAGATCCGTAGTTTCGGAACTGGGCATTAACTGAGTTTCGGCAGGCAGGGGGTTCATTTCCAGTTAGTCTCCGGTTTATTTTGTGTCTTGGACCTTGGGGAACCAGGTGTATCTCCGCCCATGCGGAGCTCCTGTACTGCACGAGACACGACCACACCGCCCTCTCGGCAGGTTGGCTTTCTTTAAACCGATCAGAGGTGCTACTTGAACAGCATTCAAATTCTTATGTCCGATGGGGGAGGCTTGAAACCTGGCTAATCACACCGTAGACCGTTGCGCATCCTGACCGTCGCGCCTCCCTCCTTCAAATTTTCCTCAATCTACTAAAAATAGTTTTTTGCGTCAAACTAAAAGATACGACCCGGCCATAAGAATTTCAGACAGGAGACTTGTGGTGTGAAACCTCTCTCTCTCTATCCTGTTCTCCGGGACTCCTTCCTGACGGAAAGTGAATTTCCACGTCGCCTCTAGCGCATAAAAAAACCCGGTCCGAGGACCGGGGTTTTGAATTTGATTTGTGTCGTGGCTGGAGTCTGGTTTTTATTTATTTGTCGTGGTTCGCGTGGAGCGCTCCGCTGCATCGGAGCGCCCCTTCAATCTAGAACCGGGGACAGCTGGCCTTTAAGTTCCTTCACTCCAGGAGGCCAGGTATTCGATCTGCTCAGCGGTGAGTGTGTCGATGGTAACGCCCAAGCTCTCGAGCTTCAGGCGGGCAATCTCTTTATCGATTTCTTCAGGTACCCCGTACACTCTTTTCTCGAGTTTGCTGGCGTTGCGGGCCATCCATTCAGCCGAGAGGGCTTGATTAGCAAAGGACATATCCATGACGGAGGCCGGGTGTCCCTCCGCACTCGCGAGATTAATGAGTCGGCCTTCGCCCAGCAGGAACACGCGTCGCCCGTCGGCCATTCGGAACTCTTCGACAAACTCCCGAACTGTGCGCTTCGAGGCGGCCATCGCCTCCAGCGCCGGGATTTCGATTTCCACATTGAAGTGGCCCGAATTGGCCAGGATCGCGCCGTCCTTCATCCTCTCAAAGTGTTCTTTTCGGATGACCAGTTTGTCGCCGGTCAAAGTAACGAACAAGTCGCCCAGCGGGGCGGCCTGGGCCATCGGCATCACCTGGAAGCCGTCCATGACCGCCTCAATCGCCTTGGTGGGATCGACCTCGGTCACAATCACGTGGGCGCCCATGCCCTTCGCCCGCATCGCGACCCCGCGGCCGCACCAGCCATAGCCCGCCACGACGAAGGTGGACCCGGCGAGCAGGATGTTCGTGGCTCGAATAATCCCGTCGATCGTGGATTGGCCGGTGCCGTACCGGTTGTCGAACAAATGTTTCGTCTGGGCGTCGTTGACCGCGATGATCGGGTATTTCAATGCGCCGTCGCGGACCATGGATTTCAGGCGGATGACCCCTGTAGTCGTCTCTTCCGTTCCACCCAGGATATCGGGAAGTAAGTCGGTCCGCTTGGAATGGAGAACGCCGACCAGGTCCGCCCCGTCGTCCATCGTCATGTGCGGTTTGTGGTCCAGGGCCGAGGTGATGTGGGAGTAGTATGTGGCGTTATCTTCCCCTTTGATGCAAAAGCACGGAATGCCGTGGTGCGTCACCAGGGAGGCAGCCACGTCGTCCTGGGTGGACAAGGGATTCGAAGCACACACGACGACTTGCGCCCCACCGGCTTTTAAGGTCGCCGCCAGGTTCGCGGTTTCGGTGGTGACGTGCAAGCAGGCCGAAAGGCGAAGGCCCTTGAGCGGCTGCTCAACTTCAAACCGTTTGCGGATCAGACGCAGGACCGGCATCTGCCGCTCCGCCCACTCGATGCGATTGCGCCCTTTTTCGGCAAGTCCCAGATCCTTGACATCGCAGTTCAATTTAGCTGTTGTGCTCATGGTGGCTCCTGAAATTGACGATTCATAAGAAAGCCCGCCGGCAAAAACCAAATGGCGGCGGGCTCGAGATCAATCCTGAACTGCTACGCTTTAGCTCCCACGGGAACATCAAGTCTGGCTCCAGTGCGGAGCGATTCGGCCTTGTCGGTTTGCTCCCAGGTAAATTCTTTTTCGGACCGGCCAAAATGGCCGTAGGCGGCTGTCTTCTTGTAAATGGGGCGGCGAAGGTTCAGGTATTCGATGATTCCACGGGGTCGCAGCGGAAAGGTCGTCCGAACCAAATCGCAAATCTTCTCGTCGGCGATTCTCCCCGTGCCGAAGGTATCGACCATCACTGAGACGGGATCCGCCACGCCGATGGCGTACGCCACCTGAATCTCAACGCGTGAGGCCAACCCGGCGGCCACAATGTTCTTGGCGATATGGCGTCCCATGTAGGAGGCGGAACGATCCACTTTGGTGGGATCTTTTCCTGAGAACGCGCCACCCCCGTGATGTCCCATGCCGCCGTAGGTGTCGACAATAATCTTCCGCCCGGTGAGTCCGCAGTCCCCCTGGGGGCCGCCTACCACGAACCGGCCTGTCGGATTAACGAAAAACTTCGTGTTGTTATCGAGAAATTGGGCGGGAATCACGGGTTTGATCACATGCTCGATGACCTCGGCCTTCAAATGGCCATGCTTGATTTCGGGATTGTGCTGGGTGGAGACCACCACTGCCTCGATCCTCTGGGGCTTACCATTGGAGTACTCCACCGTGACCTGCGATTTGCCGTCCGGTCGGATGTAGTCCAGGATCTTCTTTTTACGAACTTCTGCGAGCCGCATCGTCAGCTTGTGTGCCAGCATGATGGGCATGGGCATCAGCTCGGCAGTCTCATCGCAGGCATAGCCGAACATCAACCCCTGGTCCCCCGCCCCTTGCTCTATGCTGTCCTTCCCCTCGACGGCCCGTTCGTCGACGCCCTGGGCGATGTCAGGGGATTGTTTATCGATCGAGGTGATCACCGCGCAAGTGAGATAATCAAATCCGTAGGTCGCGTCGATGTATCCGACCCCCTCAATCGTATCCCGGACGACCTTTGGGATGTCGACGTAATGGGTGGTGGTGATTTCACCCGCGACAATGGCCATCCCCGTGGTGACCAGGGTCTCGCACGCTACCCTTCCCATCGGGTCGTTGGCCATAATGTCGTCCAGGACCGCATCCGAAATCTGGTCAGCAATCTTGTCGGGGTGTCCTTCAGTTACTGACTCGGAAGTAAAATAGTATTTCCCTTGCACTCGAAAACCCTCCTCATGGTTTAACTGATCTCTTTGGAGTCGATGTCGTTGGGTGACCCCGTCAGCGGGGGTTCAAACCGCAGACAATAACACAGCGCTCCACAGGGGTCAACAATCAATTGTGCTACAATCCGTTCGCCAATCAGTCACGAGGGCCGTTCATGAGGATTCAATTGCTCAGCAAGCCCGGGTGCCATCTCTGCGAAGACGCCGAGAAGGTCGTGCAGACGGTGTGTGGGAGGCTGGCCCTTCCCTGGGAGCAGATCAATATCGAGCAGGACGCCGACCTTTACGAGCGCTACAAGCACGAGATTCCGGTTTTGCTGCTCGACGGGAAAAGGACGTTCAAATATCACATCGAGGAGAAGGCCCTGTGCACGGCTTTGTTCCGGAGAGGACGTGCGATGCGGGAACGATGAAACGAGAAACCGGGGAAGGAGCCCTTCGCATCGGAGGGGTTTCTTGACACGTCTCGGGGCCTCGTGTAATATCCCTTGCGGTCCAACGCTCGAGAGACCTGTAATGCGAAGCCCAGGTTAAGAGTGAAAGGGGCGGCTGGAACGGCTAACAAGTCCCGGATTTACGGAATCGGAATTCAGCTCTCCTGCGGAGCGGAGATGATCAGGGCGGTTAGCTCAGTTGGTAGAGCGCATCCCTTACAAGGATGAAGTCACAAGTTCGAGTCTTGTACCGCCCACCAGTCTTCCGTCAAAGGACCGAAGAAGGACGGTAAGGGGACGTAGCTCAGTTTGGTTAGAGCGCGTGCCTGTCACGCACGAGGTCGCGGGTTCGAGCCCCGTCGTCCCCGCCATTGCGCTGTTTGTTGGAGCAGGGCCCAGTTTCCTAACCACCGAGATACCCGAATGAGTCGCGTTGACTGATTGAACGCCCACGGATTGATTTTTTACGGAGGCTACACGGGTTTCGGCTCGGTAGCCTTTTTTGTTGGATTTTGAAAAATGCAGCTTGCCAAAGAGTTCGTGTCCCACATGGCCTTCGAAATCGTCGACAAGTTGATTGAACGTGACATGATTGAAGCACGCGATCCCGATCAGCTCGTCGAGACATTTCAAAAGATCATCCTTGAGGAACTGTCCCTTGAAGACAAGCTGAACGAGGAGGTTCGCGCCTTACTCAATCAGCATTCCGAAACGATTCGACAGGATGGAATCTCCTACCAGGAGATGTTCCGGAAGATCAAGACGAAGCTGGCGCGAGAGCGCAAGATTGTGCTTTAGGGTTTAACGATGAAGCTTTCCCGGGAGAAGATCGTTCATACGTCGCATCTGCTGGTGGATCGACTGGCGGAGATTGAGAACGTGGATTTTCTGGAGGACCGCAACACCATTCGCCAGGAGATCTTCAAGATCATGGAACAACTGATGAAGGACGAAGAAGCGATTGAGGCGATCGCCCGCAACAAACTGCTGTCCCAAAAACGTCAGATCCCCGAGGGGAGCCAGGAATGGGATATCCTTCTACGGAAATACTACCAGGAGGAACTCAAGAAACTGGGGATTCTTTAAGTTCAAGGTTCAAAAAAGCCAGTCCAAGGTCCAAAACACCGGTTCAAAGTTCCAAGTTCAAGGTTCAAAGTCCAAAAGAATCCGAGTTCCAAGTTCAAGGTTCAAAGTTCAAAGCCAAAACTCTAAAATTCCACCTTTTTCGGGTCTGCTTTCCGGCTTCCGGCCTCTGGCTTCTTTTCCCGACCCCCTATCACCTATTACCTATCACCTACCACCTGATACCTCATTCACCCTCTTTCCCTCCCCCAATGGCGCTTTACAAAAACGACCAGTCCCAACAGGATCAACGCTCCCAACACGAGATCCAGACGATGAAAGTAGGCCCGAAGCTTGGTCCAGTGCGATCCCAGCTTCATTCCCGCATAAGCCAGCAAGAGGCACCACGGCAGGGATCCAACAAAGGTGTAAAGGTGAAATCGCAGGAGATTCATTCGGACCACACCGGCCGGAAAGGCGATGAAGGTGCGGATCACGGGAAGTAGGCGACTGAAAAAGACAGTGGCTTCCCCATAGCGGTTGAACCAGCGGTCTGCCCACTCCAGATCTTTATGCGAAAGCAGCAGGTATTTGCCGTATTTCTCAATGAGCGGTCGCCCTCCATGCGCGCCCAAATAATAAGCAGCGGCTGACCCGATGTTACAACCGACTGCTCCCGCGAGTCCCACCAGCCAGAAATTGAATCGGCCGGCATAGACCAGATACCCGGAGAAGGGCATGATGACTTCCGAGGGCAAAGGAATGCAGGCCGATTCGATGGCCATCATCGCCATAATCCCCCAGTAACCCATCGACGAAATCGATGCAATAATGAAGAGGCTGAGCTTTTCGAGAAGTCCGGTGATCATTGATGGAGACGGTCCTCGCCACTTCGGAGCGGATGACGGTTAGGGGAGAACACTGAGGATCTGGTCCATTTCAGCCTGCGTGTTATAAAAATGGGGGGCGACGCGGATGTGGCCGCCTCGCAGGGCGGTCGCCACCCGGGCCTCCTCCAGGCGATGAAAGAGTGCGCGCGTCTCGGGTCCCCGGATGCCCGGCCGGAAGGAGACGATCCCTGAAGCCTCACCATGGGCTCGTGATCCCAGGACTGTATATCCTTTTGAGGAAAGCCCATCACACAAATGGGTGGTTATGGTGAGAATCTGCCCGGAGATGTTCTTGATGCCGACCTCGAGGAGCAAGTTGAGGGCAGCGGCCAGCCCGTAAATACCGATGGTGTTCAACGAGCCACATTCATATCGCAAAGCGCCATGCCGGAAATTCAGTTCGCGCTGGTTGAAGTCATTAAAATGTTCGACGTTCATCCAGCCGAGAACGGTCGGTGTTACCTGATCGACGATTCGTTTTGACAGGTAGGCCACGCCGGCCCCTTCCGTCGCGAGCATCCATTTGTGGCCGTCCGCGGAAAGGAAGTCGATGTTCTGTCTTCTCACATCAATTTCGAAGGCCCCCAAGCCCTGGATGGCGTCCACACAAAAAATGATACCACGGGTCCGGCACATCTCTCCGAGAGCATCGAGATCCACCCTAAACCCGCTCAAATACTGGACATAACTAACAGTCAACACCCGGGTGCGGGCATCGAGTGCCTGTTCAATTTCATGGAGATCGACCCGTCCCTTCCGCTCCGATATGGTCACCAGTTCCACGCCCCGTTTCTTCAGGGAGAGCCAGGGGTAGACATTGGCTGGAAACTCCGTGTCAATAGATACAACCTTATCGCCCCATTTCCAGTCTAACCCGTTGGATAAAAGGGACAGGCCATCAGAGGTGTTTTTGACAAAGGCGATTTCATCCGGGTCGCAGTTGATGAGACGGGCTGCCAGTTGGCGGGCGTGTTCGACTGTTTTCCCCCAGGACTTCCAGTGGACTGCACCGAATTCGTTGAGATCGGTCAGCACGCCTTGAATGGCGTTGGCGACGCGGGTCGAAATTGGAGCCACTGCGGCATGGTTGCAATAGACCCAATGCCGGGTTACGGGGAATTCCTGGCGAAGCGTTTCGAGATCAAGACTCAAAGACATGGCCTCCCGCCGGTTAGAAAAAAGGACCTTGCTCACACAAAAACGCGATATAATACCATGACAGCCCGAATAAGGAGATATGGACCATGAATGGACGATGGGCCAGACGAATAATGATTTTTGCCCTGGTGTTGTCGATCAGTACGCCTTCTTTGTGGGCGACTGACAAGAAGCAAAAGGACGACATCGACAGTATCGGCAATCGCGATGTGGGTAAAGGGATGAACCGATACTCCATCGAGAAAGAGATTGCGTTGGGAAAGTCCCTGGCTCAGGAGGTTGAACGCACCTCAAAAGTCATTGATGATCCCATCATTGCCGAGTACGTGAATCGCGTCGGACAGAACCTCGTCAAGCACTCGGACGCGCAGGTTCCGTTTACGATTAAGGTGATTGACTCGGACGAAGTCAATGCATTCGCCTTGCCCGGCGGATTTTTCTTTGTGAATACGGGTTTAATTCTTGCCGCGGAGAATGAGTGTGAGCTGGCGGGGGTCATGGCGCATGAAATAGCCCACGTGGCCGCGCGTCATGGAACCCGGCAGGCGACACGGGCGGAAGTGGCTAATTGGGCAACTCTCCCGCTGATCTTTCTCGGCGGCTGGGCAGGGTACGGAATTCGGCAGGCCGTCGGTTTGGCGCTCCCCCTGGGCTTCCTGAAATTCAGCCGGGGATTTGAAGAGGAAGCCGATTATTTGGGCGTGCAATACATGTACGCGGCGGGTTACGATCCCAATGGAATGGTGACATTCTTTGAGAGGATCCAGGCGAAGGAAAAACACAAGCCGGGGGCCGTCGCCAAGGCATTCTCGACCCATCCTCAAACTCCTGACCGCATCGAACGCGCCCAGAAGGAGATCACCCAACTCCTCCCTTCCAAGGAGGCGTACGTTGTTACGACCTCCGATTTCGATTCCATCAAGGGCCGTCTGCAGGGGATCGAGAACCGGCGCACCGTGGAAGAGGCCAAGAGCGATCGGCCGACCTTGAAGCGTAAGACCTCGGGCGATACCACCGACGTCGACGAGTCCACTGATAAGAAGAAAACTGAGGACGAAGCACCGCCCACGTTGAAACGGCGGAATTAGATTAGAAGGCAGATTTTGAGAGGATATTTGAAGGCGCTCCCTGTGGGGGGGCGCCTTTTTATTTTCCGCGGGAAGCGCCTGCTCATCGTTGAGTTGTCTGCTTCGGGAGACCATTTGATCTCAGCCGCGATTGTCCGGGCCCGGAACTCATCGAACAGTTACTTGGCGCATCACATCACCTTTCCCGATTTTTCGGACTCGTTCCATACCTGAGATCACCTGCCCGATGACAGTATACCTTCCGTCCAGGTTCGGCTGCGGGGAGAGGCAGATGAAGAACTGGCTGTCGGCACTGTCAGGGTCCGAACTTCGCGCCATGGAGACCGCGCCTGTGACATGGCGTTTGGAGTTGAACTCCGCCTTTAGCTTAATGCCCGAACCGCCGGTCCCGTCCCCTTTTGGATCCCCGCCCTGGACGACAAAACCAGGCTCGACCCGGTGGAAGGTGAGTCCATTGTAAAATTTCTTCTGAACCAACTCGACCACCCGGGCAACGGTGTGAGGTGCGGCATCCGGGAAGAGTTGAATGCTGATGTTTCCTTTGTCCATGTGAATAGTCATGAGGTATTGAAGGGGTTTGCCGGCTGCCACTGAGGAAACAGTGCTCGCGGCAACACTGACGAAAGATATCAGGAGCACTGCGGCAACCCGCATGCCTGCCCCGATCCGTCCTGAATGCATTGGAATGGCTTCCTCCCGAGGTTGATTTCAGATTGCAAAGGGCTATGACATTGATTAAGATGCGCCGTCCCTTGCAAGGTCAGAGATGTCGCTCCCGAGCATTCTACCGGAGAAAAAATGAAAATCGTCAAAATTTTCGCCGGCCTTGCCCTCGTCCTAATGACATTGGTGGCCGGACTTTTCGGGTACGGATACTGGCTGGCTCGAAGATCATTGCCCCAACTCGATGGGGCGGTCACGGTGCCGGGGCTGGGTGCCCCCGTCACTGTTTACCGCGATGCTATCGGCGTGCCGCACATATTTGCTCAGTCCACGGAGGACGTCGCTTTCGTTCAGGGGTACGTCACCGCCCAGGACCGGCTCTGGCAGATGGATATGTTCCGCCGAAATGCTCTGGGCGAACTCTCTGAAGTGCTGGGTGAACCCACTCTCCGCCTCGACGAGGATCATTGCCGCCTTGGCTTCCGTGAAGCCGCGTCTCGAACCCTGGAGGAGATCGATCCGGACTCCCGGCGAATCCTGGATCGTTATGCCGAAGGCGTGAATGCCTTCATGCGCACACATCTCGAGCGTCTGCCAATCGAATTCCGTATTCTGCGTTACCGGCCACGCCCTTGGAATTCCAGGGATTCCCTATCGATCGCCCTCATGATGGCGGAAACTCTGAACCATACCTGGGAGCGGGACATCTTTCGAGCGAGGTTGCTTGAGAAATACGGGCCGGAAATCCTGAAGGATCTCTACCCTACCCATTCGAAATACGAGATACCGCTGGTGGGGATGGATACGACGGGGCAAGGAGACACCGCTTCCCTTTCGAGCCTCTCATTTGAGAACAAGAGCCTGAACACCGCCCAGTCCCCGGATATGAACTCAACCCCGATTCACTCCAGAGAGCTCTTCTCCTGGATGGCGCTGCTTTGGGCCTGGGCACCGGAGCGGAGTCAGGAGTCTGTCGTGAGCTTCTTGACTCATTGGAATGATGCCGGCGCGGACTTCTTGGTGGGAAGCAATAATTGGGTGGTCAGCGGCGAGCATACCGCAACCGGAAAGCCGCTTCTGGCGAATGATCCGCATCTTGCCCATTCGATTCCTTCCATCTGGTACCAAACACATTTGCGAACACCCCAGCTCAATGTCATTGGCGTATCGCTTCCGGGCGCGCCCAGCATCATCATTGGGCATAACGAGCACATCGCCTGGGGGATGACCAATCTCAATCCCGATGTCCAGGATGTCTACGCCGAGCAATTTGACTCGGATCAGGGAACAAAATACTTGGCGAACGGCGTTTGGGTTGAAGCTGAAATTCGAAATGAAACGATCAAAATCAAAGGCAGGCCAGATAAGACCTTGCCTGTCCTTGTGACGCGCCATGGGCCGGTTGTAAGACGAATGGGCCAAACCGGTTTTGCTTTAAGATGGACCGCAATCGAACCCCATGGAATCGGATTCCCTTTTTTGAGGTTGAATTCGGCGGCAAATTGGGCAGAATTCACGACGGCTTTGAAGGATTTCCTGGGCCCGACACAGAATTTTGTTTACGCCGATAAGGAAGGCAACATCGGGTTTTATGATGCAGGGAAGATTCCCATCCGGCGCGGCGGCTTCGGTAATGTCACTGTCCCGGGAAATTCGGATCAATACGATTGGGTGGGCTATATCCCATTTGATGAGCTTCCTCATCTGTTCAATCCTCCCGAAGGCATCATTGCCACCGCTAACCAGCGAATCACCGGGGACAGCTATCCCTATTTCATCACCAGCGACTGGGAAGAGCCTTATCGTTTCGCAAGAATCCATCAGCTTCTTAGCTCAGGGGCAAGATTCACAGGAGATGATTTTTTGCATATTCAGGGAGATGTTTATTCGGAAGCCAATAAGGTGTTGGCGGATTGGGTCATTCGCGCGTCTGACCATGTTGTCCCCGGCGATGCCGTGACGAAGGTCGCCATCGAACATCTCAAGTCGGGAGACTTCCTCTCGACTCCAAAGGACATCGAGACCACCCTCGTCGAATATCTCCGGACCCATTTACAGGAGACTCTCCTGAAGGGCGCACTGGGAGAGGAGTGGAGGGATTACCGGTCCGGAATGAAGTCGATTTTTCTAGAAAACCAGTTGACGGAACGGTCTACCCGCTGGCTGCCGAGGGAATACAAGAACTATGACGACCTGCTCGTTCGCTCCTTGGAGCAGGTCTGCCATCACCTGCAATCAGTTTATGGTTCTGCCGACGTGTCCGCCTGGGTTTGGGGAAGGCGGTATCCGCTCCTGTTTCGACATGTGCTGGGCCGGATCTGGCCGCTCGATCAGATTCTCAATGTCGGGCCCTTTGAACAACCGGGGACAAAACAGACGGTCAAGCAAACAGACTCCCTCATAGGACCCTCGATGCGAATGGTTGTTGACTTTGCCGACTTCGACCATTCCTTCAACAACCTCACCCTCGGGTCATCGGGCCAGGCCTTCAGTGTTCATTACTCCGACCAAACCTCCTACTGGCTTCGAGCCAGCAGCTTTCCAATGCACTTTAGCGACAATGACGTCAAGCGGAGCGCCGTGAGGATCCTGACGCTGCAGCCTTGAAGGTAGGTGCCAGGGGTCAGGTAATAGGTGATAGGTGGTAGGGGGTAGAGAATAGGTGGTAGGACTCACAAGGTGTGGGCCAGAGGCAAGAGACTGGAGATCAGAGACCAAAAGTTGATATTTGAACAGGAGGACGTTCCTTCCGGGCTTTTCCTTGCCGCCTATCACCTATAACCTATCACCTACTACCTACTCCTTCCCCGCCTTTACAATCCCCTTGTTCTCTCCTATCATGGGCACGCAATTGAAACGCACACCCATGCGCGGAATCCGACTTTCCAATAATCAAGTCCCAGTGGATTGGACGCAGTGACCTTGTCAAATCACCCTCTCGATCCCATTTTTAAGCCCCAGTCAATCGCCATCATCGGAGCCTCACGAAAGAAAGGCTCCATCGGTCGTGAGATTCTCCACAATCTAATGGAGTACGAATTCAACGGAAAGATCTTCCCGGTGAATCCGAGCGCTGATGTTATCCATTCGATCAAGTGTTTCCCGTCGGTGACGGCCATTCCCGATGCAGTGGATCTCGCGGTCATTGTGGTCCCCCGGTCCCAAGTCTTGGAGATCGTGGATGAGTGTGGGAAGAAAGGGATTCGCGGACTGGTGGTCATCACGGCCGGCTTTAAGGAAGTGGGCGCGGAGGGACAGGCAATTGAACTACAGCTCAAAGAGAAGATCCGTGGCCTCGGGATGCGCATGGTCGGGCCGAACTGCATGGGTCTGATTAACACGGATCTGACGGTCCGCGAGAATTGTACCTTTGCCCCGACCGAGCCGCTGATGGGCAACGTCGGGTTTATGTCTCAAAGCGGGGCGTTAGGCGTGGCCATTCTTAACATTGCCCGTAAGGTGAATCTGGGGTTTTCCTACTTTGTATCCATGGGGAATAAGACCGACATCTCGGGTAACGACCTCCTGGAGTATTGGGAGCATGATCCGCGGACCGAAATCATCCTCATGTATCTGGAATCGTTTGGGAATCCCCGCAAGTTCACCCAGATTGCGCGTCGCATCACTCGCCACAAGCCCATCCTGGTCGTGAAGTCAGGCCGCACGACGCAAGGTGCCCGGGCGGCATCGTCGCATACCGGGGCCATGGCCGGAATGGACATCGCGATTGATGCCCTGCTCGAGCAATGCGGGGTGCTGCGAGTCAACACCGTGGAAGAATTATTTGACGTCGCGATCGGATTTTCAAACAACCCATTCCCCCGAGGAAATCGTGTCGCCATTCTCACCAACGCGGGGGGACCGGCGATCATGGCGACCGACGCCTGCGTCAGCTCCAAACTCGTCATGGCGGAATTCTCAGCCGCCACTCGCAAAGCCTTAAAAGGTTTCCTTCCGGAAGAGGCGAGCGTGTTGAACCCGGTGGACATGATCGCCAGCGCCAACAAAGACAGCTATGCGTACTGCCTTGACCTGATTCTCAGGGATGAAGGGGTAGACGCCGTGATCGTGACCTTTGTACCCCCCATCATGATCAATCCCATTGACATCGTGCGGGCGGTCGAACAGGTTCGGAAAAAATATGCCAAGGCCGTGATGGGCGTGTTTATGGCCCGAGATGAGTTTTTTGAGGAAATCAATCGCGTTGTCCCCGATCATTTGCCGCTTTACCTCTTTCCGGAATCGGCAGCGCGCACGCTTTCGGCCATGGTCCGTTATTCAAACTGGCGTTCGCGTCCGCACAGCGGGGTTCGACGATTTGAAGTCAATTCGGACCGGGTTCGGGAGATCTTACAAGCAGCAGAGAGATCTGGGACAGATCAGTTGACGATCGTGGAGTCCATGGAAGTTCTACAGGCTTACGGGATCCCCATCGCGAGGTATGCCATGGCGAGGACCCGGGATGAGGTTTTCGCAGCCGCCCGCGGAATCGGGTTTCCCCTGGTGTTGAAAGTCGTATCAGCGGAATTGACACATAAAACCGAAGCAGGGGGTGTGGCGGTGGATCTGCGCACGGAGGAGGAGCTTGGGAGTGCCTTAGACAGGCTCGACGAGCGGCTCCAATCCCTCGGTCTCGGTGAACGCATCAACGGCTTCCTGGTGCAGGAAATGGTTCGTGGCGGAAAGGAAGTAATCCTGGGCATGACACTGGATCCTCACTATGGTCCGCTGCTGATGTTCGGCCTCGGAGGGGTGTTTGTGGAAACCATCAAGGACGTCGTCTTCCGGATTACGCCCATTACCGAACTGGAGTCGCGGGAAATGATCCGCCAGATTCGCGGCTATGCCCTTCTTGAGGGAGTACGCGGGGAACCCTCCGTCGATTTCGGCATCCTGGCGGAGTCACTCCAGCGTTTGTCACAACTCATCACCGATTTCGATGAGATCGTGGAGGTCGATGTGAATCCGTTTCTGGCGTCGGCGATTCCTCAAAACTCAAGAGCTCTGGATGCCCGCATCCGCCTGGCAGTGAATCCAAAATGTTGATCGCCCTCTGCGTTACCGGTGCACTCGTGGTCCTGGCGGTCCTCGTCTGCCTTTACGCTTCGGTCTCAATCCGCTCTTCCCTTTTCGGAAAAATATACTGGCGAGGGCGGACCGATCGGAAGCAGGTCGCTCTCACATTCGATGACGGTCCACATCCCCGGTTCACTCTGGAAATCCTGAAAATTCTCGACGACGAACGAGTTCCGGCTACCTTTTTTCTCGTCGGAAAGAAAGTGGAGGCCTTTCCCGACGTTGCGAGACAAGTCCTTAAAGCTGGTCACGAGCTGGGTTTTCACGGATATAGTCATCGCCCCTTGTGGTTAAAACCACTTCGCTCGTTGCTCGATGAGATCGAAAGATCGCGGGCGGCCTTCCAAAAGGTCCTCTCCATGGAACCGCATCTTTTTCGACCGCCTTACGGAATCCGGGGACGAAAGATACTTCGGCTCGCCAGGGATCGCGAATGGAAGACTGTTTATTGGACCCGAGCGGGATGGGACTGGACCAACATCCCGGCCGAAGAAGTGGCCCGCCGCGTGTTGAAGAAAATCAGGCCCGGAAATATTCTGCTCCTGCACGACAGCGATGGCCCCTCGTTGGAGGCTGATCGGCAGCGGACGGTCGATGCCCTGCGGATAATCATTCGGGAGTTGAAAGCTCGGGGGTTTTTTCTTACAAAGGTAACGGACATTTTGCCGGAGTAGAAATCAGTTGTCGGTTGTCAGTTCTCAGTTGCCAGTGAACAGTTGCCAGTTCTCGGTTACCAAATAATTTCAAGTAAACCCATCAAGCGCCTCAATCGGCCGCCCCTTAGAATCCCTAAATTTCTTCCCCATTCCCCAAGGCAATCCGGTCTTAGCGTAGACAACATTTTTGAAACTACTTCCGCAGATTGAAGGCGGGTACTTTTCGGCGATAGCAATAATCGCGGGAATGAATTGTCAGAGCTGAGGGTTGCTTACCTCCGTGGAAATCTGCCCACTGGCAACTGACAACTGAGAACTGACAACTCTTTTCACCCCGCGAAATTGAATTGTTCACTCAACACATGCAGGTCCTTGGAAAGAAGGATGCTGGTAGTGAAGGCCCTTCGCCGCCTCGTGGCCGATTCAAAACGGAGGTCATGAATTGTAACAAGAGTGTCTTCCCCTCGTTTCGTCACGGTGTAAATAGGGAGCCGGGAAAAACCCAAAAAAATCTTTGCAGTGCGCGTCTCCCGGGCGGCTCGCAAGAATTCATTATCTTCCGGTTTATAGAAGACCTTGGCTTTGTTCAGACTGAGGGCTGAGAAGTCGGGTCCCACCTCAAGCGTGAAATAGGCATGTTCTGTTTCGACAATCCCATTCCATAGAAAGGGATTTGCAGGTTTCGGATATGCAAATAGGGTAACGGCATCTTCCCCGCGATAGGTGAACGCGGAAAGTTTGGCAATCGCGGAGCGGTGATTCCAGTCTCGGACGGCCCATAGCATCATGATGAATATCAGGGCAACAATGGCCCCTCCGCGCCCTCGTGCCTTGGCCCGTGCTCCGACTTCCTCTGAAATCAACGCAAATAGACTCGGCAGCACCAGACCACACACCAGGGCTGCCAGGATGATGGGGTCGATAATAAATTCAATATCCCAGGACACCCAACGATCGCTGAACGGCATAAAAGGTCTGACCCCATAACTATTCGTGAAATCCAGGAGCAGGTGGCTCCATGTGCCCACGAGGCAAACCACTGCGATCATCGGAAAGGAGGGGGCGCGGAACGACTCCGGATGCCTCCTCCACGATTTTCTTTGCAGGAAGAAGATGACACCGGCAAACACAAGGCCCAGTCCGGTCACCCCGAGCATTGAATGAGTGATGCCACGATGGGATTCAAGATAGGCCAGGTTCCCCCACGCTCCGGTAACGATATCGATGTCGGGGAGATTGGCTGCGACCATCAACGCCACCGAGGCATGGCGCATTTTTTGATTGAATCCGGCCCGCGAGAGGGCTGCTCCTAACAGGGTATGCGTGAGGTTATCCATAGGTCAGAAGAAATTGTTAAGTGTCGATGTTCGCCCGGTTTTACATGCAAGCACTAAGAACACACCCTAGCGCCTCTTTTGATAGAACTCTAAGATTTCTTCCCGCGCCGGCCTATTGGCCGAAGCCCGATTTCAGGTAGCGTCTTGATTTCGAGTGACTATCTTCAATGTCGGGATATTCCAGCACCTTCTGATATGCCGTCAACGCTTCACCTCGACGACCCGCCATATCCAGGGCATTCCCCTTGAGCAGATAAAGCTGGGCTAGCAGGACCGGATTCTTGGAGTCGGCTCTTTCAGCTCGAATCAGGCAGTCCAGAGCATTGGTGTAATCCTGCTTGGCAAAATAATTCCGCCCCAGGTTGTAATTCAGCCATGCCTGGGCGCCCACGGCCGAGGCGTTATGGTCGGAAGGGATCAGCTTTTCAACATTCTTGAAAACCGCAATCCCCTTATCCCATCGCTGAGTCATAATGAAATAATTCGATGCCCACATATAGAAGACATGATTCTGGGGGTAGTCCTTCATGAGGACTTGAAGCATGGCCTCGTACTCATCCCACAGTTTCTCTGAAAAGTAAACGCTCAGGAGGACCACCTTGGCCTCGGTTTGTGCATATTCCCCCTTTTCCGAAGCGAGAAGCAGTTGTCGAATCCCCTCTTCCTTATTTCCGCGAGCGCCCAGGAGCCAGGCAAATGGCTTGATCACCGCAGGGAGGGCGCCTGTAAAATAATTGTAGGAGCCCAACCCGATGTAGGTATCGTAAAAGTCGTTGTCAAGGTCGTACGCCATCCTCACGTATTTGTGCCCTTTCTGACCGTTGCGAAGCGCTGAGTAATAACTCCGGGTGACCGTGGCGTCAAAGCGAGTCCGATTGCCGTACGCGCTGGCAATGTAGGCAAGCGCAAGCTTGTCGCGGGGGTTCTTCTGGATCCAAGCCATTCCTTTCTCCAGGGCGGTTTTCGTAAGGGAATCAAATTGAATCTCAAGATGGTTGTTCTGCCGATCTTCCACCGCTTGCCACCAGATCAGGGCCGCCTTGTAAACATATCCGGCCGGGTGATCGGGATAAAGTTGAATCAATTCATCCCAGGCTTTCCCGGCTGCGGTGTATTCAAGGTTGTAAGACAGCGGGAGTCCACGCCGAATAATGGCATCGGCCCTGGCATCCTTGTAAAAGTAGCTGGTTGTTTGTGGAAAACTGAGGGTCGCACTGAGGAGGCTGAGGAAGAGGCTGAGTGCAGCAATGTGGAGTTTGTGCGCCTTGTTGTATTCCGGCATGCTGCTTTCAGATTCCCCCTCTCTCATTCCCCTTGTTCTGGAGACCGGTCTTACGCTAAAAGCTCTGCCAAGGCTTGCGGCAGTCTAGAGGCGGGCCGCTTGACTGTCAAGCTCGATCCCAGCTTCCATAACGCGATGCAATGTTGTTTCATTCGATTCCACTGAATATTCACGATCTTCCAACAATAAACTTCCATATCCCCTCTGGCAAGCAACCGGGTGCCGGGGCCACAAAGGCCTAGATACCTCGGTGACGCGACAGCCCTTTCTCATCTCAATGGGAGAGAAGAAACCGGGCGGCTCGATTTCCCAGACGAGAGGGCGCTGATCCCGGCCGGAGGAGGAACATCATCGGACCGCATGCTATACTCCGGCGTTATCGGGGGGATCCGCTACATTGATACGCCGAGACCCACTGGACCCCAAGGGATCCTTTATTGCTCTCCAGGCAGGTTGTCATGGGGTGGCATCCTCGCGAGACAGGGCTGGGAAGGTTCAGAGGATCGCATCACATGAGTTCATTTGACATTGCCCTTGCGAGCGAATCCGATCATGAGTGGTGCGCGGAACTGATGGCGGGCACTGATCCCTGGATCACCCTTGGCAGGGGTTTGGAAGAGTGCCGGACGGCTTGTCATCACCGGGATTACCTGCTCTTTGTCGCGCGCGAAGGGGTCGAGCGGTGCGGATTTGTTCTCCTCCATCCCCGAGGACTGGCGAGCTCTCCCTATATTGCTTCTATTGCCACGGCCAGGGAGTTTCGCGGCAAGGGAATCGGGAGCCGGCTGCTTGCCTTCGCCGAGGGCTATGTTCGACCGCAGTCTAGGCATATTTTCCTGTGTGTATCATCATTTAACACGGGCGCAAAGGCCTTGTATGAACGACAGGGGTACACAGTGGTTGGAGAGCTGAAGGACTACATTCTCAAAGGTGCTTCCGAACTCATCATGCACAAGTCGCTGGAGGAATCATGACTCGCCGACCGTGGATGCTGGTGGCCCTCTTGTCCGCCACGGCGACCGCCAGCTACCTCTGCCGGGTCAATATCTCCGTGACTGGCGCCCTTCTGATGAACGAATTTTCACTCTCGCAAATTCAAATGGGCCGGATCTTCAGCGCTTTCCTGCTGGGATATGCCTTGATGCAAATTCCGGGGGGAGTCTTAGCGGATCGGTGGGGCGCCCCGCGTGTGCTTGCGGGATCAGCACTCTGGTGGGTCGTGGGCACAGTCCTGCTGTCGGCTGCCGGCTGGGGGCCTTTCAGGGGGAGCGCGGCGGGAGTCCTCACGGCCTTGCTGGTGCTGCGATTTGTCATTGGAGTTGGAGAGGCTCCAACCTTTCCCGCGGCCGCGCTGGGAGTGTCCCGCTGGATCCCGACGGAAAATCAAGGCCGCGCCAATGGCATCGTGATTGCGGCCATCGGGCTGGGTTCGGCTCTGGCTCCTCCTGTATTGACGGCCATCATGGTGCGCTGGGGATGGCGACTGGCATTGCTGGTCTCTGCCCTGCCCGCTATGGTGGTCGCCGTGGCCTGGCGGCGCCTGCGGAATTCGGAGCTTCCGAATCTTCCTCTCTCCCTTCATAAGTCGACGGATCAACCGCTCGCCTCACTGCGGTCCGCCAGTTTCATTCTTCTGACGTTGAGCTACACGCTTCAAGGTTATGTGGGCTATATTTTTGTGTTCTGGTTCTATCTCTACCTCGTGCAGGTCCGGCACTTCGATTTACTCCGCAGTGCGGCATTGAGCAGCCTTCCGTGGATCCTCTCCATCCTCTCGATCCCGATCGGAGGGATGATTTCTGACCGTCTGGTGGCGGGCCCCCTGGGCCTGCGATGGGGCCGTCGGGCCATTCCTCTTTTCGGGCTTACCTTTGCGGGAGTGTTCCTCACCCTGGGGGCGCGGACCGGTAACCCCTACCTTGCCGCTGTGAGCCTGGCCTTCGCGACGGCGCTGGTTCTAAGTGTGGAAGGGCCGTTTTGGGCCACGATGATGGAGATTGCCGGGAGGAGGAGCGGTGCGGCAGGAGGTGTGATGAACATGGGAAGCAATATCGGTGGGTTAATTTCCCCGGCGCTGACTCCCATTCTCGCGAATCGCATGGGGTGGGAAAATGCCCTTTATGTAGCAGCTGCTCTCTCCGTGGTGGGGGCGTTGCTCTGGTTCGGCATCTCGCCCACGGCTGCCCGGGTGGTTCGGTCAAAAGTCTTGCCCCTGTCGACTGTTCCCGGCGGCCGGCCCTGAGGATTCTCATGGTGAAATTCAATTTTTTGCTTCGCGCTTGAGGAGTCTTTGATAACCCGGTTTGATCACATCATAAATGATCCGGCACCGCGCGTCGTAAGGGATAAAAGCGCTTTTCATGGAGTTGATCGTGATCTTTTCGAGATCGTGCAGGCCCAAGCCAAAGTGCTTAACCGCGGCAGAGAATTCTTTGGTCATGGAGGTATTGCTCATCAAACGGTTATCCGTATTGAGGGTGACCCGGAACTTCTCTTTGAAGTATATTCCGAAGGGATGCGCTTGAAGAGAAGGGACGGCGCCCGTGTGCACATTGCTGGACATGCATATCTCCAATGGTATTCGCTTATCCAGGACATACTGCGCCAGGGTGCCCAGCTTAACCACTCGACCATCGGTGAGAGCCATGTCTTCCACGAGACGGGTGGCGTGTCCGATCCGATGGGCGCCGCACCACTGTATCGCCTGCCAGATGGACTCCTTTCCAAAAGCTTCGCCCGCGTGAATCGTGATGCTGAAATTCTCACGTTGGACGTAATGAAACGCATCGACATGTCGCTTCGGCGGATACCCGCCCTCTTCTCCGGCCAGATCGAATCCCACCACGCCGCGGTCACGGAAGTCGACGGCCAGTTCCGCCATCTCAAGAGATAATTTCATGTTCCGCATCCCGCAAATGATCAGCCCGAACGCCACCCTGAACTCGCGCTTTCCCCGCTCCAGGCCCCGAAGCACGGCACTGACTATTTCCTCCCAATGCAATCCACGGGCTGTATGAAACATGGGGGCAAACCGCGTTTCGACGTAAATGACCTCGTCATGATGCATATCTTCCATCATTTCGTACGCAACGCGTTCCAGCGCCTCCTCGGTCTGCATGACCGCAATGGTGTGCTTGAATCCCTCCAGATACTCGGGAAGGCTGCCCCGATTCGCCCCCCTGAAAAACCATTCAGCTAACTCACCGGGATGGGATGTCGGCAGCCCCTCGTAGCGTGTCTGCCGGGCGATGTCAATGATGGTTTGCGGTCTTAAGCCGCCATCGAGGTGGTCGTGCAAGAGTACTTTCGGGGCGGCTCGAAGAAGGGTGTCGGTGAGCTTCATCTGGGGCCTCAGTTTCAGTGGATCTCGCCGGAAGGATACGCTGGTCGCGCCATCAACTCAAGCAGTTGAATCGCCATCCCCTTAAAGAGCAGTTTTCCTGGTACTTACCCATGTGCGCTGGAGCACAAGCAAAGTAGGGGTGTAGAAGCGGGACTTGGTCCCGGAAGCATGGATCGATACTTCTGATAAATTGGGGGGTGTGAAGATTTTGTGATGATTTAGGTCTAAAAGGAGATTGTCTCGGTGCTTACCCGCCGAAGGTGGTGTGCGGATCCAGTCGTTTTGCAATCGCGGGGCCTCGAGACCGAATTCTCCAATGGGTTGAAGCGCAAACTCGATGGCGTCAAGAAGAAGAACAGAGAACACAGAGGAGAGGAATACAGGGATATGACAACCATAAACCTTCACTCCCAGCCAACCGAACCGGTACTTGCCAAGAGCACTTCCCTCAAACAGCGCATCCTGATTGTCGACGACGATCTCTCGATTCGGTTGCTGCTCCGCGCAAGGCTGCAAGCAGCCGGATTTGAAATCCAGGAAGCCTGCGACGCCCGGGAGGCCCTAACAATCCTTGCAACAAGTTCCTTCGATCTTGCCCTCTTGGACGTTCGTATGCCTGGGATGAGCGGGCTCGAGTTGCTGCCGCAGGTCATCAAGAATTACGGCCAGACCGGGGTCGTCATGTTAACTGCATGCGATGACGTCTCTCTGGCGGTGCAGGCCATGCAGCTGGGGGCCGTCGACTATATCCTCAAATCTTTTTTGTCGAATGACATTGTGACCCGGGTACGAAGGGCCCTGGAGCAGCACTTCCAGAGATTGAATCAAGAACAATATGTCCAGCAAATGGAAGAAATTCTGAAGGAACAGACCACCGAGCTGCGCCATGCCTTCCGGAGCTTGCAGGATTCCTCAGATATCGCCCTCGAGGCATTGGTTACCGCCCTGGATGCGAGGGAGCACGAGACCCAGGCCCATTCGAAGCGCGTCGGAGAATACACAATTCACCTGGCTCGTGTCATGGGCATTGAACCCCACTTGCTGGGCGACATTGGACGTGGCGCTATGCTTCACGATATCGGAAAAATCGGAGTTGCCGACAGTATTCTGCTCCGGCCCTCGAAGCTAACGGAAGAGAACTGGACGGAGATGCGTAAACATCCTCAAATCGGGTGCTGGATTCTGAGGGGAATTGACGGGCTCAAATTTGCCTCTGAAATCGTACTCGCTCACCACGAGAGATATGACGGAACGGGTTATCCAAGAGGTCTTAAAGGGGAGAGTATCCCATTGGGAGCCCGCATTTTCTCCGTGGTGGACTGCCTCGATGCCATGATCACGGATCGGCCATACCGCGCTGCGACCAACTATGAAGCTGCCAAAGAGGAAATCATCCGATGTTCAGGAACCCAGTTTGATCCCGCGGTGGTGAAACATTTCCTGCAAGTCCCATTCATCCATTGGGAGGAGGTACGGGAGCGAACCCTGCAGAATAACAAGAACCAAAACAACTCTCCCCTATCAATACCCACTTCCGCGGCTCTCATGCTTTCACACTAAGGTCGGCCCGCGCGCTCCAATATCTGTTTGATCAGAGCGGGATCCCTTCCTTCCTTTCACGAACCAAGATTCAAGAGAATCTTCTTCCCGTCAAAAGTGAATTCAAGCTGATAAGAGGCCTTCGACTTCTTTCCAGTCACCGGAAAATAAAGATAGCCGGCGACGGGCTCTGAGATTTCCCCCTCATGCAGGCCTTTGTCTGTGAGTTCCGATTCCATGGTCTTGCGGTCTGCTTCGGTGTTCGCTCCCGGACCAGACCGGCCCACGCCGACTCCCACGCCCGCCATCGTCCGCACACCCCCGCCGTGCGTCCTGCCATCGTACGGATCATAGGTCGGAGGACCTGATTCGTATCCAATCCCCGCCGTGGGGTAAACCGTAACATCATGTCCCGAGGTGCTGGTCTTCTGAAGGATCCGGGCAATCTCTGTCGGCCCCGCAGGTCTCGAGACGAGCTTGCCGGAATGGAGGAGGAAATGATCGAGGGCGATTTTCTCCTTTTTGCCAGTGACAGGGTAGATCCCTACCTCAACGACAATGTACCCGCGGTTGAGGTCAGTCACGAAGGTGTGTCTCACCTGGTCCGGCGCCATGAGAGCCGCACCGACTGAAATCTCCTTTTCAATAGCGCGGTTGATGTAATCGCCGGGGGTGGAGCGCGGCTCAATGCCCTGCCGCTCCTGGGCTACCACGACCAGGGAAAAGGATAACAGAAGGATCAAGCATTGAATCACCCTCATGGCAGCGCCTCCTTTTTCTCTTCTGCCAGCGTGGCTTTGACTCGAATTGTTTTCCCGGTCAGGACGTAAATCCGTTGTTGAAAAACGACCCGGTTTTCTGTTCGAATCTCCAGTTCATAGACGCCGGGTGCAAGCCAAAAACTCTTCAGGTGTCCCGCGATTCCAGCAAGAGCGCCATTGAGATAGACTTCGGCGGTTTTGGCGTTGGTTTCTAGTCTGATTTCTCCGCCTTGCCCAGGGCCGGAGTAGCCGGGAAGTTGGACCGGTGGATAAAACGGAGGGTAGTACCAATAGGTTGGCCAGAACCCGGAATAATAGGGATCCCAGAAGTATGGATAGCAACCATAGAGAAACGGACAGCCGGAAGAGTACGAATAGAAGGCTCCCAGTGAGATGGCGCCAACCCTTAGAGTTCGATGGGGAGCCACTTCGACTGGGGTCACCTCTTTCCCTGGGGTGGGGCTAGCCTGCTCGTCCGCCGCCCATGCCACAGAAGAAACGACAAATGAAGCGCTGAGGAAAAAGACTAGCAGGACTCTCTTGACCTTTGTTTGTGTAGCCGGCATGCGAGCCTCCCCGGGTTAACATACAATGGCGGGATAAGGCATGAGCTGAATGACCTTTGTAACCCCTAATTGCATTGATGTCATTATACGCCAAGGAGTTGCCATGGAGCCGGGGGAAAATTCAACCTTTAACGTGGGATTCCCAGCTTCATGGTCTTTGAAGCGTGCGAGACCGGGGGCCTCCGTGAGGTCGGTTTTACTAAGAGGGGCGCTTGTCTCTCATGGGCCGATGCACAATGCTCGAGAGCAAGTCGGTTCCAGGAGATAATCCGGCTTCGCACCTCCGGCAGGGTCTCATGATAGTTCGAACATTTATCATAGCCGCCGATGGAAGGATGATGCATCCAATGGAGTGTGAGTCGTTTTGGCGGGAAGAATCTAAGCGCTGGTAGTCCCATCGTTGCTAAGCCAGCTTTTCCCTGGAAGAACCATACGGTTCAGGCTGGATGGAAGATCAACAAAGGACGCGAGGTGGTCGCCGACACAACAGCGAACGCCGACCCCAGTTGAAGTGGGTGCCATGATCTCGAATCTAACGGGATAGTGGTATCCTGGCTTTTTGGGGCAGTAAATGGGTGGATGCCCGTGACTGAGAGCTCTCCTGCGGCCTTACTGAAAGATCCGGTCGCCTCATGAGCGGGTCGTTTGTATACATCGTCATCTTCCTGGGCCTCTGGTCACTCGACCTCCTGGTGAATTTCGTCAACTCCGGCCGAATAGCCATCGTCCCTTCGATCCATTTAGATGGTAGAATCCCTTTTATCCCCTGGTTCATTTATTTCTACTGCCTGTATTTCCCCCTGATTGTGTTCCCCTTTTTTGTTCTGTTTGAAGTTCCCCGTCTGATGGAGCGATATCTCCTTGCGAGCGCCATGGTCATGCTGTCGTCTTACATCATCTTCCTTGCTGTTCCAACGAAACTCATCCGAATCCCCATTCAACCCAGAGCCTTTTCCGAACGGTTGACACTGCTCCTTCACCGTTTGGTTGCTCCGTACAACCTGCTTCCCAGCATGCACGTGTCCATGTTGATCGTCGCTCTATCAGTTCTCTTCGTTCACCGCAATGCCTACGGCTGGGTTTTGTCATTGCCGATGGGACTGTCCATGATGTCCGTGGTGTTTACAAAACAACACTATATCCTCGATCTTGTCGCAGCAATTCCTCTCGGGCTTCTCGCCTTTTTCCTGAGTGCACCCGTTCAAGCCTGGATTCATTGAACCTCAAGCTACAACTGCAGGTTTGCATTTTTTCCTGATGCCAGGGTCGGATAATTGGGAACCTCCAAGACCCCTTCGATGACCCTTGTTAAAATCTCTGTTTCACTTCGTTCTAAAAGGGCTGGTGACACTGCCTTGCTCAATCTGGTAAGCTCTGCAGTGGCACTCAGTCCGTATGGAGGCGGAAAATTAATCCATGAAGCAAAAAATAACCCTATTAGTAATGCTGCTGGTATTGGCCCTACCCGGCTTGGGGAGATCTCAGCAGAAACAAAGTGAGCAGCCTCCAGGAGCGCCCAAACTTGTCGTGGAAAAGGTGACTCATGACTTTGGGATTGTCAGGCCAGGCACGCGGCTTAGTCATTCATTCGCGATTAAGAACCAAGGGACCGAAGACCTGTTAATCAAGTCCGTCAGTCCCGGCTGAGGGTGTACGGCAAGCGACTTTGACAAAGTCGTCCCTCCTGGCAAGGAGGGCAAAATCACCTTGAGCATTGAACACACCGAAGGCTACCGCGGTGAAATTCTAAAAGGAGCCAGCGTGGCGACCAACGATTCCGCTTTTCCGACTTTTGGCCTGTTTATCAAGGCACAGTTTGAAGAGGAAAAGAAACCCGCGGATACCCCTCCACACTGAGTGGCGGAATGACCGTGTGCGGTATTCATGTCTGATTTTCCTGGAGGGTGAAGGACTCTACTTCGGTTCTCAAGGCTCCAGGGAAATTGTGATGATTCAGTCTGACCAATCCACATGGGGTCGGAGCCCCTGTGGCGGTTCACAAAACAGGCCTTGTGACGTTCACCTGGTTAGGACCCGGGTTCGCATTCTCTGGGGTTCAACCCGGGTTGGATATGATAAAACCGGGCCGACGAGTCCTAATACCGCGGCTCTCTTTGCCCGGTGCCTGAGTGTCTTTAGGAGGCGCACCTCTTTCAGAATGGGGGAGGCATGCTTAGCCGACGGCCACCCCGAAGATACAGATCCATAGGAAGCCAGGTTTTAATCGATGCCGGATGCTTGCCTTGAGCACAAGAACTCTTTCGCACTGCCCGCCAGGAGAGTCTGAATGGAACCTGCGATGACGACCACGGCCTTCACACTGGATGGTTTCCGGATTACGAAGACCCTGGGGGTAGTCCGGGGGATCACGGTTCGTTCACGTTCCATCTTCGGGACGATCGGAGGCTCTTTGCAGACACTCTTCGGGGGGAATATTACTCTGTTTACCGAGCTCTGTGAGAAGACAAGGGCGGAGGCGTTTGAGATGATGGTTTCCCACGCGCAGCAGCTCGGCGCCAATGCCGTGATCGGGGTACGGTACGATGCCACCGAAATGCTGCAAGGTGTGACGGAGGTTTTGTGCTATGGGACGGCCGTCATCGTGCGGCCGGAATCATCGTAACGATTGAAATCGTTATGACAGCCTATCACTTGGATCACAGCATCTCATTAGGATCCTGAGACGAAGGGGGGAGGCGTCGCTCATGAAACTGTTGAAGTTGTTCTTTCTCTTCATCCTTTCGACATTGCTCTCTGTTTCAATTTTGGTCGGGAAGGCAGAATTCACTAAGAAGGAGGGCAAACCCTGCAATTATTGTCATACCAAGGGCAAGGAACTGAATGAGCTTGGCAAATGCTATGAGAAAACGAAGAATCTGAATGAGTGTAAAACCCCGGAGCCCAAACCCATCAAGGAACCTAAGCCCGAATACCCAGATGACGATGCTCGTCGTTAACGTGATATCCTCTGCCAAGAACGCGATGTGATATGCAAGTGGAATCTGACCTGTGGAAGCTGATCCTGGGAGATTGCGATGGACAAGAAGAGATTGCTCGTTGTTGATGAAGAGCCACAAATCGTGGAGGCCTTGCTGAAGACCTTCGCCCCGCAATACGAAGTCCTGGTGGCGCGATCCGGGGAGGAAGCCATCCGCAGGGCCGTCCTCGACCACCCGAACTGCATCCTGCTGGATGTTATGATGCCTCAAATGGGCGGCTTTATGTTGTGCGAGATCCTCAAATCCGTTAAGCAGACAAAGTTGATTCCCATCCTCTTCATGGGGGCAAAGCCCCGACACGAGGTGTGGGCCACTGCCCAGGAATTGGGCGCGCTAGACTACCTCGAGAAGCCTTTTACGATTGCAAAGATTTCTGATGCAGTGACCTGCGCCATGCAAGTGGCCCCGGTGGAACGCCGCAGAAGTCCACGGGTTAATATGAGGGTGCCCATTACGATTCGCGGCAAGGACATCCACGGGAAGAAAATTGAAGTCGCGGCCGAAACCGTGGACGTCACCCGGTACGGGGCCCTGATGAGGTTGCCCGTTCAATTTGCAGTCGGTGAGGAAGTCGAAATCTGCCAGGCTTTTCTGCCCGAATCTGGAGACGTTTCCGTTCGCACAATGGCCCGCGTGGCCTGGACCGATGAAGAAGGAGTCATCGGCCCATTCTGGCACGGCCTTGAGTTTGTGGATCCGTCCTCACAATGGACCGAGGCAAGGTAGCCGGTAGGGGCCTTTGGCCACAATTTTGTGAGAATGGCTCTTCTTGCCGCGATCCTTTGCGGGGCGGGCCCTAACCGAGCTGCGGATTGCATTCCCGCGAGGGTCCCAGCGACATATCCGGAGACACCACGGGGGGATGATGACGCTCGAAGAAACACTTGTCTTGGTGTGGGAGCAATCGCTGGGAGACGGCAAATCTGAAGTTGCCCTCGGAGAGGATTCCTACCCGGTCAGAGTGTTTCGCTCGAAGAGGCTCCGGTGCGTTGACTTCAATTTTGGACAGTTTCAGCTTATCGGCATCGAACAAAATCCCGCCACAGGTTCCCGCTGGGCTGAACTGGCCTGCGCCGGAAACCGGATCATGCAGTTTCGCTGTAAAGGACGCTATGTGGCCAATGTGTGCGAGGGCAAGGTATTTCGTTATCCGGCTTGGAAGAGCATGAAACTTCCCGAGTGATCGACAAATCCAGCCCCAATTCCGCGCATTTACCGACAAACCCCCAACAGTTTCACCGCGCGCACATTGCCACCGGAATGCATTACCCCCCCCGTCATGTTTCTCCGAAATCCGGTGATCACAATTCCAGGGTGGCCACGAGGTGTCCCTGACCCAGCCCCGTTGGATCTTGCTTCAATGTGCCTCTTGTGAGATGATTCACATGCTACCGGATTAAGTTTTCGCACAACGTTGCTCTGCTCAAAGCACAAGGGGTTGGCCCCACCTGGGGGCCTCTGCCCTTTCGTTGGTTCACATCACTCCCGAAACGTGATTCTATCCTTGATCCCTCTTCAGGCTTAATGGTTTCTAACAATGGCATCTCGGACATGCAGATGGAGGCAAACCTATGCGACCGGGGAAAATTATCGTTGGTCTTATTCTATTGTGTGGGACGTCGTTCGCTCAGAACTTCTCGCCGCAAAAGGATATTGTGTTTGGACAGGTGGCCGCGGGCGGAGATTACGAAACTGTCATCACGCTGACGAACCGGGGAACGCAGACCTACGACGGGACCTTGAAGTTCTACCAAGGAGAGGGTAAAGACTGGAACCCCGCTGTGAATGGGACGCCAATCTCTGACGGAAAAATACCGGTGTCGATCCCTGCAGGCGCCACCGTCACCTATCATGTTACCGGATCGGGCCTTTTGGCGGGATTTGCATGCGTCATGGCGTTCGGTCAGGCTCAAACCAATTTTGTCGAAGGAAACCTCACCTATTTGATTCGATCGGGTGCCGCTTTAGTGGACAGCGTCGGAGTTCCGCCCTCCACGGAGTTCTACCTGTCGGCCATTCCATTTGAGGACTTCTCCAGGATTGCGCTTGCCCTGGCCAACGGAGACAGTACGAATAAGACGGCGAAAGTGACCTTGACATTGTACTCAGAGACAAATGCAAATCTGGGTTCGACGGATCTCTCCCTCGGGCCGTCCTGGCATACACCTAAGTTCCTATCTCAATTTTTTCCGAGTGCTCAGCTCAGCAAAGGTCGAATTGAAATAGTTTCCGATATTCCAATTTTCGGGACTGCCCTGACTTTGTTCTCCGGCCAATTCTCTTCCCTCCCCCTTCTACCCTCTCAGCGCGCCTATACCTTTGTGGCCAGCGCACCTGACGGGATGAACTTCAGTGGCGATGCAAGTATTTGGGCCGAAGGCCCCTTCGTCAAAGGCTATATACGCGTAACCACTTACAACGGATCGCCCATGAGCGCGGCGCCATATCTCCTCTACGGACGTCTTATTAACGGGACTTTGATGTTATTCACCTGGGCGAATACGGCCCCCTACGTCTACCAAGAGGGGACGATGTATCTGAAGATCGAAAACTTCTCCTTTGCCACCAATTCCTACACCACTGACTGGATTGCAACTTCAGTCCCTGACGTGCAAAGCGGTCGGGGTCGGATTACACTAACCCGGGTGCACTAAGAGGTAATTGTGGTGGATATTGCGATGCCGTACGGAATGGTTCGCAATTTCGCAACTCTGCGCGGTACCGCAGGCATGTAAACGCCATCGTAGCGAATTTATTCGCAATCGTTCGCACGTATGCAAAGAAGGCATGCCTGGGGCGCCGGCTTTCGATCCCACCAGCGGTACGCTCGTCGTTGTTTTAGGATGACGAAGTTATCCCGGCTCTATCTGGATCAGAAGGTGATCTCGAAGACCGTCGCGAAGAACAACAAGGGGATTTGCCTGCAGGTGTCAGTTGAAGAGAAATGATTTCTTCTTTGAGACCGCACTGCTTTCGGGCAGTCTCTCACTGATCTCCCTCTGGAGCGAGTTCCCTCATGGAGCCGGCTGACCTGTCGTCTGTTTCTTTTTGAAGAATCTCCTTTGGATGTCCGGCCAGAACTCCTTGAGGGTATTGCTCAGCGCTCCGGCGCCCATGGACCAGGCGAAGTTCCCGATGGTCAGCTTGACGCCACGATCTTCAACGGGATAGTACGCATTGGAAAGGCCGCCCGATGCCAGGCCGCCAAGAGTCTTTGACCAGTTGAATGCGCGGGCGCCTCCGTCCGTCCGAGTGATGAAAATACGGGTGATGGAGTAGCCTAGACGGTTTGAGAACGATCCCTCAGCCTTGCGGAAGTAGCGAGGATCCTGGTGGAGAAGGGTGGGAAAAAGAAACGTGCCGAACATAAGACCGGAGGTTCCGTCAGCATAGGAAGCTCCAAAGCGCTTGGCAAAGCCGGAAAAGCCTTGACCGAATTCCGGGTTCAAGTCCGCTCCTTGATAGACCCCGGCTTTTACAGCAGACCCCGCGAACGCGAAGGGATCGATGCTCGTTCTCCATGCAAGGTGAAACTTTTCCCGGGAAGTCAATGGGGGAACATTCGCCGAGTCGCTGACTTCGAACGCCGGGATAACGCCAAAAATACGCTTGGATTGCGTGGCTTCTGACTTGCCGGTCTGGCTCGCGCCGGTGTCCTTAGGCGGTGGTGCCTGCTGCGCATGCGCATTCCAGTTGGGCAGAAATAAGAAGACCAGAACCAGAGATTGAACGCGGGTAAGGATGGTTCTCATCGAAGGATCCACGGAATTTTCGATCCCCTTATCGCCTTCCCAATTCTAATCAACCTTTGAATCGGAAAATCACGCGCGAGATCCAACGTCTCATCTGAAAAACAGATCATGTCACTTTGACGTTATATAGCTGTCGGCTTTCGGGATGGTCCTTCGGCGCACACCATCCCCCTGCAGAAGAGGGGGACTGTTCCCTTCGAGCAACAGGATTCAGTACCTTACTTCGCAGCAGCTTTCTTGGGCATGACGGTTACCGACACCGGCGCCTGAAGCGTGAATTCAAGCGATGTCTCCGAGGGCACCATCACCTGCTTGCCACGAGTCGCCATTTGGACTCCGGCTCCCGCGCCGCCCCCAACGGCGGCACCGATGGCTGCGCCCTTGCCCCCGCCGGCAATCGCGCCAACCGCGGTTCCAACCGCCGCGCCGATCCCCACTCTCGTAGCGGTTTGCTTTCCGCGCCCCTCACCCTTCGCCTGGTATGAACTGCTCACGAGCGGATAAGTCTCACCATGAAGCTCCATCTTCAAGAGCTGCAACTCCAATTCGCTCGATCCGCTGATATGCCCCGCGGTCTTGGCGTTGGCTAATTTCACAAAGACGGTCGTGTTTTTTGGGACTACCGTTTGACCCTTGATAGAAATTGGAGCATCGGTTGACGCTCGGAACACCTCTCCCGTCTGGTTCTTGGATGAGTCGACTGAATCGACCATCCGGATTGACATCCGTGTCCCCGTCGGGATCTCATACACCACGGGCTGAGGCTCCGGCGTTGGAGCCGGGGTTGAGGGTGTTGTGCTCATTGGCGCCGGGGGTGTCCCCCCGGATCCTTTTGCGGCTGCAGGGGTCGCTGCTGGCGTGGCTCCGGATCCTTTTCGTGCTGGAGGGGCCGCTGCCGGCGCGGCCGCCGCGCTTGGAGATTCCGGCGGGGCTTCTGCTTGAGCTACTTGTGCTCCCGCAACCTTTATCTGATCGTTCACTTTCCTAACGCCCGGGGAAGCACTGGCAATCTTGAATGCCTTCAATTGCACATCGGCATTGGGAACCTCACCGCTCAGCGTCACCTCGCCATCTTTCACGGCAACATCAATGTTCGCTGCCTTCAGATCCGGGTCTGAAAACATTTTTGATTTGATATCGGTGGCAATGGTCTTGTCGCTGTTTAACATGGAGCAGTCCGCGACAATCCATGCCAACGCAATGAGAACCAAGATTAACAGAATCCTATTTCTTTGCATTGTTACCTCCTGTCGTTGGATGACTGATAGAGTATTGCCCTAAATGCCCGCAGGAGGAAGCGTTAAAAAAACCTCATAATTTGCCCTCCCGCCCCGGAATCTTTTTAACATCCTCCCTGATAGTGTCTCTCCAAGTCCGGATGAGAAACCAGCAAAAAATGAAGGAATGCACCAAAATGAGAAGTCCATCCCGCTGTGGATTCGTCCATGATTCCTCCTTCACCTCCGACTAATATCATTCTCCGTCATGCTCCGAGTCAAGGTTTCGTAGACACAACCGTGGAAGGCTGCGAGAGGAAGCGTGCCGGCCCGTGCAGCCGCAAAATATAATTCTTGAACTTGCCAGGTCTGCAAGAATAGAATCTGAGGGAGGCCGACCACTACTTATCGTCGGTCGCTGGACCTCATTCGACGTATTGACTCCTGAATGGCTGGCCCTGAAATAAGGGGCCGACCTCAGGCCGGGAAGCAAGGAGGCCCCCATGTCAAGACGCCGGAAATAAGGTGCCCTCCTTTTTTGTTGGACGCATTCGCCGAAAAGCCCTGATGCGTCTGGCAATCGTAGACTTCCAAAGCCGTTGTGTCAGGTTCAATGTGTGCGGCAAGCGTAGGGTAAGTTCAAGGCTTCGAAGCCGAGTTTTGGCGCTCTTTCCTTTTCAGCTTGCTGCGCCTGGAACACAGCGGGCCGTGACTCAGGTCATAGCTGGTTGTGGCGTGTCCATATAACGATAGTTGTTATGAGTCGCTGGAAGCAGGCGAGAACAGTGGACCAACAGCGCTACAAAATCCGAGTGGCAGACCCCGGGTACTGGCGAGAACAGATCAAGTGCCAATATGCTTGTCCTGTTCATACCGATGCCCGGGGATACGTTCGAGCTATTGCGGCGGGCGACTATGAAAAAGCCTACCTGATTGCCCGTGGGCCGAATCCGTTGGCCTCGCTCTGTGGACGCATCTGCGGCGCTCCATGCGAAGCGGCCTGTCGACGCGGGGCCATCGATGAGCCGATTTCCATCCGCGCCCTCAAGCGCTTCGCCTGCGAGAAGTTTGGGAGCGATGTCCGCAGTGATGCCGGCAGCGAACTATTCCCCTATCTGGAGAGCAAGAACGAAACTCGCCAGTGTGACGATATCGACGAGCTCAGCCACCTCCTCGCGTTTCTCGTCAATGCCGACTTTCCCAAACCCGAAGGAGAACGAATCGCAATTATCGGCTCGGGGCCGGCGGGCCTGGCGGCCGGACATGATCTCGCCCTGATGGGCTTCCGTCCCACCATCTTTGAAATGGATCCGCAACCGGCGGGCATGCTTTACACCGGTGTTCCCGGCTATCGTTTGCCGCGTGAACTGATCCGCGCGGAGGTCAAGGTGATTCAGTCTTTGGGCGTCGACCTCCGTTGCAGCACTCAGGTCGGCAAAGACATCAGCTTTACGGAGCTTCGGAGGGAGTTTGCCGCGATCATCATCGCCTGTGGCGCGAAGCGGTCGCGACTGCTGCCTATTCCCAATGCCGATGCGATCGGCGTGATCGGCGGGGTCGATTTCCTTCGTGACGTTTCCCTTGGTAAGAAGGTGGAGCTCGGCCAACGCGTGATTGTCATTGGTGGGGGGAATGTGGCGTATGACGTGGCCCGCACGGTGCTGCGCCAGGAAGAGTACGACGTGTCGCGCACCGCCGCTCGAATGATAGGTGTCCGGCAAGTCAACCTGGTCTGCCTCGAGTCGCTTGAGGAAATGCCCGCAGACACGGTCGAAATTCTTGAAGGCCAGGAAGAGGGTGTGACGCGCCACAATAGCTGGGGGCCCCGTGAGGTCCTGGTGCACGAGAAGGACGGCCAGAAGTTCGTGCGTGGCGTGAAGTTCGCGCGTTGTACCCGGGTGTACGACGAGAACAAGCGATTTGCCCCGAAGTTTGAGGAGTCCCTCACTACGGAGATCGAGGGAGACACGGTCCTCCTTTCCGTCGGGCAGGCGGCCGATCTGAGCTTCATCGACCCGCAGCGCGACGGGATCGAGATGCGCTCGCCGCAGCAGATCGTCAATGATCCCGAGACCGGCACGACTTCCGCCCCCGGGATCCTCATCGCCGGCGACATCGCCTACGGTCCGCGGCTGATGATCCATGCCATCGCCAGCGGCAAGCAGGCAGCGCGTTCAGTTTATCGCTTCCTGCGCGGCAGGGAAATAGCCCCCGAAGAGGTGCAGTTCCACTTCCCCATCGAGCACTACCACCGTGAGAAACACTATGAGCGGCGCTCGCGTCTGCACATTCCGACACTTTCTCCGGAGGCGCGTCTGAAGAGCCCAACCGCCTTGGTCGAGACTGGTTACAACGAGGAGCAGGCGCGCGCCGAAGCCGGCCGCTGCCTCGACTGCGGCATCAACACCATTTTCGATGGCGAGCGCTGCATCCTGTGCGGAGGTTGCGTGGATGTTTGTCCCACCGTGTGCCTGAAACTGGTGAGTTTCGACCGGCTGGCGGTTTCGCCCGAACTCGAGACCGCCACTCGCGAGTTGGACCTCAATCCCTCCGACCTCTCAGCCATCCTCAAGGACGAGGAGCGCTGCATCCGTTGTGGCCTTTGCGCCGAGCGCTGCCCCACCACCGCCATCACCATGGAACAGTTCAGTTTTGCCAAGGAGTGGAAGCCATGTCCCGTCTAGATCCGCCCCGAATCAACCGCCGCAGTTTTCTGAGTCTGGCGTCCATGGGAAGTTTTTTTGCTGCCCTCGGCACAGCGGCTGCCGGAATGTTCCGTCTGCCCAACCCCGCGGTGTTGCCCGGCCCGGTGCGGCGTTTCAAGCTTGGCCCGCCGGAGCAGTTTGCTGCCGGAAGTGAGACCGCTTTCGCCGAGCAGGGTCTTGTGCTGTTCCGCGACGACGAAGGATTCTATGCGATTTCGAGCACGTGCACGCACCTGGGCTGCACCGTGGCGCGGTCGCAGGATGGGTTCGCCTGCCCCTGCCATGGCTCGCGCTTCGACAATGAAGGCAGCGTCATCGGCGGACCGGCCCCGCGTCCGTTGCCGTGGCTCGAAGTCAGCCGCGTAGCCAATGGTGACTTGGTCGTGAACGCAGACTCCGAGGTCCCGGAGGGCACGCGTTACCGCGTGTAGGAGGGAAACGATGGAAGAAACGGCCACTCAGGAATTTCTGCATAACCTGCGGACGCTTCCCCACAGCGTGAAGGAGGCCTGCTTCCGCCTGGGGAAAGCGCCCGAATCGGAGCGCGAGGAGTCGCAGGCTACATTCCACAATCTCTTTCTGCACATCCACAGCGTCCGCGTCCACCTGCGCACCCTCAGCCCCACGCTCACCTTCGGACTCGGGTTGATGGCTACCGCGAGTTTTGTGCTTACCCTTATCACGGGTGTCCTGTTGATGGTTTACTACAAACCCTCGACCGACCTGGCCTACCAGTCCATCAAAGATATCCACTTCGCGGTTTTCACCGGACGGTTCATCCGCAATATTCATCGCTGGGCTGCGCAGTTCATGGTAGTAGTTGTCTTGCTGCATATGGCCCGGGTTTTTTTCACGGCAAGCTACAAAAAGCCGCGCGAGTTCAATTGGCTGGTTGGACTGGGGTTGCTGGTCATCACCCTGGCCCTCAGTTTCACCGGCTATCTGCTTCCCTGGGATCAACTCGCCTACTGGGCCATCACCATCGGGTCCAATATTGCCAACTCGCCCCGTGAACTGACTGACGCCATTGGGATCACGAAATACTTTGATCCCGGCGGTTTCCAGAAACGCTTGCTGCTGGGAGCGAACTACGTCGGCCAGGACGCGCTGATTCGTTTTTACGTTCTGCATGTCTTTGTCCTTCCCCTGGCGCTTGTCACCCTGCTCGGCGTGCACTTCTGGCGCATTCGAAAAGATGGGGGCCTGGCCAAACCCGAAGATCCCATGGGGGGGCTCGCCGAATGGGGCGGAGAACGGCGCCCCGTCTTCGAGCCCCTGGCCACGAAGACCTACGGTCTCATGGCGCTGGTAAAGGGCCAGCGGCCGCCGGTAAACCGCGGGCCCGAAAACACGGTGATGAGCTGGCCGCGACTCTTTTGGGCGGAGCTTTCGGTCTTCATGCTCACAGTGGCCACGACGCTCATCCTGGCGTTCTACTCCGACGCGCCGTTGAAGGAGCTCGCTAACGCCGCGATCCCGGAGAATCCGGCGAAGGCGCCCTGGTACTTCCTCGGGATTCAGGAGCTGGTCTCATACTCGGCATTTACGGGCGGTCTTTTGATTCCGGTCATCGTCGTCGTTGGATTGGCGCTGATTCCGTTTCTGGATCGGCGCGCGGGGGGCGAAGGCACCTGGTTTGGGACCAAAAGCGAACGGGCCGTGTTCTGGCAATCGTTTCTCTTTGCGCTGGCTGTGACTGCCGGCATGCTCGCATTCACCGTGAATTACGGCTGGCTTCGCAACTGGTCCCCCAACATTCACCAGTTGTGGATCATTGTGATCAACCCCGGCTCTCTACTCGTCGTGATCTTTGCCGGGTGGTCAATTCTCATCCTGAGGCGCAAGAACTCAGTGCGCCTCGCGGCCGTTTCGCTGTTCACCTGTTTCCTGGTCGGTTTCATTTTGCTGACTTATTTTGCGACGGTCCACCGTGGACCCAATTGGCATTTCTACTGGTGGCCTTCGCAGTGGCCAATACACTAGAGAGGAGAATGCGATGAACGATCCCTCACGGTTTTATCGCTGGCTCCTGCTGGTGGGCAGCCTCGTCACCATCGCCTACCTGGCGGGCGCGGCGGTGCACGAGAACTACCTGGCCCAATGGAAAACCGTGCAGCGGGAGTATCGCGACATCCTTCGCCAAAAAACCGCCGACGACCGGGGCCGCGAATTGCTGAGCAAGTTCCGGATCGAGATGAAGCAGGTCAGCATTCCCGCCCTGGGCGCCGTGGATCGTTGCGTCACCTGCCACAATGGAATTGACGACCCTCGTGTGACTGACGCGGCGCTGCCCCACCGAACCCATCCCGGGCACCTTCTCGACAAGCACCCTGTGGACCGATTTGGCTGCACGGTGTGTCACCACGGCCAGGGCGCGGCCCTGACGTTTCAGGAGGCCAAGGCCGAAGACGTCTACTGGGACTATCCGCTATTGCCCCCGGAGATGACCGAGGCCGCTTGCGCCACGTGCCACGACCCCGAAAAGCTGCCCTCCGATCAGGTTCCGATGTTGACCTTGGGCTTAAAGCTTTACAAGGAGAAGAGCTGTGGCTCCTGCCACAAACTCGGCGGACGCGGCGGCACGCTCGGACCCGCGCTCGACAACGAAGGCGCAAAGACCCGCCACCAACTCATCATGACCAACGTGAAGCCGCCCTACACCACGTGGAACTGGCAAACGGCGCACTTCCGCGACCCGGGCAGCATTGTTCGAGACAGCCAAATGCGCAACCCGACAGTGACCCGCGGGGAGGCGCTTGCGCTTACTGTCTTGATGCTCTCCGAGTGGAGACGGGACGTCCCTGAGAGCTATCTCGCGCCTGACAAGATCGATCAGAAGCATCGCGACCTCCATCCCATACCGCTGACGGGGGAGCAGGTCTATCGACAGTACTGCACGGCATGCCACGGGAACGGCACTTATTCCCGCTGGGACAAGAAATTTGGGCGCTTCGTTCCCGCAGTGCGAGGGGACTCGCTGGTGGCAGGAGCCCCCCGCGATTATCTTCGGACCAACATTGAGCAAGGCCGTCCCGGCACCCAGATGCCGGCCTGGGGACCCCATGCCGGCGGATTGCATACCGAGGAGATCACGGCCGTCGATGAGTACCTCCGCGCCGGCGCACGAGCGGCTCCCCCGATGCCCTCCCTTTCGCTCCGGGGAGACTCCAGCCGGGGTCTCTCACTTTTCCTGACGAACTGTGCCGGCTGTCACGGGATGCATGGCCGAGGCGGGATCGCCCCGGAAATCGGAAATCCGGTGTTCCAGCAGGCCGCCACTAATGAGTTCATTGTCCGCACGATTCGCAACGGCCGCATCCGAACGGCGATGCCCGCATTCCAGCGTCCCGAGGCCTCAGCGCTCGGCGACCAGGACATCGCGGATGTGCTCGCCTACCTGCGGACCCTCGGAGAAAACAAGAATCAAAGTGCCCGAACTCCCGGCAGCACTCCCCCACCTCCCGTAGGAGGCAAGCCATGAGTGACAAGAACAAACCCCATCGATCCTGGTCCCGGCGCGGCTTCATCCAGACCGCCGCCATGACTGCGGCAACCCTGGTCCTGCCCGGCTGCTCGCGCAAGGAAAAGCCCGTGCTCAGCACGCTCACGGGCGAGTTCGACCCGCTGCGGGCCTACCCTTATCGCGGATGGGAGGATTTCTACCGCAAGATCTGGAGTTGGGACAAAGTGGTCCGCTCCACGCATTCCGCCAACTGCACCGGCTCCTGCTCATGGAAGGTGTACGTGCGCAACGGCGTGATGGTCCGCGAGGAGCAGGCGGCTGACTATCCGCGGATCAACAATGAACTGCCCGACTATAACCCTCGCGGCTGCCAGAAGGGCGGCTGCTTCGTGGAATACGTATACAGCCCGCAGCGGCTTCGGTATCCGCTGATCCGCACCGGCCAACGGGGAGAGGGCAAATGGCGGCGTGCCAGCTGGGATGAAGCCCTTACAATAGTCGCAGGGAAACTGCTCGACAATGTTTATAACTACGGTCCTGATACCAACACATTTTTCAGCGTCATCCCCGCTATGAGCCCGGTGAGTTTCTGTGCCGGCTCTCGGCTCGCCCATTACATCGGCGGCGTCTTTCTCTCGTTCTACGATTGGTACTGCGACCTTCCCCCGGGCGAGCCTCTCACCTGGGGTGTGCAGACCGAAGCCTGCGAGTGCGCGGACTGGTTCAACTCAAAATATATCGTGCTGTGGGGCTCCAATATTTCACAGACCCGCATCCCGGACGCCCACTTTGCCTTTGAGGCCCGCTATAACGGGGCCAAGATCGTTTGCATTTCGCCCGACTACAACGCCAGCGCCACCCATGCCGATCTCTTTTTCCAGATCAATCCTGGCACCGATGGCATCCTCGCCCTGGGGGTAGCCAAGCTCCTCATCGACCAGAACCTGATCGATGCCCCCTATGTCAAAGAACAAACCGACATGCCTCTGCTCGTGCTCCGCAACACCAAGCGCTTTCTGCGAGAGTCCGATCTTAAATCCGGCGGCAAGGATGATATCTTCTATTTCTGGGACACGAAACAACAGCGTGCCGTCGCGACGCCCGGGTCAATGGGCTCTGAACAGAAGACCATTCAACTCAACGGCGCCGATCCCGCGCTGGCGGGCACCTTCCAGGTGCAGCTGGCCGGAGGTAATACAGCCGAAGTCAGCACCGTTTTTGAACTGCTCAAGAAAGAACTCGCCAAATACACCCTGGACAAGGTGGCCTTGCGTACGGGCCTTCCCGCCCGTGAGATTGAACTTTTTGCCAGGGAGCTGGGCACGCGCAAGCCCGCCATGATCATTCACGGCGCCGGCACCAATCACTGGTTTCACAACGACCTCATCAACCGCGCCTTCATTCTGCTTGTGGCGCTGACCGGCAATGTGGGCAAGAACGGGGGCGGCTTCAATCATTATGTAGGACAGGAGCGCATCTGGCCGGAACACGGGTTTTTCCAATTGGCCTACCCCGAAGGGCGAAAGAAACAGCGCTTCCAGAACACCACGCTGTGGAGCTATGTTCACTCCACCAGCAAGGACCCGCATCTTTACAACGGCAAGCCCGTCGAGTGGTACATCCAGGAGTCCGTCAAGAACGGGTGGATGCCCCTGTGGCCGAAGGACGGACGCAAGCCTCGGGCCTTTGTCGTCTGGCGCGCCAACTATTTGAATCAGGCTAAGGGAAACGAGATCCTTGAATCCTCACTCTGGAAAGACCTGGACCTGATCGTGGACATCAACTACCGCATGGACACCACGGCGCTTTACTCCGACGTCGTGCTGCCCGCGGCCAGCTACTACGAAAAGGTAGACATCAACTCCACGGACTGTCATAGCTACATCCATCCCTTTGGCAAGGCCTGCGAGCCCCTGTTTGAAAGCAAGACCGACTGGGACCTCTTCCGCGCCCTCGCCGAAAAAATGGCCGACCTCGCTCGGAAGAAAGGCCTGAAGCCCTTCCACGACGAGGCCTTCGACTGGAACCGCGATTTCACCCAGCTGGCGCACGACTGGACGGGCAAAGGAGAGATCCAAACCGACGAGCAGGCGGCGAACTTTATTCTCGCCAACGCCCCCGAAACCCGTGGCATGACCTACCAACAGCTTCAGCAGAAACCTCAGCGCTTCATTGCCACCGATCCTGAGTCCTGGAACAGCGACATTGAGCAGGGCGTGGCGTACACACCCTTCAAGCATCAGCTCGAAAAGAAGCGCCCGTGGCGCACGCTGACAGGCCGGCAGCAGTTCTATATCGACCATCCCTGGTACATCGAGTTGGGTGAGGCGCTGCCCACCTTCAAGGAGCCGCTGGATGAAAAGTTCCCCCTCTACTGGAACACGCCGCATGGACGCTGGTCCATTCACTCCACGTGGCGCGATCATCGGGCCATGCTCCGCTTGCAGCGCGGCGGACCGATCGTCTACATGCATCCGGACGACGCCCGCAAGCGTCGCCTGAAGGACAACGACTGGGTTCGCATCCACAACGATGTCGGTCAGTGTGTGTGCCGCTTGCAGATCCTGCCGGGCGAAAAACCCGGGCGCGTGACCATGTATCACGGCTGGGAGAAATTCCTCGGCTTCAAGCAGGGCGGATGGCAGTCGCTCACTTACATCAAGATCAAACCCACCCAGCTCATCGGCAAATACGGTCACGTCAATTTCCGTCTCAACTACTGGGGGCCCACGGGGAACAACCGCGACATCAAGGTGGAAGTCGAGAGTGCCAAGGTTTAAGGAGAGGCAGCCATGCCGAAACACCAATATGCAATGGTGATGGATTTGAACAAGTGCCTGGGCTGCCAGACCTGCACCATCGCGTGCAAGAAGCTCTGGACCGACCGCGACGGCACCGGCTACATGTACTGGAATAATGTCGAAACGCGCCCCGGCCTCGGTTACCCGCGCCAATGGGACCTTATCGGCGGGGGCTGGAAAGACGGCGCGCTCCAGCCCAGCCCTTTGCCCACCATGGATGACTACGGCCATGCCTGGGAGTACGATTATGAGCAGCGCCTCTTTGAAGGCAAAGGCAAACCGGTCATGCCCTCCCCCGAACCGCAGTCCGGCGTGAATTGGGACGAAGACGTGGGCGGTATGAACGGCAGCGAGAATTACTTCTTCTATCTGCCCCGCATCTGCAACCATTGCACCTATCCCGCCTGTCTGGAAGCCTGCCCTCGCAAGGCCATCTACAAGCGCGAAGAAGACGGCATCGTGGTCATCGACCAGGACCGCTGCCAGGGTTATCGCTACTGCATCCAGGCGTGCCCCTATAAGAAGATCTACTTCAACGAGGTCGCGGGCAAATCGGAGAAATGCGTCTTCTGCTACCCGCGTCTCGAGAAAGGGGAGGTCAACGCGTGTGCTGCACAGTGCCCGGGCCGCCTGCGATTCGTCGGCCTGCTGGATGATCCCGAGTCACCTGTGCACAAGCTCGTCCTCGTTCACAAGATGGCGCTCCCGCTCTACCCGGAAAGGGGGACACAACCCAACGTTTTTTACGTGCCGCCCTTCAATCCGCCGAAACGCGAGAACTACGGCAAGAGCATCCTCGAAGACCCGCGGGTACCGCTGGACTACCTGATTTACCTTTTCGGCGAGGAAGTTAGAGGGGTGATTACGCGGCTGGAGGCTGAGTTGAAATTGGCGCAAGAAGGGGGACGGAGTGAAGTGTTGCAACTGCTGATTGGGCGGGATGCCGAGACTCGCTACCGCATCCGTCCGCAACTGGTACAGATCAAGGTTTAGGAGAGTTTCATGCGAACGCTGTATTGGTTTCTGGGGTCTGCCGTCGCCGTGCTGCTGGTAGCGCCTTGCGCGGCGCAAGTGGCAGAGCAGGCGGGCGGAACGGTCATCCGTGTGGTGACTTCGAGCGCCCCCGAGGACGCCCTTATGAATTCTGGAAGCATCGACTGGAAGCTGGCGCCGCCCAAGAAGGTTTCGCTCAATCGCACGCCGCCGCTGTTTGACACCGATGAACCCGCGTCACTGGAAATTTCTATGGCCAATGTCCGGGTGTTGCGTACCGGCGGAAAATTCTTCTTACAGTTAAGCTGGCATGATAAGACTCGCGACGC